>JAZKYO010000037.1:0-11577 GCA_045612185.1 Eubacteriales bacterium
AGGTGTAGGATGCGAAGCATCCGTTAAATTGCAAGGGGATAACGCGCCTGCGGGCGCTACACCTCATCACCGCATTCTGCGGAGCTTCCCCTCAAGGGGAAGCCTTCCATACCAATTTACTCACCGATAAACTACAATTTGAAAAACAAATTATTCTTTTGTTATAAAGAAAACCGCCATTGTTTAGATGGCGGTTTTCGTATTGCGTGGGGGATGTTCGCACAATTCTTAAAGCGTGGGGGCGAAGCCGACAGGCCCACCGCCAGGTGCGGTGAGGACCTAAGCCTACCGGCCCATTGCGGGTGTCAGATTTGCTTTTGAACGCTTTTGTATTCGTCGTAAAAACGGTAATAAGGGCAGGCGTTGTTTGAGCCCGTGATGTAACGCTCAAGGTCGTCCTGATCGAGGTTTACCTTGCAGTAGTAGGAGTCGGTATACTCGTCGTAGTCGTAAAACTCGCAGCTTTCGCAGGTTCCGCTTCCTCTTTGGGGGGCTTTGTAAACCTTTGTTTTTTTAGTGTTGTTTTCCATAAGTTTTCCTCAAATCTCAGCTTTACAGCAGACAGACAAGCTTTTCAATCTGCTCAAAATTGCGCTTTCCGTAGGTTTTCATCGCTAAATCGGCGTCACGGCAAAGGTCGAGCGAGCGTTTAAGCTGTTCAAAGCTCAGCCTTTCGATAGCTTTCAAGAAAAGCCCAACCTTGAAATCCGCCACTCTGTAAGCCTTGGACGCGCCAAAGGCTTTGGTTATCTCGGACTGAGACAGCCCGTTGTCCTTAAACAGCTTGGTCATGTAAAGCTGAACGAACAGCCCCGATATTTCAGCCATAACGAATTCGGGTTTGGTCTGGCGGAATTTCAGCACGTCAAGTGCCTCAAGCGCGGCGGCGCGGTTGCCGTCCATCAGCGCATTTGTAAGCGCAAAGGAGTCGATGCTTTTTTCGGGCACAGAAATGAATTTCACATCCTCCTCGGTGACGATATCGCGCTTTTTGGAGTGGAGATAAGACGAAAGCTTGTCTATTTCCGAGGCAAGCTCCATCATGGACGTGCCGCAATAGTCGATGAAAAATCTTGCCACTCTGTCGGTGATGTGAATTTTGTTATGCTCGAAGTGGCGAGACACCCATACCGTCAGCTTTGCCGCGTTGGACGCCTCAAAATACACCGCAGTGGCGCGAGAGGCGACCTTTTGCAAAAAAGCCGACGGCTTTTTTACCGAGTATCCCGCGTCTATGCCCTCGGGAGTTACCGAGATTATAAGCACGTTCATTTCGTCCTTTCCGTATTCCTCGAGGATACCGAGCATCGCCTCAACCTCGGTGGGCTTAAGCGAGCCAAAGTCAAAGGATTTAAGCACTACGAGCTTGCGGTCTGCCATCATGGGCGGTGCTTCCAGCGCGCGCAAAAGACCGTCGAGCGTGAAGTCGGGAAAGTCGATGGTTATGTCGTTAAAGCAGGCAAATCCCTCGTCGGGACAAACTGCCTGACGCGTGGCTTTTATGGCGTAGGATTTAAGATAATCCTCGTCACCGTAAAACACAAACGCGCCCTTTATGTCGGATTTCAGCCTTTTTCTGTATTCAACTTCGTTAATTATGTCCATGTTTTTTCCTTTCGGCGGGGAGTTGTCGGGCGGTTAAGTCAGACCGAGGTCTGAGAGAAGATTTGAAACCTCTGCGGTGTTTTTGGGGGCGGCGGAGTTGAGCTTAAGCTCGTTTATCGCCCTTTTGCCTCTGCCGCCAAAGAGCGCACCAAACCAACGCGCCACGTGGCAGAACGGCAACAGCCATTTGTGCTTTTTAAGTATGGGGTACATGTATTTCATTACGTCGTAGGGAAGGAAGGCGCGTGCAAGCAGATTGCCAAGCTTTCCGCCGTTTTTCGCCTTTCCCGCCGCCACCGCATTTTGCAGGTTTCCGTATACGCCCGCGCGGAGAATATAATCCTCAAGCGACTTGGTGAGCCCATCGTGGCTTTCGCCCTCAAACCAAACGCGGACGAGCCTTTTTGACACCTCAAAAAGCCTGTCTGTGCCGTGTTTTTTCATAAGCTCGGTCGAAACGTCAAGCTTTCCGCTTTGCTTGAGAGCAAGCAGGTCAAGCAAGGGCTTGATTCCGCAACCGCCATTTCTTATGTGCTTTGCCATGTGAACCAGGTGGTAAAAAACAAATATTTCGTCAGTAAGGCTTTTGCGGTGGGAATTGTCGGCTTGACTTGCGGTGTAATCCCATACGCGGTCAAGCGGCTCAGCGGCAAAGCCGTCGTCCACCAGCCTGAAGTGAAGCTCAAAAGGTACTCCCGAGGGCGATTTGAGCTGAAGGTCGTGACCTCCGTTGCCCTCAAAGACATAGGAGAGCTTTTGACAAAGAAGCTCTGCGGCGCGATTTACGTCGTCCTCTCTTACAAGCACGTCAACGTCCCCGCTCGTGCGCATCCAGCGTTCGGGGTACAGCTCTCTTAACACCGCGCCTTTAAGGGGGATGAAGTCGATGCCCTCGGACTCAAAAAGCTCGGATACCGCCGACAGCTCGCTGTCGGCGCGCTCAGCGCGGAGAATGGCGCGGAGTTGTTTTTGCGAGATGGCGTTTGCCAGCTTTTCGCTTTTGGGAACTACCGAGAGCCGTGCCAGCGCGTTTGCTATAAGGTGCACAAGGTCGTGGAAGTCGGCAAGCTCGCAGACCTTCGCCAAGGTCATGTCGTCAAGAAGCTCGGCGGGGTCTCGGCGGTACTCGCCGCCCATTTCAAATGAAAGGAGAGAAAAAAGTATCTCAACCGTATTATTCGATTTTGTGTTGTCGCTCATTTTTTTCTCCTTTGGTTTATCTAAATAAATTTTTCTATTACGTCGGCTATGGCGCGGGAGGCGTTTCCGTCTCCGTACACGTTAGCCGATTTTGACATGTCTGCGTGGGCTTGTGGGCTTTCAAGTAGCCTTTTTGCCTCGCGGTAGATTGTTTCGGGGGCGCTGCCTACGATTTTCAGAACACCTGCGGACACTCCCTCGGGGCGTTCTGTGGATTCGCGCAGGACAAGGGTCGGAATGCCGAGGGCGGTGGTTTCTTCCTGTATTCCGCCTGAGTCGGTAAGCACTATGTAACTGCGCGCTAACAGATTGTGGCAGTCAGCGGTTTCAAGGGGCGGGCAGAGAATAATTCTTTCGTGACCGCCAAGCAGGGCGGTGACCGTTTTTTCGACTTCTCTGTTTTTGTGGACGGGGCAGATGATTGCCACGTCCTTAAAATCATCGGCGATTTTACGCACCGTACCGAGGATTGCGCGCATTGGCGCACCTTGATTTTCACGGCGGTGTGCGGTAAGGAAAATCAGCTTTTTACCACGCGCCGCGTCGGGAATTTCAAAATTATGGCGAAGCGTTGTTTTTAGCGCGTCCACAACAGTGTTTCCCGTTATAAAAACGCTGTTTGGGTCTGCGCCCTCGTCAAGCAGATTGCGTGCGGCGAGAGCAGTCGGGGCAAAGTGGAGCTTAGCCGTAAGCCCTATGGCTTGGCGATTGAATTCCTCAGGAAAGGGGGCACTCAGGTCGTAGGTCCTCAGCCCCGCCTCAACGTGCCCTACGGGGATTTTTTCGTAAAACGCCGCAAGCGAGGCGGCAAAGGCGGTTGTGGTGTCGCCGTGCACAAGCACAAGGTCGGCTTTTTCAAGCTCCAGCAGCGTGCTTACTCCTCGCAAGACCTTTTCGGTTACGTCCTTAAGCGTTTGCCCGTGGGTCATTACGTCAAGGTCAAAGTCGGGTACAACCCCAAAGGTTTCAAGGGCGCGGTCAAGCATCTGTCGGTGCTGCGCGGTAACGCAAACAAGCGTCCGCAAGGCTTCGCGCCTCTTAAGCTCGTTTACGAGGGGGCACATTTTAATCGCTTCGGGGCGTGTGCCGAAAACCGCCATTACAGTTCTTTTTTTCTTGGTATCCATACAAACTCCGCATTGTTTTTATTAAAAGATATGCGAAGCTTTGTGAATTTATCCGACGGATTATCTGATAAAGTTTGTTCTTACGGGCGGCTCGGGGTCGGGGAGGGGGATTCCCGCGGCTTTTGCCGCCTCAAGCGCCTTTAAGAGATACGCCATGTTTTTGCCCAGAACGCGCATGGTGGCAACGCCCTCCTCGTCCTTAAGCACGTCGTCGGGGGTGGAGCCGTGAACCATGTTCCAGTATCGTGAGGATACCACGGGCATCTCGGAAATTGTGAAATACTTGTTGATGATGTCAAGGGTGGCGGTAGTACCCGCTCTGCGAGCCGAGGCAACCGCCGCGGCGGGCTTCATTCGCAGGGATTTGCCGGCGCTGTAAAAAAATCTGTCCATAAACGCCGCAAGGCTTCCGCCAATTGAGGCGTAATGCACGGGAGAGCCGAAAACAAAGCCGTCGGCTTCCTTGGCTTTTTCGGCAAATTCGTTTACTATATCGTCAATAACGCACCTGCCAAGCTTCTGCTTTCTGCAAGCACCGCAACCACGACAGCCCGAAATGGGCGACGCGCCAATGTGGAAAATTTCGGTCTCAACACCCTCCGCGTTGAGAGCCTTTGCCACCTCGGAGAGAGCGGTAAAGGTACAGCCGTTTTCGTGAGGGCTTCCGTTTACAAGTAAAACTTTCATGTGTAAGTACCTCCTTGGGGTATCATTTTATGCGGTGGGTAAGGGTTTTTGTGTATTTGAATTGTAGTTTTTAGGTGTGTTCGCACAGCAGCCCCGTGGAGCCCCCACCGGCGAGGTGGCGCCAGTCAAGGGCGCGTAGCCCTTGTCGCTCGTCGCAACGAGCGAAATCCCCTTTCGGCGTCTTTCTTTTTTTGGTCCTTTTTTCTTTCGCGCCTACTTATCCGAAAGAAAAAAGGACAAGGGGAATAAACTAATTATTCTACATATTTACAGATCTTTGCACAGCTAAATTTTTATGTGCTGTTAATAGTTACTTACTGTCTCTCGTCCTTTTTCTTTTTGAGAAAGGAGCGTCAAAAGAAAAAGGACCAAAAAGAAAAACCGCGGTGCGCCTGCGGGCGCAAGAGGTCGCTTTTGAAAAAGCTCCGCAAAACTTTTCTCGATGGCTGCTGTGCGAACACACCTACAAACTACAATTTTAACGTATAAATAAAGTAGGAGCTGTGCTCTTAATGAGACAGCTCCTTAGTCCTGTTATGATGCGTCAAAAATTTTTAAAAACAGACGGTTGTGTTCAGCAGTAGCGCCGCGCACCTCTATTATGTATTCTATCGAAAATTCACCGTCGGCTTCAAGACGGTTGTCCATACTAAGTGTCCTTACGCACATTTCAAAAGGCATAAACGGGGTGTTGTAATTGCATATATGCCTTTTATGAGGCTCAAATATAAGCGCGGTGTTGGTGGGACCTGTGCGTGTCATGCTTACAAGCTCGGGGTTGGATTTGTTAAAGCTGACCACAGTCTTTGAGCCTTCCATTCCGGTTATTTCAGTCTCTGTGTAGGTAATCGAAAGGCTGTCTTTCGTTATTCGCAGACGTCCCTCGGTGTATATCTCTATTATGCCGTCGTCGGGTTCTTCTTCTTCACCGTCATCAAATTCAAAGTCCACGTCGGCTACCTCGCTTAGAGCTGCCTCAAGAGCGTAGTCAACGTCGTCAAAATCGCCGTCCTCAAAGTTTCCCTCGCCAATTACCTTGTCAAAAAGCGAGTCCGAAAGCTCGTCGCATTTTGATGTGATTTTTATCATAACTTTTTTAAGCATAGGATTCTCCTTATGATACAAGAAAAGGCAACTGACGTTGCCTTTTGGTATGGGGTGAGTAATGGGATTCGAACCCACGGCCTTCAGGGCCACAACCTGACGCTCTAACCAACTGAGCTATACCCACCGTAAGTGGCGTGCCTTGAGGGACTCGAACCCCTGACCTATTGCTTAGAAGGCAATTGCTCTATCCAGCTGAGCTAAAGGCACATAAATGGGTCGGCCGAAAAGCCGACCCTTTAATGGAGCGGGTGATGGGAATCGAACCCACGCGACCAGCTTGGAAGGCTGGAATTCTACCATTGAACTACACCCGCATTAAAACTGCCTTAATATAATAACACAAAGAAACCAAAATGTCAATAGTTTAATGAAAAATTTTTCTAAAAATTTTTTATTTTCAAAAAAGACTTGAAATGAGGGAGTATATTTGATAAAATAATCGGTAGAAAGATTAAGGAGAACCGATATGTTTGACAGTTTTGTTCCGGATTTTATGTTTGAGAAATTTGACGACATAACGCCCGAATTTCTAAAATCGCAAAATATAGAGTTTTTGTTTATAGACATAGACAACACTCTTGCCCCCTACGAAGAACCCACGCCAAACGAGCGGGTAATTAAATGGTTTGAGGCACTTAAGGAAAACGGCATAAAATCAATGCTTGTTTCAAACAACCACGCCGACAGGGTAGAGCTTTTCAACGCAGAGCTTGGACTTCCCGCCCACGCCGATTGCGGAAAGCCACTTTCGGGAAAGCTGAAAAAGTACGCCGCCGAGATTGGCGCGGTTATGGAACGGAGCGCAAGCCTTGGGGATCAGATATTTACCGACGTTTGGGCGGCTCGTTCACTTGGCGCGCGTGCTATCGTCGTGCCCCCTATAAAGGATAAGACAACTCTGTTTTTTAAGTTCAAAAGATGGCTTGAAAAGTCGTTTATCAGAAAGTACAAAAAGATTCACGAGGAGAAATAAATGAAATTTGCTACCTTTGGACCCGGCGGAAACAGCGATTCCTTTTACGCCGAGGGTCATAAATCTACCGCTGAAGCCCCTGCCTGGGTTAAGTCGAAAGGGCTTGACGCCTACGAATACGAGGCGGGCAACGGAATTGCCGCAGGCGAGGCAGCGCTTCGCAAAATAGGAGATGCGGCAAGAGAGCACGGCGTGCTTATGTCTCTCCACACACCTTATTTTATCTCGCTTTCGGGCGTAGACCCCGAAAAGCGGCTTAAGAGTATCGACTATATCCAAAAAAGCCTTTGGGCAGCTGAGCTGCTTGGGGCGGATACCATAGTTATTCACAGCGGAAGCGCGGCAAAAATAACACGTGAGGAAGCTATGGCGTTGGCGCGTGATACCCTTGAAAAGATAATTGAGGCTGTTGGTGACACGCCGATTCACTTGGGGCTTGAAACCATGGGAAAAATTAATCAGCTCGGCACGCTTGAAGAGGTGGTTGAGCTTTGCAAGACCGACAAACATTACTATCCCGTGGTGGATTTCGGACATCTTAACGCCCGCAACGTGGGCGGATACTATACCGACGTTGACAGCTACCGCCGCACCTTTGATACCGTGGCAAACGGACTTGGCGACGAGATAGCGCGCAATATGCACTGCCATTTTTCAAAGATAATGTATACCTCAGCGGGCGAGAAAAAGCACCTCACCTTTGATGACGAGGAGTTTGGGCCTGCTTTTGAGCCTCTTGCCGAGGCGATTATCAGAGAGGGACTTACGCCGAGAATTATCTGCGAGTCGGACGGTACCATGGCTGAGGACGCCCTCTTTATGAAAAATCTTGTAAGGAGATAAGCCACGTATTATAAAATGAGACTTGCTAAACTAAGAAAGCTGATGAGCGGAAAGGGAATCGACGGACTCCTTTTAAGCTCGAAAATCAATCAAAGCTATATTACGGGCGCGGATTTTGACGACGGCTTTGTTGCCGTGACCGCCGACAGATGTGTTGCCTGCGTTGATTTTCGCTATTACGAGGCGGTAAAAAACTCGGTGTTTGATGGCGTGGAAACCTTGCTTTGCAAGGGCTCTAAAATTGCCGATGCGGTAGAAGCTCTGCTTTCGTCGGGGGCGAAAAGCATCGCGGTAGAGGGGGGAGCGTTGTCGGTATCGCTCTACAAAAAAATCTCTGCCGAGGTTGGAAAGGCTGCCAAAATATCCGACGGCGCGGACGAACTCGTTTTGTCAATGAGAGCTATAAAGACGGGCGAGGAGATAGAAAAAATAACCGCTGCGCAGAGACTAACCGACTTGGCTTTTGAGCATATTCTGTCGGTGATGACCTCCGAAATGACCGAGTGTGACGTGGCGCTGGAGCTTGAGTTCTTTATGCGTAAAAACGGTGCCGAGGCTATGGCTTTTGACGTTATCGCGGTTTCGGGCGGTGCTTCGGCTTTGCCTCACGGCGTGCCGAGAAACGTGAAGCTTCAAAAAGGCTTTCTCACTATGGACTTTGGCGCTAAGGTGGAGGGCTATTGCTCGGACATGACCCGGACAGTGGTTATCGGCAAGGCTGACGCTGAGATGAAAAAGCTGTACGGCACCGTGCTTTCAGCGCAGAATGCGGCGCTTGATATGTTGCGTGCGGGCGTAAGCGGTGGAGAAGCCGACAAGGCGGCGCGTGACGTGATTGATTCCGCGGGATACGAGGGGTGCTTCGGACACAGCCTCGGGCATGGTGTGGGCAGATATATACACGAGGAACCAAGACTGTCGCCAAAAGCCAAGGAGCTTCTTGAGGTCGGCAATATCGTAACCGTAGAGCCGGGTATCTATATTGAGGGAAAATACGGTTGCCGCATTGAGGACATGGTGGCAATAACCGAGAAAGGTATACACAATTTCACAAAAAGTAAAAAAGAGCTCATAGAGCTGTTTTAAGGAGGATATTATGAACTATATGAACGTTGAAACAATCAAACTTTGCGGTGAGGACGAAAGAGCCTCGCTTACTACCTTCCTTCCTTGTACCCGCAAGGAAAAGAGCGATGCTATACTTATTATTCCGGGCGGCGGATACTCGGGCGTTTGCTCCGACCGCGAGGGCGAAAATATCGCTATCGCCTTTAACGCTATGGGATACGCTTGCTTTGTGCTTGACTACTCGGTTAAGCCCAACGCGGTTTTCCCGCGCCCGCTTATCGAGGCTTCTTTGGCTATGGTGCACATCAGACAGAATGCCGAAAAATATAAGGTAGACCCCGAGCGCGTGTTTGTTCTCGGATTTTCGGCGGGCGGACACCTTGCGGGCTCACTGGGCACACGTTGGCATATTCCAGAGGTGGCAAACGCTATAAACGCCCCCTTCGGTATGAACAAGCCTACGGGAATGATACTTTGCTACCCCGTGCTTTGTTGGTTTGACAAGACTCATAAGGGAACTTTCCACAACGCTTTCGGTACAACTGAGCCCACTGAGGAGCAGATCAGAATGATTTCTCTTGAAAATGACCTTGGCGAGCATACAGTTCCCGCATTTTTGTGGCATACCGCAAACGATAACGGGGTAAACGTGCAGAACTCGCTTAAAATGGCAACCGCGCTTTCTGAGGCGAAGATACCCTTTGAGGTGCATATTTTCCCCAACGGGCCTCACGGAATGGCGCTTGGAACAGCCGTTACGGGAAATACTCCCTCAATGATAGACACAAGAGTGGCGGAGTGGCCTCGCCTTGCCGATGGCTGGATGAAAACGGTTTGAGAGTAATTATATAAAAGGATAGGAGCTGTCTGCTTAGCGAGACAGCTCCTTGTTTAATTATATTTAGAGTTTTTGTAGTCTTTTGGCGACACACCGGTTTCCTTTTTAAAAAAGTGGCTGAAGGCGAAAATGCTGTCAAAGCCAAGAGAATCGGCAATTTCGCCGATAGAAATATACCCGGAGTTCAGCATATCACAGGCGTCACGGAGCAGAATGCTGTTTTTGTACTGAATTGGAGACATTCCGAGCGTGGCAGAAAAAATTCGCCTTATCTGAGACTCGCTCAAAAAGCAAAGCTCGGCGAGCTTTGAGATGTAAAGCTTTTCTTTGTAATTCCTTTGAATATAGGCCACCGCAGGGGCGATTTTTGAGTTGGTATTGATTGGCTCAACAGCGTTTTCCGTATTTTCAATGCGTGAAAATATTAAAAACATTTTTGAGTAAAATTCAAAGCTTTCGCTTCTGTCACCGTAGGTTATTTCCTCAAATATGCGAGAGACAGACGGAATAGAGAAATCCCTGACGATAAGAGGCTTTTCGGAAAAAACCACGTCCTCTCCGCTTGCTGTGTAGCTAAGATCAAATTCTATTTGCATGGCATCAACTGCCTCGGCAATTTCGTAGTAATAGGTTGCATCCTTTGGAATATAAACGAAAGCACCTGCCTCGGCAAACTGCTCTCTGTGGTCAAAAAAATAGCGGAATTTGCCCTTGATAATGTAGATAAGCGCATTGCGTGCGCGGTTTATTATGTGGTTTTTCAGAATTTTTGGAGTGTATCTGAAATGTGCGCGGTCGGCAATCCTTATTCCGCAAGGGTCACATTCGCTTATTTTTATCATCTTGACCATATTATCACCTCATAAAAAAGTATATCACTCGTAGGTTTTGTTGTCAAGTAAAATGCGTGAATTTTGCAAAAAAATGCACTCTTTTTGCATTGAATAAGCTTTTGGATATGTTAAAATGGTAGTGAAAAAGAGGTGTTTTTATGATTTATTGGTTAATGCTTGCTTTGGCGGTGCTTTCAAATTCCGCTAAGGGTTACTGCTCAAAAAAGCTGAGCGGAGTAGCGGGCGGAATGTTTGACAACGTTATGATAAATCTTTACCGCGGCATCATTTGCGTGGCGGTAGGTGCGGTGATTATGCTGGCAACGGGCAAAAGCTTTGCCATCAGCGGCACGGAACTTTTTTACTGCTTTATCGCGGGCGCGGCAATGACGGCATTTCAGCTATCGTGGCTGTTAGCGCTTAGGGGCGGCGCGTATATGATGGTAAGCGCCTTTTCCTCGGCAAGCTTTGTAATTCCGTGCCTTTGCGGATTTGTGTTTCTGAAAGAATCGGTTACTCTTCCCAAGGCGGCGGCAATAGCCGTTATAAGCGTTGCTATCTTCTTTTTGTGCCTTTATAATAACAAGACCAAAGCCAAGCTGTCGCTTGGGGCCTTTGCGGTTTTGCTTGTTGTGTGCGTAAGCCAGGGTGTTAACCAGATATTCCAAAAGCTTTACAATTCGGTAGCGAGCGGAGAGTCGGTTGCGGCTTATAATTTTTATATGTTCGTATTTCTTACCGTTTTTACTTTGGTGCTTGGAATTATCTTCAAGCCTAAGGGGAACGTCGCAAAAGCCGCTGTGCCAAGATTTTCCAAGCTTGCATGGGTGTTGATAATAATTTCCTCGGTGGGAATATACGCCGCCAATTTCTTTCAGACATATGCGGCAAAAGGGCTTGACGCCTCGGTTATGTATCCCGTGCTTAACGGTCTTTCGGTTTGCTCGGGGACTACGATGTCCATATTGCTTTTTGGAGAAAAGCCTAAAAAGGAAAGCGTGATAGGAATATTTCTTGTCTTTACCGCGCTGATACTCAATACCGCATTTTAAAACGGTGAGAAAGGAGCTGATTCGTTAAGAATACAGCTCCTTTTTTCTCGCATGGAGATGTAGATAAATTGTAGTTTGGCGGTGTGTTCGCACAGCAGCCACGAGGAGCCCCCACCGGCGAGGTGGCGCCAGTCAAGGGCGCGTAGCCCTTGTCGCTCGTCGCAACGAGCGAAATCCCTTTTCGGCGTCTTTCTTTTTTGGTCCTTTTTTCTTTCGCGCCTACTTATCCGAAAGAAAAAAGGAC
>JAZKYO010000038.1:0-2983 GCA_045612185.1 Eubacteriales bacterium
GTCCTTTTTTCTTTCGGATAAGTAGGCGCGAAAGAAAAAAGGACCAAAAAAGAAAGACGCCGAAAGGGGATTTCGCTCGTTGCGACGAGCGACAAGGGCTACGCGCCCTTGACTGGCGCCACCTCGCCGGTGGGGGCTCCACGTGGTTGCTGTGCGACATGTCTCCAATCGTAACATAGTGTAAGTTTTTCGTAATATTGTGCTTGAAATCATGCGGAAAAGGCGGTATACTGAAACTATAAAGTTATAATAGGAGAAGTATTCAGATGAAAGAAAATACAAGACCTGTTCCCGCATGGTGGAAAAAATCGGTCATATATCAGATAAGCCTGCGTACCTTTACACCCGAGGGCACGCTGAAGGCGGCAGAAGAAAAGCTTGAGCACGTGGCAAGCACGGGCGCGGACTTTGTTTATCTTTGCCCCGTAGTCCTTTCGGACGACGATATGAACGAAGACAACTGGAGCAAACGCCAAAAGGCTTCGGGGACGGGAAATCCGCAAAACAGCTACCGCATAAGCGACTATTTCAAAATAGACCCCGAGTACGGCGATGACGGCGACCTTGATTCCTTTGTGAAAAAAGCCCATTCCCTTGGTCTTAAGGTAATGCTTGACCTTGTTTATATGCATTGCGGCCCTAAGGCAAAGATGATTGACGAGCATCCCGATTTTGTCAAGCGCAACGAGGACGGAAGCCTTGCTCTCAACAGCTATTTCTTTGCCACCGTCAACTTTGACAATCCTGAGCTTTGCAAATATCTTCAGGACAACATGGTTTATTTTGTTGAGAAATTCGATATTGACGGCTACCGCCTTGACGTAGGCGACAAATGCCCCCTTGACTTCTGGTGTGAGGGCGCACGCAGGGTGCGTGAGATAAAGCCCGAGTTTATTTTCTTCAACGAGGGAAGATTGCCCGAGTTTGTCCGCGACTTCTGCGACGCAAACTACGGACTTGACTGGACTTATTACGCAATGCGTGACGTCTTTAACGGCAAGTTTGACGCCACGGGGATATACGCGCAGTGGAAAAAAGATTTTGACATACTTCCCGAAGGTGCGCTTCTTGCAAGATGCTATGAGAATCACGACGTTTCAAACGACGCTTACGACGCACGCATGGAAAAGGTGAACGGCGCGGCTTGCGGTGAGATTGCTACGGTAATAAATTTCGTAATTGACGGAATTCCGTTTATATACTGCGGTAACGAGCTTGCCGACTGCGGCAGGCACAGCTTTTTCGCCAACAGATTCCACGGCGGATACTTTGGAATTGACTGGTCGAGAGCAAACGACGAAACCGCAAAGCGCAGAATGGAGATTGTGCGTGCTTTGGTGGAGCTTAAGAGAAGTAAAAAGCCGCTTTTTGACGGCAAAGTGGAGTGGAATATCACCGAAATGCCTGAAAAGATATGCTCATTTTCCCGCGTGGCGGACGGTGAGAAAATTACCCTTTACGCCAACGTGTCCAAGGAAAACGCCGAGTGTGTGGCGAAGAGCGGCAAGTGGCTTATGTCAAGCGGAGTGTCTGCGGAGGGCGACAAGCTTTGCCTTGCGCCTTACGGCTACGTAATTGTTGAAAACTGATATTTAAAGGAGAAAAAGACTATGCACTTTAATGACAGAGACGAAATAATCGCCCTTACCCCACAGTGGAAAGGCGAAAGATTTGACGACGGCAGACCTCGAGTTGAGGACAAATACCTCAAAAAGCTTCACGAAATGACCCTGGAAGAGGTTTGGAAGCCCATATTTGTAAAGGGATATGAAAATCAGTTCGTGGGCGGCGGAGTAAATCCCATGTACGCTTTACATAACGACGGAAGAAAGCTTGTCGGTCGCGCGGTTACCTGTAATTTCTGTCCCACACGTCCCGACCTTCACGAAACTATGTTCGCAAAGGGCGCTGAGGAAGGCAGAAAGGGAAACTACAACCAATGGGTTATTGATACCCTTGTTGAGGGCGACGTTGTCGTTGCCGATATGTATGACAAGATTTACAAGGGTACCTTCCTTGGCGGAAACCTTACTACCGCAATAAAGACTCGCACCAAAACAGGCGGCGCGGTTATCTGGGGCGGAATACGCGACGTTGAGCAGATGAAGCAGGTGGAGGGCGTTCAGGTCTACTACCGCGGAATCGACCCCACGCCTATACGCGAGTTTGTCATGACCGGATTTAATACGGTGACAAACTTTGGCGGAGCAGTTTGTCTGCCCGGTGATATCGTGTTTGGCGCGGGCGGCGGCGTGCTGTTCATTCCCTCGCACCTTGTTGCTGAGGTTGTTGACGGCGCGGCAAAGACCCACGTTAAGGACGATTTTGGCTTTGAGATGATTGCGCAGAACAAGTTTACCACCGCGCAAATAGACCGAAACACCTGGACGGTTGAGATGCTTGACCTTCTTATGGACTTTATCAAAAATGACCCCCGTGGAGAGAAGTACCGCGATCTTGACTGGTCGCATGAATACGACCTCGCCATCAACGGCGACCCCAACGATACACAAACCGCGCTGTAAGCCTTTTTGGGAAAAACGACTGTTGCAACAAACAGTATGGTTGTGCGACCACTCCCCACGCAATACGAAAGGAGCTGTCTCATTAAGAGCACAGCTCCTACTTTATTTATACGTTAAAATTGTAGTTTGTAGGTGTGTTTGCACAGCAGCCATCGAGAAAAGTTTTTGCGGAGCTTTTTTCAAAAGGCGCCCGCCCGCGCCCGCAGGCGCACCGCGGTTTTTCTTTTTGGTCCTTTTTCTTTTGACGCTCCTTTCTCAAAAAGAAAAAGGACGAGAGACAGTAAGTAACTATTAACAGCACACAAAAATTTAGCTATGCAAAAATCTGTAAATATGTAAAATAATTAGTTTATTCCCCTCGTCCTTTTTTCTTGCGGATAAGTAGGCGCGAAAGAAAAAAGGACCAAAAAAGAAAGACGCCGAAAGGGGATTTCGCTCGTTGCGACGAGCGACAAGGG
>JAZKYO010000039.1:0-19430 GCA_045612185.1 Eubacteriales bacterium
ACCGCAAGCGGTTCCTGTTACAATTGACTTTTGCGGCTAAACACCGCAAATTTGCTTCGCAAACCGCCAATTGTAAAGGACCAAAAAAGAAAGACGCCGAAAGGGGATTTCGCTCGTTGCGACGAGCGACAAGGGCTACGCACCCTTGACTGGCGCCACCTCGCCGGTGGGGGCTCCACGTGGCTGCCGTGCGAACACACCGAAAAACTGTAATTTAAAAGGGATGCTCATAGGAGCATCCCTTTTGATTTGCTTTTAGCTTAAATCACCTTGCAGTTAATATATTCAACTAAGTCTTTTCTGTGCCATACTACAAATTTGTGCTCAACGCCATCCTTGGTGTAAACCGACATACCGTTTATAGCACCCTTTACCTCGGCTTTAGCGATATCCCTGTATTCGATTCTGCTTTCGCCTACCTGAATATTGAAGGCGTGTGACTTAAAGGTCATTCCCGTGTTGTCAAAGAAAAGCTTTCCGCCAACCGCTTCTATTCCTCTGTAATAGTTTGCGGCAACCGATTTTCCGCAGTAATTTACCTTCGACGTACATTCGCCGCAAGTGGTCTCCGAAGGAGCTTCGGTGGGGAAGTCAAAATCGGTGTCGGCGCTTTGCTGTGTGGGTTGCGTGGGGGCTTTGTTTGCCGCCTTTGCTTTAGCCAAAGCAAGTCTTACAGAGCCAAAGGCTCCGAATACGCAAAGGAGCAGTCCTATTGCCAAGTCTTTTATGTATCCCGCGGCAACAGCGGGGTCTGCAAGAAAGATGTGCGCGCCTGCAACCGCTTCACCAAAGCTGACGGTAAAGTCAATCTCGCCTGCGGCAAACCACTCCTTGTATGCGTTGTAAACGTCTGTCGCAAGGCAGAAATACTGAGCTATTACCAACACAACGGCGGCGATAATCACCGAGAAAATTACGCCCTTAAGGCTTTCCTTTTTACCAAAAACCGCGTAGCCCTTAATGGCGCAAACCACACCGATAATTCCGCTGATAGCGGCGATAAAGCCTATCTGGTACAAACCGTACCAAACTATTCCGCCAACGAGCGAGAACAGAAACGCGCCCACGAGACCTGCGATAAAGTTTTCCTCTTTAACTGTGTTTGCCTGATTATTCATAGTCGACACTCCTTGTCTGTTTTTGTCAAAAATATTATAACATACTGTCTTTTGCGTGTCAATAGGAGAATTATTCCAAGGGCTTGTTTTCTTCGTCAGCCGAGATTTCGTGCTCAATCCCGTCCTGCGGCATGGGCACTACGTTGGGGTCGGGAGTACACATCTTCTTTCTGAGGAACACCCACACGATAGCCGCTACGGGGATTACAAGCGCCATGCTGAATCCACCGTCCGCCATGCTTTGAATTGAGCTAAGTCTTAATACTAACCCCACGTTTATGCTTGTAAGCTCGGTGCCTGAGACAAAGCTGAGCGTTATTCTTCCAAGCGCGATGAGAATTGCCCACAGCACCTTGCTGCGCTTGCAATGCCTTACGCAGTCAACAAACGCGAACACTACAAATCCAAGCTCAACAAGGTTAATTACCGCCGAGAGAACTGTGAGCGTGGGAGAACTGACCTTAAGGTTTGCGGCGTGACCCGTGTAGGGGATTATCTTGTAGGTAACAAGCCCCTCGTAGCCCGATATTTCCTGCACCTGCAACAAAAAGTCTCCGTCGGCGGTATCCATAAATATGTACGCCCGTGTGTATTTTTTGCCGTTGTCTATTCCTTTTGTCCATTCCGAAACAGTCAGAGTATAGGACTCAACGTGTTCTATTGCCTCGCGCATTTCAAGGTAGGCGGCGTCAAAGGCCTCTTTCGTCACTGCGTCCTTTACAACGCTGTACGCGGTTTCGGGGTCGTCGGCTATAATTGCGTCGGTAATCTTTACCGCGTTTTGGTATATCGAGCTGCTTTCGTCAACCTTTGCGTCGCACGCCGTCAAAAGCGAACCAAGCAACAATGCAACCGCAACAAGTGCCGTAATTTTTAAAACAAAGGATTTCATTTTCAGTTTCATCTCCTAAAATATAAATGCGAATGAGCCGTAGAAGCAAAGCACCGCCAAAAGAAAGAATCCCAAAACGATACCGAAAATTCCGCCTTGCTTTTTGGCTTTGAGAATGATTCCGTAAACCGCAAGCGCGAGGGGAAAGGGGGTAAACGCGAAAAATATCCAGGTGTGCGACGAAAAGCTTCCGCTTTTTGATGACATCATTACTATTGTGGCAAGTGCAAGAAATATAGAGGCAAAGGACAAAACCGTAAGATAGAGCGAAACGGTCTTTCTCAGCTTTTCCGAAAAAGCCGAGGGTAACATTGAGCTGTCAAGCCTCTTTATGCCGTAAAGCTTGGAGTCCTTGGCGACGTGGGACTTTTCTAAGGGATAGAGCCTGCCGTCAACTTCAATTGCCAGTTTTTCACCTAAGTCGTATATGGTGGGGATTTCGGCAAAAGGAACTTTTACGGTATGTATGCTCTCGCCGTTTTGGCGCGATTCAATTACGAGACAGTTGTCGTATACCAAATATTTAAAGGCGCTTTTTGTGTCTCGGTCAAGCTTTTTCATTGCCTTGAAGCTTTCAACGCGGTATTTGCAAAGACCGACAACTGCCGAGCTTACCACACCGACGGCAATTCCGTTTATGAAACCCGCTCCGAAAAATATCAGTGAAACAGCGGCTATGAGCGCAAAAATAATTATTATGTTCATGCTTTTAAGCAACTGCTTTTTTGCTGTTAAGGCGGCAATTTCGCGATTGAATTCATCGCCACCCGAAAAGTCGTAGGTCTCGTTTGCTTCGGCTTCTTTTTCCTCGGGGCAAAGAATACCGTCAAGCGTCATACCGAAAACCTCTTTAAGACGGATAAGATTATCTATGGTGGGCAAAGTCTGTCCCGTCTCCCAAAGGCTTATGGTCTGGCGGCTGACGAGAAGCGCCTGACCCAGCTCTTCCTGAGACATGTTTTTCTTTTTGCGACAGATTTGGATTTTTTCACCGATGTTCATTGAGGAACTCCTTTCGTGGGTCTGCATTTATTGTACAACAATACGCAAAAAAAGTCAAGCACATATTGCTTGACTTTGTCAAGCGTTACTTGCGAAGCCTTATTTTACAAGGCTTTGCAGAGGCAAAATCGGCTTGACTGCCTGAAAGGGGATTAAAAATCTTTGTAAAGCTTTTCTCTGTGGGTTTGTGAACTGCAGTTTATCTCTTTGTTGATATAAAGAAAACCTCGGTGTTTAGCCGAGGTTTTTCTTATGAATAAAATTCTGTTTTGGGCTTTCTGCCAAAGAGGAGACTCAGCTCTTCTTTGGGGGATTTGCCGTTGTAAAGTATCTCGTAAACAGCTCGGCAGATTGGCATTTCAACGTCGTGCTTTTCGCAAAGCGATTTGAGTGCCTTGACCGTGTAATAGCCCTCCGCAAGCCCATCGGCACTTTCTCCCTTGACAAAAGCCTCGCCGTATCTGCGGTTGTGGCTGAACTGCGAGAAAACGGTTGCTTCGTAGTCGCCAAGGTGGCAGAGCCCGTAAGCCGAAAGCTCATTGCCTCCCATGGCGCGGATAAGCCTTGCCACTTCACGCGCTCCGCGCGCCATAAGCGCGCCCTTGAGTGACGAAAGCGAATATCCGTCAAGCATGCCTGCGGCAATTCCGATTACGTTTTTAGCCGCCGCGCCAAGCTCGTTTCCAATAAGGTCATCGCCGTAATACAGCCTGATTAACTCACTTGAAAAAGCGTCTACAAGCTCTTTCTTAAAGCCCTCGTCTGAGCTGTCAATAACCATGCAGTTGGGAATTCCGCCATAAAACTCCTGCACGTGTCCGGGACCAAGCCACACCGCAACTCTGCCGCGTGGGGCAAGGTATTCCTCGGCAACCTCCGAAAGGCGTTTGCCGCTTGAAATCTCAATGCCTTTCATACAAAGCACAAAGCTGCGGTCGGTAAGACCGTTTTCCGCAAGCTCCTCAAAAACTCCGCGAAGTCCCTGAGAGTCAACCGAAATAACCACGGTGTCGCTGTTCTTTATATCTGTCAGTTCGGTTGTCAGCGTTATGCTTTCCGGCAATTCAAGCAGGCTGTTTTTGCGAGTGGCGAGAAAGCCCTGCATGTTTTTGGAGCTCGCTCTTCCGTACAGTGATACGCAATGTCCTGTTTTATCAAGATACCACGCCAGAAAACTGCCCCAGCGTCCGCAGCCGATTACTGATATTTTCATATATTTTCCTCCAAACAGAGTGTTTTTTTAATTTTACCATATTTGCGGTGATTAGTCAAGAAAAAATATTGTTTCGAATTTTTTAAGATTGTCTTTACATTTATTTGCTTTTGTGATAAACTGTAAAAAACGCTTGGAGGCGCTTATGAGAATTTCGGTTGGTGAAGAAAGAGTCATAGTTCAAGGCATACGCCCCGAGGCGTGCTTCCCGTTCAAGACGTGCTTGCCTTTGACAAGGGTAAAACGCAAATCTGCACTCTGCCGAAAGATAACGGTAGAAGATTAAGAAAGAGAGGAAACAACATGGATATTGAAAAACTTTTCAAGTTTAGTGACGAAAGTGAGCAACCGCTTGAAAAATTGCTTGATGACGGCGGCTTTTCGGCTATTTTTCGCACAATAGGTTGCGTTGGCGACAGCCTTTCGTCAGGCGAGCTTGAGTCGACCAAGGAGGACGGTACAAAGGGATATAACGACTATTTTGAGCATTCGTGGGGGCAGTATATCGCTCGCGCCACAGGGGCAAAGGTCTATAACTTTTCAAGAGGCGGTATGAGAGCCGACGTCTATTGCGACAGCTTTGCCGAGTCAAAGGGCTTTTGGAATCCCGAGCTTCGTTGTGACGCCTATATTATCGCGCTCGGAGTGAACGATATTACAAAATTCGGTAAAGAACTTGGGGACGTTGACAGTGACGTTGACCTTTCGGATTGGCGAAACAACAAGCCCACCTTTGCGGGATATTACGCGAAGATAATCCAGCGTTTGCGCGAGATAGAGCCAAAGTCTCGTATCTTTCTTATGACTGTACCGAGAAGCGTTGGCGCGTACTATGAAAGCCGCTCCGAGGGATATGATATTCATCGCGCCATTCTTTACAGATTGGCAGAAACGTTTGAATTTACTTACGTGTTAGACTTCAGAAAATACGCGCCCGTGTACGACGACGAGTTCAAAAAGCGGTTTTATCTGGGCGGTCACATGAATACAATGGGATATCTGCTTACCGCTAAAATGGTTATGTCGTATATCGATTACGTTATTCGCCACAACACGGAAGATTTCGTACAAGCGGGCTTTATAGGAAAAGGCGGCATCCATAACGCCACCCGCAAGTGGTGACATACGGAGGAATCAGCTCGCCGTATATTGCGCCGATTTAATACGCGCAACAAAAAATCGATGGTTAAACACCATCGATTTTTTGTATTTGTCAGAGTTATTTCACAATCTCTTGCCTAAGTGGCTCAGCCCTCGGCAATTTGCTTGGCGATTTTGAAAATGAGCTTGAACATTTCTTCAAAATATGGGTCGGGCATATTCTTGGGGGGCTCAACCTCAAGCGAGAAAGCACCCTTGAAATCAATATCTCTCAGGGCTTTTCCAATGCCGTCCCAATCGACTACGCCGAAATAGGGAATAAAATGTTGGTCAACCTTGCCCAGGTTGTCGTGAATATGCACCGCACGAAGCACGTCCTTTATTTCATAGACCGACTGTACAGGATCAACGCCCGGAATTACCGCCGCGTGTCCCACGTCAAGGCACATTCCAAAGCAATCGTCGTTCATCGCCTTGATAAATTTGACGGTATCGGCGGGGGCTGCTATTGAAAAGTTTGGCATGGGCATGTTCTCAATGCAGATTTTAACGCCGCAGGAGCGGGCGGTTTTTGCAAGCTCGGTAAAGAACTCAAGGTTCATTTCCCAAGTTTCTGCGCCCTTATCCTGCTTGAGGTCCTCGTGCCCAAAGGGCATTATGTTGTGAATTACCCAATTTTCGCACCCAAGCAGAGCGCACGCTTCAATCGACGCCTTCATTCGGCTCATGCGGTCTGCTCGGTCCTCGGGGGCATAGTCCCTCGGAGGCCATCTCCAAGGCCCGTGCATTTGGTACACCTCAAGCCCTGCTTCGTCGATAAGCTTTTTGTCCTTTTTCACCGCCTCGATAAACTCCTCGTTAGAGCTTTTGCAATGGGCGTGGTCATTTGTGATATTATTGCTGAAATCAATTGCCTCAAAGCCTATCTCGCGGAGCTTTTGATACTGATTGTCGCCCCAGCGCTCTGTTTTATACTGCGTAACGCTAATTTTCATAGCTGATTTAGCCTTTCTTGTAAAAAATGGGGGTGGATATTATACCTTCTCTTGTCAGCCTGTATTCGTAGGTCCAGGAGCTATCTTTTGTTTTCCAGCTGTTGGGACCTACCCATCTTAATCCCTCGTCAGCGCAGTGAACGTGTCCGAAGCAGTTCTGACGTGAGATAAACGCCTCAATTTCAACCTCGTGCTTTCCGGACTTAAGCTTACCTATATTGATTAAGTATGGAGGATAAGCTACGGTATCTGTGCGCTTACCGTCAACGTATACCGCAAGCACCGCGGCGCGGTAGTGGGGAACACGCATAAGGTATTCGCTGTCCTCAGGGCAGTCAAGAGCTATTTTGTACTTTACGGAGCCGCCGTAGAAGGAAAGTCCCTGTCTCGTTATGTCGTCAAAGGCGAGTGCCTTGGGAAGCTTGGTTATCACAGCTTTTCTTCCCGCCACGTTGACTCCAAAGTTTCCGAGAATGTAAACGCGCTCTATGTTGTCGCGCTCGCCAAAGGGAATGGTTACGCGGAGAATATTCTTGCCCTTCTTTATTGTGGGGAGGGGAGTTCTGCGGATAGACGTGTCGGTGTAATAGCCGCAATCCTTGTAGGCAACCTTTTTGCCGTTGAAGAATATTTCTGCCTTGTCGGCGTCCTCGAGCGCAAGCTCTGCGCCCTTGTAAACTATATCGCTGTATACGTCAAATTCAAGTGTGGCGGTGTGCTTTGCCTCTTTTTCCTCAATGACCCAAGGCTGTGCCTGATTGTCTGTGGGATAACCCAATTCAGCGCGCAGAGCGGTGCCTATTCTCAAAACCTCTTCGACGTCACTAAGCTCTCTGCCGTCAGCACCGAAGCGTGCCAAGTCAAGCATAAGCACGTTGGGTTCACTAAGCTCGTAGGAAACCTCAGTGGGGGTATTCTTAAGCTCTGTGGGAGCTTTTGCGGGGGCGGCGGGAGCAAGCTCCTCAGCCTTGCCATCGGCAAGGAATATAAGCAAGGAATCGTATTCGTAAGGCTCGGCGTAAATTACCGTGTTGCCGTTTTCGTAGAAGCATCTCATGGGAGCTACCGTGCCGTTCTGAGTGTTCCATTTCTGTGGAGCGTATTCGCCTCTGACGATGATTTTCAAGCGGTCGGTTGCTCTTACGTCCTTGTTTTCGGGCATCTGACAGTGGGCAATAAAGAGCCACTCACCGTCGGTGTCGCGGCGAAGCTGATGAACGAACTTGCCCGAAAGCTCACCGCTTGTTTTGCGGATTTCAACATGTCTGAACTCGTCGAGAGCGTCAAGAAGCGAGCTTCTGTTAAAGGCTATGCAGGTTGATTCCCCGTAAAGCTTGGCGCCTCTCTGCGAGGGCTTTGCGTCCTCGTACTTGGGAGCGTCGCCCATAAATATAAGCTTACCGCCTGCCGATCTGAACGCCTCAAGGCGCTCAAGGGTGGTGGCGCGGAGTGTTTCACATTCGGGAACTACTATTGCGTCATATTCCATTTCGCCAACCTTAAGAGGCGCACCGCCCTTTTCTGTAAGGGAGGGGAAGAGCGATTCGCAGATGTAGTCGAAGTCTATGCTGCCGCGAAGAAGCCACTGCGTTACGTTGTCAAAATTGTTTTCAAGCTTGTCGCGCTCGGTTGCGGTCTGGTCAGAGGGACCCCAATGAAGCCAATAGCTTTCAACGGGATGAATAACACCCACGCGTACCATAGGCTTTCCGCGGGTAAGGGCGGTAGCCACGCGGGCGAAGTGGTCCTCTATGTAGCTGTATTCCTTCCACCAAGAGGATTGGTAGGAGATAGAAGCGGGATAGTCGCGCTTTGCCTCGCCCTTCATGGAAACCCAAGCGAGGTGAGGAACGCGGACGGTTACGCCGAGAGCCGCCTGCCAGTCGCCGTGGAGCTTGTGGCCGCGGAAGTCGAAGTCCCAACCCGTAACGCCGTCAAGCTCTGAGAGCATACCAACTCTGCCGTATTGGTGAACAGCCGACTGGCACTGCTTTGCGGTGGTAAACTCAAACCAGTTGCAAAGCATGTCTATTCCGGGAAGTCCGAAAGAACGGTAGGAACGCATAGCGTCACCGAGAGCGCAGGTCTGTGAGCGGAGCGTAGGCTCTTCCATCATATGACCCGTAAGGTGAATTCCGTGCTCCTCGCACCACTTTCCGCAGGTGTCGGCAAATGCCTCGGCAAAGCGCTCTGCAACGTGGTCGTGGTAGCGATAACGGGTGAGCGAAACGCCCTCTTTGACCTCCCACAAAAGCTCGGGAAGCTTTTCCACAAGCGACTCTCCGTAGGTTTCCTTGAAGGTGTCCTCAAGATCGGGGGTCCAAGGAAGCAAAACTCTATCGTTACTTTCCGCAAAGGGAAGCGTGGTTTTTTTAATAAACTGAGGCTCGTCGGTAAAAATAGAGGGGATAGACTTGCCAAACTCATCTCCTACCTCACGGGCGTAAACCTCGTGAGTTACCTCAATGAATTTCTCCATAGCCTTTTTGTTAAGAGTGTCAACGTATCCCTGATTGTTAAAACGGGGAATTGGAACGGTACGTGCCATGTAAGCCATCCAGCGTTTGCCCTCAGCAGTGTCGTTTTCACCTATTATTTTATAGCTGTCAAGACAGCCGTTTTCGTCCAGCTTAACGTCGTAGCAAGCGATAAGTACGGGGTTTTTACCCACTAGCTGCTCCTTGGAGCTAACAAATTCAAGCCTGTGCTGGCGGAATTCGGGGATCTTTGTAACAAGACCGCCAGCAAAGCCCGAGGGCCATCTGTCCTCGTCATACAGCCAGGAAATCATTCCCTTTTCCTTGCCGTGCTCAACGCACGCCTTGATAAGCGCCATAAACTCGTCGCTCATGTAAGGGGTTGAAAGACCCGAGCGCACGTGCATATGGTATCCGCCGTAGCCCATTTCCTTAAAAATGTCTATCTGACGGCAAAGCTCGTCGCGGTCAAGGTCGCAGTTCCAAGCCCAGAAAGGGGTAGCTCTGAAATCTGACGTGGGATTTTTGAAAAGCTCCATGTCAAGTCGGGGCGTTTTTTTGTTTTTTTCGTAAAGCATATATTTCCTCCAGAGAAGTATTATGTTCTACATTAATTATACTTTTTGTGGGAATGTTTGTCAATAACATTTTTCCGCTTTTTTATGATGTATTTTACGATATGCGAAAAAAACACTTGAAAATTCCGCGCTTATATGGTAAAATGAACTAAAAACAATAAAATGAACCAAAAACAACAAGAGGTGCGCTATGAAAAAAACAATTCTTTTACTTCTTGCCGTGTTAATGCTGTTTTCCGTCGCGTGTGGCGGTGAACCGCAGGACACCGTAGTGGTAGACACAACTCCGGACGCCAAGTTTGATTTGGATATTATAGGCGGAAACTACAAGGTGGTTTACGATCTGTCCGATTCCAACGCGGTAGGCATTATGAGTGATATGATAAAAAAGATTCAGGCTTCAAGCGGAGTTAAGCTTGGAAGTCTAAGCTCGTCCAATCCCGAGACCGAATACGAGATACAGCTCGGTCTTAAAAGCGGAAGAAGCGACGGCGAGAGCGTTTACAACGAAATCAAGAGCTACGCCGACGAAAATACCGGCGCATACGCCATCCGTGCCGTTGGCAATAAGGTAATTATTTCGGCAAGCGACAAAGAGGCGCTCAGAGTGGCGGCTGACAGGTTTGCCGCCATGGGGTCAAGCGTTTTCACGGTGAGCTCCGATTTTAACGAAACGGCTGTATTCAATCTTCTCGCTTACAGACGCGGAGAGCTTGAGCTGATAAATTATGACCAATTTTGCGCAAGCACCGAGGTTGAAGAAATCCTCTTTGACGGTAAAAAGCTTTACACCAAAGGCGGAAAGGCCGACTTTTTCCTTGCGGGAGAGGGCAGAACAGCGTTGCCCGAAATCAGCGTTAAAACGAAATACTCGGCTACCGACGTGAAGATAATTCCTCACACCGCGGACGAATACAGATACGAAATTCAGCTTACTTCCGCCGACGGAAGTAAAAAGGAGGTATACAACGTGAGCTACATAGACACCCCAAAGCTTGATGCCTATGACCTTGAAACATGGCTTATTCCCTATTGGGAGGATTGCATTACATATCATGAAAGCGTAATGTTCGTCGGTGACGACGGAGCGCCCTTGCTCTACACCCCCGAGCACGTGCTTTCGGTGCGCTCCTTCGACCTTAAAACCGAGTACGTTGAGGGCGTTGACTACGAGATAAAGGACGGCAAGATTTACCGCCTTGAAGGCAGTGCGATGCCTCACTTTACGTGGGAGGAGTTCTACCCCACAAGCAAGGAAACCTCTGTTTCGGGCAACGCATTCGCGGGCAGCAAAAAGCCCTTTGTATTCTTTGCCGAGGGAACTTATTTCCATAAAAATCAGGTGTTTGTAACCTACACACATCAGCCGAATTCCGACCTTTTCGCGCCCGCCAAGAGCGCAAAGCTCCACAAGTTTGTCGAAAAGCTTGAGAGGGGCGAGGAAGTTAATATAGTATTCTTTGGCGACAGTATCACCGCAGGCGGTAACGCCAGTGGCAGAGCGAATACGCTTCCCGGCACACCTATTTGGGCGCAGATGGTGACCGAGGCTCTCAGCGCTAAATATCCGAGCGCCAAAGTTAACTACATCAACACCGCTGTTGGCGGCAAGGAAACAGGCTGGGGTATTACAGAGCTTGAGACCTCTGTAAACGCTCACAAGCCTGACCTTGTTGTTCTCGGATTCGGAATGAACGACGGAAGCAAGGCTATCGACAAGTTCGTTAGTAACGAAAAGACCATAATTGACGGAATTCTCTCAAAGAATCCCGATTGCGAGATAGCGGTTATCGGAACTATGCTTCCTCACAGCGAGACGACGTATTATAAAAATCAGAATCTTCAGGAGGCGGCTCTTGCCAAAATGACCAAGGGCTACGCAAACGTGGATATAGTTCCAATGACGAGTGTTCACAGCTCATTGCTTGAACACAAGAGATACTTTGATATGACGGGTAACAACGTAAACCATCCCAATGATTTCCTTATCAGAGTATACGCACAGACAGTTCTTGAAACCATAATAGGATGAGGTTGAAAATGAGAAAAATACTTTGCTTACTTCTTGCGATATTCACCGTAATATCTCTTGTGGCTTGCGGCGATGCCGGAAATACCGCTGTCACCGACAAGGTCGGTGACAGCTACAACGAAAGCACCGAAATACTCGATATAATAGATTCGGGCTACAAAATAGTTTACGATTTAAGCGACTCAAACGCCATTGCTGTTATGAGCGAGCTTCAAACGAAAATAAACGAGGCTGTGGGCGTAAAGCCGTCCTCTCTCAATTCCGGCAATGCGGAAATTGAATGCGAGATACAGTTCGGACTAAAGCAGGGCAGAGCCGAGGCGGAGCAGGTGTACAAAGAGGTTTCGGGCTACGCCGATGGCAACCGCGAGGCTTACATAATAAGAGCGGTTGGGAAAAAGCTGGTGGTTTCTGCAAGCGACAAGTCTGCGCTTAAGCTGGCGGCAGACGAGCTGATTGGTTATGCCGAAAACGGCAAATTTATTCTTCCCGCAGACATCGACAAGGTGGTTGTTTACGACGCCGAGGCTTATTTGAAAGAGGGAAAAGTGATTGCTCTTGATGCGGAGAAAATCGGCGCTGACGTCAGCCTTGCGGGTATAAAGCTCAACGGCAACGAGGTAGTTGGCTTCTCGCCCGACAAGACCGAGTTTGGCGTGGCGGCTGAAAATCCTTCGCAGGCGCAAATTGAGCTTGTTACCGCCGAGGCGGGGGCGCAGGTTTCTGCAGTTTGCGATGGAAACACGTTTGTGTTTACCGTAAAGAGTATAAACGGAAAGAATGAGAAGGTGTATACGGTGAAGGCATTTGAAAAGATTGAAACTCAGGTTGTAAACAAAGGCGGCGCTGATGCTACCGTTACCTACGTAATTGACGACGGAGATCAACAAACGGCAACCTTTATACTTGAAAAAATGGCGCCCAAATATCCGTCGCTTACCGCAAGCTTTGCGCTTGTAACCAATAAGCTTGCTACGCTTGATATAGTTACCAATCCCGACGGCACGAAAGAATACGCCAAGGACGAGAACGGCTTCTATACTTACAAGAAGAACGAGTCAACCTGGGCGTTTTGGGAAAAGGCGGCTCAGAATAAGAACTTCGAGCTTGTCAGCCACTCCCACACCCACAAATACTGGGGCGAGGATGACAACGGCGGTACTTTCACTTACTACAACACGGCGGGCGAGGCGTTTACATCCGAAAACTTCCCCAAGGGTAGCGTGGCAAAGGAATTCGTGGCTTCAAAGCAGATAATCCAAGACCTTGACCCCACGCAAAGCGCGTCGGTATTCGTTCGCTCGGGTCTTTCCGCGGGCGGTAAAAACGTGGATTATTCGCCTACGTTCTGGGATGAAATAGAAACAAGCGGAGCGTACATAGGAGCGAGAGGAACGTATACCTATCCCTCCACTCCAAAGGTGATGGTGAATGAATTTTCAAACATTATGGTGGATAAGGTGAAGCTGAAATCCTATATGGTACAGCACTACAACACCAACCCGAGTGTTAAGACAACGCAGGCGGATTCAGGCCCTGCCGAGTGCCTTGCGGCGGGAATTCCGTATTGGACGAACTATATTGACGAAGCCGTAAAGATGAAGGGTTGGGCAGCGTTCTGCATACACACTATCCGCCCCGACACCCACGATACAAGAAGCGGACATTATATCTTCCAGTCGCAGGCAGACGAGCTTTTTGCTTATACCGAAAAGCTGGCGGCTGAAAACAAGGTGTGGGTGGCTCCCCTTTGTGAGGGCATGGCTTACGCTGTTGAGTGGGCAAGCGCCAAGTCCGCGGCGTATATCGACGGCGATAAAATAACCGTCAGCCTTGACGACGAGGCGGAGGGAGCGGATTTCAACGTTGCCCTCACAGTAAAAACCGCGCTTCCCGCAGGTAAGACCTCGGCAAGTGTGAACGGAGCCGCGCTTAAAACGGTAACTGAAAACGGCAAGCTCTACGCTTACGTGGACGTAGTTCCCGGCACAAGCGTCAGCGTTGACGTTAAGTAAAATGAAAAAATCGGAGCTGATTCATTAAGAATACAGCTCCTTTTTTGTACAAAAAATATGATGCCGACAAATTGTAGGTCCGTCCGGCGATGACAAGCTGCAATTTGAATTAAAGACTCGGTTACAGGAAACAATAGATAAAAACTTACAAAACGAGGAGTATGATGAAAAAGGAAAGGCAATTTTCGGTGAAAAACGTGGCTCTTATTATTGGCGGAACGCTTGTGCTGGCGTTTGGAACCGCAGTTTTTATAATCCCATCGGAGCTTGTGGCGGGGGGCGTTTCGGGGTACGCCATCGTTATTAACAGATTAATTGGCGGCACGGTTTCGGTGAACGGGCTGATAACTCTGCTAGTCTGGGGCTTGTTTGCGCTCGGGGCGTTTACCCTCGGCAAAAGCTTCGCTCTGAAAACACTTTTGTCAACCGCTGTTTATCCTCTGGGAATAACGCTTTTCAGCAGACTGACGGCGGCTGATGGCGGACTTTTGGATCTCTCTTACAGCGCCTACCCACAGCTTGCGGTTTTGCTGTCGGCGATTTTTGGCGGAATTCTCGTGGGGACGGGGTGCGCGCTCACCTTCTTGGGCGGCGGCTCAAGCGGCGGAGTTGACGTTCTCGCATTCACGCTTTGCAAGATTTTCAAGAGGCTGAAAAGCTCGGCGGCGCTTTTTGTTATCGACAGCATTGCGGTAATCCTCGGTGTTTTCGTAATTAAAGACCTGGTGGTTTCCATGCTTGGTCTTATCTGCGCCTTTGTAAGCGCGGCGGCGGTTGAAAAGATATTCCTTGGTGGCTCGGGGGCGTTTGTGGCGCACATCGTCACCGACAGACACGCCGAAATAAACAGGGCGGTAATCGAGCGCCTTGAACGAACCGCCACCATAATTGACGTTGTGGGCGGCTTCAGCGGAAAGCCCAAGAAGATGCTTTCGGTAAGCTTTTCCTACCCCCAGTACTCGGAGCTGATGGGCATAGTCGCCTCGCTTGACAGCACCGCCTTTATCACCGTTCACAAGGCGCACGAGATAGGCGGCGAAGGGTGGAGTTACAAGAAATGACAAATTATGACTATTTCCTATTGCTTTTTTGTCGGGTTTGTGCTATAATCAAGTTGAAAACTAAAGTAAAGGAGAATTATTATGTTTGACGCTATTAAGGTAAAAAATCAGTGCGTAGAATGGATTCGCCAATTTTTTGAGGTTAACGGAAAAGGCTGCAACGCGGTAATTGGCATTTCGGGCGGCAAAGACAGCTCGATAGTGGCGGCGCTTTGCGTGGAGGCTCTCGGGGCTGACAGAGTTATAGGTGTACTTATGCCTTGCGGAGAGCAGCACGATATCGATTGCGCGTTTGAACTTGTAAACCACTTGGGAATCAAGCACTACGTGGTAAATATCAAGGATGCGGTTGAGGGCGTTAAGTCCAACATTCCCGCAAGTCTTGAGCTTACCTCGCAGACACTGAGCAACCTTCCCGCCAGAATACGAATGACTACCCTTTACGCGGTATCACAAAGCTGCAACGGCAGAGTTGCCAACACCTGCAATCTTTCGGAGGACTGGGTAGGATACTCCACCCGTTACGGCGACGCCGCAGGTGACTTCAGCCCTCTTTCAAGGCTTACGGTAGACGAGGTGAAGAAAATCGGACACCTTCTCAATCTGCCCGCATCGCTTGTTGAGAAAATCCCGATTGACGGTCTTTGCGGAAAAACCGACGAGGACAACCTTGGATTTACTTATTCCGAGCTTGACAAATACATTCGCACAGGCGAAATTGACAACCCCAAGAAGAAAGATAGAATCGACTATCTCCACAAAATCAACAAATTCAAGCTGGAGCTTATGCCTTGCTTTGAGCCTGACATCAAGGTTGCGATAAAATGAGAATTTTTTTGATAAGACACGGAGAGTCTATGGCTAACGTGGGCGAAAACTACGAGCCGCGCATGCCCGACCACGTTGTACCGCTTACAGAGCGCGGCAAGGAGCAGGCGCGCGAGGCGGGAAAATGGCTTGCGGATTATTGCGAGAAAAAGCAAATAGACCTTTCCCGCGCGAGAATATGGAGAAGCCCCTTTCTCCGCACCCGCCAGACCTCGGAGGAGTTCAATAAGTATCTGAAAATTGACGATATCCGCGAGGACATCACGCTTATAGAGCAACAGTTCGGGCTTTTCCACGCCGTTCCTTACGAAGATTGGGGAAAGCTGTATCCCGACCATTTTGCCGAGTATCAGCGTCATCTTGCCAACACGGGCAAATTCTACGCCCGCCCCGCTGACGGTGAAAGCCCCTTTGACGTGGCTATCCGCATACATCAGTTTATGGGAACTATATACAGAGACTACGAAAAGCACGGAGTTGACACGCTTTTCGTGTTTACCCACGGCACAACGCTCCGCGCGTTTCTGCTCAGATGGTTTCACTATTCTCAGGAGTGGTATCACGAGGAGCCAAATCCGCGCAACTGCTTTATAAGAGAAATTGACGGAGACAAAGACTTAGGCTACATCAACTGTGCAAATCGGTAGGGGTCGCCGCACCTGAGGCGGGCAGGTAGCCTTTATCGCACACGATTTGAAGCAAGTGCGAACAACTCGCACGTAATAGAAAACCTCGGTGTTTAACCGAGGTTTTCTTATTGTGTGGGGTGCTCAGAACCATAGGTTGTGACGGCTTTTAAAAGTGATTCGTCTGTCATATGCGTACCACGGTAAAAATTATCAGTATCCGTTATAGCCGTATTTCTTTATGAGAGCGGGGTAATTCTTGTAGGCGATATTCAGGTCAACATTGCCGCTTACACCGTCAATGCGCCCCGATTGGGTATACTGCCAGAGTCCGTAGGAGGACGCCTCGGGAAGCTCGTAATCCCAATCCTCAAAATAGATAGGCTCGGAGCCGTCGGAGGCGTCAAGAGGATAGCGGGCGTACCAGATATCGAAATATGTACAAAGCTCCTCGGAGTCAAAGTAATTTGTAAGCCATTTAAGGTTGGCGTAAATGCCGGGGAAGTATCCGTTTTCTATCATAAGCTCGCAAAAGGCGTGGCACATATCCATTCGCCTTGCGGTGGAAAGCTGGGTTTGTGAGTACTCCTCCATGTCGTAATAAATGGGGTACTCAAAGGTCTTGCCCTTGATAAGCTCAAGCAGAATTTCCACCTCTTCCTCAAGCTCGTCCATTGTTTCGGCATAGCTGTAGAAGTAGCAACCCACGTCAAGCCCCGCCGCCTTCGCTTTTTTATAGTGGGACTCAAACTGGTAGTCGGGCTGTTGATATATCGAGCCCGCGCGGATTATTACGAAATCAAGTCCTTCTTTTTTCAGCTTTTCAAAATCAATGTTTTCGTTGTGAAATGAGAGGTCTATGCCGTAGGCAAGCGCTCCGTCACCGTCACCCACCGAGCCCGAGAAAATCTCGCTGTACCATACGTAGTCGGACTTGTAGGAAAAGTCGCAGACCTCGCAAGTATAGGAGGTGTGTCCCGTAGTTGCGATAGACGGACGGACAGTTTTTTTCTTGAACTTGTGTCCCACAGGCTCAACCACGTCACCGTCAAAGCTGTATCCGCACTCGCATGAGTAGGTGGTAAAGCCTTCCTCTACGCAGGTGGGCTTTGTGACCTTGGCGGTAAGATGGTGTCCGTTGGGAACGGTGAATTTGGTTTTGTATTGATAACCGCAGTTACAGACGTAGGTGGTGTAACCGCCCTCGGTGCAGGTTGACTCGGTTATCGACGAGGTGTATTTGTGTCCTGCGGGCTCGGTAAAGTCGGTATCAAAGGTGTAACCGCAAACGGTACAGAGGTGTGTGACAAAGCCCTCCTTAGTGCAGGTGGGGGCTGTGACTGTCTCCTCTATAGTATGTCCGATAGGCTCTACGTAGTCGAAGTTGTACGCATATCCGCAATCTTTGCAGGTGCGTGTGGTATAGCCCTCCGCCGAGCAGGTGGGCTCGGTAATTTTTTCGGTGGTTTTATAGTGTTTGCACTCGTCGCTTTTGCAGGAAAAGAGGGCAAGGGCGGCGAGCAGAAGCAGAATAAAAGCGAAAATCTTTTTCATTTGGGTCTCCTTTTGATCTTAATTGTTGGCAGTACTTTTCTTAGCCAGCGAAAGAATTATGACCGCGAGAATAACCGCGGCAAAGCCTACTATGTCAAGGGGCGCAAAGCTGTTTCCAATCCAAACGGCTGAAATAAGCGCCGCCGCCACCGGCTCTACGCTTGAGGCAACGCTGCCCTTGACCGCGCCCGCGTATTCAACTCCCACAAGGTAGAAGGTGTACGCCATAAGCGTGCCTACCACAACTATGCCCGCCACCGCGGCAAAGCCTGCCACGTCAAGCCTTATATTGTAAGTCCATGGGTGAGCGATGGGTAAAAAGACCGCGCCTACTGTGAGCGTTCCGCAAGCCATAACGGGTATTGCACCGTATTTTGCGGTAATGGGGGCAGGGAGCATGGTGTAGAATATGAGCGCCACTGCCGAAAGTATACCGAAAAACAGCGCGAGAGGGGATATAGACAGGCTTTTCAGGTTGCCGTGAGTGGCGATAAGGAAAGTGCCTACCACCGCAAGTACAAGCGCGAATGTCTCGCTTAATTTGGGGAGTCTTTTTCCGCTCACGCAGGCTATTATCATGATAAATACAGGTCCGAGGTATTGTAAAACGGTTGCCGTTCCCGCATTCGAGTAAGAAATTGCCGTAAGGTAGCTGTATTGGCTCATAAGTATACCGAGAATGCCGAAAAGCAGCATTCGCAGGGTGTCGCGACGATTTTTAAGCATCGCGGCAAGCTGTGGGCGGTATTTGACGAGGCTGATTATCAGCATGATTATTCCCGAAACGAACATTCGTATCGAGCAAAGCCAGATTGACGGCACGCCGTAATTCTTGAAAAGAAATTCTCCGCAAGAGCCCGAAAAGCCCCAGCAGATGCCGCCGAAGGCGGCGAGAAATATTCCGAGAAGGGTTCTGTTCTTGTTCATTTTACTTATTGGAAAGCTCCTTTGTACGCTCAAATGCCGCAACCACCGCCTCAATTACCGAGGCTCTGAATGCGCCGTCCTCAAGAGCCGCCACGCCTGCTATGGTTGAGCCGCCCGGACTGCAGACCGCGTCCTTAAGCTCGCCCGGGTGCTTTCCGCTCTCAAGGCAGAGCTTTGAAGCACCAAGAAGCATCTCGGCGGCAAATTTTTGCGCCTTGTCGCGGGGCAGACCGCACTTCACGCCGCCATCGGCAAGCGCCTCTATAAACATATACGCAAAGGCGGGGCCGCAACCCGAAACCGCCGTTGCAGCGTCAATAAGCTTTTCGTCAAGCTTGTTAAGGCTTCCAGCCGCCGCGAGAGCGGAGAGAAGCATAGCCTCGTCCTCTGGCATTGCTGTTTCACCAAGGGCATAGAGGATAACGCCCGCGCCAACCGAGGCAGGGGTGTTTGGCATGATTCTGATTATTCTGTTTTTTGGGAAAAACTCGGAAAGCTCGCAAAGCGATACGCCTGCCGCCATGCTTACAAGGCAGGGCGCGTTTTCGCCAAACAGGGGGCGAAGCTCAGCGGCTACCGCGGGAAGTATCTGGGGCTTGACACCGAGAAACACCGTGTCGCAGTTTTGTGCCACTTCCTTTGTGCTTACCGCCTTTGCGCCTATTTTCTTTGCAAGCGCCTCGGCTTTTTCGCAGTTGGAGTCGGCAAGATATACCTCGTTGCCGCTTTTGGCAACCGCCGTAGCAAGGGCGCCGCCCATGTTACCCGCGCCTATAAATCCTATTTTTTTCATAATATATTCCTTTCCGTTAAAGGGAGATTTTGGGGGATTGATATGTTCAAATTGTGGTTTGTCGGTGTGTTCGCACCGCACCCCTCGAGAAAAGTTTTGCGGAGCTTTTTCAAAAGCGACCGCCCGCGCCCGCAGGCGCACCGCGGTTTTTCTTTTTGGTCCTTTTTCTTTTGACGCTCCTTTCTCAAAAAGAAAAAGGACGAGAGACAGTAAGTAAC
>JAZKYO010000040.1:0-11834 GCA_045612185.1 Eubacteriales bacterium
AAATTTGCATCGCTATGTATAACAAATTTAATTGATATAACAACCATTTTGTTTGATATTTTAATTGTGTTTGCATGGACCGTCGAGGACGCCGGTCCCTACAAACGAACGCATTTATGCGCAGAAAAACGAGGTGTCTAACCGAAGTTTTTCGGTGCGCGACGGTTATGTTCGCACAATCTTCAAACCGTGAACCGCGAAGCGCATAGGCCCCCGCCGGCGAGGCGGCTACAATTTGCAAACTTCCTCTGTGGTACAGATAAGACACAAAAATTATAAAACTTTTTACCAGAAAAGTTTTTTGCGGAGCTTTTTTACAAAAAAGCGACCCGTTCCCCCGTTTCCCCGCCTCCCAAGTTTTGTTGCAAAGAAAGGAAAACAAAAAATGAAACACGAATTTCAAGAACCGCGCCGCGTATACGGCGGTCTCGACCTGTGGATGATAAACGACGAGCTTGAGGACGACGTTCTCCGCGAGCAGGTACGTGAATTTTACGACAAAGGCTGTTACTCGGTCATCGCGCGCACCTATAACGGACTTAAATCCGACTACCCCGGCGAGAGCTTTATGGGCAAAATTGCCGTAATTCTCGACGAGGCGAAGAAGGTGGGCTTGAAGATTGTGCTTCAGGCAGGTTATATGCCCGCCGCCTGTCCCGATTTGCCACGCGAGTACGCCCTCTCTTACATAAAGCCCATTAAAACCGACGAGCTTAAGGGCGACGAGAATGTTATCTGCGCCCACGGCGAATGGAGTTATACCGAGTTTGTGTCACCCACCGCCCTAAATATGTTCTGCAAAGAGGCGGTTGACCACTACGTTAAGTACACATACGGTGAGATGTGGAAACGATTTGAGGGATATTTCGGTGACACGGTGATTGGCGTCTGGGTTGACGAGCCCCGTTATACCCCCGACATGATGCCTTGCTGCCGCGATATGAGGGCGGAGTTCCAAAAAAACTACGGTGAGAGTCTTGACGAGCGGATTTATATGCTTTTTGAAAACGAGGGCGACTACAAAAAGCTCCGTTACCGCTTCTACACCCTTATGGAAAAGAAGATGGAAAAGGCGTATTTTGAAACCATTCGCGATTGGTGTCACGCCCACAATCTTCAGTTCTGCGGTCACCTTATGGCGGAGGACTATGTTTATACCCAAATCGGCGCGGCGTGCGCTAACATGCCATATTACAGATATTTCGATATCCCCGGAATCGACGTGCTTCGCACCGAGCAAAATTGGGCTAAAATGCCCAAAGCCCCCGTGGATTACATGAGATATCCCTTGATAAAAGCGGACGGCGAAAAGCCAAACGCACCCGCAAGCTTTGAGCTTGACCACATGATGTACCAGCCCCCAAGACAGCTTGCCTCCGCGGCGGCTCAGGCGGGCAAGGAGCATATTTTGTGCGAGATGTACGCCGTTACCTCTCCTGACCTTAATTTCCGCGACCAGATGCACCTCTTCGACTTCTTCGCGGCGCACGGAATCAACCATCAGTGCTGTCACGCCATGTTCTACTCCATAAAGGGCTTTAGAAAACGCTTCTATCCTCAGCAGTTCAATACCTATCAGCCTTTCTGGCGCAACTTTGGCAACGTAAAGAGCTACGTTTCGCGCGTGTCAAGCTTCGTCAGTATGGGTAAGCCTACCACCGACCTTTTGGTGCTTCACCCAATGGACACCTGCCGCGAGATTTACCGGGTAAAATATTCAAGAGCGGAAAGAGAGCCGCAACGCGAGGCTTACGAGTACGATGAGCGCTTCTTCGGGCTTCAAAAAAGCCTTTTGTCCTCACATATCGATTTCCACTTTGGCGACCAGAATATAATGAGCGACGAGGGAAGCGTGGACGGAAAGCTTCTTAAGGTGGGCAAAATGAGCTACAAAACTCTCGTTCTTCCTGAAATCGACGTGCTTCGCAGACCTGTTTACAATCTTATTTGCGAGTTTGCCAAGGCGGGGGGCGAGGTGCTTGTTTCCCGCGGTTTGCCCACCCGAATCGACGGTGAGCTTTGCCCCGAGCTTGAAAAGCTGTCAACTTTGTCGGGCGTAAAGAGCTTTGAGGACACCGCCGCGCTTGTGCGCTATCTTGCCGACAGAGAAGGCGGCTTCAGGTACGTGTCCGACGACGACGTTTCAAGCACGCTTATAAATTACCGTGCCGACGGCAAAAAGGGCTACTACATGATTTTCAACCGCGACTGCCTTGAAGAAAAGCGCGGCGCGCTTGTGATTGACGGCAAGCACACGGCAACCCGCTTCAACGCCCTTGACGGAAGCGTATCGCCACTTTACAGCTACTTTAAAGACGGCAAAACCTATATTGAGTTTACCAATGCGGAGGGCGGAAGCACGCTTATATATACCGAGCCCGCCGAGGAGCTTCCGAATACCGCTCAAAAGCGCGGCGCGGTGCTTACACTGCCCCTTGAGCCCGAAACGCTGGAGCTTCACGACCCCAACCTTATGACGCTTGAATATTGCTCCTACAAGCTTGAAGGTGAGACCGAATTTTCAAAAGAGTACGTTACCGAGCGTGTTATCGAGATACTCAGAGACGCCAACTACGACGGCAAAATCACAATGCGCTTTAAGTTTTTCTCAGACCACGCGGCAAAGGGCGTAAGGCTTGTTTGCGAAGAGCCCGAGCTTTGTAAAATAACGCTCAACGGTGTTTCCGTAAGTAACAAATCTGTGGGCTACCACTACGAGCGAGGCTTTGAGATTTTGGAGCTTCCCGACGTTATCGTGGAGGGAGAGAATATTATCGAGATTTCGCGCCACAATGACGCGGTAAAAACAGCGGCTATGCACGAGGTTGCGCACCTGTTCGAGCTGTTCAGAGCCCCCAAGGGAACAGATTTGGAGAGAATCCACCTGCTTGGCGACTTTGACGTGAAGGCTTATGCCGAAATGGGCGCTTCGGCGCACACCAGGGTGAACAAGCGCACGGTGCTTTCGCAACGCTCTCCCCTTAAGCCTACGGCTGATATTACAAGACACGGCTATCCCTTCTTTGTGGGAAGCATGACATATTCCTATAAGCTTACGGCTGACGAGGATATGATTGATAGATCGGTGCTTCTTAAGGTTGGAAAATACGGTGTTTGTACCGCTAACGTGGAGGTAAACGGTGTGAAAATCGGAAGTGTGGATCGCAACCCCTACGCTATTTCGCTTGACGGAACTCTTCGCAAGGGTGAAAACGAGATTAAGATAATCGGCTTTACAACTCTCCGAAACGCCATAGGGCCAATGCACGTAAAGAACCGCGAGATAGGCGGCTGCAGCAAGCCGGAGTGGTTCAGCGGACACGGCGCAGACGGCGGCGTGGTTGCCAAAAAGGACGATTTTGACGTCACAGATCGAGATACCATAACGTGGACGGAAAACTTACAGCTTGTGCCTACGGGTATAGGTAACGTTGTAATTGAAATAAAGTAATTTACCGCCTCGCCGCACCTGCGGTGGGCCTGTCGGCTTCGCCCCCACGATTTATAATTGGTGCGAACAACTCGCACGCAATACGAAAACCGCCATCTAAACAATGGCGGTTTTCTTTATATCAATAGAGGGCTAAATTGTAGTTTGTCGGTGTGTTAGCACATATCATTGTAGGGACCGGCGTCCTCGACGGTCCATTTGGCACAAATGAAATTTGCATCGCTATGTATAACAAATTTAATTGATATAACAACCATTTTGTTTGATATTTTAATTGTGTATGCATGGACCGTCGAGGACGCCGGTCCCTACAAACGAACGCATTTATGCGCAGAAAAAAGAGGTGTCTAACCGAAGTTTTTCGGGGTGCGACAGCTATGTTAGCACCAATTATAAATCGTGGGGGCGAAGCCGACCAGCCCACCGCCAGGTGCGGCGAGGACCCGCCAGGTGCGGCGAGGTGGCGATTTTTGTTTCTTTGTGGAAACCCGTTGACATTTTTGACAAAATATGATATAGTTAATAGGAATATATTTTACGGAAGGTGCAAAAGTACAAAATGATAAAGGAAATTTCACTTTTAAGATTGATTAAAGCAATCTTTGCCAAAATATGGCTTGTTATTATCTGCGCGGCGGTTTGCGGCGTGGGCGCTAATATATACTCAAACGCCACCACCGTTCCTACCTACACCTCAGAGGCGTTGCTCTTCGTCTCCAACTACGACAAGGGACAGTCAAGCCAGAGCCAGATGTCTGCGGCTTCGATGGAAGCCTCCGAGCACGTGCTTTACAGATACGTGGTTCTTGTGGACAAGGCAGACATAATTTACGAAATGGCACTTGAAAAAATAGAGGAGCTTCAGGACCTCTGCGCAAGCGGAGACCCCGAGTATGCTCAGTACAAGTTTCTTGAGGACTACAAATTCACCGCGGGTCAGCTCAAAAGCATGATTTCGGTAGGACAGAACCTTGAAACCGAAATTCTCAGCGTGTTCGCTACCGCAAAAGATCCCAAGGTAGCGCAGATTGTGGCGCACACGGTAACAACCGTGCTTCAGACCGAGATTCCCAGGCTTCTTAACGCGTCCTCAAACGTGTACATCAATCCGGCTACGCTCCCCAGAGCGTCGGCTTCCCCCGTTATGACTCACACGATGCTCGGTGTGTTTGTCGGTATCATCGCGGCTTGCGCGTTTATTATCATTAAGCTGCTCTTCGACGCGAAGCTGAGAAACGAGGACGACCTTGCGGAATTCTTCCCCGACGTTCCCGTGCTTGGCGTTATTCCCGAAATATCGTCGGTCGGCAAAAAGAACTAAGACGCGTTTAATTATTGATTTGGAGAATTGATATGTTTCAGAAAAAGAGAAATAACAGAAGTCAAAACGTGCTGTCAGCGGAAACGCCCTTTGCAGTGCGCGAGGCGTATAAATCGGCACGAACAAGCCTTATCTTCACCAACACTGAGGACGGCTGCAACACCATAGTGTTTACAAGCTCTGCGCCCGGAGAAGGCAAGACCGTAACCTGCATCAATATGGCTATAAGCCTTGCCGAAAGCGGAAAAAAGGTACTTGTAATAGACTCGGATATGAGAAAGCCACAGGTAGCTCCATCGCTTAGAATCCCCAACACGTCGGGTCTCTCGGAGCTTCTTTCGGGAGTGGTTGACATTGAGGAAAACCTCGAGGAATGTCTTGGAAAAACCGAATACGAAAACCTTGAGGTAATTACCGCCGGAGCTATTCCCCCCAACCCCGCCGAGCTTATCGCCTGCAAGCGAGTTGAAAAGCTTTTTGAGGTGCTCAAGCCCAATTACGACTACATACTTATCGACACTCCGCCCTGCCTTGTGGTGACCGACGCCTTGCTTTACAAGGACTACATCACGGGATATATTGCGGTTATCCGCGCAGGCGCGACAAGAGCCGATTCCACCGCCAAGCTGCTTGAACGCATTAAGCAGATAGGCGGAAGAATGATTGGCTTTATCCTCAACGACAGAATCGGAAAAACCGGTGAATACAAGCATTACAGCCGTTACGAAAAAAGCAACTATTCAAACGACTGACCTGTCCTCGCCGCACCTGCGGTGGGCCGGTAGCATAATCGGTGCGAACATATCTTACGCAATACGAAAACCGCCATCTGGACAATGGCGGTTTTCTTTTATATTAACAGAAATAGTTCTTTAAACTGTGGTCGGACGGGCGTTACGCCTTGTTTGCGGAGCCGAAAAGCTCGATTTTCTCTTTTACTGTTGCCTTGATAGCCTCTACACCGGGAGCGAGAAGCTTTCTGGGGTCAAATCCCTTGCCCTGAAGGTCCTTGCCTGCCTCAACGTACTCGCGAACAGCTGCCGCGAAAGCAAGCTGGCACTCGGTGTTAACGTTGATCTTGGACACACCGAGAGAAATAGCCTTCTTGATCATGTCAGCGGGGATACCTGTTCCGCCGTGAAGAACGAGGGGCATGTCAACTGTGATCTCACCGATCTTGCCGAGAACCTCAAAGTTAAGTCCTGCCCAGTTTTCGGGGTACTTGCCGTGGATGTTTCCGATACCTGCCGCAAGCATTGTTACGCCAAGGTCAGCAATCATCTTGCACTCTGCGGGGTCAGCAACCTCGCCGCCACCGATAACGCCGTCTTCCTCACCGCCGATAGCTCCAACCTCTGCCTCAAGGGAGAGACCGAGCTTATCGCAAGTCTCAACAAGCTCCTTTGTCTTTGCGATGTTCTCCTCGATGGGGTAGTGAGAACCGTCAAACATGATGGAGGAGAAGCCTGCCTCGATGCAAGCCTTTGCGCCCTCGTAAGAGCCGTGGTCAAGGTGAAGAGCAACGGGAACTGTGATTCCAAGTCCCTCGATCATACCCTCAACCATGCCAACGATGGTCTTGTATCCGCACATGTACTTGCCTGCGCCCTCGGACACACCGAGAATAACGGGCGACTGCATTTCCTGTGCTGTAAGGAGAATAGCCTTGGTCCACTCAAGGTTGTTGATGTTGAACTGACCAACCGCGTATTTTCCAGCCTTTGCTTTTGTGAGCATTTCTTTTGCCGATACTAACATTTTATTTCCTTCCTTTGACCCATAAGGTCGCGGCAGATGAATTGGAATTTGCGCTAGCGCATTCAAGTGCCGATACATACACAATTATTGTATACTATTTTTGGAAAAAAATCAAGAGCATTTTGTGAATTTCTTGTCATATTTGCGATTATTTTGGTTATTTGCGAAAAAAGCGGTGGTTTCATCGGCAATTTCACGCCTGCAAAACAGAAGAACCGACAGGTTTATCAGCGTCATTGCCCCCACCGTCACGTCGGAAAAAGCCCACGCGGTGTTTGAATCTGTGACCGCGCCAAAGAAAACCGCGCCCACGTAGAGGGCGGCAAGCGCGCGTCTGAAAGCCTTGCGCCGCGTGAGAAATCCGAGGCACTGCGAGGCGTAGTGCGAAAGGCAGGTCACGGCGGCAAAGCCGAAGCAAAGCACCATGAGAGCCATCGCTCCCTCGATAAACGGCGCAAAACCTGCGGGAAACGCCGAGGAGTAGGCGACGATGACCGCGCGCATGGGTGCGTGGGCGAATTTTTCGACGTTGCCGTAGGATAGCATAAGCGGAAAGGCGGTTAGGCTGCAAAGCAAAACCGTGTCTATAAAAACCTCCGCAATGCCCATAAATCCTTGCACGCAAGGATGTGCCGATGACGACACGTGGGCGGTGGGTGAGGTTCCGCACCCTGCCTCGTTGGAGAAAAGTCCGCGCATGACACCAAACCGCAACGCCCGTGAAAACAGAAAGCCAAGCACACCTCCCGCCGCGCTTTTTGTGTTTAGGGCGTCGGAAATAATCGCGCCAAAAAGCTCGGGAAGCCGCTCGCGGCGGGGAATTATCACCGCAAGCGAAAGGGCGATATAGGCAAGGCTCATAAATGGCACGAGCCACGAGTTAAAGCGCGTGACCGCCTTAGCGCCGCCCGTGATAATCGCAAAGGTCGCCGCCGCAAGCGCCAGACCGCACAAAACGGGGGAGACCCCAAAGCTGCCGAAAAACGCATCGGAAATGGCGTTGGTTTGCATCACCGCCCCCATGGAAAGGCAGTTTGTCACGCAGAGCAGGGCGAAAAGCGAGGAAAGAAAAACCGCCAGCCGCGGGAATCTCGGAAAAAGCGCTTCCTTTATATAATAAGGCGCTCCGCCCTTGAAGCCCTCGGGCGATGGCTTGCGGTGGCGCATGGCAAGCAGAATCTCTGCATATTTGAGAATGGCGGCAACCGCCGCGCTTACCCACATCCAGAAAACCGCCCCGAATCCACCCGAAAAGATAGCCGCCGCCACCCCCGCTATGTTTCCTACCCCAAGCGTGCCTGCAAGCGACAGCGCCAAGGCGCGGAGAGAGGCAGAGCCGCTGCATGCAAGCGACCTTGCCACCGTCCCGAATTTTGTCACGTGGAAAAATTTCAGCTTGACGAGAAAATACACCCCCACGCCCATTAAAGCCACGGGGACGCTTACGCCAAACAAATATTTGTTGATAAACTCCAAAATTCCAATCATAGCCACCGCCCAAAGTACAGAATTATTAGTATTTTATATGCCTCACGCCTCGATTTTAGTCTTGCCGCACTACGACTGACAGTGTGGTTTTTTGTGATTTTGGCGAAAAACCAAAGAAAAAACAAAATAAAACCAAAAAAGTTTGTGGTTTTCTATTGACAACGGTGTGGTTTTATAGTATAATTCAAAATAGATAGGTGGCTTTCCGTGGAATTTTAGTGTTGGTTTGTGTTTTGTTGTTGGTTTTGCGGAGCGCCACAAATGCGAAAATTATTACGAGAGACAAAAGGAAGTGATATTTTGCCTAACTATAACAGCGCGAGAAGCGCAAAAAGTGACAGAATAGAAAAGCTTAAAGAGGAGCTTTTCCGTGAAATGCCTCAGATTGAGGCTGACCGCGCGGTGCTTCTTACAGAGAGCTATATGCAGACTGAGGGCGAGCCTATTGTCACAAGGCGCGCCAAGGCGTTTAAGAACATACTTGAAAATATCCCCGTAACCATTCGACCCTACGAGCTTGTGGTGGGTGCGGCTACCGTAAGACCGAGGAGCTGTCAGGTTTTCCCCGAGTTCTCTTACGATTGGCTTGAGGCGGAGTTTGACACGGTGGAGACCCGCTCGGCAGACCCCTTCTACATATCCGAGGAGACCAAAAGGACTCTCCGTGAGGTTTATAAATATTGGAAGGGAAAAACCACCTCCGAGCTTGCCACCTCGCTTATGGCTGACGAGGCAAAGCTTGCTATGGAGCATAACGTGTTTACCCCCGGAAACTACTTCTACAACGGTGTGGGTCACGTTACCGTGCAGTACGAAAAAGTGCTGGCGGTGGGCTTTAGGGGCATAATTGACGAGGTTAAAGCCGAAAAGGCGACCATGAGCTTTGGCGATGCCGACTACACCACCAAGAGCGCAATGCTTGACGCGGTTATTATGAGCTGTGAGGCGGCAATTACCTACGCAAGGAGATACGCTGAGCTTGCGAGAAAAATGGCGGCTTCCGAAAGCGACGGCAAGAGACGAGCCGAGCTTATCACGATTGCCGAAAACTGCTCACGCGTGCCTGAGCTTGGCGCAAAGAGCTTTCACGAGGCTTGTCAGAGCTTTTGGTTCGTGCAGATGCTCTTGCAGACCGAGTCAAGCGGACACTCAATTTCGCCCGGACGCTTTGACCAATATATGTATCCTTATTATAAAGCCGATATCGACAGCGGTAAGATTACACGCGAGTTTGCGCAAGAGCTTGTTGACTGCGTGTGGGTAAAGCTCAACGACCTTACCAAGTGCCGCGACGCGGCGTCTGCCGAGGGCTTTGCGGGCTACTCCATGTTCCAGAATCTTATCGCGGGCGGACAGACTAAGGACGGCGAGGACGCCACAAACGACATGTCGTTTATGTGCATCGAGGCTACCATGCACGTTTTGCTACCCGCGCCCTCCTTCTCGGTGCGTATCTGGAACAAGACGCCTCACGAATTTCTTATCCGTGCCGCCGAGCTTACGCGTACGGGCGTGGGACTTCCCGCGTACTACAACGACGAGGTCATTATTCCTTCGCTTATGTCCCGCGGGCTTACCCTTGAGGACGCGAGAGACTACAATATAATAGGTTGTGTTGAGCCTCAGAAGTCGGGTAAGACCTGGGGCTGGCACGACGCGGCGTTCTTCAATATGTTAAAGCCTATGGAGCTTGTTTTCGGAAACGGAAAGCTTGACGGTGTTCAGGTTGGCGTAAATACGGGCGACGTGGCGGGCTTTGGCAGCTTTGAGGAGTTCTTTGAGGCTTACAAAAAGCAGATGGAATACACTATCGCGCTTATGGTCAACGCCGACAACGCTATCGACGTGGCGCACGCCGAGAGATGTCCGTTGCCTTTCCTCGCTTCGATGATAGACGATTGCGTAAAGCGCGGAAAAACCCCCGAGCAGGGCGGTGCGGTTTACAACTTTACAGGCCCGCAGGGCTTTGGAATCGCAAACGTTGCCGATGCTATGTACGCTATAAAGAAGCTGGTGTTTGAGGAGAAGAAATTTACCCTCGCCGAGCTTAAAGAGGCGCTTGAGCACAACTTCGGCAAGGGTGGCGCAAACGTGGGAGAGCTTACAGAAAAGGTTGCGCGTGAGCTTGCCGCAAACGGTGTTGAGATAAACGAAAAGATAGTTGCCGAGATTTACGAGGCGGTGAAAAATAAGTCCGCCGACCCGAAATACGACGCTATAAGAGAAATGATTCTGGCGCAAGACGCCTACGGAAACGACATCTCCGAGGTTGACGCTATGGCGCGTGAGGCGGCTTACACCTACACCAAGCCGTTGCTCGCGTACAAGAATCCCAGAGGCGGAATTTTCCACGCGGGTCTTTATCCCGTTTCGGCAAACGTGCCGCTTGGAGCGCAGACGGGAGCCACTCCCGACGGAAGATACGCGGGCACGCCCGTGGCGGACGGAGTTTCGCCCTCGGCGGGACGTGATATAAACGGTCCCACCGCCTCGGCTAACTCGGTTTCCTGCCTCGACCACGGAATAGCCTCCAACGGAACGCTGTTCAACATGAAATTCCACCCCTCCGCCCTTGCGGGTGACACGGGCCTTGAGAATTTCGCGGCGCTTGTGGAGACCTACTTCGAGATGAAGGGAAGCCATATGCAGTTCAACGTCGTCAGCCGCGAAACGCTGATAGACGCACAAAAGAATCCCGAAAAATACAAGAGCCTTGTGGTCCGCGTGGCGGGTTACAGCGCACTCTTTACCACCCTTTCCAAGTCGCTTCAGGACGACATAATCAACCGTACCGAGCAGTCGGCGTTCTGAGAGGGAATTATGGAAAGAAAAGATGTCGTCGGAAGAATTTTCGACATACAGAAGTTCTCGACCCACGACGGACCGGGTATAAGAACTATCGTCTTTCTCAAGGGCTGTATACTAAGATGCCGTTGGTGCTGCAACCCCGAGTCGCAGAGCCACAGAATCCAGCGTATGCACACGGCTGAGGGAAAAAACAAGATAGTCGGATACGACGTGACTGTGGGCGAGGTTATGGCAAAGGTTGAGCGCGATATGCCGTATTACAGAAGAAGCGGCGGCGGACTTACCCTCTCGGGCGGCGAGGCGCTCTGCCAGACCGAGTTCGTCAAGGCGCTGCTTGAGGAGGCAAAGGCTGAGGGAATAAACACCGCGGTTGAAACTACTGCCTGCCTGCCCTTTGACGATATGATAAAGCCTGTTCTCCCTTTGCTTGATACCGTGCTTATGGATATCAAACACACGAATTCTCTTAAGCACGAGGAGTTTACGGGGCTTAGAAACGAGCTTATTTTGGAGAACGCGCGGAAGATTGCCGACAGCGGTGCTAACCTTATAATCCGCGTGCCTACGATACCTACCTTTAACGATACCGAGGAGGAGATACGCGATATAGCGCGCTTTGCCGCCTCGCTTCGCGGAGTGAACGAGATACATCTTTTGCCTTATCACAGACTTGGCTACGACAAATACGTGGGACTTGACCGAGAGTACAAAATGGGCGATATAAAGCCGCCGACCGCGGAAAAGATGGAAATTCTCCGCAAGGTGGCGGAAAGCGAGGGACTTAAAGCGGTCATAGGTGGATAAAGACGGCCCCTGCCGGGGAGGCATCACGGCTTCGCCCCCACGATTTATAGATTGTGCTAACATAGCCGTCGCAGTCCGAAAAACTCGGCTCGACACCTCGTTTTTCTGCGCATAAATGCGTTCGTTTGTAGGGACCGGCGTCCTCGACGGTCCATGCAAACACAATTAAAATATCAAACAAAATGGTTGTTATATCAATTAAAT
>JAZKYO010000041.1:0-25167 GCA_045612185.1 Eubacteriales bacterium
TCTTTCGCGCCTACTTATCCAAAAGAAAAAAGGACAAGGGGAATAAACTAACTATTCTACATAGTTTACAGAGTTTTACACAGATAAATTTTTATGTGCTGTTAATAGTTACTTACTGTCTCTCGTCCTTTTTCTTTTTGAGAAAGGAGCGTCAAAAGAAAAAGGACCAAAAAGAAAAACCGCGGTGCGCCTGCGGGCGCGGGCGGGCGCTTTTGAAAAAGCTCCGCAAAACTTTTCTGGCAGGGCTGCTGTGCGAACAACTCCCCCCACAAACTACAATTTTAAAAAAGTATTAAACCACCAAAAAAGTGCAGGTGCAGGGGTGGAGCTCTATTGTTCCGGCTTTTTCGCGAACGCCCTCAAGTGTAGGAATCTCACCGCCTTTAAGGGTCAGAGCCGCGCCGTTAAGGTACATGGTGTGATTTCTCAACCTTCCACCGCCCGAAAGGGTGTATCGCGTGGAATCTTTGGAAAGCGTTACCGAGGTGATTTCGGTTTTGGAGTTGTTTATTATAAGGTAGACAACTCCTTCTTTTTTGTCTTTTCTTGAATGGCAGTAAATATGCGCGCCCTCGCAAGAGGGACTCTCGCAGTCGTAGACCGTCTCGCCCATAAGCCTTTTCCAAAGCAGAACCGCAAAATAGTTGGGGCGAGGGTCAAAGCTTTGGTGATCCAAAAATCCGTAGTCTGATGACGCCAGCGTGTTGTGAAAAATTATTCCGTCGCTGACGGTGCAAAATCCGCCAAGCTCGTTAAGGGTGCGCAAAACGTCAAGATAGGTGGAAGCCCATGTGTTTCCGCCACCGCCCGCGTCGCCCGACTCGGTAACCCACATCTGACCTCCCTTTACGTACTTGTCTCTTAACGGAGCGTATCCCTTGGCGCTGTCTGTGGCTACAGCGAGGTACTCGTCGGTGTGCGCTTCTTCGGCTGACCAGTGCGCTTCGGGCATCATGGGTGCGATGCGCTCGGAAATTCCGTTGTAGTAGTGGTAGCTGAATACGTCGAGCTTGACTTTTGTGTCTTTCATAAGCTCGTCGGTTGTGCAGGTCGTCATAACGGTTCCGATGCCCGCGCTCATTTTCTTTCCTATTCCGCCCGTGTCTACGTCGCCTATGGAGCAAGGACCTACAAGCAGGCACTCTGGGTAGTTTTCACGCACCCAGGTGTTGAAAATATCCTGGTCGCGAGCGTAATCTTGCGCGGTATAACCGACGGGCGCACCCGAAAACTCAAGCATGTTAGGCTCATTCATAAACTCGGCAGCGTCAATTTTTACGCCGTACTCGGCACTGAAATCAAACAGTTTTTTGGTTTGTGAAAGGTCAAGCGGACCGCACCCGTCGTGATCGCCTTCACAGTTGCTTACCGAAACAAGCAGCTTTCCGTTTACCGCTTTCACAAAGTCAAGCACGCCTGTCCACTGTTCTTTCGTAAGCACGCTTTGATATCCCTCGGGGGCTTCTCCGCCCGTGCTTCCGTCAAAATCGTAATAGGTTTTTGTTGCCCACGAGCCCGACACTCTTATCCACGCGGGCGAAAGCTCTCGTGCAAGTCTGCGAAGCTTTTCGTCGTAAAGGTTTATAGGCGGATAGTATTGCATAAGCTCGGCAACCGCGGTGAAGTTGCGAAAATTACCGACTATGGGGAATTCTTCTTTTCCCGCTATCTGCGCTTCGGTGTATTTTTTCCAGAACGTGCCGCCGGTTATTTCGGTCATTTCGATGTTGTATGAGACGAGACGCTCGTCTACCTTGCGTATTTCCTTAAGCTTTTCGGGGGTAAGTGTGATAAATTTAGCCATAAAGTTCTCCTTCTCTTGCTCAAAAAAGGACGGCAAATTGCCGTCCTTTCTTAAAGCGATGTAGCTTTTGCTTGTATGATTATTCCTCAAAAAAGCTTCGGTTTATTCAATTTTACTTGAAATTACTCTACGGTTATTTCAAACATATGCTCCTTAGCACCCTCAAGACCGTCGACTGAAAGAGTAATTCGCCACAGCTTGTCGGTGTTCCATGCCGAGGGAAGTTTTGCGGTTTCTACCGTGTCGCACACTATTTCCTCAACCGCGCATCCGAGTTTTTCGTCAAAGCGGAGGATTTTGCCGTCTATTTCCAACGCTCCGCAAGTAATATTCTGCGGCTTTACGCGAGTTATAAAATTAAATACCGCGCGCCCGTTTTCATTAAGTACAAATCTGTCGCGTACAAGAATTTTTCCGCCTTCAAGTACAGCGCGGCGAACGTAGCTTTCAAGCCCCGCTTCTTTGGGATATGCGGCGGTGATATCAATTTCAAGCGATCCGCTCTCATAGTCGTACTTGTAGTTCTTTGCCTCAAAAGCCCGTCCGTTCTTCTGGCAAACGCCGTTGAAGGAGGGCAGGTTGTGATATTCCGACCGCATGGACGGAATGTCGTATCGCTGTCCGCTAAAGGTTTTGCGCGTGTATTCTCCTACGCCAAGATCAATAAGTATAGGCTTGCCGTCGGCAAAAGCTATAATCGTTCCCACGTCGTTGTGATTGTGGCTTTCAGCGTTGTGACCGCCCTTGAAAGCAAGGTAAAGCCCCTTGTCGCACTGCTCAAATTCGCGCGTTATGGCAACTCCTATGCCGTCAAGCCAGATCTTTTTTGGTGGCGTGAACTCGAATTTCGGAAGAGCCTCGTGGGCGTAAGCACGCATAAGTCTGTAAGGACAGCTTCTTCCCGCGCCTGCGTAAATCGGCTCTTTGCCGCCAAGACGGAATTTTTCGTAGTTTATCATAAGCTCCGAACCGCAAAGTACAGCAAAATCAAGCTGCCAATGGTCTACCACGCTTATTTTTGCGGGGGCGTCGGCAAAGTTTGTAAAATAGTTTCCGCAGATATGAGCCTTTGCCACGTATTCGGCAATGTTTACGGTGAGAGGGTCACGGAAAATATCCAAGTACCCATCCGACATATCGTAAAGCACAAGGCAAGCGTTGTAAAACGCTCCGCCCGCAACACGCCAATATGAGGGCCCCTCGTCGCAACCGCCGTCCGAGTGATAGGTGGCAGTAAAAGCGTCAAGTGCGCCCATAGCGCGTTTTGTTATTTCCTCGCGGATTTCGGTGTCTTTTACAGTCAGCGCGGCGACTGTAAGCACGTTGGAATTTATCCAAGGATCCCAGTTGTTGGGGGCGGATTTTCCATTTCCCATCCACCAATCGTTGTGAGCAGAATCCGAAAGATAGCATTTCACTATCTTTTTGTCAAGCTCGTACAGTATTCTTTCGCAGATAAGCGGAGTGACACCGTCAAGAATATCTCGGCAAAGATAGTAAACCCAAGCAAGGCAAGCGCCGGTGTACGCCGAAAAAAGGTCTATGTAGTCGACCTCCTCCCCAAAGGCGTAAGTAAGATATCCGTTGCCGCCTTCGGTAAGCCTGTTATGCGCGGGGAGAACCCACGTGGTCTCCTCAAGTATAAGCCACACCAGGTCGCAGAGCTTGTCGGTAAATCTGCCTTTTTGCTCGATGTATTCCGCAAAAGCGAGGGTAAACATATCCTCGCGGCGCTCAAAAAATTTTGCCTCGTATACCGAACGGTTTCCGTTTTTGCGGAACATCATATACTCTGTGGCATAAATCGAGGGATAATCCTTTGCGAGAATATCCTCGGCTTGTCCGATAGCCTGCTTTTTTATTCCTTCGGAAATGACAAGACCTTCTTTGCGGTCGCAAAAGAGCTTGAATTTATCAAGCGGCAGAATTTTGCCTTCAATTTTGAAATTGTGTTCCGCAAAAATTTTTCTGTTCATAACGCCAGTCCTTTTCTCAATCAGCCGTTGTAAGGGTTTTCGTTTATAGCCTCGCGCAATGCGCTGATAGCAAGTCTGGGCTTGGGCGATTTGAAGATAGCCGAGCCCGCGACTATTACGTTAGCGCCCGCGGAGGAAGCAAGACCAACGTTTTTGTCGTTGATTCCGCCGTCAACCTGGATATCTATGCTGAGTTCGTTTTCGTCGATATACTTGCGGATCGCTTTTACCTTGTCAAGCGCACCGTAAATAAGGCTCTGTCCGCCAAATCCGGGGTGTACGGTCATAACAAGCACCATATCCACCACGTCAAGAAGCGGAAGAACCACCTCGTAGGGGGTGTCGGGCGAGATTGCGAGACCGGTTTTTACCGAATGCTCTTTGAGATACTCAAGCACCGTGCGGCAGTTTTCACAGCTTTCGTAGTGAACGGTAATGCTGTCAGCGCCTGCTTCAATAAAGTTGTCCACGTATCTGATAGGCTCAACTATCATAAGGTGAACGTCGAAAAAGAGCTTGCTGTCAGGACGCAATGCCTTAACTATGTCCGCTCCAAAGCTGATGTTGGGAACGAAAACACCGTCCATAACGTCAAGGTGAAGGTAGTTGGCTCCGCCTTCCTCTACCTTTTTTACGTCTTCCGCAAGGTTGGCAAAGTTGGCTGCGAGCAATGAAGGAGCTATATAATACATAAAAAATCCCTTTCGTGATTTGAAATAATTTGTCGTAATAGAAAAAATTTTGTTGTCAAAAATAAACGGTATACATATATTATATTGAGGACAAAACTGTGCGCCTATTCGCGGAAAGGACGGTTAAACTTTGCGACGTTGGAAAAACAAATCCGCGAAAAAACGCTTTATATAGATTCGATAAGGCAGACCGTGTGAGCGGCTATGCCGAGCTTTTCGCCCGAAAAGCCGAGCCCTTCCTCTGTGGTGGCTTTTACGCTGACGGCGGAAAAGTCTATTTCAAGCGCCGATGCGAGATTTTTTCTCATAGCCTCAATATGTGGGGCAAGCTTTGGCGCTTGGGCGATAACGGTAGCATCGACGTTGATTATTTTATATCTGTTAGCGCGTAGTATTTCGGCGACTTTTGCACAGAGCTTAAGGCTGTCCGCACCCTTGTATTCGGGGTCGCTGTCAGGAAAAAGCTTGCCTATGTCGCCAAGCGCTGCCGCGCCAAGAAGCGCGTCCATAACCGCATGGGTAAGAACGTCGGCGTCCGAGTGTCCGAGAAGCCCTTTTTCGTGAGGAATATCAACGCCTCCGATAATCAGCTTTCGACCATCGACAAGCCTGTGAACGTCGTATCCGTGACCTATTCTCATTCCTCTGACTCCTTTTTCTTAATGCGCGATTTTATAACCGATGCCGCAAAGGTAAGGTCACGCGCGGTAGTTATTTTGACGTTGTCGCGAGAACACTCCACCAATTTTATCGGATGTTCGATATGCTCAACCAGCGAGCAATCGTCTGTTGCCGTAATCTCGTCCTGCCTGCCAACGGCTACCGCGGCGCGGTAAAGGTCGGCAAAAAAGACCTGCGGTGTCTGAGCGTGCCAGACCGTATTTCGGTCGGGGGTGCTTTCTATAAACCCGTTTGAGTTGGCAATTTTCACTGTGTCAATTGCCTTTACGGCGGCTGTGGCGGCGTTGTGAGTATATGCCGCGGCGCACACCTCGGATATCTCTTCGGGTGTTATAAGACAACGCGCGCCGTCGTGAATCGCAACAAATTCACACTTTTCCGAAATAACCGCAAAGCCCTTTTCCACCGAGCGCTGGCGGCTGTCACCGCCCACTACGGCTTTTTTCAGCTTTGTCAGGTTATAGGCGGATTTGAATTCCTCGTAGCGCCCTATTTCGTCTGCTTTTGCCACGACTATAATTTCTTTTATATCGTCGCAACGCTCAAACGCAAGCAAGGTGTGTACGACTACGGGCACACCGCAAAGAGACGCCATTTGCTTTGAAACGCCGCCCATGCGTGTAGAACTTCCGCCCGCCACGATAACCGCCGAAGTAAACTTCGGCTTTTTCGTTTTAGGAATTAAAAAATTCAAAAAATTGCTGAAAGCAGAAGCTATTCCCACCGATCAATCTCCAAAATTCTGATTTTCGTAGTTGATTATCATTTCAACGCGCTTAGCGTGTTGTGCGCCCTCATATTCGGCGCTGATAAAGTTGTCAACAAGGTCGCAGGCAAGACCGTAGCCTACAACGCGCTCACCAAAGCAAAGCACGTTTGCATCGTTGTGCATTCTTGTAAGTCTTGCGCTGAAGGTGTCCGAGCAGCAAGCCGCGCGGATTCCCTTGTGCTTATTAGCTGCCATAGACATTCCAACGCCCGTTCCGCAAACGAGAATACCAAGCTCAAACTCTCCGTTCTGTATCTTTTCGCAGAGTGCGTGAGCGTATACGGGATAGTCGCATCTGTCAGTGCTGTAAGGTCCTACGTCGACAACTTCTATACCCTTATCTTTAAGGTAGTCGATAACTTTGATTTTAAGGCTGTAGCCTGCGTGGTCGGAGCCGATTACGATTTTGTTTGTTTTCATGGTTTTGTTTTCCTTTGGTATTTATTTTTTGTATTTATTTTTTTGAGTTTTCTTTTTCAAGTCTTTCGCGTTCAGCCTGCGGAAGTCTTAAGTATGTGGCGGTCAATTCACTGTCGGTGGTTTTTATTCCGCCGTTATATTTTTTGAGCGCGCAAACGGCTACCGAGTATCCGCTTTGGTAGCGGAGAGGCTCGGGGGTGGTTTTGCACTCGAAATTTTTAAAGCTGTCAAGGGTGATTTTGTATCCGTCGCCCGAAAGGTATACGGGAAGCTTGCCGTATTTGGAAAGCTCTTCCTCAAGGTCGGTAATGGCTAACGCCCTGTCCTCGCAAAGACGCTTAATTTCTTTGTTGGTTACCTCAAAAAGCGCGTTGTAAACCTGACCTCTGCGGGCGTTCATAACGGGACACGCTATTCCCTCAAAGCCCACCAGATTTTGCGCCAGCGCCTCAAGAGTTGAGACTCCTATGCAGGGCTTTCCGCTGTTGAAGGCAAGCCCTTTTACGGTTGCCGCGCCGATTCGTACGCCCGTGAAAGAGCCCGGACCCTCGTCGCAAGCGAAAAGGTCTACGTCAAAGACTGTCAGTCCGCACATTTTCAGCGCGCTTTCCACCATGGGCAGAAGGGTCTCGCTATGAGTGTTGCCCGTATTGAGCGTAAATTCGCACAGCAGTTCCTCGTCGCGGCATATAGCCACCGAGCCGCTTACGGCAGTGCTGTCCAATGCTAAAATTATCATGGCGTTTCCTTTCTCTTAAATCAGTCTCGCGGATATTTTTCTTTCGTCGGGGCGCTCGGGGGAGGTCTTGGTAATTTCGACTCTCAAGTAACGATCGGGAAGCGCATAGGTTATGTTCTCGCTCCACTCCACGACACAAACGCCTCTGTCAAGGTAGTCGTAAAAGCCAATTGAATACAGCTCGTCCTCGTCCTCGATTCTGTACATGTCAAAATGAAATAACGAGGATTTATTTGCTTTGTATTCATTTACTATGGCAAATGTCGGTGAACGAACTATAGAATTTGGTGCTAATATCGACGCCAAGCCTCTGACGAAAGCGGTTTTTCCGACTCCCAAATCCCCGAAAAGCGCGATAAATCTTGGCGCATCGGGAACTGTATTTATATATTCGGCAACCGAAGCCCCAAAAGCCTCGGTCTCCTCGGGGAAATTCGTGGTTACATCCTTATTCATCAGAACAGACCCGTGATGTTGCCCTTGGAGTCGATGTCGATAGAATAAGCCGCGGGAGCTTTTCCGAGTCCGGGCATGGTCATGATAGCGCCGGTAAGCGCTACAACGAAGCCTGCGCCCGCGCTGAGCTTGATTTCTCTTACCGTAAGCTGGTAGCCTGTGGGTCTTCCAAGCTTTGTGGCGTCATCGGAAAGCGAGTACTGGGTCTTTGCCATACATACGGGAAGCTTTGCGAACTCATCGCCAAGAGCCTCTATCTCCTTAATGCTCTTCATAGCAGCGGCATCAAACTTAACGCCGTCAGCACCGTAAATTTCCTTGGCAACCGTGGTAATCTTTTCAATAATACTTGTGTTGTCGTCGTAAAGAAGTTTGAAGTTTGAGGGCTTTTCACACGCCTCAACCACCTTCTTGGCAAGCTCTACGCCGCCTTCTCCACCGCCCGCGAAAACATCGGAAAGGGCGAAGTCCGCGCCTGCTTTTTCACATATTTCGCGAACCATGTTAAGCTCTGCCTCGGTGTCGGTGCCAAAGCGGTTAATGGCAACAACGATGGGAAGTCCGTATTTGCGGAGGTTTTCGATGTGCGCTTCAAGGTTCACAGCACCCGCGCGGAGAGCTTCAAGATTCTCCTCGGCAAGCTGGGGCTTCTGAACTCCGCCGTTATATTTAAGCGCGCGAACCGTGGCAACGAGAACTACCGCTGAGGGGGTGAGTCCTGCCTTGCGGCACTTGATGTCAAAGAATTTCTCGGCTCCAAGGTCGGCACCGAAGCCTGCCTCGGTGATAGTGTAATCCGCAAGCTTAAGCGCAAGCTTGGTAGCTCTTACCGAGTTACAGCCGTGAGCGATATTTGCGAAAGGACCGCCGTGTATAAGGGCGGGGGTGTTTTCAAGTGTTTGAACGAGATTGGGCTTGATAGCGTCCTTAAGAAGTGCCGCCATTGCGCCGTTTACCTTAAGGTCACGGCAGAATATCGGCTTGTTGTCGTAAGTGTAAGCCACGAGAATGTTGCCAAGTCTTTCCTTGAGGTCCTCAAGAGAGTCTGCAAGGCAAAGGATAGCCATAACCTCGCTGGCAACGGTAATCATAAAGTGATCCTCGCGGGGAATTCCGTCAACCTTAGCGCCAAGACCTACGATAATGTTTCTGAGTGCGCGGTCATTTGTGTCGGTAACTCTTGCGAAAAGGACTCTGCGCTGGTCTATACCAAGCTCATTGCCTTGGTGAATGTGGTTATCGATGATAGCGCAAAGCAGATTGTTAGCCGCGGTGATAGCGTGGAAGTCACCTGTGAAATGGAGATTGATGTCCTCCATGGGTACAACCTGGGAGTAACCGCCGCCTGCCGCGCCGCCCTTGATTCCGAAAACGGGACCAAGAGAAGGCTCGCGGAGCGCGATAATAGCCTTTTTGCCTATTTTTTTCATTGCCATGCCAAGACCAACGCTTGTAGTGGTTTTGCCCTCGCCCGCGGGGGTGGGGTTGATGGCGGTTACAAGAATGAGCTTGCCGTCGGGCTTGTCCTTCATTCTGTCGAGAAACTCGTCTGTTATTTTAGCCTTGTATTTGCCGTAGAGTTCAAGCTCGTCGTCAAGAACGCCAAGCTCATCGGCTATATTTTTTATGGGAAGCATTTTGGCTTCGTGCGCGATTTGAATATCCGTTTTCATTATTTTCACCTTCCATAATATATTTATTGCAGAAAATACCAAGATAATTATATCACACAGAAAATGAAAAGTAAAGAGGAAAAACCGCAAATTTTTGGTTTTTCCTCTTGGATTTTATTATTTTTTGCCTTTTTTCTCTTTCAGAGACTCAACTGAGCCGTCGGGACGCTTGATTACGGTGTGGTCAAGTATTCCGCCAAGTGAAAGTCGGAACTCGTCGACGTACTCTTTTCGGAGCGCCGCTTGCTCGGTTTTTTCCTCGGGGGTAAGCGCGCGAATTTTGGATTCGCGAGCCAGATAGTTTATTCTGTCTATTTTTTCCTGAACCATGGCTTCACCGTTATCTGAGGGTTATGCCGAGCTTGTGCTCAAGGTCGCCGAGAATCTTCTTGGAAGCCTTTTCGGTTTCTTCAACGGTAAGGGTACGGTCAGCGGCGCGGAGTGTAACTCTTATAGAAACGCTCTTTTTGTTTTCGCCAACCTGAGCGCCTCGGTAAATGTCAAAGAGCTTAACGTCCTCAACAAGCTTTCCTCCGGCCTTGATTACAGCGTCGAAAATACTTCCTACCTCAAGAGCCTCGTCACAAACAAAGGAGAAGTCACGGGTGGATGCGGGATACTTGGGCAGAGCCTTGTAGTGCTTGGAGCGATTTGCCACGTTAAAGAGAATATCAAAGTCGATAACTGCTGCGTAAACAGGAATATCCATGTCATAGTTGCTTGCAGTGAGCGGATGAATCTGTCCTATAACACCAATTTCCTTTTCACCAACCGAGATTTTTGCGCAGCGTCCGGGGTGGTAAGCGTTATCCTCGGAGTAGGAAGCGTAGGACGCCTTTACGCCCGAAACTTCCATTATCTCGTCAATAACACCCTTTATTTTGTAGAAGTCGACGTCGCCGTAAGCCGAGAGAACGAGAGACTTGCCCTCTGTGGGAAGCTCACCGTCACCGTTGGGAATATAGGTGCTTGCCATCTCGTAAAGCCATACGTTTTCGTTGCCCATATTTTTGTTGCGGGCTACAACTTCCATCATGGAAGGAAGGGCTGTGGTACGCATAACGCTGGTGTCCTCACCGAGAGGATTGGAAATAACGATAGACTTGCGAAGCAAGCTGTCCTCGGGAAGTCTGATTTTGTCGTAATACTTGGGGCTGATGAAGGAGTAGGTGTGAATCTCATCAAGTCCGATATCGCAAAGAAGGTCGGAAAGGTCAACCTCAAACTGCTGCTTGGGAGTTCTGCCGCCCTGGGTGGTCTCCGCGCGGATAGCCGAGGCTTCAATCTTGTTGTAGCCGTAGATACGCGCGATTTCCTCAGCCACGTCGTTCATACAACCGATGTCGGCACGGAATGTGGGGGCTGTTATCTTGTCACCGTCAATAGTAAACTCAAGCTTTGTGAGAATTTCCTTCATATAATCCTCGGTAACGTGTATTCCGAGGAAATGATTGATAACGTCTGCGTCAAGCCTAAGCGTTGCGGGGGCGGTTTTTGTGGGGTATACGTCGATAATTCCGTCTACCACGTCACCCGCACCGAGAAGCTCAACAAGCTCGCAGGCTCTCTCAAGTCCCGCGTAGCAGTTTTCGGGGTCAAGACCCTTTTCAAAGCGTGCGGAGGATTCGGTTCTCATACCGTTTTTCTTGGCGGTAACACGTACCGAAGGACCTGAGAAGCAAGCACTTTCAAATACTACCGTTGCGGTGCTGCCTGTGATTTCGCTGTTAGCTCCACCCATTACGCCCGCAAGAGCGCAAGCCTTCTTTTCGTCGGCGATTACAAGCATAGAGCTGTCAAGAGTGTGGTCGATATCGTCAAGCGACTTGAAGCACTCTCCATCTGCCGCGCGTCTTACGATGATATTAGAGCCGTCAAGCTGAGCGTAGTCGAATGCGTGCATTGGCTGACCGTATTCAAGCATAACGTAGTTAGTAATGTCAACTATGTTGTTGATAGGTCTTACGCCTGCGGCGCGAAGTCTCATTCTGAGCCAAAGAGGCGAGGGCGCGATTTTTACATTTTTAACAACTCTCGCCATATATCTATAGCAAAGATCAGGAGCGTCTATTTTTACACTCAAATGATTTTCTATCTTGTCTCCGTCTCCTGCGCCCTTTACAACGGGGGCTTTGAGTGTCCATTCGCGGTCAAAGGAAACCGCGGTCTCGCGGGCGAGACCGATTACCGAAAGGCAGTCGGGGCGGTTAGAGGTTATCTCAAACTCTACTACCTTGTCGTCGAGCATAAGAGCCTCGCGGATATCCATGCCAAGCTTGTCGGCGTACTCGTCACCGAGAATAAGAATTCCGTCGTTGTTGGCACCGGGCATGTCGTGCTCGGTAAGACCAAGCTCGCCGATAGAGCAGAGCATACCGTTAGACTCAACTCCGCGGAGCTTGCCCGCCTTGATGGTAATGTCACCGGGAAGCTTTGCTACGGGGAGAGCCGCAGGCACGATAGCGCCCTCAAACACGTTCTGCGCGCCGGTAACTATTTGTGTAAGCTCGTCCTTACCCACGTTCATCTGGCAAACCTGAAGGTGGTCGCTGTTTTCGTGGGGAGTGATCTTTTCAATTTTCGCAACCACAACGTTTACGATGTCCTCGCCAAGCAGCTCGTAGCCCTCAACCTTAGAACCCGTGTCGGTCATGCGGTCGCAGTAATCTTTAACGTTTATATCGCTGACGTCAACGTAATCAGCCAGCCATTTCATTGATAAATTCATCTTGCGTACCTCCTTTAGAACTGTTCAATAAATCTTGCGTCGTTTTCGTAGAAGAGACGGATATCATCAACGCCGTAGGAGATCATTGCGATACGCTCTATACCCATACCGAAAGCAAAGCCTGAATATTCCTCGGGGTCAATGCCGCAGTTGGAAAGCACGAAGGGGTGAACCATACCCGCACCGAGAATTTCTATCCACCCCTCGCCCTTGCAAAGACGGCAACCCTTTCCACCGCACATAAAGCAAGAAACGTCAACCTCTGCCGAAGGCTCTGTGAAGGGGAAGTGATGGGGGCGGAAACGTGTTCTCGTGTTCTCACCGAACATAGTTTTCGCAAAGCTTTCAAGCGTGCCCTTAAGGTCGCCCATTGTGATACCCTTGTCGACCACAAGACCCTCAAACTGGTGGAAAAGGGGCGAGTGGGAAGCGTCAAGAGCGTCGGAACGGTAAACGCGTCCGGGAGAAACCACGCGGATGGGCGGCTTCTGCTTCTCCATGGTTCTTACCTGAACGGGAGAGGTCTGGGAACGAAGCAGGATATTGTCGGTAATATAGAAAGTGTCCTGCGTGTCGCGGGCGGGATGATTTTCGGGAATGTTGAGCGCTTGGAAGTTGTAGTAGTCGTATTCCACCTCAGGACCTTCAACAATAGAGAAGCCCATGCCGATGAAAATGTCCTCAAGTCTGCGCTGGACAAGGGTCAAGGGGTGGTGATGACCGAGCTTTGCGCGTGTAGAGGGCATTGTAACGTCAAGCTTTTCTGCTTTGAGCTGTTCCTCAAGCTGTTTAGCCTTGAGTGTGCTTGCGGCGCCTTCAAGCGCTTCTTCGATTTTTGCGCGCACGTCGTTGGCAAGCTGACCGATAACGGGGCGCTCCTCGGGTGTAAGTTGACCCATTCCGCGCAAAACGGCGGTAAGCTCACCCTTTTTTCCGAGATATTTGATTCTGATTTGTTCGAGGTCAGCGCCCGAATTAATAGCGCCGAGAGCCTCGTCAAGAATGTTTTGTAACTTTTCTCTCATTTTAAGTTCCTTTCAATTTATATTCTTTCCGATTTACGTACTTGTATTGACAGAATAAAAAAGTACCCCGTCCAAAACAGGACGAGGTACGAAAGCCTCGCGGTACCACCCGTATTTTAGCAAAAGCTAACACTCTGCCGACCGATAACGGTGTCTGCCGTGCTTTGCTACTTGGTTTCACAAAGCCCACTCCGAAGCGAAAGGCAAACCTCACGCGCGCAGACCGCTCTCAGCCCCGTCGGTCCTCTCTTTGGCGCGCTACAAGAAGTCGCGAACTTCATCACAGCGTTTAACAAATTACAGTATAACACATTTAATGGGATTTTTCAAGAGGTTTTTAAAAGTTTTTTACATATTTTATTCAATAACAAGTTCCGGTTTGTAGGTGTCAGCCTCTCTTGAGTTGAATTCAAGATGATTATTGTCGGTATCCTGTCCCTCGTTGATAATTGCGAAAGCGAAGATTTCGCCAATATGGGCGCTCAGGTAGTCGGTAACGTCAATTTCTATCCAGGTTTTGCCTACAAACCTTGATGATTCAATGTCGCAAAGCTTTGTTGCAAGCGACGGTTTTGTGCTCCACGAAAAGTTTTGCTCTTTCCAGTTGGTGTCCGCGGCGTAAAGGTTGATGTCGCGGCTCTCAATTTCCTCAGGTTTGCTGCTGGCAAAGCTGCAATACAGCCTGAGAGTAGCCTTTTTAATTTCGGAAATCTGTGTTTTCGAAGTGTCGAATTTAATATAGGTGTGTCTTGTCAAAGATGTGGAATCAGCGCTTTTAACCTTCAAAAGGGTTTCGTTGCCTGCGTCAGCCGACTTGCTTGTGGATATTTTTATATAGGTGTCGGCGATGGGGTGGAATATTTCCTCTCCGTTTGCTCCGACTGTGGGAACGGGCGAAACAGCTTCGCTGACCATTGGTGTGGTGGGAGTTGTGGGATAGTTGAAGAAATCTTTGGAGGTCTCTGGGATCTTCAACACCGAAACGTAAGGAGCGACCAAAGCCTCAGCCTCGTCGAATTTTCCGTCAGCGATAAGCTGTGATGCCTCGTCCATTTTAGTAAGAACGGCTTTGTCTGTGGTTGTCTTTCTTATCTTGTAAATCCAACCGGGAAGCTCAAGGCTTGCGGTGTTTGCTTCTATGCCCTTGTACTCTGCGGCGTATTTTCTTGTTATTTCAAGATAGTCTGTGCCATATTCAAGCGTAGGCTCAATAGTGGTGGCTTCGCCCCAGTCGTCCCACGTAACAATATCTACCATAGGGAAATCGTTGTTTACAGCCGACTGCCATTTGTACTCGTAAAGTGCGGTGTCGCCACGCTCGATTTTTCTGGGACCGGTACCCCAACCCCAAACGGCAAGGTCGTCAAATCCGGGGCAAAGACCCTCTGCATAGTAGGTCACTTTCCCCTCTGCTATAAGCTCTTTGATTCGCTCAAGATAATACTTATGATTGTTTATTGCCTGTTCTACGGTAGCGTGTCTGCGGTAGTCACCGTTGTTTTCGGTGTATTCAAGGGGCAGGCTGTTTACGTCGTCAAGCTCAGCCCAGCCGTAGTAGCCGTCAACCACGCAATTCCATTTGTCAGCGAGAAAAGTGCTTGCTTCTCTGACCATGAAGAAGGGAACTGTGCCGTATTGTGCAAAGTATTCAACCTTCCAGTCCTCGACCGTGTCGGGAGTTATTCCCGAAACCGTGAACTGCGAAAGCACGGGTCTGCCGTCTATTGTAAGAACGCTGTCGCCAAGCTTGTTCAGAATGTCACTAAAGCTTTTTCTTACCTTTGACGTGTCCTCGCCCACTACGGCGTTTTGGGGGGCTTCAAGTCTTGCGGTGCTGTAAAGTCCGTATTTTTTAAGCATGGGGAGCGTGGTATTTGTAAAGCTGTCACCCCACCAACTGCCCTCGTCGGTATCGCTTACAGAGCTGACGTAGTAGTTTATGGTGTCCACGTAGCACATTTTGCAAAGCTGCATCATATATTCCTGATAGTCAGGGTCGGTGACGTCGTAAAGACCGATTGAGGGGTAGTATACCGATGCTATATCACGCAATCCGTCCTCGGTGGTCATGTCGGGGCGGTGCGCAAGGTCCTTGCCGCTATTTTGCCAAGTGTTGTATTTTCCACTTATGCTTGGAATTCTTGCACGTCCCATAATGACCGCAACAACGTGCTTTTGTGGCTCGTCTTTTATGTCGGGATCAGTTGCTTCGGGAGCGTCGGTTTCTGTTGGGGGCGATTTTGAAGTGTCAGCATTGATTTCTGTATCTTTTGGCGCAACACCACAAGAGAAAAGCAAACCCATCGCAATAATAAACATAATTACGGCACAAAGATTTTTCATTTTATTCTCCTTTATATTCCTTTATATAAATTATTATACAGCAAAAATAGTATTTTGTAAATAGTGTTTTGCGAAAATATAAACTTGGTTAGTAGATTTTTTAAAATTACATAAAGTCTCACTTTACTAACTCCAATCAAAAAAGAGCCGTGCTTACAGCACGGCTCTGAAAACTTAAATCTTTTTCGATATTTCGTTTTCGAAATATTTTCCTATTGATGATATTAAACCGCAAAGCGCAGGGTGGGTTGGAACGGGGAACACCTTGAAGGCGTTTCCAATCTCAAAGCTTATCTCGCCCTCGTATCCGATATCGCGGAGACCCGCCAAAAATCCATTGTAGTCGGTTAATGACACGCCTTTTGTTCCTATATGAGCATAGGGAATTGTATGCTTGTCCTCGAGTTTGTCGGTGTCATGAATGTGAAGCGCCTTTACTCTCTTTCCAAGCTGGCGGAGCGTGGCTCTCATATTCTTACCCGTGAGATTTGCGTGTCCAACGTCAAAGCAGAACGCAAAAAGCTCTTCGCCCGCCATATCGTTAAGCGTGTCGATGTAGTCGCAGGCTTCGTATGGGTCTGAGCAGGCACTGTCAAAGATAGCGCCGCCGTCGCGTCTGTTCCACATATTTTCAAGGCAGATGGTAACGCCAAACCTTCTGGCATCGTCCATAAGCTGAGCATAGAATTTCATATTAGCCTTTTTCTGCTCGTCGTACTCAATGTCTATCAAACCGTGTACGGGGTGTACGACTGCGTATTTGCAACCGAAAAATGCGGTAAGCTCAAGCGCCTTTTTTGTTGCGTCAAGAGCGCGGGCGTTATATTCCTCTTTGGTTTCGTTTGCACTGTCAGTAAGCTTTTGCGTGGGGAAGGGGGGATGTGTCTGCACAACCGCTATTCCGTGTCTCTCAAAGGCCTCTTTGTAGGGCGTGAAAAATGCTTTCAGCTCGTCTATTGTCTGGCTTGAATAGAATTTTTCACGGAAACCGTTGGCGGCGGTATAGCAGTCGAACCCGAAGTCAACGCCGTCTATTCCGTTTGCTTTGTACATGGCGCAAATGGCGTCAATGTCGGTGGTGGATTTGTGAAGTATAGATGCGGCAACACTGATTTTTCTCATGGTAATATCTCCTTGGGATTATTTTAAAAAGTAAAAATAACAGATTATCAAAACAACCTGAAGTACCATTATAACGGGAATACCTATCATAAACTTGGCGTGCTTTGTTTTGTGGCGTGTCATTTGCATGGTTATGTACATAGCAAGTGATCCGCCGATTACAGAGAGGAGAATAAGCGTTTTTTCGGGAATTCTCAGCTCAACACGGTCTTTTTTGGAAATAATTTTGTCGTAAATGCAGACGATTACCGATATAAGCGATACCGCCGCAAGGTATATCAGAATAATTTTCTCTAACATAAGTCTTTACCTTTCTGTTGCCGTTTCAGAAAAATGACGTTTTGAAAACGTCATTTTTCGTATTTTGCATTATGGCGCGTTATTTCTTGGGAAAGCTGTCTTTAAGCTCTACTATGCGGTTAAAGGTGTCCTTGTTTTTGCTGTCCTTGCAGAAATATCCGAAGCGAACGAACTGGAATTTCTCACCCGCCTCGGCATCTTCAAGCGAAGGCTCAACGACTGCGCCCTCAAGCTTTGTGAGCGAGTTTTCGTTAAGGAAGTCAAGATAAGTCTTGCCCTCGGGAACGTCGGCAGTATTTTCGATGTTGAAAAGGCGGTCGTAAAGCATAAGCGTAGCGGGTTTTGCGTACTTAGCCGAAAGCCAGTGGATAGTACCCTTGATTTTTCTGCCGTCGGCGGGCATACCGTTGCCTGTTTCAAGGTCGGCTGTGGCGTGTATGCACTTGATAGAGCCGTCCTCGTTCTTCTCGATTCCCGCGTACTTGATGATGTATCCGCCCATAAGACGAACCTCACCGTCGGGCTTGAGACGGAAGAACTTGGGAGGCGGAACCTCGGCAAAGTCGGAAGCGTCGATATACACCTCGCGGGTCATGGGAACGTCGCGTGTGCCAAGCTCGGGCTTTTGTGGGTGGTTGGGGAGAGAAATCATCTCCTCTTTGTCCTCGGGATAGTTGTCGATAATTACCTTAATAGGCTCTGCGATACCTATGCGGCGCAAAGCGTTTTCGTTAAGGTCGTCACGCACGCAAGCCTCAAGCTGTCTGATATCAACCGTGTGGTCGGTGTTTGTAACGCCAGCTTCTCGCACGAAGGTGAAGAGCGCGCCGGGGGTGTATCCGCGGCGGCGGAGACCGCAAAGGGTAGGCAATCTGGGGTCGTCCCAGCCGTCCACGTGACCTTCCTCAACTAACTGACGGAGATAGCGCTTGGACATAACCGTGTAGGTGATGTTCATGCGTCCGAACTCCCATTGATGGGGCTTCTGCTCGAAGCCGATCTTTTCTACAACCCAGTCGTAAAGAGGTCTGTGGTTGCGGAATTCGCTTGAGCAAAGCGAGTGAGTGATGCCCTCAAGCGCGTCCTGAATGGGGTGGGCAAAGTCGTACATGGGATATACACACCACTCGTCGCCCTGACGGTGATGGTGAATGTGCTTGATTCGGTAAATAACGGGGTCGCGGAGATAGGGGTTGTCGGATGAGGGATCTATTTTGGCGCGAAGCGTGCGCGCGCCGTCCTCAAATTCTCCGTTTTTCATACGCTCGAAAAGCTCAAGGTTTTCTTCTACCGAACGGTTGCGGTAAGGAGACTCCTTGGAAGCCACTGCGCGGTCTGTGCCCTTGTAGTCGGCAAGGTCGTCCTTGGAAAGATCGCAAACGTAAGCGTCACCCTGCTTTATAAGCTGTACTGCAAATTCGTAGCATTTGCCGAAATAGTCCGAGCCGTAGAATACGCCGCCTGTGGGGGTAGCGCCAAGCCACTCAAGGTCTTCACGGATAGAGCGGACGAACTCGTCTGACTCTTTTGCGGGATTGGTGTCGTCATAGCGGAGATTAAAAAGACCGCTGTATTTGTTTGCAACGTCGGTGTTGATGCAGATAGCTTTTACCGAACCGATGTGAAGATATCCGTTAGGCTCAGGGGGAAATCTGGTGTGGATTTTAAGCCCGGGGTTGTCCGCAAGGTCGTTGTCTATAATTTCGTGTATAAAGTTGCTGTTGATTTCTTCCATTGTTTTGTGTGTCCTTTCTGAGTGTTAAGCTTTGAGACTTGACACCATTTTGCATATTCTCTCGGTTGTCTTTTCTTTGCCTATAATTTGCATTACAGTGTAGAGGTCGGGGGCGTTCTGCTTTCCTGTAACCGCTACGCGTATAAACATACTTGTGTCGGCAACGCTGCCCTTGAACGCCTCGGGGTTCTGCTTGTAGGCTTTCATGTCCGGGGAGAAGCCAAGCGAGTCGGCGATAGCCTTAACCTTGTCAAACCAAGTATTCATGTCGTCATTTTCATCGTAGGTCTCAAGGAACTTTTCGAGAGTTGCCGCGATGTCAGCTTTGTCAAAATTCTCGGGATAGCAGTCCTCTACCTTGAAAAATTCATCGTAGAAGAATCCCATGTAAGGCTTAGCGTCAGCCCACGTAGCAAGATCTTTTCTCGGCTTTTTTCCGCCGCGACCGATGGCGAATATCTTCTCGGCAAAGTCCTTGTCCGCCGCAAGCGCCTTTCCAAAATCGGGGTCAAACTCAAGCGCCCAGACTGTCACCTTTTCGGTAACGTCCTTTGCGTCCATTTTTGAAATTACGTTCTTTGAAACGTCGCCAAGCTTGTCGAAGTCAAACAAACAGCCCGAAACCGACATCTTTTTGATGTTGAAGGGGAAATCCTTGTAGCCCTTGTCCGCGTTTTGCGCGTGCCACTCCTCGTAGTTGGAGTTGAGAAGTGTCATAATATACTCGCAAACAGCCTCGGGACAGTAGCCCATACGGGTGTAATCGTCCAAATTAGCGCCCATATCGCGCTTGGAGAGCTTTTTTTTGTTGCCGTTCTCGTCGAGCTTCATGATTTGCGAAATGTGCATGTATTTGGGGGTCTTGAAGCCGAGATATCTGAAAAGCTGAAGATGCTTTGCAAGGCTGGGAAGCCACTCCTCGCCACGTATAACGTGGGTCGTGCCCATAAGGTGGTCGTCTACTGCGTGAGCAAAGTGATAGGTGGGGATTCCGTCAGATTTTAGAAGCACGAAGTCCTCGTCGTTTTCGGGAATTTCAATAGCGCCCTTAACGAGGTCGGTAAACTTTATCTTGTTGTCGGGATTGCCCTCGGCAAGGATTCTTATAACAAAGGGGTGACCTGCCTTTAAGTGCTCCTCAACATCTTCTATTGTGAAGTTGCGGCGAGCGAGCATTTCGGCTCTCTTTTTCTCAGCCTCAGCCTGCCAGTCGGTGTTTTTGATTTCCGCTTTTTTGTCAACTTGCTGAAGCTCGTCAAGCTCTTCCTCGGTAGTAAAGCAAGGGTAAGCCTTGCCCTCTTTTACAAGCTGCTTCGCAAAGGTCTGATAAATCTCACCTCTTGCGCTCTGCTTGTAGGGGCCGTATGCGCCCTTGTCGGAAATTTTTCCGCTTTCGTCAAGAATAGCGCCTTCATCAAATTCTATTCCATAAGTCGCAAGAGTGCGTATAAGCGCTTCTGCCGCGCCCTCAACCTCTCGCTTTGCGTCGGTGTCCTCTATTCTGAGATAGAACACGCCGCCCGACTGATGAGCGAGACGCTCGGCAACCGTTGAGGGGAAGAGTCCTCCAAAATGCACGAAGCCCGTGGGGCTGGGAGCAAAACGGGTTACCTTAGCTCCCTCGGGAAGCTGACGTGCGGGATAGCGCGCCTCCATATCTTCCGGTGTGGTTTTGATATGCGGAAAGAGCAATTCCGCCAGATAGTTGTAGTCCATGTTTTTAAAAGCCTTTCATTTATATAATAGTCAGTAATTCAAGTGCCTCGCCAAGCTTTGCGCTTGTTCCGTGTCCGGAATACATATCAAGATTCGGGTTAAGCGACTTCAAGCTTCTCAGCGAATTTTTTAATTCTTCAAAGCTACCGCCGTGCAAGTCAAAACGTCCGAATCCACCGTCAAACAGCGTGTCACCCGTGAAAATACAGCCGTCGCCAATATAGCAAACCGAGCCCTTGGAGTGTCCCGGCGTGTGTATGACTTTAAGCTCTTGCGAGCCGAGCAATATGCTGTCACCGTCTCTCAAGGCGATGTCACAGGGGGCAACGGTGTCGTATCTTCCGAAAAATAGTGCCAAGGCGCTTTTTTCGGGGTCAGCAAGCATTTCTGTGTCCTTTTCGTGAATCATAAGCTTTGCGTCGGTAGACTTGCGTATTTCGTCGGCTGTTATCGTGTGGTCAAAGTGCCCGTGGGTGAGAAGAATATATTCAAGCTTCACGTTTTCTTTTTCCAACGTTTCAAGCAAGGTTTTGGTTGCCACGCCCGCGTCGATAAGCGCCGCGTGTCCGTCGCTTGACACAAGGTAGGAGTTTGATTCCCAGCCCCGTCCGTAAAAAGGTGTAATTTTCATATTATCGCCTCTTTGATACAATTTTACCATTATAGTATACCACATTTTTTGTCGGTTGTCTATATTTTTTTGCAAAAATATCGGCGCGCGGTGTTACTTTTTCAAAAACAAAAGAACGGCGGTCATGCGACCGCCGTTCTGGAATTCAGTTATTATTCTTCAGGGAGATAAGCCTTGTAGTTTTTAAGCTTTGTTCTTGCGAAGTTTCTTGTGGAGTAGTAGGTCTCCTTGATTCCCGAAAGGTCTTTTCTTACAAGGTAAGCGTCCTCGTTGAATACTACGGGGATAACGGGCATCTCAGCAAGAAGCGCGCTTTCAGCCTCGTGAAGAACCTCAGCCTTTGCCGCTACCGAAGCGGTGTTGTAAGCCTTCTCGATGATAGCTGTGTAGCTGTCGTTGTTGAAACCTGTAATGTGAGAGGGCGTTACGTAGTAGGGCTGACCTGTGGTTTCATCCTTAAGGTCCATGTCCATACCCTGACCTGAGAAGCCGAGAGCAAAGGGAGCGAGAATTCCGAAAGCATCGGGGGAGTAAGCTACAAGGTCAACAGCCGCAACCTCATAGTCGCCCGCTGCGAATCTTTCCTGGAAAACGTCGTCTCTGATGTCGATCGGAACTTCGTTTGTAGTACCCATATCGTCGTTAACGATAACCTTTACGTCGTCAATCGTTACCTTGAATCCAAGCTGTGTCCAAGCGTCCTTTACCATGTTTGCGATGGTGGTGTGAGCCACGTCGTAATCGGCAACCATGATCTTGAAGCTGTAATCGCTTGCCTTTACACCTGCGGAAGAAAGCTTAGCTTTTGCCGCGTTTATATCAGCGCTCGTGGCAATAAGGCTACCGCCAACAGTTCTGAAATCCTTGCCCGAGGAGTTTCCGTTGAATACTCCGTAGGGAACGAGGGCGTTTGCAGCCTTTGCGAACACAACCGCCTCGGCAATAGCCTCACGGTCGATAGCAAGTGAGAGAGCCTCGCGAACTTCCTTCTTGGCAAAGAGCTTTTCACCGTTTATCTCAGCGTTTTCGTTGAGGTAGTAGGTGTGAGTAGACATAGCGTCCTCCACCTTAGCCTTCTTAGCGTAATCAGCGCGTGCGGAGAAGGGAATCTCACCAACGTAGAATACTTCGCCGTTTTCGTAAGCCTGCATAATTTCGGACTCGGACTTGGTGTAGTCAACAACAAGTCTGTAAGGTATTACCGATTTGTCAAGCTTGTCTACTTCCTTGTCTCTCATGTAATAAGCGTTTCTTTCAAGTGTGAGACCCTTGGTATCCTTCTCGTAAGAAATCTTGCGGAGAGTGAAAGGACCGCTGCAAACCATTGTTGCGGGTTTCTTAGCCCAGTCGGTTGTTCTGGACACGATCATCTCGCGGAGAGGAACGAGGGCGTAGCTTGTAAGATTACGAATAAAGCCGTCGTAATCAATATCGGGCTTTCCGCTTTCGTTAAGCTTTTCCTCGAAATAGATCTCAAGAGTGGTGGTGTTTACCGCGTAAACCTTAAGGTCATCGATAGAGCAGTCTCCTGCCTTAACCTTGCGGGCGTTCTTTATGTCAAAGAGAAGCGAAGCCGCGCCGCTGGTAGCCTCAACCTCCAGAATACGCTTCCAAGCGAAAACGACGTCGTTCGCGGAAATCTGCGTACCGTCGCTCCAGAAAGTCTTTTTAAGCTTAAGAGTGAGCTTGTACTCTCCTGCCTTGGCGTCCTCGTAGATAGAGTAGGAGTCAACCAGTTCCTTTTTTACGTTGCCTTTCTCGTCAAGAGAGAAAAGGGGAGAGTAGAGAAGGCTTACAACCTTCAGCGCCGAGGCGTTGTTGTATGCGTTGGCGGGGTCAAAATCATAAACCTCGTCGGCAATATACATGGAAATGTACGCACCTCTGTCCTCTTCGTCCTTAGCTCCGCAGGAAGCAAGTCCGATAGCGAGCATAAGAAGTGCCATAAGTAAAGCAACTATACGCTTTGTCATTTTTGTTTTTCCTCCTATAGATGACTCTGTTGCACAGAATACTATTCAATACATTATACCATTAAAAGACAAATTTATCAACACCATAAATACAACAAATTTAATCTTTGGATAAATGCACAAAGAAAAGTTTTAAAACTGTGCAATTTGAACATATTAATACAGACGTATCTGTAAAATCATTATCTCATAGTATACTCCTTTTGAACCGATTCGTCAAGAAAAAGATTGTTAATTTTCAAAAAGTTTACAAAGCGAGGCTTAAAATTATGGTCGAGAAAAGAATTAGCGAGAATTTTACCGCCGATTTGCTGTGCGAATGCGGAAAAACGGCAAATTTGCCTGTGAAAAGCGAGAGAGTAGAGCATATACATTGCGGAGTGTCGCGGATAGATCTGAGTAAAGGCGAGGCGGGGCTTGTGGGACGGTCAGCGGGGCGCTACGTAAGCGTCAGCTTTGGTAATATAGGAGAAATAGGAGAGGAAGCCGAGGCTGAAATAGCCGCAATTCTGTCAAAGGAGCTTTTGGCGCTGTGCGAAAACGCGGTGGGCGAAAAAAAAGCTTTTAAAATTCTTGTTTTGGGGCTTGGAAACGGTGATATTACTCACGATTCCTTAGGAGACAGAGTTTGCCGAGAGCTTTTACCAAATGATAAAATGGCAGTTGTTGCGGCTGGCGTTTTCGGAAAAAGCGGAATTCCCACTGCGGAGCTTGCGCGCGGAATTGGGAAGGTATCCGACGCTGATTTGATAGTGGCGGTGGATTCACTCGCCGCACGGTCACTTGAGCGAGTGGGGCGTGTAATACAGCTGTCAGACAGCGGAATAGCTCAGGGAAGCGGTGTAGGGAGACGTGATGGGGGATTAAACCGAGAAAGCGTGGGACTTCCCGTTGTGGCTGTAGGATTTCCTACGGCGCTGATTCCTACAGGGGAGGAGTACGCCGAAGGCTACCTTTCTGTGCCTTGCGATTTATCATTTTTGATAGAAGGTGGCACGAAAATTATTGCGACAGCCATAGGAAAGCTTTTTAGCTGACTTAAGACCAAAAACGGAATAACGGCGCATAAATGGTTGAGAAAATTCCCGAAAAAGAAAAAAAGTTTTCGTTTTTGGAAAGTTTTTTTGAAAAACCTCTTTACAAAGTGGAAAAAGTGTGGTACAATGTGCTTGTAAAGGGGAAGTGTCCCCAAACCTACAACCGAAGATTGGAGGAGTGCGTATGGATTATATTGAAAGAATTAAAAAAATCAAAAGTGAGCGTAAAATAACAAACGATATGCTTTCGGAAATGACGGGTATTCCGCTTGGAACGCTTAGCAAAATTCTTGCGGGAATAAGCGACTCTCCAAAGCTTTCAAACGTTGTCGCCATATGCGACGCGCTTGGTTGTTCACTTGATTACATTATTTTGGGAATACCCGAGAATCATAACAATTTTACGCTTGACGCAGGTGAGATAAGGCTTGTGGAAAATTACCGTAAGCTTGACACGCACGGCAAGGAGCTTTGCGCGCTTGTGGTTGATAAGGAGCTTCAGAGAGTGACCTGCTCGGAGTATTCGGAGAAAAGCGGAGCAAAGGTGCTGTCTGCTGACGAGGTGCGTGCGAGAATAGCGGAGGCAGGGGCTTCAAAGCACTTTGGAAAACGCGCCATAAGGCTGTATGAACTTCCCGTGTCCGCAGGGATTGGCGAGTTCCTTGACGAAAGCTCGAGTGTGTTTGCGGATGAGGACGCAGGGGAGAGAATATACATTCCCGATAACAGCAAAACCTCGGAGGCTGATTTTGCGCTCAAGATAAGCGGAAACAGTATGGAGCCTAAGTATAAGGATGGCGACATTCTGCTTGTAACCGATTGCGACAGCGTAGAGGTCGGAGAGCCGGGAATATTCCTGCTTGACGGAAGTGGATATTTCAAAATTTTCGGTGGTGACAGACTTATTTCGCTCAATAAGAGCTATGGCGATATAATGCTTAAGGACTTCCAGAGCGTTTGGTGCGGAGGCCGCGTTATTGGTAAGCTCAAACGCAGATGATTTGCGTGTCGGACTTTGAATGTACCGTTTCCTGTCGGAATTGAATTTGAAAAGGGGCTGATTCATTAAGAATACAGCTCCTTTTTTGCGTAAAAAATGTGATTCCGACAAATTGTAGCCGCCTCGCCGGCGGGGGCGTCACGGCTTCGCCCCCACGGTTTAAAGATTGTGCGAACATAGCCGTCGCAGTCCGAAAAACTCGGCTAGACACCTCGTTTTTCTGCGCATAAATGCGTTCGTTTGTAGGGACCGGCGTCCTCGACGGTCCATGCAAACACAATTAAAATATCAAACAAAATGGTTGTTATATCAATTAAATTTGTTATACATAGCGATGCAAATTTCAT
>JAZKYO010000042.1:0-22907 GCA_045612185.1 Eubacteriales bacterium
CCCCAACAGACTTTGAAAATCTGTTGGGGTTAATTTTTGTTTTCTGCGGATCAAATTTGTTTATCCGTAGGGGCGACCATTGGTCGCCCGCGGGCGTTCGATGAACGCCCCTACAAAACAATATCAAACTTCCTTATGAGAACCAGCCTTTCCCGTCCTCTTTTTTTATACGTCTTTAAAGGCAATTGCCTTTTCGGGGGTGATTCTTGTTTTGGTCATTCTGGCAAAGAAGGAGCAGTCGAGGGCAACCTGAAGCTCGTCTTCTTTCTCCCACGCAAGTTGTGTTGCCGATTTTACAAGCTCTTGGCTTCTATCAATATCTCCCTCAATACGGACGAGAATAGCCTCACCGATTATCGAATAAAGTTCCGCATTAAGCGCAACCATTTTCCAGCATTCGGCTCTGCACGGGTCTGTGTCGGTCGTACGCACCTCTGCAATCGGCTTCATTTTTGCCATTGCATCAAGTGCGGATTTCATATTTGTTATGAAAATATCTTTGTTATATGGCTTTTGTGCTCTTATTGAGCCTATGTCAAAACCTCTTGAAAGCTTGGCAAAATATTTGCACATAGCATCTGCCATATCCTCGCCAAACGAGGCTGCGTAAAGCTCCTTTTTGACCGTTTCAAAATCGGTGTCATTGTTCCAAAGCGTCTTTCCCATAACCGTCATGGCTATGGATGTTGGAAATGAGTTTCGTTGAAGCTGACAGCTTATAAATCCGTTCATTCCAAGATTTTTCAGATTTCGGATATCTGTGTGAATAACCTTGGCTATGCACTCTCCTCCCGCATCTAAAATATGATCCCACATAAGGTGGTAGTCAAAGTCAACGATGTTACCCTTATAATATTCTTCCCATTCGTACAGATATGAAAGGTTTTCGTCAACCGAACGTGGATTTGTGAATCCGTTGTGCGGGAATTTCTTTGCTTCGGTAACGTTGAATTTTTCGGGGAAGGCTTCACCAAATGTTCGGGAAATCGGAGCAAACATCAGCATTGTCTTTTCGGGATGTCTGAGTTTAACCTCTTGAGGTGGGAGAGCTGCGTTGTAACCGCAATTGAATACCACAGCGGTTTCAAGTCCTTCGTTTTCCATTTTTGACGTTATCTCGTTAACCAAAGTGACGTAGTGATCGGAAATGCTTGTTTTCAAGCACTCGTCGCACTCGCAATAGTTGTTGAAATAGTCTCCTAACCAAAAGTGTATAACGTCGGTTTCGGGATTGCTTTTTACGTAGTTTATTACAGCATCCGAGATAGTGTCGCGCACCTTTTTGTTTGAATAGCAAAGCTGGGTGGCAAGAGGCTTATTTTTCCAAACCTCTCGCTTCCCGCCTAAGAGGGCACAAATATTCCTGTAGCTTTCGGGAATCTCTTTGGGGTCAATTTCGTCCCAGCTGTTTATAACAACGCCAAAAGGATTGCAGGTCCAACAATGTCCCATCCTATGAAGCATCATTCCTCGTTTTTTTACTTCTGCGGAAATAATTTTTACGTATTTCATAGAGGCTTCGGCATCAAACGGTTCGGGCTTTTTGACCGTGCTGCTTCTGTGCGAATACCACCTGTCGAAGAAAATAAAGGCGTCATCAAATTGAATAAAATATCCGTTAAATCCGACTTTAGGAAGCCATTCTACCATATCAAGCACATTTTCAAGATTGACCGCCCCCTCAATGCACATTGTGCGGTGGCGCTTTGAGGCGGCTTCGCAAATCACAATATCATGACAGTCACAGTTCTTAGGGTAATAGGTTCCGTTCTTACCGGGACGAACCCAACGGATACCCCATTCCTCGAGTAAACGGTACACACCTATAAGCACGCTTCGTTCATTGGAGCCGCAGATGTGCCCCTTTTTGTTTTTTACATAAATTTCGATTGCATCGTCGTAAAGCGGCGTCTCCACGTCACAAAGTGACGGCTGTATTCTAAACTCTATATTTGCCGAAACACCAAGCCTATCAAGATATTTGTTAAGCTCATGTTTAGCAAAATCTATAACGTCGTATTTCATTTTGTCTCCTTGTGTTGAGATAGCTTTTTATATATTGTAAAACATATTATAAAACAACAAGATTTTAAAGTCAATATCATTTTGAATAATCCACGGAAAGTAGACTATAATGTTTATCGGCCTTTCCAAAGTTCTCTGTCAATATTAGGCGTAAGTTGGGCAAGCATGCCGCCATCTACTACTATCTCTGCTCCGGTTGTGTTGCGTGATTGGTCGCTTCCAAGATACCAAGCCGCATTTGCGACGTCCTCAAAGGAGGCTATATCTTCAATGGGGGTGTAGTTTGGGAGACAGTATTTTATGTTGTTGAGATTCTGCTCCCAGCGTTGGGTTTTTATCATACCCGGAAGCACGCAGTTTGAACGGATACCGTATTTTCCCCAATCCACGGCGAATGACTTTGACATTGCGTTTATAGCACTTTTGGAGGAGCAGTACGCGCATCGGTTTTCTGTCACTCTTGTTGATGAATTTGAACCGATAAAAACGATAGCGCCGCCGCCTTTTTCCTTCATTTGCTTTGCCGCTTCGCGCGCCATAAGAAAATTCCAACCAATGTTTGTGGTGTAAACGCCCATAAAGTCGTTTATATCGACCTCAAGACTGACTTGACCTACACCGAGATTTGCGGCATTAAGCACAAGCGTATCGATCAAGTACCCGTTCGCTCTGATATCGTCAAATATCGATTTCACCTCGGCTTCATCAAGAGTGACCGTTTGATAGGTATATCCTTTTGTGAATACTCCGTATTGTTCGCTTAACTTTTTTGCCGCCGTTTCTGCTTTGTTTTTATCGCGGCTTCCGACAAAAACGTCGTATCCTTCGGACGCAAAACGGCAAGCAATAGCAAAGCCGGTGCCGTCGTGCGCTCCCGTTACGAAAACTGATTTTTTCATTTTATCCTCCTTTACCAATCGGCAACGCTTCCGTCCTCAAAATATTGACGAGGTGTGGTCCACTTGCCATCGTAGATCTTTTCCTTTATTGCCTCGTCGTCAAGCTCAACGCCAAGTCCGGGCTTTGATGGAACGTCAATGTATCCATCCTTTATTACAAACGGATCTTTTATATAGCCAACGCCCAAATCTCCTTTGTCAGGGTTTCCGGGATGTTCTTGTACCAGAAAGTTAGGTGAGCAAGCATCCACCTGCAAACAAGATGCAAGAGAAATTGGACCGAGTGGATTATGAGGGGCGATAGAACCGAAGTAAAGCTCCATCATGGTTGCTATCTTTCTCCCCTCAAAAATACCGCCGCAATGGCAGATGTCGGGCTGAACAATACTTACAGCCTGCTTCTCTATAAGCTCACGGAACTGCCACTTTCCAAAAAGTCTTTCGCCTGCGGCAATTGGGATCGTGGTGGAACGAGCTATATTTACCATACAGTCCACGTTTTCGGGGAGACAAGGTTCTTCTATAAAGAAAGGCATATATGGCTTAAGTTCCTCGGCAAGTCTGAGTGCCATAGCAGGGCTTACTCTGCCGTGAAAGTCGATGGCAAGGTCAACTCCCCAGCCAATGTGCTCTCTTATTTTGGCAAAACGTTCGATGTGGGCTTTTGTGTTTTCAGGGTTATCTACCTGTTTGATTGGGGGGATTATAGAGTATTTAAGCGCGGTGTATCCCTCGGCAAGTCTTTGGTCGGCAATGCTTATCATTTCCTCAATGGGAAAGTCGCCTGCTGTTCCGGCTCGCTTGATATGGGTGTACATTCTTATTTTGTCACGGCACTTACCGCCAAGCATTTCGTATACCGGACAGTTGTAATATTTTCCTTTTATGTCCCACATTGCCTGCTCAATTCCGCTGATTGCCGAAAGCGTGATTGGGCCGCCGCGATAAAATCCGCCTCTGTACATTGCCTGCAAATGATGCTCAATCATCATTGGATCTTTGCCTATGAGATAGTCTTCAAATTCCTTTATTACTGCTTCCACAGAATTTGCGTGTCCCTCAAGTATGGGCTCGCCAAGACCGTATATATCGGTGTCGGTGTACATTTTTAAAAACATCCATCTGGGTTTTATTTTGATTAGTTCAAGTTTTGTAATTTTCATTTCTTCTCCCTTGACGGAATAAATATTTCCGTTATATTATTTCAAAATTTCAAAGGCTGTTCTGTCGCAAACAGCAAAGGGATATTCTCCTATGGGAAGATTCTTGAGCGTCTTGGCATCTGCATCCCAATCGCTATCGTCTGGAGCGTAAACGGTACAGCTAAGCATATCAATGATTATAGGCTCTGTAATTTTTGATGCTTTGTCAAAGGTTACGGTGCATTTTTCCGTAATTCCGCGTTCTTCTTCTATGGGGTAGGGAAGCCAGTAGGCAAACACTTCGTTGCCGTTGTTTGTAAATGCTACCGACATGGGGCAAGGCTGATTGCTTGTGACAGGAACGGAAAGCGTTACGGGAAGATTTGAAAGTGTGGGTAACGTGTCTCCTCCGAGAAAATTTGCGAGACCGGATACCGCTGTATAGGTAATCTTCGGTGTGTAGGTAAGACCGTTTAAAATACCGTATGCAGGGTGCTTCCTTTCGTTTGTGTTCGCAGTTACGTACGACTTTTCCCACGGGTCTGCAATTATATAAAAGCAGGTTAGCCTTAAGTTGTATCTCAAATCATAAAGGGCGCGGCGAAGATACCACACGGCCTGCCTGTGTTCGCTTCCTCCGCCGAGAGGGTATAGCCAGTGACCGATCGGGTGCCATGATGCGTGGCCGCACTCTCCCATCCAGAACTCTGTTTTTTTCATGTTGTAGTCCTTGATAAGCTCTTTGGTAGATTCGTAATTTACTGATTTTTCACCAAATTCAAGTTGCTTATCATAGTTGTGTGAACAGAAGAAATCCAAACCTTCGGGAGTCACTGTCTCAAAAAGCGGCCTGATAAACTCACTCTTGGATTTTGAAGAACAAGCCCCAATCTTGGCATTTGGAAGAATAGATTTAATGGCGTCACCCGTGATCTTTACAAGATTTCCGTATTCTGCACCGTCGGGAAGCTTCGGCTGCCAGAAATTTATGTCATCGGGCTCGTTCCATATTTCAAAGTGAGTTATCCTGCCTTTGAAATGCTCCGCAAGTGCTTTGGCAAAATTAAGCCACGCCGTTACAACTTCATTACCGTAATTGGTGGGAGGGAAACCGACCGCCGTGGGGTTATTGGCATCGGACATATAAATGGGATTTCCGTAGCCCACGTTTAACCAGGGCGTAACGCCTCGCTTAATAAGATTGTCGACAATGCTGTCGAGCCAGGTCCAGTCATATATGCCTTTGACCTTTTCTGTCTTTGCCCAACCGGTCTGGCAACGGGCAAATTTCGCCCCTGTCTGCGCAAACAGGTCGTAGCATTTTTCAGGGGTGTATAGGTCTCTGTCAAGACATTCGAAGCCTATGCCTATTCGAGATTCCTTAATTTCGGATGAAGATTTGATTTTTAAGTTGCCGAGTTTTTTCATTTTTTACCTCGTGTTTTGTTATTTGATTATATTTTATCTCAAAACCTCTTGAAAATCAATGTGTTATTTGGTATTTTAAAGCCTTATGTTACTTGGGGGTGTGAGATTACTTAAGTAAGCCTTTTGGAGCTTTGTCAGCTTTCAATTACGGCTACGGGAAATGCGTAGATCCCCATTAAAATTCCGATCAGAAAGACAATATAAGCTCCATCAATCCATGGGAGCCGATTTGGCGTTTACCACACGCTCAACATACCGAACAGCAAGGTAGTGCTCAAAATACCGTTCGGTGTAGATCTCACGGCGATTATTATGTGCGCAGAAGATCGCATACTCCTCAAGGGCCTTTTCGGTTTCGCCGTCCGCCTTCGGGGCAAGCGTCTTTGCTAACAGTGCGATATAGTCCGCATGCTCCTCTAAAAGTCTCACCGACACCGTTTTGATTCTGTCCACCGAGTCATAATGCGACTTGATCAATTCGCGTCCCTTGGCAACCACAGTTTCAACCGTTCGGAGCTTTTCGGCTCTTTCGGGATTGTAAAACGCCGAGACCTCAGGATCCGCCGACTCCTCGCCCTCCAGATACCCCTGACCAAAGCAATCCGCGATTCCATAAAGATAAGAGACAAATTGCTCCCAATCCTCACCAAACGCGCAAGCAAAGTATTCTGCCACAAGAGCCTCAAAGCTAAGGGATATATCATACTGCTTTCTCGCAAAAACGTAATAGGCAAAACCTATGGGAAAATAGGAGCGTTGGGAACCGCACGCAATCATTCCGTCAATGCCGTTTGTCTTGTAGCATTCTACATCCTCATAGATTCGCTTTGCCAGAAGCATACCCGAGGGATCTGCGATCTGATGATTCCAGAAATGATAATCGTAACAAAGACACGCACCGTCCCAGATCTTGCGCCACTCCTTGAAGTATGCCATGTAATCGTCAAGATCCCTGGGGCGCTTGATCTTGTTGCGCACAAAGGGCACGGTTGTCGGCGTCTTGCCGCTCAATGTGTGAGTAAAGCTTCTCCCACCGGGTGCCAGCATCAGCGTAAAGCGATCGGGATTTTTGATTCGCTCATCGGTCGGCGCCCAGATGGTCTCGTTATACTGGATAAACACGATACGGGTACCCAGCCCCTTGGCCGAAAGCGCCTCGTCAATGTCATTCAGAAGCATCATATACCAGTCGGAAACACTTTTCTTTGCACATTCCTCGCACTCACAGTGATTATTTTTTCCGTCACCCAGCCAAACGTGCATATAATCCACGTTGGAATGGATCTCCGAGTAATCGGCGATGTAAGCGGCTACCTTTTTTCTCGCCTCTGGAGAGGACATACAGAACTGCGTGATCAGTGGAATTCCGTAACAAAGTGACCGTTTTCCCTTATAAAGAGCAAGATGTTTTTTGGCATCGTCGGGAAGATCATTATCATCGGTCTGCGTCCAACCGGAAGAGATATCCACACCAAAGGGCGCCAATGTCCATCCGTGACCCACGTCGTGGAATTGAATGCCGCGCTTGGCCATCTCGGCTTCACATGCCGTCTTCCACTGGAGCATGGTTGCCTCCGTAATCGGCTCGGGCGCACGCTCGGTGTTGTACATATGCGTATAATAACGTTTATAGAACACGGTAGGCACAAGGAACTGCATCTGAAACAGATTCATGCCCATCTTGGGGAGAAAGTCAATGGCCTCCAAAAGAACCTGCTGGGAGCAGGCCCCTTCAATGCAAGGACCTCTGTAGCGACAAGAGGGAACGTGACGGTATTTCACCGCCTCAAGGTTCTTCATGGGAATATACTCGCCGTCTATGCCGGGAAACAGCCAACGGCAGCCGTTCTGCCGCAAGAATTCATACACGGCCATCAGAACCGAGCGCGGATTGTCGCCCGCAATAATTCCGCCATCATTGTCTGCGTCAATATACAAAATGTCATCCAGAGCGGTGTCCTTTACGTCGGAAACGTCAAGCCCAAAATTCTGCATTAACCCCAGCCGAAAACCGTCAGTGGCGTCGGGCGCGTAAGCGATTTTTACATCTCCGTCGTTTGGCATCATCATGCGCAGATACTTTTTTAGCTCCTGCGCGGCATAGTCCACAGCCTCATTGGCACTTGTTTTGTTAATGGTAAACATAATGCACTCCTTTTGAAAATTGGTATTTGCGCCAACATAAAGTTGGTTTTGAAACGAAAGATAAAAAACATATAATAAACTTTTGGAGAAAACTTACTTCACAGCGGGTGTGCCGAACGGTGGACAATCCGCCTACCAGCAGGCTGTAATCCCGACGGTCACCCAGCATATTGCGGTAGTGCCGCTCCAGCGTGCAGCCGCCGATGGAAAGGTTGATCGCAGAGAGGTCATTCTTCTCCGCGTGGGAAATGCGATACAAATAGGAATGCGCATCGCAAGAAAAGCTGTTTCCGATAGATAAAATCTGCATAATGTCTCCTTCTTGGTTAATTGGTTGTTTTCAAGTGTAATCTATCTCATCACCACAAACCCGTAGGGGCGAACTGTGTTCGCCCGGTTATAAAGGCATTATTGTTTGCGGCAGTTTTATGTCAAATTATCTCTATCGCCCTCTTGTCGCAGATAACGAAGGGGTATTCACCTATTGGGAGATTTTTAAGTGTCTTTGTGTCGGCATTCCAATCGCCCTCGTCGGGTGCTAAAACACTTCCGTCAAGCAAATCAATTGCAATAGGTTCAGTAATTTCAGACGCTTCGTCAAAGGTTACCGAGCATTTTCCAGTAATTCCGCGTTCTTCCTCGATGGCATAGGGGATCCAGTAAGCGAACATCTCGTTTCCATCATTGACAAAGGATAACGAGTAGGGGCAGGGCTGGTCGGTTGTCAGCGGAACCGAAAGCGCTGTGGGAAGTGTGGAGTGGGTGGGAAGGGTATTGCCTCCAAGAATATTGGAAAGACAAGAGATGGCAGTATGTGAAAGCTTTGGCGTGTAGGTGATTCCGTTTAAAACACCTTGCGCCGCGGGTTTCTTTACGTTGAGCTGCGCCGTTTGGTAGTTCTTTTGCCAAAGGTCAACAATCATAAAGAAGGACGTCAGACGCAAGCCACAACGGAAATCGTACATAGCGCGCCGCAGCTGCCAAACCGCCTGTCTGTGCTCGCTTCCTCCGCCGAGGCGGCACTGTCCGTGACCGACAGGGTGCCAGGATGCGTGACCGCCTTCGCCCATCCAGAACTCGGTTTTTTTCATGTCGTAACGCTTGATAAGCTCATGTGTAAACGCGTAGTTTACCGACTTTTCTCCAAATTCAAGCCTTCTGTCGTAGTTGTGCGCGCAGAAGAAATCCAATCCATCGGGTGTTACCGTCTCAAAGAGCGGCTTGATAAATTCTCCGTTGGAGTGGGCAGAACAGGCGCCTATCTTTGCATCGGGGATAACAGACTTAATGGCGTCTCCCGTGATTTTTACAAGCTTTCCGTATTCCGCGCCGTTGGGTGGCTTCGGTTGCCAGAAATTTTTGTCGTCCGGCTCGTTCCAAATTTCAAAGTGGGTCACTCTGCCTTTGAAATGTTCTGCAAGCGCTTTTACAAAATTAAGCCATGCCGTTACCACCTCATCGTCGTAATTTGTGGGAGGAAAGCCCACTGCCGTAGGATTGTTTGCGTCGGGCATATAAATAGGATTTCCGTAGCCTACGTTAAACCACGGCGTTATCCCACGCTTAATAAGGTTGTCAATTATGTCATCAAGCCAAACCCAGTCGTACACACCCTTAACCTTTTCGGTTTTAGCCCAACCGGTCTGACAGCGAGCGAATTTTGCGCCTGTCTGCGCAAACAGGTCGTAGCATTTTTCAGGGTTGTATAGGTCTCTGTCAAGACATTCAAAACCAATACCTATGCGTGATTCTTTGATCTGGGATGACGGTTTTATTTTTAATTTGCCAAGTTTTTTCATCGCCTTGTCTCCTTGTTTTGTTATTCGATTATATTTTATAACAAAAACTCTTGAAAATCAATGTGTTATTTGGTATAATAGTTGTATTATTCAAGCATGAGGTGAAAAATGAAAATAACAAATTTATCAGAAGCTGAGTGCAATTTGATACAGCTTGATTTCAAAACCAATGTGAAATACACCAATCTGTCGTCCGAGCACAGAGTAGAACAAAGGCGTCAAAGCACCCTTGTATACGTTGAAAAGGGAAGCATACACTATAGCTATAACGGCGGAGAATTTGAATCCGGAAGCGGGGTTCTGATATACATTCCGCAAGGAGGCAACTATAAATACAATATCCAAAATGCCGACTTTGCGCAAATAGAAGTTGAGTTTTATTGTGAAGGTGAGAAAACGGCGTTTTCAAAGTATCCTGTTCTTGTCAAAAACGCGGATATGGCAGAGGTTCGCAGAGCTTTCAGAAGACTTGAACTTGGCGTGGGAGCTTTTGAAAAGAGAGCTGTCGCATATATTTTGCTTGAGCAGCTTTATAATTATCACCATCAAAATGCCGCCAATTCATCAAAGATAACTCCGGCAATAGAATACGTCTCTGCGCATTGTAACGAAAAAATATACATGGAAGACGTTGCAAAGCTTTGCCTTCTCAGCGAGTCGCAGATGCGACGGCTGTTCCGTGCTGAAGTTGGAATGTCACCTGTTGACTTCAAAAATTTAAAACGAATGGAGAGCGCCTGCGAGCTACTAAAATACAGTCACATGACTGTGGGAGAGATAGCCAACAGCCTTGGCTTTGAAAACACATATTCTTTTAGTACTTTCTTTAAAAAAATAGCCGGTGTATCACCGAGAGAGTACAGAAAATAATAAAAGGTGCTGAGTCATTAAAGATTCAGCCCCTTTTGGTTTTTATATGCAATCAAATCTCTCTCCAATAATATTCGGCGTGGATTTTCCTGCACTTATTTCACTTATTTTTGCAGAAATCTGCGGAGCTATTTCATTTCTCACCGCAATTTTAAGCATAACGTTGTCGGAAAATTCAGTGTCGTCAACTATGGCTCCGTACTTTGGAAGTTCAGCTGATATTTTTTGATAATCGGAATAAGAGCAGGGAACACAAAGTTCCGTATATGGCTCGTATGTGACTATCTCTGCCGCTTCAAGAGCGATTTTTGCAGCCTGAGAATACGCTCGCACAAGTCCGCCCGCTCCAAGGAGAGTTCCACCGAAATACCTTGTTACCACCACGCACGCGTCGTCAACTCCCGATTTGCGGATAACGTCAAGCACGGGCATTCCCGCCGTGCCTTGGGGCTCGCCGTCGTCGGAATATCTGGCAATCACGCCGTTTTTCATAGTGTAGCCGAAAACGTTGTGAGTGGCGTCTTTATGCTTGATCTTTATAGTTTTTATAAACTCTGCCGCTTCTTCCTCACTTTTAACCGGCTTTGCGTAGCCTATAAACAGCGAGTGCTTTTCTTCAAACTCAGCGCTTGCCTCGTGCTTTATAGTAACGTAACTTTTGGTTTCCTCAGCCATAATTAGTCCTCTTCCTTTGCTTTAGGTGGGTCTGTATCGTACTTTCTTAACATTCCGCGTACCTTTGCGTCAACAATTGCGACAACCGTAACGCCGTCAGCTCCGTAGTCTATGCTTTCCACGGTGGCGTCGGAGTAAAGTCTGTTTAGCGCACCTTGTTCACTGTTTGGAATGAAAAATGTTGCTTTTGAAGTACCTGTATGGACAGCTTCTTCCAAAAGCTCCGACAGCTTTTCAACCCCGTCTCCGTTTTGAGCCGAAATGCAAATATATTTTTCACAATCGGTGTTTATTACCGCTGAGGGGGGGCAAACCATTCCTCTGTCACATTTGTTGAAAACGTAAATCGTAGGCTTGTCAGTCGCGCCAAGCTCTCCAAGTAGCTTTTGCGTAACCTCAAGCTGTGAGGGAAATTCCTCGTCGGACGCGTCAATCAGTATCATAAGAATATCTGCGTAAACCGCCTCGTCAAGCGTGGATTTGAACGCCTTTATGAGGTGGTGGGGAAGGTTGCGTATAAATCCTACCGTGTCTGTAAGAAGCACTGTTTCACCGCCCGGAAGCTCGTATTTTCTCGTCGTGGGGTCAAGGGTCGCGAAAAGCTTGTCCTCAGCAAGAATCCCCGCATCGGTCAGCCTGTTCAAAAGAGTGGACTTGCCCGCGTTGGTGTAGCCCACTATTGCTATTTTGGTTATGCCGCTCTTGTCGCGAGAGGCACGCATGGTACGTCGGTTTTTGTCAAGCAACTCAAGCTCGTTTTCGAGTGCGGTTATTCTTCTTTGAAGATGCCGCCTATCGCTTTCAAGCTTGGTCTCGCCGGGACCTCTTGTTCCTATGCCGCCGCCGAGTCTTGACATTTCACTTCCTTTACCCATAAGTCTGGGGGCTGTGTATTTAAGCTGCGCCAGCTCTACCTGAAGCTTTCCTTCACCGGTTGTCGCGTGAAGGGCGAAAATGTCAAGTATAAGCATTGAACGGTCTATTACGCTGACCTCACCAAGCTCTTTCTCAAGATTTCTGATTTGGGAGGGCGAAAGGTCGATGTCAAAAATCACGAGAGTAATTTCGTTAGCCTCGCAAATTTCCTTAAGCTCTGCTACCTTTCCGCTTCCTATAACCGTGCGGACGTCGGGTGTATCTTTGTTTTGAATAAGTCTTGCTACAGCCTGACCGCCCGCTGTGTCAAGCAGTCTTTCAAGCTCATCAAGGCTAGTCTCGGTTTCTTTTTGCTTTGCGCTGTCGGTGCATAGCGTCACTAACACTGCGCGTTTTTCTTTTATATTTTTTTCTTCCATAAATAATACCTCCTTTGTGGAGGAAACAATAAGGGCAAGTTATGTCAGAACACAACTTGCCCGATTGCTTCGATGTGATTTTTGCCAAGCGCAATTACTTGCTAGCCTGAAGTCTCTTCTTGAACTTGTCAACACGACCGCCGGCATCAACAAACTTCTGCTTACCGGTGAAGAAGGGATGACACTTGGAGCAAATTTCAACTCTCATTTCTCCGCTTACTGTGGACTTTGTTGTAACTGTTTCACCACAAGCGCACTTGATGGTAACCTCTTCGTAGTTAGGATGGATTCCTGTCTTCATTATATTTACACCTCACTTTACAAACAATTATTCGCAATTGCTGATATTATACCATACTATTTCGTGAAATGCAAGTGTTTTTCAAAAAAAAGTTGAAATTTTTTTTAAAAAGTGAAAAATCACAGCTTGTCGGCTATTTCATCGCGCAATTTTGCGATTATTTTCTTTTCCAATCGGGAAATATAAGACTGTGAAATTCCAAGCTTTTCGGCAACCTCCTTTTGGGTAAGCTCGTCTTTTCCGCCAAGCCCGTAGCGCATTTCTATAATTTCCCGTTCTCGGGGCTCAAGTGTGGCTACGGCGGCGTGAATTACCAGCCGTTCCTCTTCCTGTTCAAGCTCGTATGAAACGCTGTCCTCCTCATTTCCGAGAACGTCGGAAAGTAAAAGCTCGTTGCCGTCCCAGTCCACGTTAAGCGGTTCGTCTATTGAGATTTCGCATCTTTTGCTCGAAATTTTTCTTATATACATCAGTATTTCATTCTCAATACAGCGTGAGGCGTATGTGGCAAGCTTAATATTCTTGTCGGGACAAAAGGTGTTTATAGCCTTTATGAGACCTATAGTTCCTATCGAAATAAGGTCCTCAATATTTATTCCCGTGTTCTCAAATCTTTTGGCAATGTATACGACAAGGCGAAGATTGTGTTCAACCAGCTTGTTGCGCCCTTCGTGGGTTATTTCGCCCCCCTCAAGGATCTCCGCTTCTTCTTCCTTTGAAAGGGGAGGCGGAAGTGTCTCGGGACCGTTGATGTAGTATAATCCCATGCGCCTTGAAAACAGCCTTATTATCAACATTTTGAATCGTAAAAATAATTTTTTCATAAATTTGTGTTCCTTCCTTATTAATTAAAGCAGTTCTGTGGGGATTATTGCCGAGCAATCAACGTATGCTCTGTTGATTTTTGCAAATCCTACCAGCGCGCTTTTTTCGGAGACGTGCCCCTCCGAGCTTACCGTCAGCTTTTTCGGTCGGAAAGCCACCATGGTTTTTTCTCCGCTTGCGGTCGAATAGGGGATAATCGAAATACGCTCCGCGGCTTCCTCGTCCAACAACTCAAGATTTTCAACGTCGATTTTTTTGAGTCCTTCAAATAAACTCGGAATATGGCTTTCGTCAATCACTATAACGGGACGTCCGCTTACGCAGTCTTTAAGTAGGTTCCCACTGTCATACATGGCGTTTACGGTCAGACTCTTTCCGCCAAGCGTAACGCTTATTTCTGCGGTGGTTTCACGAGCGCGCCTACGCAAAAATCGTCCTCCGGCAAAAGTGGCGAAAAACGCCGATGCTCCCACCGTTAATAAAAGCCACGGGGGAATATCGTTTTCTCCCGCTCCCTCAAGATTAATACCCGAAGAATTCAACAAATTAAATGTCGCCGTCATTATTCCGCCAAGCAGCATTGAGACGACCGTGTATGTAACAGTGTTTGAAAAAAGCCTTTTTAAACCGTCCTCTTTTTTTGCGAATACCGTAAGACACATAAGCAAACAGCACAGTAAATCGGGAATTATCTCCAGACGTCCGATAGGCGGCATAAAAAGAATTGCCACCGAATATATACCGCCGATTACCGCGCCCAGTATGGCGCGCGGATATGAAAGCCTTCGAAAAATGATTTTCGAGACCAACAGCATGCAGAGAAAATCCATGCTGAAGTTAATGAGGAAAAGTAAATCCACGTATACGGTTTGCATAGCGTCACTCCTTTGACCGTGTAACTAAATTATAGCTCGGCGGCAAAGCAAAAAGTGTCAAAAATACGCAGTGAAAAAATTTTTTAAAAAATTTTTAGTCAAAAAAAGTATTTTTAAAAATTTTTTCGTATCTTTATAAATGATTAGAGAAATTATTTGTAGATTTGGGTAGGAGGAAGTCGAATGTCAAACGTATGTGATCTGTTCCTTGAACGCGAGAAAAGCACGCTTTCGAAATTCGCGTTTCTGACTGTTAACACAAAAGGGCGAGAGCGCCCTTATGCTCCGTGTGACAACCGCACCGAGTTTCAGCGTGACAGAGACAGAATAATTCATTCCGAGTCGTTCAGATGCCTTATGAATAAGACGCAGGTCTTTCTCGCACCTGACGACGCGCATTACAGAACCCGTCTGACCCATACTCTTGAGGTGACGCAGATAGCCAGAATCATAGCGCGTGCGCTCAGACTCAACGAGGATTTGTGTGAGGCAATAGGTCTTGGTCACGACCTCGGTCATACTCCTTTCGGACACGCGGGAGAGGATGCTATGAGAAAATGTTTTTCTCCCGATTTCGCTCACTATAAGCAAAGCCTGCGCGTGGTGGAAAAGCTTGAGAAAAACGGCGAGGGGCTTAACCTTACTTACGAAGTCAGAGACGGAATAGTCAATCACACAGGAAGTCACATGGCTTCAACCCTTGAGGGCGTGATAGTAAAGTTTGCCGATAGGATAGCCTATATCAATCACGACATCGACGACGCGCGTCGCGCGGGTATATTAACAAATGAAGATATACCGCAGGATATAAGAGAGGTACTTGGAGACGCTCACGGAAAGCGTATAAACGCAATGGTTACTTCGGTTATCAAGTACAGCACCGATAAGGCGACTATAGGAATGGAGCCCGAGGTTATGGAGGCTACCGACAGACTTCGTGACTTTATGTTTGAAAACGTATACACAAACCCCGCCGCAAAAAGCGAGGAGAGCAAAGCAAAGGAAATACTCGTGCGCCTTTTTGAGTATTACGTAAAGCACCCAAATAAAATGCCCGAGCTTTATTTCAGAAATACTAAAAACGAGTCGGTTGAGCGTTGCGTTTGCGATTTCGTCTCGGCAATGACCGACAGATTTGCGATAGAAAAGTACAGAGAACTGTTTATTCCCGAGGTTTGGAGGAGTTAATGGCGATACCGAGAGAGATAATAGAAGAGATAATTTTCAGAACGGATATAGAACAGCTTGTGGGCTCGTACGTTACCTTAAAGCGTACAGGCGCCAATCTTTCGGGACTGTGTCCGTTCCATAGTGAAAAGACACCGTCCTTCAGCGTTTCTCCGTCCAAAAAAATGTTTCACTGCTTCGGTTGCGGAGTCGGAGGAAATGCGATAACCTTTATCCAAAAAGCGGAAGGCTTGGATTTCGTTCAGTCGGTTGAATTTCTCGCCAAACGCGCGGGAATAACTATTCCGAGAGACGAACGGTACAGGCAAAGTGAAATGTCGCGTAATCGCGTATACGATATGAACAGAGAAGCGGCAAAGTTTTTCAGGGCGTGCCTTTATGACCCGCGCTATGGCAGCGAGGCAATGGCGTATCTTAAAGAAAAACGAAAGCTCAGCGACGCTGTGATAAAGCATTTCGGGCTTGGCTATTCTCCAAACGATTTTGGAGTTTTGACCAAGCATATGCGAGGTCTCGGATTTACCGAGGAGGAATTGACAAAGGGATTTTTGTGCGGAAAAAGTCCAAAGAACGGAAAGCTTTACGACTATTTCAGAAACCGTGTAATGTTTCCCATCATAGACGTAAGCGGAAACATAATCGGATTTGGCGGAAGAGTTATGGATGGCTCAGAGCCTAAGTATCTTAATACTTCAGACACTCCAGGGTTTAAGAAAAGCAAAAATCTTTTTGCGCTTAATTACGCAAAGAATTTTTGCGAGGGACAGCTTCTTTTGTGCGAGGGATATATGGACGTTATTGCTATGCACGAGGCGGGATTTCAAAATGCCGTCGCTTCGCTTGGAACGGCCCTTACGCCCGAGCAGGCAAGGATGATGACCAAATATACCAAAAAAGTGGTGATCTGTTACGATTCCGACGGTGCGGGGCAGAAAGCCGCCGATCGTTCAATAAGGATACTCAGCGAGGTAGGGCTTGAGGTCAGAGTGTTAAAAATGCAGGGCGCAAAAGACCCCGACGAGTTTATAAAGAAATTCGGTGCGGACAGAATGAAGCTAGCACTTGACGAAAGCCGCACGTGGTTTGACTTTAAGCTTAACGGGGTGCTTGTCAAATATGACCTGGCATCGGCTGGAGACCGCGTCAAGGCTTCTCAGGAAGTATGCGCGATTATCGCGGGGGTATATTCTCCCATCGAGAGAGAAATATACGTAACGCACGTTGCTCCGATTCTTGGGCTTACCCCCGAGATACTTAAAAACAGCGTGGAGCGTGAGATCAAAAAACGAAAAAGGGAAGAAAGCGCAAAAGAACTTCAGAACATTAAGCTTACTGCCAGAAATTACGGTGACAGAGTTAATCCCGATGCCGCCAAGAACGTGGCGGCAAATGCCGCTGAGGAGGCAATTTTGGGATTGTTGCTTATGTATGATGAGCATAGAGAAGCGGTGAAAACAGGCAAGGTAGAGCTTTTGCCCGAGGATTTCTTTACTTCTCTCGGAAAGCGGATTTTTGAGAAGATAATGGAACTTCATAATTCGAATGAAGGTTTTTCATTTGCTATGATGGGCGAGGACTTTGACGCGGACGAAATGGGGCGTATTCAAAAATTGCTGTATATGAGAGAGCAGCTCACCGATAACGGCACCCAGGTGCTTCGCTCGAACATAGCGGCACTCAAGGAAAGCAAAAGTAAGTCTTCGGGCGGAGGAATAGAGGACATCCTCAGAGCGAAACGCGAGAAGATGGGTAAAAGCACTCCGGATACGTAAATCCGTCAAGTTTTAGCTTGTTCAAAATAGAGGAGAAGGATGACAGATGGTGAGATTTTCAACGGTGCGCCGAAGATGTTGCGCGAGATGCCGTTGAATTCGCAGATCAAATAAACGCGGTTTGGTTTAAGCATGAATCGCAAAGTGATAAATAACAAATATTTAAAACAAAGGAGAATATATCAGCATGGAAAAACGCAACGAAGGTGAAAAGAAATTCGGCGTAGAGGAATTGATTCAGAAAGGTAAGAAGAACAACGGCGTCCTTTCGAGCGCGGATATTGAAGAGGTTATTGAAGAGCTTGATTACGATATGGAATCGGTTGATAAGCTCTACGAAACGCTTGAGAACAATGGTATTTCCTGGCAGAGCGACGCAGATCAGAGCGACGCCGCGGAAATTGAAAGAGAGGTTGCCAGACTTGCGAAGAGCGAGAATATGGAACGTATTCTCGAGCAGGAGGGTCTTGCTATTGATGACCCCGTGCGTATGTACCTTAAAGAGATAGGCAAGGTTCCGTTGCTTGTTCCCGAAAGAGAAAAGGAGCTTGCCGAAATAATGGCTAACTCCAATGACGAAGCTCTTAAGGACAAGGCAAAGGGCGAGTTGGTTGAGTCAAACCTTCGTCTTGTTGTCAGTATCGCAAAGCGCTATGTTGGTAAGGGGATGACTTTCCTTGACCTTATCCAGGAGGGTAACCTTGGACTTATGAAAGCAGTTGATAAGTTTGATTACGATAAGGGCTTCAAATTCTCCACATACGCTACGTGGTGGATAAGACAGGCTATAACCAGAGCAATAGCCGACCAGGCGAGAACAATCCGAATTCCCGTTCACATGGTTGAAACTATACACAAGGTTTCTAGATACTCGCGCCAGATGCTCCAGGAGCTTGGACGTGAGGCAACTGCTGACGAGCTTGGTGAAAAGATGGGCATGAGCGCCGATAAGGTTCGTGAGATAATGAAAATAGCTCAGGACCCCGTCTCGCTTGAAACACCTATCGGTGAGGAGGAGGATAGCCACCTTGGTGACTTTATTCCGGATGAGGATGCTCCCGAACCCGCTGAGGTTGCTTCCGCAACTATTCTTCGCGAGGTTATCGAGCGAGAGCTTAACACTCTCACGCCCAGAGAGGCTCATGTTATCAAACTTCGTTTCGGTCTTTACGACGGTAGAAACAGAACTCTTGAAGAAGTTGGTAAGGAGTTCGATATAACTCGTGAGAGAATTCGCCAGATTGAGGCGAAGGCGCTTCGTAAGCTCCGTCATCCAAGTCGTGCGAGACATCTCAGAGGCTTTTTGGATTGATTGCTGATTTTTGTACTTATTCAACAAATTAAGCACTCTTAACTTTAGCAAAGTGACGATAAATTTGGCTGTTTTTACAATTGACAACCGAGATTTTAGTCTAATATTACTACTAAGTTGTTGCACTTTACGCTAAAAAAGGATTTTTACTCAAGTTTGTAACAAAAAATTAACTTGACATTAATGGTGATTTGGTGTAAAATAGTAAAAGTTAAAAGTGTGTCATAAAATAAAAAGACATTACAAACATTACAATATTTATGAGAAACGGCGTTAACCTGCGGCGGCGGATCGTTTCTTTAAAAATCAGCCGCCGGAGAAATGGGGAGAATTATGAAAAAAAGACTGATTTCTTTGCTGTTGTGCCTTGTTATGGTTCTTGGCGTATTTACCGCCTGCTCCAGTGACGAGACTACCGAAGAGGGGACAACAACCTCTCTTACTCTTACGATGCTTGTCGTAACTGAGGAAAAGGTAAATTATACTGAGGATGAATATGTCAAGCTCAGCGATTCTGAAAAGCTTGCAGTTGATAAGAGAGTAGAGCAGTACAACGCGGTTGAGGAAGAGATCAACCAGATAACCAAGGCAAAATTCAAGACTGCTCTTGATATAGTATACTGCACCGAAGAAGAGTATTACGAAACTGTTGAAGCTAAGCTTGCTAAGACCGCGGAGCTTGTAGATCTTAAAAAGGCTGCTTCTCAGGAATATAAGCGTTTTGCCAGAACGGAGAAGCGTAACGGCGTTACCGATCCCGTTATTCTTTACGAAAAGTTCGTTGAAAAGTATCCTGATCACGCTCCTTACATAGATAAACCGGTTGTAGAGACCGAGGAGGATGCTGAAACTGACGAGAATATTTATCCCGAGGCATTGCCTGATCAGGTTGATATTCTCTTTATTGGCAGCTACGAGAAGTACCTTGAGTATGTAGATAACACATGGCTTTCTGCTGTTGACACACAGCTTAAGAGCGGTGTTGCTAAGAAGCTTACTTCCTATGTTTACCCCGCTTTCCTTAGTGCGGCAAAGACTGAAAAGGGCTATTTCGCAGTTCCCAACAATACTATAGTTGGTGAGTACACGTCCCTCTTGATTAATAAGAAGATTTGTGATAAGTATTCTGACATATCTCAGATTACCGACCTTTACAGCGCACTTGACCTTGTACGTGACGTTGCTAAGTATGAGCAGGGAGTAGACCCCGTGCTTTGGAACAGCTACAAGGGCTATACAAACGTTCACTTCTGGTCTGTTGACTATGAAAGTGATGCTGACGGCTACGAAACTTATGAGATAACTCCCGATAAGTTCAGCGTGCTTGGTGCGACCTATAATCCCGATTATACTTCCAAGCTTCCCTTGACACCTAACTACTATCCGTTCGGAATCGTTCTTGAGGATCAGTCCTTCAGAAATCAGTTGCTTGCTCTCAAGACCCTTGAGGTTAACGGATATTATGGCGCAGAGAACTCCACAAACGAGTTCGCAATTGGTATAGTTAAGGGCTCTGGTCAGGAGATCGAGGCTTACGGCGACGGTTATTATAATATAATACTTGAGTATCCCGTCGCAACTCAGGAAGACCTCTTTAAGAGTATGTTTGCCGTTTCATCTTTCACCGAAAGCGTTGACAGATGTATGGAAATTATAACTCACCTTAATACTAACGTGTATTTCAGAAACCTTCTTCAGTACGGTATTGAGGGAACAAACTACGAGCTTACAGATTCCGAGTGCGCAACCCGCACCCCCGATAACCTTTATTGCATGGACGTTTTCAAGACCGGAAATATGTTCATAGCTTATCCCGATGCTGATGCCGGAATGGACCAGAAAACATGGGAAAACGCTAAGAAGCAGGACCTTGACGTTGTGGCTAACCCCACGCTTGGCTTTGTCCTTCAAAACGAAGACCTTCCCGATCTTAAGAATATTGACGTTGTAAATGATGCTTCGGTTGCTTGCGAAGAGATGCTCAATAGCTCCAAGACGGTTGAAGAGCTTGATAAGAATATCACCTACTTCACAGCGCTTATCCGCGGTGGTGACGCTACCTACGCAAACGCAATTGTAAAGAAGGCGATACTTAACGAGACTGAGGGTATCGATTATAACTTCTCGGTATTTGCTCTCTACTATATGTGGGCAAAGACCATGGGTTACACGTCGTAAAATAAAACTTACAATATGAAAACAAAAGGAAACGCCGAGCGGCGTTTCCTTTTTGCCAAGGAGATATATGAAGTATACACATGTTCTGTGGGATTTTAACGGCACCGTGCTTGATGACGTTGGAATTGGAATAGAAAGCGTAAACATTTTGCTTAAAAAACGAGGTATACCCGAAATAGCTGCGGTAGAACACTATCGTGATGTTTTCGGCTTTCCAATTGTTGAATATTATAAAAGGATAGGTTTTGATTTTTCCAAAGAGCGATTCTCTGACGTGGCTGTCGAATGGGTAGGGCAGTACATGTCGCGCGTTTTTGAGGCTAAAGTAAACCGAGGCGCAAGAGAAATGCTTGAAAAGGTAAAGTCTTTGGGGCTCGGTCAGGTGCTTGTGTCTGCTACCGAGATAGAAATGCTGAAAAAACAGATTGGAATGCTCGGAGTATCGGATTTGTTTGATGAGGTGTACGGGCTGGATAATATTCACGCCAACGACAAAATTTCTGTTGCTAAATGCTGGAGAACGGAAAACGCTTCCGCTAAAGCTCTTTTTGTCGGAGACACCGACCACGATTTTGAAACCGCGAACACCATCGGTGCCGATTGCGTGCTGTTTAGCGGCGGACATCAGTCCGAAGATCGATTGCGGAGGCTTGGTGTTCGTGTTATTTCAGATTTGTTTGAACTCGAAAAGATTATTCTTGGGGATTAAAAAAGATTTTTTAACGACGCGCGTTCAAGGTCAGCCATGTTCTTGAGTAAATTTACCGTCAGCGACCTGGTGGCTTCAAACTCGTAGATGTTGCCGGTGTCCGCTTGTATCACAAGCAAGGTTGCGTAATCTCTGAGGGTGTCGCTTTTCTTTCTTGTAAGCGCGAACTCGGCTTTTGTGAGAAAATTTTCAATGCTTGCTTGCAAATCAAACATCTCGTTTTTTGAGTTTTGGCTTGAAGGAATGTGTGCGTTTTCTAAAGTAATTATAGCTTCTTCGGCGAAATTCCGTATATACGCGCTGTAATACAGTATCAGTCCGAGCATGAGTAACAATACTATAATTATTATATAGAAGGCTTTCATTGGCGCAAATCACTCCTTTTTATAATTTTCGCTTTACCACCATCGTCAAGTGTCATAATGTATATGTCACTTGGCGATAATTTTTTTGCGGCGAGTTGTGCGTCTAACCATTTTCGACTTTTTCGTGCTTGGATCAATCCGTGTTTGTCTATTCTGCCGTCTGCTATAATAATGTGCGGTATCCCGCTTTCTGTAGGGCGTATTCCCAAGTCTTTCAACGTGGGTTCGGAATTTTCTTTCTTTTTTACAACTGTAATTTTTCCGTTTTGTTCCAGAATTGCGTAATCCACCTCGCTTATGTCGCAAACGTCCTTCTGCCTTAACTCGCTGAAAAGCTCGTCTATGGAAATTCGGTTCTTTATCATTTCTTTTTCGTCAATCTTGCCTTTTCTTATAAGCGCGCTTGGCCTTGCGGATAAAATGTTTTTTAGGGAGGGGAATCTTGTCAGCAATACCGAAAGCGTGATTTCAAATGCGGTAACGACTGTTATGGGGATGATTGCGTATATAAGCGGTATGTCACTGTCGGTTATGGGCAGCGCGGCAACGTCGGATAACAAAAGGGTGCTGACCAGCTCAGAAACCTCCAACTCTCCAAGCTGCCTTTTTCCCATCAGTCGCATTATTGTTATTAAAAAGAGATATATTATGCAGGTTCGCAGTAAAATATTAGTCATCTCAATACCCCGTCACTGTGCTTTTTTTGATATTATTTTTCCGCAAATTGACGCGTTTTATCCGAAATGTTTGGCTATTTGTGAAAAATGCACAAAAACGCTCTTGCGGTTTTGGTTAACTTTGATTCCAATGACGATTGACAAAATTCCTCAAAAGTGGTAGAATATTAAAGCTGTCGCAAGACAGGCACTGTATTGCAACTTTGAAAAAAACTTAAAAAACTTTTCAAAAAAGTATTGACAAGTCAAAAGAGTTGTGATATAATAACAAAGCTGTCGCGAAAACGGGGCGGCGAAACGGTCATTGAAAATTGAACAACGAAGAGAGAAGTACAAGCATATAAGTATGTGCGAGAACGGAACTCGAAAATTTCTGAGAGAACAAATACAACTCAAACAAAAGTAAGAGAAGCTAAGATAGCACTCG
>JAZKYO010000043.1:0-15577 GCA_045612185.1 Eubacteriales bacterium
TTTTCACTATTCACTCTTAACTTTTCACTTTTATCGCCACTTTGCTCGGATTTTTGGGAGGTAAGAGGTAATAGTGAAAAGTGAAAAGGTAAAATTTCACAGACAGAAGAGCATCATCTTCCCATCCGTTCCAATAATTCCATACGGTACAGCATCAAAAAAGCATAACGGCTTCAAAAAAGTATCAAAAAATCGCGACCGAAGGTTTGTTTCCTGCGGTCGCGTTTTCTTTGTTTACTCTGAATATTATCTCATAAATATCGTTTTTAATCTCGAAAACATTTGTGCGTTCGACTCTGCCGTCAGCTGTAAATTGGGTCTGGGCGGTTTACCGACCCAGACCCTTTCTCCTGCTTAAAAATCGAAGCGATGTTTTGATCGATTTTGTCGTACCTTGTTTGGTGTGAAAATGATAAAGAGTGCCGAGAAAAATCCAGGCACTCTTTGATAAGTTTTGTTAATTTAATTAGGAAATTTTAATAGTTATAACGATATTTCATTTCACTGACTCGGTTTATTTAACTTCGAAGGTTCTGATAATACCTTCTTTGATAACCGTGCCGTTTATGTCTGCGGCGGTGTCATTAAGTGTAAGCTCGTATTCTCTGCCTGTCACAAACGCATCGGTCTCAAATACCCATCTTGAGCCTCCGCAATCGGCTATCCAAGTTCCCTCAACCTCGTTTCCCGAAGCGTCGGTAACCGAAACACTCTTAAGCAAGCTCCATTCGGTTATGGGCGCGCTGAAATAGATAAACAAGCCTTTGTCATCCATATCAACGGTTCCGTCAACTTCAATTCCCGTATACATTACTTCGGGAGCTATTCCCTTAAGGTAGTAATCGAAGAATGCTCTCATGCTCTTGTAGTAGTTATATCCGTATATGGGGTCTAACGTATAGGTTGGATACGTATGTCCTTCATTGGGCATATAAATAGCTGCAAAATGGATTCCCATTTCACTGTATTCCTTGAACTCCTGTTCCCAATAATCTCTGGGGGCGGGATTCGCGTTATCCTGAACACCGCAGGCAATAAGCGTAGGAACGTTTGCGGGTGTAAGGAAATGATTACGGTTTATAGAACCTGCGCCCATTGAGTGATAAACACAGGTAACATCAGACGAAATAGGTGTTCCGTCTCTATACGTAAGGAATGGCTGTTCGCCGTAGCTGTCGCCGCGCTTCTGACCCGAATAAGGGTTAGATTCATAGAACTCGTCGGGATTGGGACCGCTAAGAGTTACAACGTAGGAGGACTTGGAATGACCTGCCACGCCAATCTTTTCATTAGAGTATCCGTAATCTTCGGCATGATATTTAATACAACGGATAGCCGCTGTGTGCATCTTCACACCGTTTGCGGATTGAAGTGTAAATCCTGAGGAGTTAATATGTCCCCACGAGTCTCTTCCAAGCATATACGATGTGTACTCGTGGTCGTAAACAGCCAAAGCGTATCCTTGGAAGAGTGCGCCCGTACCGTGTACTCGCTCAACAGCAGAAGTAGTTACAAGCTGTGTTCTTACGTCAGAGCTGCTTCCAATAGTATACACGGGAACTTCAACGCCCTCTGCGGGAATCGAGGGATAATAAATATCAAGACGGTACTTAAGATGCTTATCGTAGTTACCGCTTTCAACGTCGGTTATCGGCAAACCGTTTGGCATTATAACGTCATCAATGGTTTTAGCCTCTACCCACGTAACTCCTGTGTCTGAGGAGTTTATCTTCTCCTGCGTAGAGGGTTTGTTATAGCTGGTCACTATGTACTCAAGCGTACCAGCCGCAGCTTGCTTGGGTACGTCAAAGAACTCAATATTGCGAACCATGCGATAGCCCGCAGGAAGAATAAACGTATCGTACTTGAGATCGTTTACATAGTAACTGCCTACAAACTGCTTCTTCATACCAATCTCACAACGGAGAATAGAAACCGCGCAGTCAATGTAAGGAGAAACAGCGTTCTCATTGTCACGGAAGTCAATAACGTCTACAATGTAACCCTCTTCAAGCAAGTCCTCTATGATAGCAACGTCAGACTCTGTTCCGATTCTCGGCTCATTATGACCCACAACGTAAAGTATCGCGCCTGTGGGAGCGTCCGCGTCAGTATTGCGGTAATACGTAGTTATATCGCAGGGGAATGTGAATTCTTCCGGATTTTCCCAATCCATCCAGTTGCTGTCCTTATTGGAATAACTGTCAAAGGTTTTCCAATCCTCGGGGGAAATTGATGTCTCCGCAATTTTTACGTTTTCAAATTCTGTATAAATAAGCTCTTTATCAAACATTTCGCTTGGGGTCTTGGTCTCTGTAGGTTCCGTAGCCGTAATATATAAGCCCATTGACAAGGAGGAGAGGCAAATAACAACTGCCAAAACAATAAGTAATATTCTGTTTTTCATTTTTTCTTCTCCTTCCTTTTACTTAACAATAACTCTATCGTTGACAACGTTTACAATAAAGCTTTCGGTCTTACCTAAGCTACGCACGCCACCGTGCTCAACAAAGGGAGTTACTTTAAAGCTTGTATCGTTAGATGTTATGGGAAGCGCGGTAACAGACATTACAAAGAGGTAGCCGCTGTTAAGGTCACCGGCATCTACCGTTCCAGCCTCATCCTCAATAGAGGAGTACACCAGATTTGACGTAAATTCCTTCTTCGCATGTTTCTCGGTGCCGTCTGTATAGGTTGTCTCTACGATATATCCCACAAGATTTCCGTAAAGCGAATCGATACCCGCAATAAATCTTATGTCAAAGGTTAGCTTTGAAATATTAATCTTCGACTGTGTTGCCCTTATATCTGAAGCAATACCCGAGGGGGCGGGAATTACAGCGATTCTGTCAATATCAATAATACTGTAATTGTGCTTGATACCGTCTATTTCCATAAGTCTGAGCCCTGCCTCTGTGGCTGTGGAAGTACCCGTTTCCTTATAGGTAATAGGAAGATTAGCACAAGGAATATACTTGCCGTCATAGTAATAGTAAGCAACGCATTTGTCAACGTAGACCGTATAAGTCAGATCATTTTCGTTAATAAGTACCGCAAGCTTTGTAAAGCCCTTATCATCGGTTGTCTTTACCTTAAGAAGCTTACCAGAAGAATTGTAAAGGTCATAAAGAGCGCCTCTTACCGAAACCGAAAGCGTATTATACGCGCCCTTGACCTGTACGGGTGCAAACTGCTTTTCGTTGCCCTTTGTAAAGATAGTTACAGGAGTAATGCCGAATCCGGCGTCACAGCTGAAACGGAAATCTGTTTCAACAATATACTCTTTTTCGTTTATATATTTGGAGTTATCAATACTGATATATCCGTCCTGGTTTGCCGCAAGAAGCGTACGGTCAATTCGGAGATACTTGTCACTGTCTCCAAGCACCTGCGCAGAAGTAACAATACCGCCGTTTGCGTCGGTTCTGGTTGAACCTATTGCGGGATATCTGTACTCGTTACCCATGGTGTCAAGCATTGTTTCGTAATCACCGTCAAAATCAAGAAGAAAATCTTCTGTTTCAATAACATAGTTAACCTTTACGTTATCAAGCTTAAGCGCGAATTTATTATTGGGAAGAATTCTTATAACAAAATCTTTAAAACTCGATGAAATATCGGATGCCGCGGTATGAATATATTTTCCGTTTATGTAATATTCTACACCTGTGTATTTAGTTCCGTCTCCAATGAAAACCATACGGACGTTTGTCCATTTTCCGTCAATACCGCTGCATACAAGCGCGTTTGTCTTGTCATACAGATTTCCCTGTTCATCGGCTTTAAGAGGATTAGCATATTCATCATATGGATCTTTTCCGGAATAAGGATGTTCGGTAGTTTCATTTGGAGCAACTTTTGAACCGACAACGTTTACAAAGCTACCTTTACCCGTTGACGAGGGCGCATCCAATTTGGTATAGTACATATCAAAGCTAAGTTCAAAAGTCTCAAAAAGCAACTCCTGACGGCGGTTTCCGATAAACATTCTCTGAACGCCCTCGCAATTAAGGTATTCGTTTCCATCTTCATCGGTCTTGATAGTAGGACTACCATCAAAATATACGTATCCGTCAGTCTTTGAGTTTGTATTTCCGGGCTTTTGGTCGGTTATTACTGACCAGCCTGTAAAATCTGTGCTGAAATACTCATTACCAACGTCAACCCGCTCAACCTTAAAGTCGTCTACAAGAAATGTTGCTGTAGCATTGCTGTCGCTTGTCTGGAAAAGACGAAGAGTATCAACGCTGTAGCCCGCAGACTCAACAAAGCGCTTTACGTAGCTGTTTGCCACAGCATTGCCGTCTGCATCGTATTTCTGCTCACTAATAAATCCGCTGTATGGCAGATAGTGTCTGTTGCCGGCATCATCTGTAACGTAAGTAAGATTTTCCCCAAGTATAGCAGACGCGTAAGTCGCAATCGGAAGAGAATCAATAACTTTTTTTCCGTCTATGATGATACTTGCATGGTTCTTGTAGCCGTCAATCACCATCTTTATATCGTAATCCTTGTTTAGTTCAAGTGATTCATCAACCACTCTGCCCATAAACTTGAGGGTGCTTCCCATAAGCTCAAGCACAAAACAGGTCTTTTGAGCCGAGATCTCGGGAATTCCGTTAATTCTGCGCCAAGTAACAATTCTCTGGTTATACGTTGAATCAAATTGAGATATGTTAAGCTTAAAGGACACCTCTACGGAACCTTCTTTCATCGGGTCATAGTTGCCACCACCGATATTGATATCCATAAAAGCTCCCGAGTTATTGGGTGTAAGCTTAAGCTTGCCGTTCTCAATAACAGCGCTTTCACCCATGTTGCTTCTTATTACGTTGTAACCCTCTGATACACTGTTCCAAGCATTAATGTCCATTTGTGTTCCGTTGGCAAGCTTGTCGAAATCAACGTCCCAGATAACGTCTTTCTCGGCATACACTTTGCAGGTGTCTGCTTCGTATATCTGAAGATTGTCGAATCCCGCTCTGAACCCGCTGTGACCCGTGCTTAAGAATTTAAAGAACGTGCTGCTTCCCGCTGCGGGATAATAAGAAATAGCAAGGTCGGACGTGGTTACGTATTTCTCGTCAACGTATACGTTGATTCTGTATTTGCCCGAGGCGAGATACTTTACTTTAAGAGTAACATTGAACCACTCATTAAGCCCCGCATTCACGCCAAGTTGCTTACCGTTGTGTATAAGCATACCGGTCTGGTCTATGTTAATAAGCTGAGTTGCCTTTGCGGAAGCCACATCAGCACCGTAAAGCCACTGTATAATCGGCATATTCTGCGTGGGAAATTCATAGAAAATAAAATCCGACGATACTGTAAAGTCACGGTGTATCAATCTATTTTCAACGTCGTTTATTGTGAAGAACATTTTTGCTGAACCGTAAACCACGCCGTTAATCACTCTGTTATGAACAAAGGTATTTCCGTTCTCGGTAACGGCAGACATATTCCAGCTTGTAGCTGAGTTTCCGACTACGGCACCGGAGGTATTAAGCCCAGCATCCGCCATATTGGTGGCGTTAAGCCACTGTTTAGCGCCAAATCCCGAAAGTGCCTCAAAGTCAACGGTTATGTCAACTCTGTCGGGGTCAGGGATAAGCGGCAAAGTACGGAAGCAAACGTTGTCAAGCATAGCTCCCGTTCCCGAAACTCTGTCAGCCGCGAGTATTCTGAACTCCGCGGGAGTTTTTGCGGGCTTTTTACCGTAAGAGCCCCAATAAACCAAAACGTCGTCTATGTAAATATAGTAAGAGAAGCTACTTGTTCCGTTGGGCAGCATTTCAAGACGGAAATTAAACCACTTGTTGGGCTTAAAAATTACATCAGTTATTTTTGTGTTTCCGCTGAGAGTTGAATAAAGCGCGCCGTCATGTCCGAATCTTGCCACGGTTTGGTATCCGCTGACAAAAGTGAACGCCTGAACACAACTACCCACATCGGTTTCGTCTTCTGTGAGATTAAAATAGTTTTCACCGAATTTGTAGTCAGCCGAGTACACAAATCCGTTTAACATCGCTTCACCCTTAAGGTCACTGATTATAAGGTGCATCTTTCCATCAGTGGAAGACGGTGTCAAAGCCTTATTTGAAGTCCCCGATTCGGTTACCACCTTCGCTTTGCTTGTTGTGAATTTTACCGCGTCGGTAGCGTGGGCACTAAGGTCATCAAAATCCCTAAGCACCGCATTGATGTATCCCTCACTTACCGTGGGAGATACTGCCTTCACCTCGCCGCTTGAAAAAGGAACAATTGCCGACATCGGCATTGCCGACGCAAGCATTACAAGCCCGATTACAAGGCAGGCAAATCTCTGTAGTCTGTTGTTTTTCATTTTCTTTTCCTTTCCCATGTTTTTGTTCAGATTTTTCTAAAAGTATTAATTTATAGAATTGTTATTTTCATTATATCTTATTTTATGGTTTTTTGCAATATCTAATATCCAGAAATTTATGACTTTTTTTCCGATGTTTTATCTGAAATGTTATTTTCGCTTTTGAACTTTGAATAGCTTCAAAAAAGGTGGTATTCGACAATATGAAAGGGAAGAGCATCAAAAAAGCATCAAAAAATCGCGACCGCAGGTTGGTTTCCTGCGGTCGCTTTTTTGCCTGCATCGTCGTACTTTTTGGTTACTCGGATTATTGATTAATTAAGCTTAAAGTCGTAAGTCGGAACACCTTTTGCCTCGCACTCGCCCGCAAGGATTTCAAGAGAAGCGTTTACAGACTTTTCCGAAAGTCCGCCGAAAATACAGCGCGGAATGTGGGGGAGATTTTCAAGAACACAGGGGTTTCCGAAATGAATCAGTGTGGATATTCTGTCGGTATATTGCATAGCCTCCATAAGCGTTTCCACACGCCTTGTAAGGTGTTCGCTTCCCGTATAAGCAAGCGGCTCACTGAAGGTTAAGAAGATAACGTCATCATAATCTATAGAATCACACAATATGCGCATATTGTGTACTTGTTTTGGAAACTGGTGGAAAGCGTAAACCGTTGAATTGGGGAAAAGCTGCTTGATTTTCTCGGTTACCTTTGAGGGATAAAGCCAGCCGTTGCTAAAGGTGTCAACCGCAACCTCACCGTTTGCGCCAACGCCCTCCTCGTTTCTTATCATCAAGGCGAAAAAGTGCTTTCCGTCACGGGATATTGAAGCAGGGAATTCTTTATCCACTACTGCGTAAACTGCGTTTTTGTCTATATTTTTCGCAAGATAATCTTCTTCCTCGGTAAGCGTCTTAGCTCTTGTTTCTTCCATAACCAAAGCCTTGTGCTGCGCCTCCAGCACACGCTTTACCGCCTCGTCAAGACGCTCGTCGGTAATGATTCCGTTTTCGTAGCAGGTAACAATCGCCTCGTAGTTAAACTTGACTCTCCAGTCGTAAACGTTTACCAAATCGTTGCCTGCGGCTACCGAAAGCCCTTGTGACAGGTCGGCTCCGTACTTGGCGCGAATACCCATCATGCAAAGTGCGTCGGTAATAAAGAATCCGTCAAATCCGTGTTCTCTGATAATATCGAGCATCTTTTTTGATAGGCTTGCGGGTGCGTCGGGGTCAATATTGACAAATCGGTGATGTGCCGACATAAGTCCGTCAAGCAAGCCTTCTTTTATAAGCTCGAGATATGCGAAAAGGCTGTAATCAATAAGTTCTTCCTCGCTCTGTACAGAATACGCCTCTGCCATGTGGGAATCAATCTCACTCGGATTGTTTCCGCTTGGATAATGCTTACCAACGGTAAGCACGCCTCCGTCGTGCATTCCTCTCGTCTCTGCCGCTGCCATTCTGGCAATCATATGCTTATCCGAACCGTAAGCGCGCACCCAGCCGTTGTTTTTTATATCAAGAATGGGATTGCAAACCACGTTGTATCCCATTTTTCTCGCAGTAACAGCTGTTGCCTTGCCGAACGCGTAGGCGTATTTTTCGTCGCCCGTGCAACCGATGGCGTTGTGATGACCTACAAGATAATCGCCCATTCCGCTTTCCGCGTCTGTGATAATTAGGATAGGATAATCGGCAATTTCTTTTATCCTGTCCAAGCACTCCTGCGCGCCATTGTCGCTGAACTGAACCCATATACTGCCCAGCTTGCGGTTTCTGATAAGGTCGTAAATATACTCCTTGTTTCCGTCGCTGTAATCTCCGCGGATATAGACGGTCTGTATCATACCGAGCTTTTGCTCTGTGGTAAGCTCCTCAAATTTGAGTTCTTTAAGCTGTTTCATGTTTTTCCTCTCAGTGCTTTAAAAGCCATTCTCTTGTATAATCAACGGTGTCAAGTCCTATGTCCGCTATGCAGTTTGAGCAAAGGATAACGCCCTTTATCTTACCTTCGTTATACCACTCAAGGTATTTTTCAAGCTGCATTTTCATTAAGTCCATAGGCATGGGCTTGTGGTTTCCGTAGTCCCACATATAGCAACCCGCATAAATCGGTTTGTCCACGCCCGCAAGCTCTTGGAGCTTCTTTAGATTTTCGTCAAGATCAGCCAACGAATCGGCGCGCCAGTTCCAGAAGGTTATAACGTCGAACACGTCAAGATAAGGCTTGATTCTGTCGGCTAATTCATGGGCGTAAAGAACCGCCCAAAAGTCCAGCTTTCTGCCGATTTCGTTATGCAGTCTTTCCTTGTAGCCGCCTATTATTTCGGGAGTGTATATTTTCATTCTGGCGTCGTTCATAAAGTCGTCGGCAACGCCCGCGATGATATTTGGGTGGCTTTTGGCAACCTCAAGCATTGCCACAATATCTGTTCCGCCGTCGCTTGTTCTCTTTGAACCGCCGTTGCCGAATACCGACCAAACCACCTTGTCAAGTGAGGAAAGCTCGTCAGCCATCCGTGGAAACTCCTCTACGGCAGGCTTGTCCTCCATTACTACCATACATATATTTTTTATTCCAAAGAATTTTGCGCCCTCAATTGGGGTCATTTTATTGACTCCGGGAAGATTGTAAATATTGTTGCCTTCTTCGTGGTGTGAATTTGGCACCTGACCCCAAAGCCAGAAATCGTCTCTTATGCTCATATTTCTCTCCTGTTACATTTTATAATGCCGTAAAAACCTTATTCCGGCTTTTTCTCAAGCTTAAGTGGGAAATCTCCCAAGTGCTCCATCTTAAAGCCGTTTTTCTTGTATTCCTCGTAATCAAAGGCTTCAAGCTCGTCAATGGCAAGCTTGTGGAACTCGTAGAAGTTCTTCCACCATTCGTAGCCGCTTCCAAGAGAAGCACCGAGATAGGCGTCGGCAATATCGCATCCCATTGCGGGCGCAACGTAAAAAGCTCCCATAGCGAGAACGTTTACGCCGTTACCCGTGATTGCGCGAAGTGCGGCGGGAACGCTCTCTACCACGCCGGCGTGAACGTGAGGACACTTTGAAGCCGCAATATGTATTCCCATACCCGTTCCGCAGAAGAGAAGTGCGCGTTCAAAATTGCCCTCGCTTATCTGCGCTCCTACACGAAGCCCTACTCGGTGGAACATGTTTTCGGTATCGTCGGGGTCACTGTCGGCGGTAACGCCAAGGTCGGTTATTTTCCATCCCTTTTCCTTAAGGTGAGCGACAACAGCCTCCTTAAGAGGATATCCCGCAAAATCCGCACCTACTACCAAGTATTTGTCTTTTACTGTTTTCATAATCTTTTCTCCTATTCTTCAAATGATATATGATGCACTCCGCTTGTAAGCTCACGGTTCTCACCGAACAGCTTAAGCGTTGCGCTTGTTCCGAACGGAATATCAACGGTTATATACAAATGTTCAAATTCTTTTCGCCAGCAGACGTAAATGTTTCCGTATACCGTCTCCACTCTTCCTTCCGCGTAGTGAAGACTCTTTGGAAATACAGGAGCTATCTCAAAGCGCTCAAATCCGTTTTCGCTTGGCTTGATTCCAAGCAGATATGCGTAAAGCCAATAGTCAACCGCGCCGTACATAGGATGGTTGTGCGAGTTCATATTTGACCCCCTCTTTTGCTCAAAGCGCTCCCATACGGTTGTGGCACCGTGTTGTATCATGTAGCCCCAAGAGGGATATTCCTCACGGCACAAAAGCTTCCACGCCGCGTCCTCATAACCGAATTTCGCAAGCATATCAAGCAGATATTTGGTGGTAAGATTTCCCGTAGACAGGCGATAGCCAACCCTTTCGACAGCCTCAAACATACGCTTTGCCGCCATTTGCTCGCACTCTTTGGGCAGAATACCGAGCCACAAAGCAAACGCCTGAGCTCCCTGTGAGCCCGAATCCACGCAACCGCTCTCACGCTTAAACCATTTCTTTAGGAACGCCTCGCGCACCTTTTCTGCGCAGTGGGTGTGGTATGTCTGCTCTTCTTTTTTGCCAAGCAATTCGGCAAAATGCGCAAGCAGAACGTAATTATAGTAATGGTATCCCGTTGACATAAGATACGGATCTGTAACCGCTGACCTTACGCCGTCAAAACCGCCTACACAAAAGTCTTCGGGGGACGCCCAATCGCCGTATTTTGAATACTCTACTATGCCCTCGGAGTTTTTGAGTGAGGCTATACATTCGTTCCATTGTTTGTATGATTCGTAGTGTTTTTCGATTGTAGACGTATCTCCGTAGTGCAAAAGATTTTCAAGCCCCATAACAAGATATGAGGAGCATACGGGATCAGCGGGTCTGCCCCCCCAAACGTAAGGCGCCGTACAGGTTATGGCTCCGCTTTCTTTATCTTGCTCGTCCAAAATATCGTCCGATATTTTCCTGAACAGTCGGTTGGCGTTAAAGTTGTAAGGCATTTCCTCAAAACGCACCGTGGCGTCGTTCATCCAACCGAGACGTTCACCGCGCTGCGGACAGTCGGTGGCGAGATGATGAAGATTACTCATTTCTGTTCTGACTATATTTTCGTGCAGTTGAGTTACAAGAGCGCTTCCGCACTTAAAGAAGGAGGTGCTTTTTATATCATTGCAAAAAACGATTGCCGTGAGAGTATCAATATCGGGACGTTTGCCAAGACCGCTTATCTTAGCGTAACGGAATCCGTGATAGCAGAATTTTGGAATCCATTCACTAAGGTTTTTTTCACCCGCGATATAGGTGTCGGTGGCACGAACCTTACGGAGAGTTTCTTTTCCAAGGTCGCCCTCAAAAAGCTCCTCGTCGTACTCAATGACTATTTTCGTTCCCGCCTTGACGTCTTCGGGAATTCTGAGACATCCAATACCCGCTACATTCTCACCGAAATCAAGAATGTAGGAGTCTTCGCCCTTCCTGTAAATATTTTGTGCATAAAGACGCCTTTGTTCGGTCACCGGGGGGAGTGTTTGCGGAACAAGCCTTCCCAAATCTTTGCCGTCAAAAGGTACGGCGGACAAAAGTCCCTCACCCATATATTCGTCGGTGTCCCAATAGGGAAGAGCTGCTCCCGCATCGTAGGTTTCACCGTGGAAAAGATGATTGTAAGTTACCGCACCATAACCCGCAAGCCAGCTTTCGTCGGTAGGAATAATCTCAACTCTGTCCGCATAAACAAGCTCAAGCTCGGCTATAAAGCAGCTCTTGCCGAAAAAGTCGGGAACGCCGCGCTCATTTCTCGGAAGCTTTCCGAAAAAGCCGTTTACGTAACGCCAGCCGTTACCCACAACCGCGCAAATTCGGTTTTCACCCATGTGAAGAGCTTCGGTAACGTTGGTAGCGGTATAGTAGCACCTTTTATCGTATGCCGACACAGCGGGGTTAAGAAAAGATTTCTCAATATCCTCGCCGTTTACGGTAACGTACTGATATCCGATTCCCGAGGCGTACAGTATTGCTCTTAAGGGTTTTTCTTCAAGTCTGAAGCCGCGGTAAAAATATTGCGCGGTGTCATCAGACACTTCTTTTGCACCTATATGCTTAGCAACCCATTTTCTCTTATCCAAATAACAAAAATGCGCACTCTTAGGTTGACTTTTAACACCCCTGTTATCTGTAATCGTCACTGTTACCGTGTAGTTTTCGCCCGGTTTCAATGGTACGCCGTCATAGACTGTGCTTTGATTTTTTGTATGTATCTCTCCGCTTTCCCATACCGTACCGTTTATGTCATTTACAGCTACAAAATACGAATTTTGGTATCCACCATCTCCGTCGCTTTGTACAGACCAGGAAAAAATAGGATTACGCGAATCAACAAGCACAAGCTTGCGCGAATCATAATCTACGAATATTTTTTCGACGTTAATATACATGTTTCTCCTCCTGTATTGATTTCGTGTTAACCTTTGCGGTTATATGCCCTGTCACGGTAGGCTTTGGGTGTGCATCCCATTTGCTTCTTAAAAACGTTATAGAAGGTTTTCATGTCGGAGAAGCCGCAATCTTTCGCGATTTCCACAATAGTTTGCTTGGTATTTGATAGCATTTTGCAGGCTTCCTTGATGCGTATTTCTTTTATGAAATCATGAATCGAAAGACCTGTTTCCTTTTTGAACAACTTGGATATATAGTTCTTGTTAAAAAACAGCTTGGAAGCAATTTCGTCGGTCTTTATTTTAATACTGTAATTGCTCTCGATATAACTCATTACTTCAAGCACAATATGCTTTTGTGCCGCTGACAGATTGTTGTCATCCAAGTGTTGAATCTTCCTGAGAAGCCGTATCATGATCTCTGCCGTGTAAATTCGTATCAGGTTGACGTAACCGATTTTTCGGCTTTTGTATTCCATATAAATTTTGTCAAAAATCGCCCCCAGCTCATACTGACTGGGAATCAGATTGAAGCGTTCCTTAAAATCCTTTTCATCGGGAAACAGTGAGTAAAAAAGAAAGGAATCCGACAAAAGCGAGAAATCCTCGCCCGAAAGACAGCTTTGATCCAAAAAATCGGGTGTAAACATTAAATCGTAAGCCAAAAACGGCTCGTCACATTCCTCGGCTATAAAAGCATGGGATTCATAGGAGTTGATAATTGAAATATCCCCCTTTTTTACCGAATATTCCCGATCGTCAATGATATGCCTTGCCTTACCTGACAGGACGTAAACAATTTCAATGAACTTATGCTGGTGCAGAACGCCCACGTAATCCTTACATTCATCCGACAAATGAATATGAACATTATGATTCTGTTTGAATAATAACTCTTTATCTATCACAATAACGGATTTGTTCATAGATTTTACTCCTTTGCGTTTTTTGCCCACAATATATATTGAATTTATCCGATTATATTATACAATAAAATTTCTTTTGTGTCTACCCTCAAAATTTCTTTTGTGTCAATTTCCTAATTTTTGATAGCAAACGCCTATTGCCTCCGAAAATTTGCACTTTTAAACAAAACACTTTCGTAATCTCATAAGAGTCAATCTGTTGCGGACAAAAGGAGAATATTCGAGTAACGTCTCCACACATTCCTCCGAGACGCCAATATCTGCCGGGCAAAACTTTGCCCCAAGCAGTTTATATTTTTCAATCAAATCATCGCAAGTTGGAATAGTGCTAATAATTTTGCATATTTCTTTCCAATGGGCTTCGATTGTCTTTGCGCTTATTCCCAACGCGCAATTGTTTGAGTTTTCTTCAATAATCGATTGACTGAGTTTTTCACCGAATATAGTCTTGATATAATCATCATCCACGTCGGTATAATCTCTGTATACAATGCTTTTTTTATCTTTTATTCTGTGGTATTCTTTACAGGCAAGCAACGTGCCTATGCCTACCTTTTCCCCATGCAAAGCGTTACTGTTAATCGAAAGACCGTCGGGCTGCATTTCAATCAAATGTGAAATGTGATGCTCTGCGCCCGAAGCGCAACGGGAATAGCCCAAAAGTTGCATTGCAAGTCCAGACATCAAAAGCCCGTAGGTAAGCTTTTCATAGGCCTCGATATTTCCGCTTTTGATAAGTTCAGCGCTCTCTACGACCGCCCGAGTTGCATCCAACGTAATATCGTGTATAACAGGGCAAAAATATTCACCGGTCAGCTTGTGCGCAATTCTCCAATCCGCCAAAGCAATAAACTTTCCAACCATATCTCCAAATCCGGAATTTGTAAGGAACATAGGTGCTTTTGAAATGATGTCAAGGTCGGCCACGACGATTTTTGGCGCAACCGCCGTGAAGGTTTTTTTGAAGCCGTTCCAAGTCATAGCCGCAACCGATGAGCAAAATCCGTCAACGCTTGCCGCTGTAGGACATGATACGAACGGAATTCCTTTCGTGTAAGCGCAATACCGCGTAATATCGTGTACTGTTCCAGAACCTACCGCAATCAGATAATCACAACCTTCCGGAAGTTGCTCCATAGTCAAAGATACACCGTGATTATCAGCGTGCAAATCATGTGGATCAAGGACGATTTCTTTATTTACCTTTGGGTGCAAACCCGCAGTGGCACGGTAGGTATTTTCGTCATAAATCGCAACAGAATATCCGCGCAAGCCATATTTTTCAAGATAATCACTGATTTTTGATAGACATCCTGCCTCAACAAAGCATATTTCCGTAGTCATTTCGTGCTTTTTTCCGCACCTGCAGACTTGATTGTATTTTTTATTGTCTATTATCATTTTTCCGACTCCTTTTGCCCATAATAAGCATTTTTTCCGTGTTTGCGAAAATAATGCTTGTCTAATAAATGCTGATCCACGCGAGGTGTGTTTCTATTCAGCTGTTGGGTTAGAATTGCCATTTTTGCGACTTCTTCAAGTGTTATGGCATTTTCTACCGCCTTTTCCGGAGATCTGCCCCAAGTAAAAACTCCGTGGTTCTTCACAAGAATCGCCGGGATTGCGTCCGCATCGCGTACCGTCTCGACTATCACCTTGCCTGTGTTTGTTTCATAGGCTTCATGGATTTCGGATTCTGTCAGAGTTCGGGTGCAAGGAACGTCACCGTAAAAGGCGTCGGCGTGAGTGGTTCCGTATGCAATAATCTCACGTCCGCTTTGCGCGAATGCGGTGGCATAAGTTGAATGAGTGTGGACTATGCCGCCTACAGTTGGATAATGCTTGTAAAGGTATAAGTGCGTAGGCAGATCGCTTGACGGTCTGTATTTGCCTTCAATGATATTTCCGTCAAGATCAACGACCACCATATCATCCTCGCACATTATGTCATAAGGCACACCGCTTGGCTTGATTACTACCAGACCGCTTTCTTCGTCCTTGGCGGATACGTTTCCCCAAGTAAGCGTTATCAATCCGTTTTGTTTCAGCATGAGATTGGCAGAACAAACTCTTTCTTTGAGGTTTTCAATTTTGGTTTTCATTTTTTTCCTTTCATTGACAAGCCTGTCTGACAAAAGGAGCTGTCCTTATGACAGCTCCTTCAATAAAATATCGGCGAGGTCCTTTTTTAGCTGCTTGTAAAGGGCTTCGGCACCAAGCGGCGCGGGGTGAACCTTGTCAGTTCCAAGCATTCCCTCGTACCACGAGCTTCCTTTTTCTTCACCGTTTACCGCCTTGGCAAAATCAACGTATCTGTAACCCGAGGATTTTACCCACTCGTTTTTATATACGTTTATCACTTCAGGTACGTTGGGGATTGTACAAAGAATAGGAGTAATTTCATATTCCTCGCAAATTGCCAGCATTTCGTCG
>JAZKYO010000044.1:0-25053 GCA_045612185.1 Eubacteriales bacterium
CCTCTTGTTAACGAGGAGCATGGAATCGATATTTCGGGTAACGTCACCGTAAGAATAAAGACCGATCTCCGCACAGCGGTGGTTACAATCGAGACGGCTGACGAAAGATACGTTTCCACCAACTTCCAGTGGTTTGGAAGAAACGGTGAAATATTTGCGAGAAGCATTGGCGCGGAGCTTAAAAATGCCAAGCTTGAGTGGGCTTGTCTTTCTTATGAAAACGACGTGTGGTTCTTTGGAGACTCCTTCTTTGACACTACCACCACTTACAGATGGCCTTACTATATGGTAGAGGACGGATATACCGACTTCTTCTTCAACGGACACCCCGGACGAAATACCGAAAGTGCGCTTGAGGACTTCAAGAAAGCCTTGGAGTTCGCAATTCCCAAATACGTGGTTTGGTGTATGGGAATGAACAATAAGGATAGCGAGAACGCAATAAGCTCAAGCTATAAAAAAGCAACCGATGAAATGCTGGCAATTTGCGAGGAATACGAAATAACTCCCATTCTTTGCACCATTCCCAACGTGCCTGCGGTAATAAACGTACATAAAAACGAGTGGGTAAAATCTTCCGGTTACAGATACGTAGACTTTGCCAAGGCGGTTAACGGTGAAGAAAAAGGAAGCTCGTGGGACGAGGGAATGCTTGGAACCGATAACGTTCATCCCGCCCCCCTCGGTGCCGAAGCACTTTATAAGCAACTCAAAAAAGACATAAAGGACATTCTGGAAAATAAAACCACCTATACTCCTATTGCGCAGATTCCTTACAAGGCGCTTGGCAGAACTCAGTATCTCGGTAATACGTTGACCGCAGACTGGTCAGCAGCGGGTATCGAATTTGCTGCCAACTGTTTTGGTGACGTTTCGGTAGACCTTACCACGTCTCGGACAACACTCTTTACGCTTGTAATTGACGGTGTTTGGTACAAGGACGTCGAGCTTAAGAACGGAACAAACGTTATTGCTACGGGACTTTCTCACGGCAAGCACACCTTTAAAATTATGAATCAGGACGGCTACTCCGGAACTGTTGGTATTAACGGTATTACCCTGGACGGAACCTTTTGTCCAAAGCCCGATAACGGAACGCTTCTTATCGAGTTTATCGGTGACTCCATAACCCACGGCTGCGGACTCGGAAGTCCCGATTACAGCGCAAGCACGAATGACGGTACGCTGACCTATGCGTTTATCGCTGCAGAGGAACTTGGCGCTGACTATACCGTTATGGCTAACGGCGGTATGGGCGTTAAGTGGGGCGATGATTATGCGTCGACCAATCCTCGTAACCACTCTATGGCTAAGTATCCCTATCTTAATGATACCGCAAGACCCGGCATAAAGTACGACGGATACGGCGATAGAGCGGCAGACATAGTAGTTATCGGTCTGAGTACAAACGACAACTACCGTTTCCAGCTTCAGTACAACGCGGAAAAAACAGCGTATACAACCGCAAATCCTACCGCGGATGCAGCCGCCATTGCGGCTCACATGGCAGACTTCAAGACAACCAAGCTTGCTGAGCTTGGTGCGGCGCTTGAGGCGCTTATTGGCGAAATTGAGGCTAATCACGGTGTAAACGTTCCGATAATTCTTGCCAGAGGAATGATGGAGCAGACTCTTGAAAATGACTATCCCAATGCTGATACCGAAAGTGAGATAGCATCGGCTAACGCTGCTATTGAGCTTTATCATACGTCTGTTACCTATATGACAGACCTTGTTGAAAATGAATGGAACGGTCAGTATAACGGGCACAGAATAGTTGTGGCGCACCTTACCCCCGACCGAACGGGTTACGTGGGACATCCCACTCGTGAGGGCGCGGCACAGCAAGGAAGCGATTTGGCAGACTTTATCAGAGAAAACTTTGCCGAGCTTCTTACAAAACAGTAATTTCCAAAACACAAAAGGAGCTGTCACTTAATGCGACAGCTCCTTTTGTGTCAAATAGCGGTTGTCAATTGTTTGCGCGGATAAATTATAGTGGAGGACGGCAAAGCAAAAACGTAACGTCTTTGCTTTCGACAGCCAATTGCTTCTCGTATTCGGGAATAAAAACACGGTCTCCTTTGCAAAGAGAAATACCATTAAACACACCTTGTCCTTCAATGACAAGTATAATACCATACGAACCACAGTCGATATTTATGCTTTCCTTAACATGAAAGCTGTCAAAGCGGAACCTATCTGTTATAGTGTTGTCGGCCAAGGTCATTTGTGTTTCACTAATTTTTTTAGGCTTGATGAAATAGCGGTTACGGGTTTCCTCTTCGTTGTATCCATCGTAAACGAAACAGTCAAACATTAGGTCAAATCCGAGTCCACCGTGTAACTTTTGGTCGGGGAGAACTACGCCTGATGGCGTAATTTTTTCCGGAATAACCATCAGGTCGGTAGGCTCTTGGAGTTCTGCAAGAAAGCAGTTATCACCGATTGCGTGCGGAACTCCACCGGGGACAAAAACGAAGTCTCCTTTTTTGACTGTAAATCGGTGAAGTGAATTCAACATTCCCTCAATATCTTGCCTGTCGAAAAATATTTTCCATTTTTCTTTTGTGATTCCTTCTTTGAATCCTATGTAGACGTAACCTCCGTCATTTAGAATGTACCAGCACTCTGTTTTTCCGTAGGGACTGCCAAAATATTTCTTTGCAAATGCCACGGTTGGATGTACCTGTATTACAAGCCGCTCGCTTGAATCAAGCAATTTAAAAAGCAAAGACATATCAGAGTGATTGCCGATCATGCGTTCCTTGTTACCGTTGATCAAGTCGCGTAACAGCTTGCCGTCAGTTGTTTTGCACAGCCCCTCTTCCGGTAGATTTCTTCCCGGATTAAATGCCTGTGTGATAGAGGCGATCCAATCCTCAGGGTAGCGAGAGATCTCCGGGACTTTTTTTCCTTCAAGTGCATCAAGGTTTTTTCCGCCCAAATAAGAACGGAACACCCGTGTAGATAAAAGCTTATATATCATTGCCGATCCCTCACTATTTTGAAAATTACACCGTCGCAAGCATTTGCCGATATGGTTTTGTCGTTACAGTTTCCGTAATATACTTCGGCAATTTTCCAGCCTTTCTCAATACACAAGCCTGCCTCGGTATCAGACTGAGAATAATTGATTGCAACAACCAAACGGTTGTTGCTGTCTGTCTCGTGTTCTGTTACGCGAATCAGATGTGAGTCTGTATTGACAATGTGATTTTCTTTGACAGACTCAAACAGCGGACTATACCATGTAGAGTAGTTGTCGGTCTTTCCCAAACAAAATGCCTCTTGTGTACTTAAGTATTTTTCTATCGGAATTGTGCTGAAATAAACGTAGCCGTTTCCGTACTGATGCTTTGTGTAAACGGGACGCCCGTCTTCTCCTGTAGCAAGTACCTCTGCGTCACAGGATTCTATTATGTACCGATAATCTGCTTTAAGCGTGATTTTTTTGCTACCTAAGACTACTTTTTCCGCATTGTTGGTCTTTTCACGGTAAGCTATTGTAACGCCTGTGATTTCAGGGAGAGAACGGAAAAGCCCCTCCCCGAGCGAAAGGTACAAGGAAGCTCCGTCTTTTACTTTTGCCAACAGCTTGTCCAAATGGCGTTTGCATATGGAATGGTTCTGGTCTATCGACGGAAGCATATACACAGACGCGTCAGGAAGTTCTTCGGTAGCATGAGCAAAAGAAATATTCATATTAGATTGCAACGCTAAGCAAAACGCGGTGTTTGCGGTTGCAAAGGGATTTGGCACGTTGCGCGAAAGAATGCAAACGGCATCGGTTTTCAGTTGAGGCAATTCCTCAATCTGAGAATGATTCAACGTCTCTATGACTTTCTTGCAAATCTCGGCAATAGGCTTAGGCTTTCTGTCGCACGTAAAAAATCCGTAATCACTTCCGATAGTGTTCCAGTCATACGGCGGATATTCCATATTACCCTGATCAAAGGCACACCACCACATTACGCCAAAGCAATTGTATACCCATGAAGATAAGGCAAGAGCGCGGAAAAACAAAGCCTCAACCTTTCTGCTGCAGTTAGTATAGCCTATTGAGCCCACCTCTTGCAAAAAAGTGGGGATTTTTCCAACTTCGCGGTACATACGGCAGAGCACCGAGCTGTGAAGAATTGAGCGCATGGAGACAAGCGGAGCGTTTTTTGTTTGGAAAATATTGTAGGTGTGAACGGTGTGAATATCAGCGCACTCGGCAACGTCAAAAACATTAAATGCTTCCTGCTCAATGGGAATTGTATCAAAACCGGTGATAACAGGGCGTGTGGGGTCAGCTCTTCTTATAGCGTCGGAAAGGGCACTGCACCACACGTATGCTTCGTCTGGATCGTTAAGTCCGTTAGTCTTGGCAAAGCCGTTGCATTCGTTGCCCAAATCCCAGCCTACTATAGCTTTTTCTTTGCCCATTCGCTTAACGAAATAGTGAATAAAGCGTAACTCCCATTTTATAGCGGTTGGGTCGTTTACGAGGTTTTTACCCTCAAGTGCGGGAGGGGCAAAATAGCGGAAGCTCATATGACCTGTTATCAAGCCTACAATCAGTTTAAGATCATATTTTTCAGCAAGAGTGCAAAGCTCCTCAAAGTGTTGACATGCTTCCTCGCTTACGCCTGCGCGTCCCGCTTCGGTTTCGGGGAGAGGTCGGTCTGCAAAAGCATACTCGATAATTTTGTCATTGGACCTTAATGCGTAAATTGGCTGAAAATATGACCAAAGAGGGAATACCCGCAGATGTGTAATGCCGTATTCTTTGATGATTTTTAAATCTTTTTCTATTTCTTTGGCGTCCCAGTTTTCCCACATCTTAATGGCATCTTTAGATGACCAATAATTAAGACCGAAAAAGAGCTTTCCGTTTTTGCATAAATCACTGTAGGTTTTCATTTTTTCCTCCGTTAAATTGACTTGTTGACTTTTTTTAATTTATATGTTATAATGCTATCACATTAATGTGTATTATTATTGCGTTATTTTAATGGGAATGTTGCGTATTTTAAACGATTGGAGAAATATGAATTATACCGTTGAAAGAATTAAAGAAAATGAAAGAGCAATTCAGGTGAGCATGGGTACTGTATTCAGCTATCACGCACACATACATTCTTACTATGAGATTATTCTGTATGAGCCTTTTTTCGGAAACGTGACAGTGAATGAAAGCGTGGTAAAGGTTAACAGCTACACCTGTATTATGGTTGCACCCTTGGATTTGCACAAGATTGACGTTATAGAGGAAACAGATGCAAGATTTATTAAGCTAAAGGTAACGGCAGAGGCTCTTGGCATTGAAAATCCATACCCATCTTTTGTGTTGAGTGGGATAGAAAAAAACGATTTTCTTGTGGCGCTTTTTGGAGAGCTTTCGCGCGATGGACAGTCGGAGCAATATATATCACACCTTGTAAACGCCGCAGTGTTGCAAGTCGTTTGCCGCGGCGAATCGTCGGGGTGCATCAAAAGGGGAGAGATGTACCGCTTTGCGTCAGAAGCGGCAAGAATATTGCACGAGGAGTTTGCGTCTTCAATATCTCAATGCGACGTGGCAAAACGCATTTCTATTTCACCTCAATACCTTTCAAAAATATTCAAGCAAATCTTTGAGGTCGGATTTTCGGATTATCTTGCCGACATTCGCTTACGGTATGCCGCTAAATTGCTTACCGAAACCGATAGACCAATAACCGAAATATGCTTTGAGTGTGGGTTTGGAAACCTTTCTCATTTCTTGCGGAGCTTTAAGAAGAAGTACAATTTAACCCCAAGGGACTTCAGAAAAAACAGCATCCAAAGTTATCAGCTTGTTATAAAATAAAAACCGTGGGTCAGATCTGACCCACGGTTTTTATTTTCAAAGAGTAAGAAAAAACTAATAAACATAAGGCTTTAATATCTTTCGGATATATCGGTGTCGCCCTGTTCGCGCACGTATCTTTTTAATATCTTATTGGTTTCAAGATCCGCGTCTCCAATGGTACTCGAGCAAACTATGACACCGTCAACCTTGCCGTTTTTCAACAGTTCAAAATAGCATGCAAGCTGTGTCTCAAACAAAACGGAGTCCATAGGGTAATATCCCTTTCCTTTTTGATAATCCCAAAGATAAACCCCAAGCATAATAGGTTTATCTTTGACCAAGGCGAACACTTTATCCAAATGTTCGTTCAATTTTTTGATTTGCTCGCAGCCCCACAGCCAAAAAGTCACGCCGTCAAAGCATTCAATATATTTCTCAAGCTCAAGGTCCAACTGAAAATCATACAGAACACACCAGAAATCCAAGCCATTTTCATTCAGCCTTGTCTTGATTTTTTTTAGTACCTCGGGCGGGAATCTTTCCATACGCTTAGGCGAAAAGAAGTCGTCTACTACGCCGCCCGTAATATTGGCGTCGGACGAAAGAACGTCAATAATATCCTCTGTGTTTCCAAGCTCCGCGTCTGGCAAAGGCGTGCTTGCGTCGCCAAGCACTGACCACTTTATTTCTTTAAGACAGGATAATCTGTTTGCCAGATTATCAAACGGGGGAGTAATGTTTCCACCGTATGACACTATAAACGCGTTTTTGATGCCGTACTCGCTTGCGAACTGCTCGGGGGTCATTTGGCAGTTCATGACCGTACAATCATTATGCGACCCTTCCAGATGCCCCCAATTCCATAATTTATCAACTAATTTAGCCATAAACAAACGCCTTTCTTTACAAATGTCAATGCCTTTCTCAGAATGAGTAGCCCTCAACACTGTAATAAGCCATATTGGACTGTCGAACGTCAAGACGACCGAAGCAAGCGCAGATGGGAAGCTCACTCTTCACCCAAACGGTATACTGTACAGATTCGCCAAGCGTAAATCCGTTCTCGCCAAGAGGCTTGTCAAGGCGAATACAGGTTGTTCTCATTCCGTCAAGCTCAACAAAAATATTTTTCTCAGGCTCTCTGTCTTCAAAGATAAACACAAGCTCTATTTTTGTTGACTTGGAATTGAGATTGGTAAGCATAAGTGCTTCATGGCCTTCAAATTCGGGGTTGTTTCCATGTGGAGGCAGATATCCGTCGCAAAACACCCAGTTTTTCTTTCCTTTTTCCATTATAGTTACCTCACAGATTAAAAAGCTTGGGAAGCGCTTTGTCATTGTATGTGGTCATACGCTTTGCGCCTTCGGGTGTTATGAGATAGCAGTCCTCAATTCGGAACGAGCCCCATTCCATACCCTTGAAATAGGCGTCGATACATATAGCCATTCCATCTTCAATAATCCTCTTGTTTCCGACGGTAAACGTGGGCGCTTCGCACTCAAGCATTCCCGTGCTGTGAAGGCTTCCGTAAGGGCAATAGTCTATATATCCGTATTTGGTGAGGTATTCGGTGTAGGCATTAAGCACCACGTCGCAGGAGGTTCCTGCTTTCATTTTGTCAGAAGCATAGTTCAGCGCTTCGTATGCGCACTTTACCGCGTCGCGAATTTTTTCGGGAATCTTTCCGAGAACCAGAGGCGAGCAAATAATGCCGTTATAACCCTCATAGCAAACACCTGCCGCAAGATTTATTATCTCGCCTTCCTCAATTTTGCGCAGGGTGTTGCGACACATGCTGATATAGGAGTTTTGGGGGCCTGTCGCTACCATGGGCGCAAACGATTGAACGTAACTTTCGGCTCCAAGCTTCATCATTTCGGATTCAAACATTCCCTCTATAAAACGCTCTGTCATTCCTTTCTCAATTTTGGGAACAACAGTTTCAAACATCTGTGAAACCATCTGCCAGTTGGTCTTGAGAATCTCTATCTCGGTACTGCTCTTGCGGATACGCTGTTCATAGTGAACGTCATCAAAATCCACGATTTCAGCATCAAAAAAGACCTGTTTAAGCTTGCTCATAATAATAGACGGAAAAATAAGTCTTCCGATAAAACCGATTTTTTTGATATTCTTATGCTCTGACTTGATTTGCAAAAAGAGCTCGGCAAAGTCAAGTTGTCCCTCTGTGTCATACTCAAAACCGCTGACCTCACCTATCTCCGGGAGAATTGCGATACGGCTATTTGGGAGCTTGTTCTGAATCAGGCAGTAATCATATGAAGCCTGACCGCTGCAAACTACAACCTCGCCTTCCGCGGGGATAACGATAGCAGAGCTTTCGTTTACCGGAGCAAAACCGGAATAATAGCGAACGATGGCTATCTCAAGTAGATTTGAAAAGCCCACCACAAGGTCTACGTTTGCCTCTGCCATTTTTTCTCTTAGTGCGGTTACTCTTTGAAGGTATTCTTTTCCTTCGATTTGCGGATAATTCATATTTTTTCTCCTTTGCTTATTGTATTCAGCTTAAAAAATTTTTCACATTGTCACTCAATATTGACATATATACGCTCTCATCTATTCCTGCGTCAACAGCCATCCTTCGCACGGTGCGGAGAATGTGAGAATACCCGAGACCGCCGAATTTTCTCCACATAGTCTTAAGGCATATGTCGTTACAGATAAGTATTTTGTCCTTGTATCCCTCGTCAATAAGTAACTTCAAAAGCTCGATTCTTTCAAGATCGTATGCGAATCTTCTTTCCTTTGAAACATAAAATTCCTTACCGAAATTGTCAAATTCAACGTATACCCCCATGTCAAGTAAAGACTTGACATAGTCGGGTCTTAGCATAACGTCGATGTGATCTATACAGATTTTTTCCGGAGACATTCCTTTTTCGATAAGAAGCTTGACTATCTCAAATCCGTTTTCTGTGTACAGATCGGTATGAACGTGAACAGCCCTTCCTGTTTCCGCGCCAACTATGCCTGCCGCTTCAAGTACCTTCTTTTCGTCATCGCTGACAACAGCACTTGTTCCTATCTCTCCAATCACCCCTGCCTTTATTCCGGTATCTCCGATGCCGTAAAGTATATCATTTCGCATTTCATCTGCCAAGATTTCCACAGACGCATCCTTGACGTAGGGAAAATGAGCCTTGTGATAATAGTGACCGCAACCAAGTATTATATTGACTCCCGTTCTTAGAGAGACCTCTTTGAGAGCCAAAGGATCTCTTCCTATTTCGTCGGGAGTACAATCAACTATTGTCTGTCCACCCCATTTTCTGAAATCAAGAACCTCGTTGACAGCATCATCAACACCCGAAAGCAAAGCGTTATCAAGAATGGCATATGGGTCGGAAAACATCTCAGCACGGTTTTCTCCGGTGATTTCCTCATAAAACATCGGAGATTCTTTTCCTGTAATCTCCACACAGTTTCTCATATCGATAAAAATGTGTTCGTGGGAAGAGGCAATACCTATTTTGCTTTCGTCTATCTCACCTAAAACGGTTGGTATCATTGACCTATTCCTCTTTCTTTCTGTATTTTGTAGGTGAAGTGCCTATATATTTGCCAAAAAGCTCACCAAAATGCTTAGTATCGCCAAAGCCCATATAGGAGGCAATATCGCTTACTTTCATGTCGGTATCGGTAAGCAGACGTGCCGCTTCCTCTACCTTCATTCTGTTGAAGCAAGCTATAATCGTTTCTCCCGTTTGTTCCTTAAAATTTTTGCAAAGGAAGGAGCGGGAATAATTCATTTTTTTACAAACGTCGTTAAGCGAAATTTCCTCTCTGATGTGTTCTTCAAAAAATTTGATGACAGCTTTAGACAGATCGGAATAAAAGTTTTCATTCTTAAGAAAAAACACTTCAGAGTTCTTCCTTGAAGAGACCTCTCTCAAAAGTTTGATAAGTAAATGCTCCAGAAGAATTACAATTACCTGTTGACCGCCGAAATTCGGTTTTTCCAGCGTTTCAAGCTGCTCCTCGCTGTTTATTCTGAACGTGTTTTCACTTTCACATATGACCTCGGTCATACAATCTAAAATAAATCGATTTTCTGAAAAGGTCAGCCCACCAAGGGGTTTGAGCGCAGAGGAAGAACTTTCGAAGCATATTACAAAAACGCGCGCACCGTTTCCCAAGGGCGAACAATATGAGTGCTTTTTGTTTGGTTCTATAAGTAAAAGCTCACCTTCGGAAAGAGGTTTGCTTTCTTCGTCCAACGTTACCGAAATATCGCCCTTCAAAACAAAGCAAAGCTCCCAAAAGTCGTGGCTTTCGGAGTAGTTCTTGTATTTTCCCTCAAAATTCAAATATTCCAGCGCAATCAGATTTCTGATATCAAGCACATTCCATATTCTGTGCCGAAGGTAGGTCCTCATAGCGGTTCTCCTCCTCTCGACAGACCGTGTAAATGTCTATCTGTATACATTATAAATGTTTTCCACGCTATTGTAAACCTGTTTTTTTCTTTTTTGATGTACAAATCCCCGAAAAAGTACTCAAAAAAATAAAAAAGGACTTTTTGGAATACTGTTTTCAAAAAACGTGGGTCAGGCTTGAATCACGGTAGTTTGTTGTGTTTGTTGAGATTTCAGCTTGTTCGCCACATTTTGAGATGGGTTGAGATAGATTTAAGCTTATATGGAGCTTTGGAAAAAACGGCGTAGCCCTCAAAAACATCAAAAATATCGACTGCAGAATACCGCGGTCGATGTTTTATATTCCATACGAGAAGAAAATTGAGGTGATTTCTACATATCTTTCTATGCTTCTGTATATTTTGTTTTTTCTATTGACAAATTGCGCATTTGTGTGGTAAAATGAAAATGGTGTTTTGTATATTTTAACTAATTTGGAGGTCTGGATGAAAATCGTAAGGAGAAGATTGTTTGTTTTTTGTGTTTTGATGCTTACGGCAGTTATGCTGTTTTGCTCAATTCCTGCCGTGTCGGCTATCGACGGCTGTGATCACAGCTATGAAATTGACCCGTACAGCGGATTGAGCGCTTGTTCTATATGCAAGGAGCTTTGCGCACACGAAAACTGGAACTCAAGCAAGTGCAAGGATTGCCGTGCGGTTTGTATGCACGATTGGTCGTATACCTCGTCAACCTCAACCTGCCGTATTTGTGGCAAAACCTGCTCGAACCATAGCAAGATAGGTCTTGATTTCGACTGCGCATATTGCGGCAAGGAGCTTAATCTCACAAACTCCTATAACTCCGGCGACATGCGTGTTTATGACGGAAATATTATTGTTGACGATGTACATTCGGTAAGCTTTAACTTTGATTTTACCGTGGGCACAAAATCTACCGTGCTTAATAAGAAAGACACGTCAAAGAGCGATAATATTTATCATAACACTACTGATGCTGCTTCCAACAAAAGCGATTACTATAGCTTTTTTACTCACATAGCGTCGGGGAATAACTTCCGCCCTCTTGCTTCACTTTGGCTTGATACAGCTGAAACAAAGCTCTATCTTGTCAAGGCAAATTCAAGTGCTACCAAGATTTGCGAAATAAAGCCCGGATACGAATACAATTTTGATATTGTTTTTGAGCTTAAAACGGGAAAATACATGATTAACGTGTGTTCCGACGGTGAGAAAGTCGGAAGCCTTTCGTCTAATATTACCGGCTTAAGTACTCTTACCTCGTCGGATTTCCGCTTTGGTGAGGGATACAACGCAAAGTATCTTCACATTCAGAAGATAAGCTTTGAAAATATCGAGTTTGATTACGGCTTTTCAAACGGAGTCTGCCGACTTTGCGGTGCAGAGTGCGGACACTCGTATAACATCGGCGGACATTGCGATTTTTGCGGTGTAAAAGGTAATCCCATTACCTTTAACGACGGTAAAAACGGCGGCGGTAACATAGTACATACCGCAAATAACCCCAAGCCGCTTACGGTAAAAACGGGGTATTATTCCAATACCTCATACAGCCAAGGCTGGGACTTCCGTGACATTGAGGGTATATTGCTTGGGCGCGATTATGTTCTGAATGCTAAATACACCTTCAACGAGGCTGTCGATAACTCCACATCAACAAGCGGAAATACTGCGTTGATAATCTTTTCAGATGCTGATGTAAAAAGCGATTTTTGGAAGTTTGCACTTTACCTGTATACAAACAACGGCTATCTTGAGCTTGGTACGGGCTCGGGTAGCAGGGTTAAGCTTGAACTCGGCAAGGAGTACGATATAAGAATTGCCGTTCGCTCTACAGAAACCGAGACGGTCGGCACTTACCTCCAACGCGCCGAGATTTCAATAAACGGCGCGCTTACGTGGGTAAAAGAGTTTACGCTTACGGCCGCGGACGGTATATCGATACGTTTGGGTGACCACGTTACCAGAAAATCCAAAGTTAAGTACGATATCAAAAACGACTTTTCAATCAGTTTCCTTGACGATGAAATAAAATATATAGGCGTTCAAGAAAAAGAAAATGCCGATTACAGCGCGGACGATACCTTTGCGCTTCGCTTTGTTTTCGGTCTTGACGATATATACCTTGAGGATGCGGGAATTAAAGCCAAGGTTTCAAGGACAGGCGGCTCGGACGGTGACGTTGGCGGCGAGAAAAATATCTCCGCGTCCAAAACAGTCCTCACCGAGGTTCTCGAAAGCGGCAAGGTGCGCAAGCCGGGAGTTCGCGGCGCGGGCTACGGCGGATACTATCTCGCCCTTTCAATAAACGAAATAGAGCTTGATACTGCGGCTACCTATACCTTTGAACTTACCCCTTACGTTAAGAATCATCAGATAGACGGAGTTGTTTATATGCCCGATACTTACACAATAAAAGTAAGCTTTTCGGGCGGCAAAGCGGTAATTGATTATTCGGACACTACCGCTATTCCCAAAGTTTCGGCAAACGGACTTGATTCTGTTGTCGGGCTTCATAAAAACGATTTTATAAAGCTTAAAACCACAGCGGATACCTATGTTGAGGCAGGCGCGTCGAAAACCAAAAATTTCGGTTCGAATACCGTTCTTGATTTCAAGGCTTTAAACGGAACTCCTAACGAATATTACAGAGTAGCTCTGTTAAAGTTTAATTTGTCCGATTTGACCGACGACGAATTTTCCAATGCCTGTTTGGTGCTTAACTGTGAGGTTATGGAAAACACCACGACTCCCACTACCGTTCACGTTTATTCCTGCCCAACCTCGTGGACAGAGTCGGGCGTAACATATAACTCACTTCCTAAAAAGGGCACTCTTGTGGCTACAGGCGTTGTAAAAGCAATTGGAATAATCAAAATTGATATCAGCGACTATATCAAAGACTGCGTAAAGAACGGAACTAAGGAAATCGCCTTTTTCCTTGAAGGAGACGCGGACTCTATCCGCCGCCTCAAGTTCTCGTCAAAAGAAAGCGGTAATATCGCTCCGAGTATTGACGTAAGATACGGCAATTACGAATATTCAACCTACGTTGAATATACCGCCGAGAATCCTTGGCAGACTGCAATGGATAGCGTCAAGGAGTGGCTTGTAAAGTGGCCTACAATAAAGGCGAACGGCTCAACTGATGTTGAAACCATAGAAAAGATTGACGCTGAGTATTCACTTACGGTTGACGCGGCAAACGCCTCAAAGACAAACGGTGACAACACGGTATATACTAAGTATCCGACAAGAGTTGTAAGCACGCTTCAGGGGTATGAGGCAAGCACCGCCGAGCTTGACCTTTACGACGAATACGGTGGATATAAGGACGAAAACCTCAAGCAAGCCGCTACGGGATATTTCTATACTAAAAAGATAGGCGATCGTTGGTGGACTATTGATCCTCTTGGTTATCCTTATTACAGAACCGCGTGTGTTCAGATCGCGATGGGAACTACCAAGCAAAAGGCGGCACTGCTCGGAAAATATGGCACAGTATCAGGATGGGCACATGGGGCTACGGACAGAATGTGGGAGCTTGGATTTAATTCCGCAGGCGGTTGGTCTGATACAGATAACCTGATAAAAGTTGACGCTCCGTTGTCACAAACCAGTATTTTATATGTGATGAAAAAATACGCAAGCTCTTTGAATCTTGACGTAAGCAGTTCGGGAAGTACCGATTTTGTTGGAAGCGTAATTCCAGCCTTTGACCCCGCGTTTGAGCGATATGCGGATATGGTTGTAAAGAACGGCGTAAGCGGATACGTTAATTCTCCTTATATCTACGGCTGGATGAGTGATAACGAGCTCCCAAGCAGTAAGAATATGCTTGACAGCTCACTTTTGCTTGACCCGACTGACGAAAGATTCATATATTCCTACGCAACCGCGTGGACATTTATGTATCTCAAAACAGGCAAAGCCAACGTCAGCGTCAATGACGTAACCGACGCGCTCCGTATTGAATACAGAGCTATGGTTTACGACAAGTATTTTGATATAGTTTCAAGCAAGCTTGAAAAATACGACCCCAACCATATGTTTATAGGCTGCCGTTTTATAAACAACTGCTATAAGGACGAGAGCATAATGCGAGTAGCAGGGTATTATTGCGATGCGGTAACCTTTAACTACTACAGCGTATGGGAGCCTGACGCGGCGTTTATAGCTAACGTTCAGAAGTGGATCAACGCGCCCTTTATCATTACCGAATGGTACGCAAAGGGAATGGATGCTTGTACACCTGAGTCGGGACTTACCAACAAGTCCGGTGCGGGATGGACTGTAAGAACTCAGGCTGATAGAGGAAAGTTCTACCAGAACTACGTGCTTCAGCTTCTTGAGTGTAAAGGATGCGTAGGATTTGACTGGTTTAAGTATCTTGACAATGATCCTGACAGTACTACCGCGGATGCTTCAAACACAAACTCCAATAAGGGTATTATTGATAATAACAGCAACGAGTATACCGCGCTTACCGCGTATATGGAAGAGCTGAATAATCAAAAATACAATCTTATTAAATTCTTTGATGCAAGATAAAAATTCGGAGCTGTCTCAACAAGAGGCAGCTCCGAATTTTTTCAAAAGCTATTGAATATATGGCGCGAATGTGGTAAAATAAATACAAATCTGATAGAAACGGAAATCAAAAATGAGAATTTTGGCATTGGGAGATATCGTCGGCTTAAAGACGGTTGAATATTTAAAAGAAAATCTTTGGAAATTCAGAAAAGAAAATAAGATTGATTTTGTTGTGGCAAACGGAGAAAACACGAACGATATTTTCGGACTTGGACTTGATGAGGCAAAGGAGCTTCTTGATTGCGGTATAGACGTGCTGACAACGGGCAACCATGTGTGGGGCAGGCGGGATATTTACGATTTTCTTGACACGACGGAGGCGGTTATACGCCCCGCAAACTATCCGTCGGGCGCGCCGGGAAGTGGATATACCGTGGTTAACGCCGACGGCTTCAAGTTGCTTTGCATAAACGTGTTGGGAACTGTATTTATGGATTCGCTTGCTTCCCCCTTTGAGGCGGTGAACGCTGTGCTTGAGCGTGAGAAAGGGAACTACGATATAGCGATTCTTGACGTGCATGCCGAGGCAACCTCCGAAAAGCTGGCAATGGGAGTACATTTTGACGGCAGAATAAACGCGATTTTCGGAACGCACACCCATGTGCAGACCGCCGACGAGCGTATCCTGCCAAACGGAAGCGGATATATTACCGACCTTGGCATGACAGGTCCTAAAAACGGGATACTCGGCGTTGATAAAGAATGCGTGCTTTACAGATTCCTGACCAAGATGCCCAAGCGATATACCGTTGCCGACGGAGAAATTGAAGCGCAGGGCGCGGTTTTTGAAGTTGACCCCTTCGCCCAAAAGACCCTTTCTGTTAAAAGAGTAAAATTTTGAATTGAATAAAAGGAGCTGTCTCATTAAGAGCACAGCTCCTACTTTATTTATACGTTAAAATTGTAGTTTATCGAATTGTTTAAGATAAGCGAATGAAAGCCTACCCCTTGAGGGGAAGGTGTCACCGAATAGGTGACGCATCAGTCGAATTTCCTCGCCAATTCGGATAACAAAGCCAAGGCTTTGTTACGTGTTGAGATGCGAAGCAACCGTTAAATTGCAAGGGGATAACGCCCACTGCGGTGGGCTACACCTCATCACCGCATTCTGCGGAGCTTCCCCTCAAGGGGAAGCCTTCCATACCAATTTACTCACCGACAAACTACAATTTGAACACATCAATCCCATTTGTGTGTAGAAAAACGAGGCGTTTAGCCGACATTTTTCGGAGTGCGACCGTGTTGTTCGCACAATCTTTGAACCGTGGGGGCCGAAGGCAACAGGCCCGTCCGGCGAGGACAAACTACAATTTGCAAACCCATTGATATAATTTACCGGTGTATAAAACTTTAAGGAACTGTCTGTTTAATGCGACAACTCCTTTTAGTTTATCATCTCGTCGTAAAACGCTCTGCCTCGCTTGTGAGCGCTTTTATTGAGCTTGCGTATTCACTTGGTGTCATGTTAACCCATTTTTTGAACTGCGCCGAGAAATAGTGAACGCTGTTATACCCGAGCATTTCGGCAATCTGTGTAAAATTGTAGTTTTCCTCGCGTATGTAGGTCTTGGCGCGGTCTATCTTCATTTTTATAAAATACTCGCATGCGCCGCATGCAGCCTTTTCCTTGAACAACTGCTTAAGCGCGGTTTTGCTTATGCCCGCGTGGCGGGCGACGTCACCAAGCGTCAGTCTGCTTCCGATACTGTCGGTAAGAAATTCGGTTATTTCTCCAAAAAGCCCCTCGTCAAGATTTCGTTTTGTGCTTGCCGAGGCAGGGGAGCGCTCCTCGCGCAAAAGCGTAATTATAAGCTTGCACAGATTTAATTTTATCATTTGCTCAGAGCCGAAAATTTGCTCTTTTTTTCTTTCAAGCTTTGGCGTTACCAAATCCGAAAGAGGCGAGTCAAAGGCGCCACGTGCCTCTTTTATTATGTCCGATAGCAGAGTTCGCTCGGTGTTCCCAAGCTTGAAAGATCTGCCGCGCAAATTTTTGAGCGCCTCGGACGCGCTGAAAAAGCTGACTATTATAGCCGACGCCGCACTTACTCCGTCGGCTTTCAGCGAGTGCCATTCGTTGGGGGCGTGAAATATAAGCTCACCTTTGCCAAGTCTTCGTTTTGTGTCCTCTGCGCTTACCGTAAGCTCACCGTTGTCAACGTACACAAGCTCCCAAAAGTCGTGGGCTTCTCCGTCAAATTTATAGTCCTTGGCAAACTCAAAATAGTGTACTGTCACAAGCTCCGAGACTGATATTTCTTCTCGTAAGCGTGTGCCTACGTATATTTTATCCTTCATTTTTCCACCGCCTTTTTACACATTATATCACATCTGACCGATTTTGTAAAGATTTAAACCGATTTTGTAAATAAAAATATGTGACGCTATGGTAAAATAAAGCTGTAAAATAAAAATTTTGGAGGAAATTATGTCATATCAGCTTTCCGACATCGTAAGAAATTTCGCTATTGAAGTAGACGTTCAGGCGTACGGAAACGGACACATCAACGATACCTACATAGCCAACAGCGAGCCTAAGTACATCCTTCAGCGCATAAACAGCTCGATTTTTAAGAAGCCCGAAGAGGTTATGAGCAACATTCTCGGCGTAACCGAGTTTTTAAGAAAAAAGATTATAGCCGCGGGCGGAAACCCCGACAGAGAAACTCTTACCGTTGTGAAAACACGCGCCGGAGAGAGCTTTTTTAAGACCGACGACGGCAGTTATTTCAGAATGTATAAGTACATTGAAAATTCGGTGGGATACGAGATGGTGGAAAATCCCGAGCAGTTCTATCAGGCGGCGCGTGCTTTCGGAAAATTCCAGAAAATGCTTTCCGACTACCCCGCAGATAAGCTTTTTGAGACTATTCCGCGATTCCACGATACCGAAAAGCGTTTTGCGGATTTTGAGGAAGCGGTTAAGAACAATGTAGCGGGCAGACGTAATTTCGCAAAGCCCGAGATAGAGTTCGCCCTTGCGCGCAAGGCTGATGCCTCGGTAGTGCTTGACGCTATGAGAAGCGGCAAAGTGCCCATGCGCGTTACACACAACGATACCAAGCTCAACAACGTTCTTCTTGACGCTAAAACAGGCGAGGGCGTTTGCGTTATCGACCTTGATACCGTAATGCCCGGCTCGCTTCTTTACGACTACGGCGATGCGCTCCGTTTCGGCGCTTCCTCGGGCGCGGAGGACGAGATATATCTTGATAAGATTTATTTTGACCTTGAGCTTTTCGAGGCGTTTACAAAGGGATTCCTTGAAGAGGCGGGAGACGACCTTACCCCTATGGAGATTGAGCTTCTTCCTTTCTCTGCAAAGCTCCTTACCTACGAGTGCGGAATGAGATTTCTCGGCGACTACTTAAACGGCGATACTTATTTTAAGATTCACCGCGAGCATCACAATCTTGACCGCGCGCGCACTCAGTTTAAGCTTGTAGCCGATATAGAAACCAAACTTGAGGACATGAAAAAGATTGTACGCAAGTACGTGTAAGAGAGGTAAAAATGAGAGTAATTGTTTGTAATGATTATGAGGAGATGTCTGTCCGCGCGGCTAAGCTTGTTGCAAGTCAGATGATTCTTAAGCCCGACTGTGTACTTGGTCTCGCAACGGGATCTACACCTATCGGAATGTACGATAAGCTGGTTGAAATGTACGAGGCGGGAGAAATTGATTTTTCCGATGTCACAACCTTCAACCTTGACGAGTATTACCCTATAAGCCCCGATAATTCACAAAGCTACCGCTATTTTATGAACGAGCATCTGTTCTCGCGCGTAAACGTGGAAATGGCACGCACCCACGTGCCAAACGGTGAGACCGCAGATCCCGACGCTGAGTGTGAAAGCTATGAGACTCTTATAAACAACGCGGGCGGTGTTGACCTTCAGATATTGGGAATCGGTCAGAACGGACATATAGGCTTTAACGAGCCCGACATTAATCTTAATACCGTAACACACCTTACCGACCTTACGCAAAGCACCATTGACGCAAACTCCCGCTTTTTTGAAAGCCGTGACGAGGTGCCCACGCAGGCTATTACTATGGGTATGGCAAGTATTCTCAAATCCCGCAAAATAGTCCTGCTTGCAAGCGGAAGAAGCAAGGCGGCTGTTGTTGCCGAGTTGCTTAAGGAGTCCTTGAATACCTCTGTTCCCGCAACGCTTCTCAATGTTCATCCCGACGTAGTGCTTATCTGCGATCGCGAGGCTTACGCGGGTATGTCGCTTGGCGTGGATATTGGCGGAACTTTTGTAAAATTCGGCGTTGTGGACAGCTCGAATAATATTGTTTATAAGGACAGCATTCCTACACATAAAGAGAATACCGCAGAGGTGATTGTCGGAAATATCGCAAAGAAATGCCTTGAAATTATGGAGCTTTATCCCATAAGCTCTGTGGGAATCGGTACTCCCGGACTTATTGATTTTGAGAAAAAGACGGTCAGCGCGGCAAATCTGCCATTTGACAACACTCCAATCGTAAAAATGCTTGAAAAAAAGCTTAAACTGCCCGTATTTATCAACAACGACGCAAACTGCGCCGCCCTTGGCGAGGCAACCGTCGGAGAGGGAAAAGACGACAAGAATATGGTAATGGTAACGCTTGGCACAGGAATAGGCGGCGGAATCATTATCGACAAAAAAATATACACGGGCGGCGGAGACGCGGGCGAGATAGGTCATATGTGCATAGACGCCTTTGGCAAAAAATGCGCTTGCGGAGAGGTTGGATGCTGGGAGTGTTACGCCTCGGCTACCGCGCTTATAGAGTTTACCGAAGAAGCGGCAAAGGAAAATCCCCAAAGTCTCTTGGCTAAGCTTGTTGCGGATAAGGGCTCTGCCGACGGAAAAACCGTTTTTGCGGCTAAAGATGGCGGCTGTCCTGTGGCAAATGCTGTACTTGATAAGTATATCGGTTATCTCGCGGTTGGCATTAAGAATATTATTAACGTGTTCAGCCCCGATTCCGTTGTTCTTTCGGGCGGACTCTCCGAGGCGGGCGAAGCTCTTTCAAAGCCGCTTTTGGAGAAGCTTGGCTCTGATGTGAAGATTAAAATATCTCAGCTTGGAAATGATGCGGGAATTATAGGCGCAGCACTTCTTTGCCGAGTGTAAGGAGTATTTTGTGAAGTTTAAAAACGTAACGCTTTACGGAGAGAATTTTAAATTTACCACAGCCGACGTGTGCGTTGAAAACGGCGTGTTTTCGGATTCGTCTGTCGAAGGAGAGATTGACTGCGATGGGCTTATGATGATCCCCGGTTTGGTTGACGTGCATACCCACGGCGCAATTGGAATTGAGGCAACCGACAAGGGCTTTGAAGCGGTAAACGCGGTGTCGCTTTTTGAAGCGAAGCACGGAATTACCACATATCTGCCTACCGTGGCAACTCAAAGCAAAGAGGTTTTGATAGAGGCGGCTGAAAATATCGCCTATGCAAAGTCCAAGGTTGAAGGCGCCAAAATAGGCGGTATACATATGGAAGGTCCGTATTTTTCGATAAAGTATAAGGGCGCACAAGATCCCAAATTTATAAGAAATCCCGACGTTGACGAGTTTAACGAGATAAACAAAGCGTCCGGCGGACTTGTAAAGCTTATAAGCATAGCCCCCGAAAACGAGGGCTCGGAGATCTTTGTAAAAGCGGTAAAGGATCGGGTCAAAGTGGCTGCGGGTCATACCGATGCCGACTATGATACTATGGTGAAAGCTATCGGCTGGGGGGTTACTCAGCTTACCCACTCCTTTAACGCCATGCGCGGACTTCATCACCGAAATCCCGGCGCAATCGGAGCGGCAATAGACGGTGGTGCTTATTGCGAGCTTATCTCTGACGGAATGCACGTGCATCCCGCTATGGTGAGACTGCTTTATCACGCAATCGGGGCAGACAGATTGGTGCTTATATCCGACTCGGTGCGTCCCGCGTACCTTGCGGACGGAGTGTACATCTCGGGTGGGCTTGAAGTCTTTGTCAAGGACGGAAAAGCTACGCTTGCGGACGGTACTATCGCGGGTAGCTCGTCTACTTTGTTTGATTGTATGAAAAAAGCTGTCAGCTTTGGCATTCCGCTTGAGGATGCTGTACGCGCCGCAACCTATAACCCCGCAAAAGCGGTGGGTATAGACAGTGAATGCGGAATTATAAAAAAGGGAAGGGCGGCTGACTTTATATTGGTTGACGAAAATCTCGACCTCAAAGCTGTCTATATAGACGGAAAAAAGATATAAAAGAATGGGGCTGAGTTATTAACTTAGCCCCTTTACACACCTATAAATTGCAATTTGTGTGGGAGTTGTTCGCACCGCACCCATCGAGAAAAGTTTTTGCGGAGCTTTTTTCAAAAAGCGCCACCTCGCCGGTGGGGGCTATCGGCTTCGCCATTCACGACTTAATGTGATGTGCTAACACTTCCCACCGCACCCATCGAGAAAAGTTTTGCGGAGCTTTTTCAAAAGCGACCGCCCGCGCCCGCAGGCGCTCGGCGTCTTTTCTTTTTGCGCGCCTTTTCTTTTTACGCCTCCTTATCTTAAAAGAAAAAGCGCAAGAGACAGTAAGTAAATATTATAAAACACATAAAAATTTAGCTGTGCAAAAATCTGTAAATATGTAGAATAGTTAGTTTTAACCATCTCGTCCTTTTTTCTTTCGGATAAGTAGGCGCGAAAGAAAAAAGGACCAAAAAAGAAAGACGCCGAAAGGGGATTTCGCTCGTTGCGACGAGCGACAAGGGCTACGCGCCCTTGACTGGCGCCACCTCGCCGGTGGGGTCTCCACGTGGCTGCTGTGCGAACACACCTACAAACTACAATTTATCGCTCTATTGACATAAAAGAAAACCGCTGTTTATAAACAGCGGTTTTTGTGTTGCTATTAAGTTGTAGGATTGGCGTACGCCATTTCCATCATTTGGGTCAGCTTTATCGCTTCGTCTATTCCGATTCCGTCCTGAATATTGTTTCTGATAAACTGACGGAGCGGGTGAAGCAGCGTTTCGCAAGGCTCTACGTCTATAAGATTGCCTTCCGTGTCTTCGGTTGCCTTTTTAATATATTTGCTTTCGGCATACACTCTGCCTTTTTCGCCGCCGATTTCAAGAATGGCGGGATAGTAGCGAGAAACGAAGCCTGTCTCATTAACCGCTACGGCACCATTGTCAAACGACATGACGGTTACCGCGTTATCCTCAACATTGTCTATGTTCTTGTCGATGTCATAAGCGATTGTAAATGTAGACGAAGCAGTTTTTGGCATGCCGAGAAACCACTCGGTCAGATACATTCCGTGGGCGCCTAAGTCTATCATCGCGCCCCCGCCACACTGCTTTGCGTTGTAAAAACGGGGGGGAAGGAAGGTCATGCTTCCCGCGTGACAGTTGCGGAAGCGGAAGTAATTTACTTTTCCCAATTCACCGCTGTCGACGATTTCTTTGGCTTTTCTAAAAGTGCCGATTCGCTTTTGAACAAAGGAAATAACGAATCTAACGCCGTTATCTTCGACCGCCTTTTTCACGTCAAGGCACTCTTTAGTGGTAAGTGCAAGCAACTTTTCGGTGAAAATGTCTTTCTTTGCCTCGGCGATTCTGACCATGTGCTTGGCGTGCAGGTCGGTGGAGGAAGCCACCGCGACGCCGTCGGCGTCGCTTGCGAGGAGATCTTCAAGGCTTTCAAATTCATAAAGCCCGAAATTTTCGGCAAGCTTGCGGCTCAGCTCCTTGTTTTCGTCGTACACGCCGACGATTTCAGCGCCTTCCTCAAGCGCGATTTTAACAAAATCTACCGCATGGACGTGCCACGCGCCGCAAATAGCAAGTTTCATACAGCTGTTCCACCTTTATCAGTCGAAGTAAACTGCCTTGCCTGTCTTGGAGGACTCGTAGATTGCCTCAAGGATTTCGGAAACGACGAGCGCCTGCTCGGGAGTTACGACGGGATCGGTGTCGTCAATGATGCACTTGATCCAGTTAGCCGCCTCAACGTCGGGAGCAGATGCTTTCGCACCCGAATAGAAGGCAACTCCGCCCGCGGAGGTGTCAACCTTGGTGTTTACGGGTCTATCAAGCTCAACTTTGTTAATCTTAAGCTCGCTTCCGAGAATGGAGAGCCCCGCCTTTGTACCGCAAAGGCGGCAGCTTCCTGCGTCAGCGGCGCCCTCAATGTTGAGTGCCCAGCTTGTTTCAAGCATGATAGTCGCGCCGTTTTTCATTCTGATAAACGCACAAGCCGCCTCTTCAAGCGTGTTGTCGCTTACGCCCTTGTCGCCCCAGATGTTGCCCGCCTCGGGATGCTCGATTTTCTTGTGTGTCTTGCCGATAACGACCTCGGGCTCGTAGTTGTTCATAAGGTAAAGGGTCATGTCAAGCGAGTGAGTCGCGATGTCGATAACGGGACCTCCGCCCTGCTCCTCTTCGTTAAGGAACACGCCCCAGTTGGGAGTTCCGCGGCGACGAAGCGCATAGCTGTTGGCGTAGTAGATTTCGCCCATTGCGCCCGAGTCGATGTACTTCTTTGCGTATACGGTCTCTGCCTTCTGGCGATTCTGATAACCGATTGTAAGCTTTTTGCCCGTTGCCTTAGCCGCCTCAACCATTTTGCGTGCCTCAGCCGCAGTTTTTGCCATGGGCTTTTCGCACATAACGTGCTTGCCTGAGTAAAGGGCGTCTATTGTAATAAAGGAATGCTCCTTGTTGGGGGTGAGGACGTGAACGACCTCTATGCTTCCGTCCTTGAGAAGCTCCTTGTAGTCTGTGTATACCTTTGCGTCGGGCGTGCCGTATTTTTCAGCGGCTGCCTTAGCTTTTTCTTCAATAATATCGCAAAAAGCCACCATTCTTACGTTGGGAATTTTAGCAAGAGCGGGCATATGTTTGCCGTTGGCGATACCGCCGCAACCGATGATACCTATGTTTACAATTCTTTCCATAACTTTTTCCTCCGAAAAAATTTATTTTTTTGTGGTTTTATTGTAGCATTTTTGAATGAGATATGCTATAATATATTTGTCTAAAAATATCAAAAATTTGTCATAGGTGTAAAATGGAAGAATACAAAATAGAAAAAGAGAACGAAAGATTTAAGCGCAGGGACATGGAGTTTATCGTTTTTCCCGTAAAAAAGAACTGCGTCGGAGCCCACTCGCATATACACGAGGCTGTTGAAATTTTGTACATTACCGCGGGCGATTTTGAAGTTTCCTGCGATAACAAAACCGTGCGCGCGGGGGTGGGAGATTTGTTGCTTTTTCGCTCCAACAGCATACACAGGACGGTGGCGGGAAGCGGAGAGAAAAACTGCTATCTGGTGCTGAAAATTTCTCCGAGGCTTATTATGAATTTTTTGCCCAAGAGCAAGTCCTCGAACAGCCTTTTGTGGCTTTCGGTAAACCGTGATACCGCAAAGTTTCATTGGCGCGCCGAGGAAATTGAGCGGGGCGAGATAACAGAGGGCTTTTTGAAGCTGACGAAGGAATATCAAAGCTTGGACGAAAACGCCGAGCTTGCCATGAGAATAGCGTCGGCGAGCGTAATTCTGGGACTTTTGAGGCTAAAGGAAGGTGATTCGGATATTGGAAACACCGCCGTGGCGGAGCTTATTTACAGAGCGATATTATATATAAATGAAAATTATGCCGAGGACATCAGCGCCGAGAGCGTGAGCGGAATCTTCAACGTCAGTTACAGCTATTTTTCGCGGAGCTTCAAGCGGATAGCGGGGAAGAGCTTTAAAGAACATCTCAATCAAACGAGAATAAATCACGGCGAAAGTTTGTTGCTTAATACCGATAAATCGGTTACCGAAATAGCCGCTCTTTGCGGTTTTGGAAACGTGTCGCATTTTATCGCAACCTATCGCGCAATAAAAGGTGTAACCCCCCTCGGTACGCGGAAACGCGCGCGGACTTGATTGGTTTTTGTTCAAATTATAGTTTGTCCTCGCCGGACGGGCCTGTTGCCTTCGGCGCACACGATTTGAAGATTGTGTTGACATAGCCGTCGCACTACAAAAAACGCCATCTAAACAATGGCGTGTTTCTTTATAACAATAGAGGGCTAAATTGTAGTTTGTAGGTGTGTTAATTGGTATAGAAGGCTCCCTTGTGTAAAGGGAGCTGGGTATGTTATAATACGAAGTGCAACACCCCATAAAAAACAGATAAACCAATAGAATAATAAATTTGTATTTTTGAGAGAAAGGCGTAGCCTTGA
>JAZKYO010000045.1:0-98272 GCA_045612185.1 Eubacteriales bacterium
CAAGGTGACAGACGATTGGTTTATGCGGTTATCTCACAAATACGAGGTTGAGCAAGAAGAACTCAAAAAGCAGATGTTTGATCTTGAAAACAAGATTGAACGCCTTGACACGGCACAGAACTCATCGGGTAGCTTCATTCGAGCAATACGGAAGTTTATGACGATGCAAACGTTGACTCCCATTGTCCTTCAAGAACTGATCGACAAGATCGAGGTCTTTCCGATTGAGGGCACAGGCAAGAACAGAACGCAACGGCTTGTCATTCATTACCGCTTTGTGGGTTGCATCGATCTGCCGAGTATCGTTCCAAAGCACACCTACAAGCTTGATTCACGGCAGGGAGTGGCTATCGAATATCTTCCAAGCGCTGTATAACTGAACAAATAAAAAAGAGCAGACGAATCTGCTTCCCAAAACTAAATATTAAGTAAATACAGGCAAAAAATATCGAGTGTTCCTAACATCAGTTATGAACACTCGATATGGTCTGAGTGACAAGACTTGAACTTGCGGCCTCATGGTCCCGAAGACCCAAATGAGCCATTTTTTATTGGTAATAGCTCTTTTTAGCCCGTTTTTGCCCATTTGTTCACCACAAACAGTCCGAATATTCCGATATTTCCGTCCGCTTTCCACACCGTCTGGTCAAATTGTGGTCAAAAGTGGTCAGTCCCCCAAAAAGCTTTAACAATCCGTGGAACATAATCATAGGATTTTGAGAGCTTTTTTCACCAATTTATTTCTTTAATCGTGTTGATTTTACCATAAAAAGCAAAAAGTCAACCCGTTTAAAAATATTTTTCAAGAAAGGAAACACATATCAAAGGTACTTTTATAGTTACAAAAACAGGCTTTTATCCCATAAAGGTGAAGCTCGAGCTCTTCTTCAAATGGGGTATAGAGTTTGAGAAAGAGCCGTATATCGTACCTATCCGTGATAACAGCACCGAAAAATACGCCTGTCTCCGAATACCATCTACAAAAGGAAGATAAGCGTCTTACTCTTTTCCGAATCCCTTTTTAGCATCGGGTTTACGGCGATTTGAACAGTATCATAAAATGTTTTTCATTGTCGATATTCCCACATTTTTGCTATTATCTCTTTTTCAAGAATAGGTTTTTTGCCGTCAAACACCCTAAGCGTATTATCAGCCATTCTCTCGGCAATAAGCGCAAATCCTTTTTCGTTAATGTGCGAATTCCCAAAGCCAAAGCACGAATCGCGGCAATCTCTGTACTCATCCTCGGGATTTTCCGCAAACCAATCATCGGTGTCCACACCAGGATTTAGCATAAACGACATTGCTCTCGTTATTATGTGGCAGTTCTTGTTTTCCGCACAAAATTCCTCCTGTGCCTTCATTACACAACATATGTCTCCGCTTACACGCCAATTGCCCACTCTTACGCAGAAAAAATGAGTAAATCCAAGCTCTTGGGCGTGCTCCCAGAGAATCTCCATGCGGATTTTGTAATTATCCTTTGACAGTATGCTGTTACTTTCTCCCTGACACCAGACAAAAACCTTATTAGTCATGTCATCGCCCGCAAAACGCTCCTTGGCATCTGCAAAGAAATCCTTTACCTTTCTGTCAAAATAAGCCGAGGCACCAAGCCACATAGCTTTCTTCTCATTTATAAAAGGAAGAGTATTGTTATTTTTCTTGTTGTGCTCTGAAGCTCTGCGATTATATTCGTCAATCATTTCGCTGTTAAAATAGTGAACGATCGATACCCCGCCCTTCGCGATGTGAGCGTATGCACTTTGCTGCCCTCTTTTTTCCCACTCTACTGCAAATAAAGGCGCCAACGTTGAACCGCTTTTAAAGCTTGATTCACTGAAATAATCAAACGCATATTGCTCATGGTTCTCGAAGTTTTTAAGATTACACATAGCGGGGCAAAAATAAGTATTTGGCGTATACTTGTCAAGATGGCTGTTACCGCTGATATCGGTATTGTCGGAAAGATACGCTTTTTCAAACATCTCATCTGTGTATGAAAACTCTCCGCAGGGATATCCCGCTAAAACAAACTCTCCGCGCTTTGAGCCAAGTCTCTTGGCTTTGTGCTTATATTCATAGGAATCTGCCACACATATAGGCTTCTTTGGTGGAAGAACCGCTGCGCCCATCATATTGGACTGACCCGCAAACACAAATAAATCACGTCTTTTCATAATGCACCTCAAAACTGATAATAATGTTTATAATTTTCGTGTTTAAACATAGTTGCCCCATCTGTTGTAGTAGGTGTTAGTATTTTCCAAAATCAGGAAAAAGTATTAATTTTTACAGTGTAAAAATGCGTTGCCGCGTTGCTATTTTTCCATTTCTAAAATCGGAAGGAGTTATTCCGTAAAGCTTTTTAAAACTTAGAGTGAAATAATTGCTATCATTGAATCCGCATTCATAGGCAACTTCAAGTATAGTTCTGTCGGGATATTCTATAAGCAGTGCTTCGGACTGGGCAAGACGGTAAAGAACCAGATATTCCTTAAACCTGTATCCCGTTTCCTTTTTAAATGTGCGAGACAAATAAGTAGTGCTTACAGTAGCGTTTTTAGCCGCAGATTCAAGAGTAATGGGATTTGAATAGTTTTCTTTTATGTACGATATTGTAGATTTTACAAATGTGCTTTTTGCCTTTAATGTGTTGTTGCTTTTTTTAGATCTCATAAGCAATACTGAAAGGGTAACAATCAAGCTTTTTATCATAACCGATGAGTGTTCGTCGGGGCTTTTGTGCTCCCAAAGCAATTTTCTAAAAATTTCCTCTGCGTTTCCAAGACTTTTGGGAATGTTTCCAACGTAATAGTCAAGGGAATCAATTTGAGAGAAAATTTCTTCATGAAAATATTTTGTGTCGCAAAAAACAACAAAGTAGGAGCAGGTAATTGCTGAGGTATAGTCTGCCTTGTGCATAACGTTAGGCGGAATTAAGATAATATCTCCGGATTTTAAAGTAAAATGTCTGCCGTTCACGGTAAACTTAGATTCACCGTCAAACATAAAATAAATTTCAACGTAGGCATGGCAGTGTAAATCAAATTTAGGATAAAAATCTTTAGCAAATTTTTTTTGGTGATAAACTTTGAAAAAATCTGTTTGATTTGTTTTGTCAAACAGATTATTGTTTGTTGACAAATTAAGTGTTTTCAAGATATCTCCTCCTTTTTTTGTATTATAACATCTTATGTTTCAGAAATCAATAGGCGTCCTGCAAAAAGGCAAAAAAATAAGGGTATTAGGCAAAAAAATAGTGGATTTTATATTCTTGGGCATGATATAATATTGTTGTATCATATAGACTGAGAGGTGTAGCTAAATGTATAACATCAAGCTTGAAAATTACGTTCCGAACCCAAAACCCGCTACCGCGGACCGAATTGTTGCCGCTCACTATTACGCAGCGTGGAAATACGGTGCGGCGGGTATTCACGAGGGATTCAACGACCTTGCGGAGGACTATCCCGACAGAACTCCGCTTATGGGTTACTACGATGAGGAAAATCCCGAGGTCTGCGATTGGGAGATAAAATGGGCGCTTGAGCATGGAATTAACTGCTTTATATACTGTTGGTACAGAAAGCCCGAAAATGAGGGTAAACCCGTAACTGTAGCTGACCTTCGTTGCGGTCACGGAATACATGAGGCTCTATTTAATTCCAAATACGGCAATATGATGAAGTTTGCCATTATGTTTGAGGTCAGCCCACGTTGGGGGGCTACCGACGCCAAGGATATGGTGGAAAACCTTATGCCTTTCTGGACGGAAACCTATTTTAAGCGTGACAATTATCTTAGAATAGACAATAAACCCGTGCTTTTTGTTTTCTGCCCAAGAAGACTTGCAGAGTGCTTTGACAGCGCCGAAAGTCAAAAAGCCACATTTGACGCTTGCAGGGAATACTGCAAGGACTTTGGCTTTGACGGAATGGTCATAGCCCCCTGCAATACGGATTTGAGTAAGGCGGCAAACGATGATACATTAGCGCGCGGATACGATTTTCGCTTCGGTTATAATTCGGGATATCGCGCTCCCGTGGACAATTTTGACGATGAGGTCGAAATCGTAAAGGAACAGTGCGAGCTTTTAAAAAAACGGCTTGAAAACGACAATATGCGTTTTATTCCCACCGCTTCGTGCTTCTCCGACTCCACCCCAAGATGGTCGGAGCGTTGGCAGTCACTTGGATACACCTTTCAGAATGACAAAAGATGGTATCTTTCTCCCGAAAACTTCAGACGTGTTCTAGAGGGAATGAAGGAGATCTCCGACTCACTTCCCGACGGAGCGTGGGGCAAGAAAATAATGATGATAGATAACTGGAACGAATGGGATGAGGGCCATTTCATAGCTCCAAGCCATAAGTTCGGATACAAGTATCTCCAGGCGGTGAGAGAGGTCTTTACAAAGAGGGATAATCTTCCCGATTACAGAACGCCTCACGACCAAGGTTTTGACGGATATAACAAATCATGGAAAACCCCCGATTTTAAAGAGTTTTGTGAAAAGAACCTAAAAAAATAAGGAGAAGAGTATGAAAAGAATTGTTGCATTTGCACTTTTGGCGATTATGCTTCTTAGCGGCTGCGGAACACCTGATGATACAACGCTTAACACAGACGTCACTGATGTGCCGATAACCGATGCACCGCAGACCGACGTGCCGCAGACCGACGCGCCCGATACGGATTCGCCAGAACCAAATCCGCCTGAAACCGAGCCTCCTGCGCCTCGTGACGATTTCGCCATAGCTGTTAAGGAGGATACTTACGTTTTTAACAAGGACGCAAGCGGAGATTTATCAAACGTAAATTTTGGAACAGAAAGTGAAATACACCTTAAGACCTTTTCAGGATCAACTCACACGCGATACGGATATCTTAAGTTCGACATCTCTGAAATTGCACTTGACAGCGGCATTACGTCAATAGAGCTCAGTCTGAAATTAAAGACTAAGCAGAGCGGTGAGATGGCTGGAATTGAAATATACGGAGCCGATCCCAATGGTTGGAGTGAAACAGCTCTCACTTTTGCCGCGCAACCTCAAACGTTCAGCCTTATTGCGTCAAACTATGAGCTTGATAAAAACGGTGCTACATATACCTTCCCCATTACCTCTTACGTTAATCAAGCGGTAGAGAACGATCAGACAGAGATAGCTCTTTATTTGAAGGAAGCAAGTAAAACCGAGCCTCTTCATCTTAAATTCTTTTCAAAAGAATCGGGAGAGGATGCGCCCAAGCTTTCGGTTTATCACGGTACTAAAACCGATGATAACGTTTACGTTGGAAGTACGGGAGTAGCCGAGGTTCCTCAAAAACCAAAGTCAGATAAGGATTATGCCATTTCGGTTAAGGACGATACTTACGTTCTTAACAAGGAAAGTGTAGGGGACCAGTCAAACGTGAATTTCGGTGATGAAACGGAGATTTGTGTAAAAACCGGCTCGGCGTATTTCAGATACGGATATGTCAAGTTTGATATTTCAAAGCTTGCAACCGATAGTGACATAAGCGCGGTAGATCTTGACCTGAAAATGAAGGTGAAGCAGCATAACGCTACTGATCTCGAAAGCGCGGTTATCGAGATATACGCATCGGATTGCGAGACGTGGGATGAAAAAACGCTTACTTTCTCCACACAGCCCCAGCTTTACTCACTTATCGCAAAACGTGATGATCTTAATAAAACGGGCGAAACCTATTCTTTCCCCATTACCGATTACGTAAAGCAGGCGCTTGCCTGCGGAAGGACAGAAATATCACTTTGCATAAAGGAGGTTACCGATACGCCGCTACTTGTTAAATTTGTATCTAAGGAAGGCGGAGAAGATGCGCCCAAGCTTTCGGTTTATCACGGCACGAAGACTGATAATTCCAAGTATGATGGAAACATTGGCGATGCGCCCGCAAAGCCGTCCGAGCATGGACTTGACGCTATTTTCGGTGTACATAACGTAAATCTCGCCAAGCTTGTCGCTGTGGAAGACACTCATATTGTAGCGGGTGCTTCATCGAACAAGAATTTCGGAAGCGAGGCTTTGATTGAATATAAGGCTCAGGTGGGTAAAGACGCAAATGAGTTTTACAGAATCGCTTTGCTTAAATTCGATATAGGCTCGCTTGAGGGAGTGGACTTTTCGGAAGCATATTTTGAGCTTTACGTAAATTTCAAAGAAAATACCGCTCCTACAACACTCAATGTTTATTGTTGCGATCCCTATGCGTGGGATGAGATGAGCGTTACCTACAACACACGTCCGGAGAGGGAAGATCTTATAGGAACGGGTATTGTTACCGACAGAGGAACCGTGCGTGTTGATATTACCGAGTATCTTAAGGAGTGCGTAAAGTTTAAAGATAAATTTATATCTTTCTATCTTGAAGGCTCGCAAGACTCGGTTCACAGAGTTAAATTCTATTCTAAGGAAAGCGGAGTTTACACACCATTTATTGCCGTTCTCGGTGACGGTGCGCCTATGCACACTCAGATAGCGTATAACGAGATAAATCCATGGGAATACGCTATGGAAAACGTAAGTGATTGGCTTAACAGATGGGAAGTCATCAAGCAGGGAGGAGACCCCGATGCTGAGATGGTTGAGTTCCGAGATGATGAATATACGCTTCTTGTGGACGCTGCGGAAAACCAAGATACAGACGGAGCGAATACCAAGTATACACCCAGACCGACAAGAACTGTGGATACTCTTAAGGGATATGCCGCCGCAGTCGGCGAGAGTGAAAAATACGATATATACGGCGGTCTTATGGACGAGTCTATGAGGCAGGAAGCCACGGGATTTTTCTATACAAAGAAGATCGGCGACCGCTGGTGGAATATAGACCCCCTCGGTTACCCCTATTTCAGATTTGCCTGCGTGCAGATAACAATGGGCACTACAAAGCAGAGAGCGCCTCTGCTTGAGGAGTACGGCTCCGAGAGTACTTGGGCGCAAGCGGTTACCGATTGGATGTGGGAGCTTGGCTTCAACTCCGCAGGAGGTTGGTCAAATACGACCGCGCTTTCAGCCGTTGACAGACCTATTTCCCAAACGGGCGTTTTATCGGTTCTGGCGAGCTACTGCAAAACCACGGGCACCAACATCTCTACGGGCGGTGGAACCACTTTGCTTTATGATGTTCTCCCCGTATTTGATCCCGCTTTTGTCGACTCGGCGAGAAATACGGTAAAGTCAAACGTGAAGGGCTACGAAGGAGCCGATTACATTTACGGTTGGATGAGCGACAACGAGCTTCCCGATTCGATACTTATGCTTGACTACACTCTGAAAACCGACCCCAACGATCCCCGATTTGCATACAATTACGCTACCGCGTGGACCTTCCTCTATATGAAGACGGGAAAGACAGAACTTTCCGCGGACGATATTACTGACGATATGCGCAAAGAATACCGCGCCATGGTATACGACAGATATTTCAAGATTGTCAGAGATGCTTTGAAGAGATATGCCCCCAACCATCAGTATATGGGGTGTCGTCTCCTTACGAGCTGCGCCAGGGACGAGTATGTTTTGCGTGTTGCGGGATATTGGTGCGACGTAATCACCTATAACTATTACAGAGCATGGAGTGCCGAGCCTGAGCTTATATGTAATCAGCAGAAGTGGGCGGGCAAACCCATAGTTATTACCGAGTGGTACGCAAAGGGTATGGACGTTTGGGAAAAGGATAACCGAATGACCAATAAATCGGGCGCCGGATTTACCGTAAGGAATCAGTATGACCGCGGACAGTTCTATCAGAACTTTGCGCTTTCGCTTCTTGAGTTTAAGGGATGCGTAGGCTTTGACTGGTTTAAGTATATGGACAACGACCCCGATAACCTTAGCGCGGATTCCTCCAACAGAGATTCCAACAAGGGCATTATTGATAACGATGGAAACGTGTATACAGACCTTACAGAGCAAATGGAATATCTTAACAACCAAAAGTATAGCCTTATCAACTTCTTTGATGAGAGAAATGCTGAATAACCTCTTATAAAGAGAAAATCAGGCGCACCTGCAAGAAGCAGGTGCGCCTACTCATATTTTACACGTTGCGTAAAAAAAGGAGTACAAAATTCGTACTCCTTTTGACATTAGATTTCAAATCTCCATCTCTGTTGCATAATTACAACTGCGGGAGAGTTTACTGGGCGGGCATAGAATACTGTCAGCAGCGAGCCGTCGGGCATAAAGTATATTTCAACTGCTTTGTGGCGGTGCAAAATGTATTTCGGGTGGTTTCCTTTAGCAAATTTTTTTAGATAGTATGCTCTGAAATATTCGTCCTGTTCTTCCGCAAGACCATGATTTGTGTTTATCGGAAATTCAAGTGATTTCAATGCTTTGCCCCCCTTTTTTTACATTCTACCACGTTTTGTTTCAAAAAACAACAGTTATTTTCTATAAAACAAAAAAAAGGCAAAAAATTATGGGTATAGTGTAAAAAAATATAGGACTTTGCGACGTGTGATGTGATAGAATAAAATCGGAGACTCTTAATTTTATTCCCGCAAGGGACAAAGGAGAAAGTATTATGAAAAAAATCGCGGTTTTTCTTGCGTTGGTGCTGACACTTGTAATGCTTGTGTCTGCGATTACCGTTGGTGCTTACAGCTCCATAGGTGAAGTAACAGACGGTTACGGGGAGTACGGCTATTACGTATGTTTTGACTTTGAAAATTTTGACAGCGATAAGCACAAGGGCTCTCTCGATTACTTGAGAGATACGAACGTGAAAACGGCAGAAGGTACTCTCTGCGACCCCTTTGGCTTGGTTATGCAGGGCGGTACGGGCTCTCAGTCTGCCAAGGGAAGCATACAGACCGACGAGAACGGTAACAAATATTTCAGAAACGTTCAGCCCGGAGTGACGAAGAACATTTTCGGCGCCTTTGCGGTGCAGACGAAAAACGGTGCGAATATTCTGGTAGGTGATTCGGTTGAGCTTAACTTTAAGTTCCGAATGGTAAACGACGGTGTTATGGCAGCGAAAGACAGATTCAGACTTATCAATCTTCACCGCGCCGGCTCTGACATTGCTTCCCGTATTGTGGAGGCGGATATTTACGGAAACCTTTACGTGTACGGTCTTAATATAAACGGTGCTACAAGCTATGCAAAGGTTTATACCAACCCGGGAGACGGAAAGTTTATGGATATAAGCTTCAGGTGGTACGACGTGACCAATACCTACAGCCTGTACGTAAACGGTGAGCCGGTTGCCGAGGGCTTGCAGGTGCGCGGAAATCTCAGAAGCTCAAGCTACGTAAATACCGAGTATAACGACGATTTCGGCGTTGCCGACAGAAGCGTCGCGGGCGCGAGCGCAAGCGGAAACACTACCGATGCCAACAGCGCTATCATTCTGGGCTACGCGGCGGGCTCAACCTATAAATTCACTTACGATATTGACGACGTAAGACTTTCGAGGTACGAGACGGCGCAAAGGGGCGCGGTCTACTACGAGAACAGCTTTGATGGACGCGACGACCTCAGCAACAGATTTGTCAATGCGGGCGCGTACGTTTTCTCCGAGGGTGTGGTTACGAACAGCTCAAATTCCGACAGTAACATAAAGAAAATTACCGATACTACCGCGGGTAACAAATATCTCTCGGTGGCGAACGGTCATTGGTTCGGACTCGTTGACGACTACTATCAGCTGTACACACAGGCAAATTACGTTATAGAATTCAAGGTAAAAGCTTCGCCTGCGTTTACAAGCGGTAATCAGCCACTCGTTACGCTTCTTGACAGCCACACCGACGGTACGGACTATCTCAACAAGCTGGATATGCTTTGGGTAGGTAGCGACGGAAAAATTTATCTTGAAAGCGGAAGAAACAACGCCGAAAAGACGCTTGTGCAGGGTATCACCCTTAACTCAAGCGAGTGGCTTGACGTCGTTATCGTCGCTACCAAGTACGCGTCCAACGCGGGCAAGTTCGGCTCGTTCGGAGAGGGAGTTACCGCTTCGGCTTCCGATCAAAGCTACGTTTTCTCATATTACCTTAACGGCAAATACGTCGGCTCGGCAAGAGAGCAGGTGCTTTATGAGTGGAAGATAACCGATACCGCAAACGGTACTGGTATCACTGCCTCAAACGATGAGATAAAGGTCACTCACACCGAGGGTACGCTTGACACCGATGGACTTATCAAGGTGGACAGCGAGACCACGGCGGGGCACGTGATTTATAAGTCGGCAGACGGGCTTACCTACTACGACGTTGAGAGCGGCAGTTATTCCGCAATGACTGTTACCCGTCCCGCAACGGCTGCCCGTCAGGATACGCTTCGCTTTTTCGAGGGCTTTGAGGGATATATTGACGACATCAGAATTTATGAGGGAACTTCTCCCGAAAGCGTTTACGAGGCGGTCAATACGGGCAAGGGCGGAGTTATATTCGACCTTGATTTCGAGCATTTCGCAGGTTCTACGGCACTGCCCTCTTACGCTATGACCGGTTCGGGCAACAATGCGCTGGGAACCGCACGTCAGGGCTACAGATGGGATAAGTTCGACCGCGTTGACGACTATGCGCATATAAAGTCTCACGAGATACTCGACCTTTTCCTGCCCATAGCCGAGGAGGTTGACGGTGAGAGAAACGTAATTTACAGCTTTGAAACTACGATTAAGAATATTGCCATAACCCCCACCAGCGACGGTGTGGGCAGGCTTTACCTGTTCCAGCAATATTTTAACCTGACCGGTGCGGACGGACACAAGTGGCTCTTCTACGTGGACGCCGACAACAAGCTTTATGCGGGAACACCTCCCGGAATACCGCTTTACGGCAAGGACGGACAACAGATAGTTCTCGATAATGAAAATTGGAACACTCTCCGTGCCGACGTTGCGGTAAACAAGAGAGGCGAGAACAGCGCGACGGCAAACGTTTCATACTATTACAACGGTCAGCCGCTTTACAGGGAGGATGGAAGTCTTGCCTACGGATTGGTGTCAAGCACTTATCTGACAGGCGGATATAACAAATATTACGCTAACGGCGAGTACGGCAACGCGACTAACTTCAAGACTCGCTTCACGCAGGAGGTAAAGGGAAAGGCGACCTTTGACATCAAGTCTATAAAGATAAACGCCAACGCGCTTCCCGATTATTCCGACGTTCTTAATGAGCAGATAATAGAGGACGGCGGAGTTTCGGAAATCAAGCTTACGCTTAACAAGAGCCAAAAGGAAAGCTTTGTGGGCTACTACACGCCTTTTACTCTCGTTAAAAAGACTGCCGACGGTGAAAAAACGCTTTATCTGATTTCGGTTGACGGAGTTACGGGCAGACTTGCCATAGGCTCTTACAACAAATATTACGACCTTTTTGACAAGTACGGCAACCCCATAGTTCTCGGTGACGAGCCGATGGAGCTGACCGTTGTCTTTGACGACGTGGCTGATAGGGCGAGGTACTACGCAGGCGGTGAGCTGACGTACATATCGGTATTCGGCAGCAGCATTGAGGGTGACGGAGTTGACAGCGGCGTGTCGCTTACTCCCGCCATCGACCTGTCTCTTTATAGCAGCAGCTTTGCCGAGCTTGAGGGTGTTACCTCCGTGGGCTACAGACTTTTTGAGGGCTTTGGTGCGGAGCAAATTGACTGCGCTCTTGAGATAAACGCGGTAAACGACGGTGATACCGCGGAAATAATAGGTGTTCAGCAGAATGATATAAGCCGAGAGATAAGAGTTGTGGCGGGCGTTGACAGCCTTTGCTATTCGAATATAGGCTTTGAGGTCGAGGTTTTTGAGGACGGTGTGTCGGGCGGAATGAGAGCGCTTCGCACGAACACGGTCCACACGGAGCTGTCGGCAGAGGACAAGGATATTACTGCGGAGAGATACGGCTACAACTATTTCGCGGCTTTTAAGATAACCGACCTGCCTGCACAAATGAGCGAGGATACCTTCGTTCTGGTGCGCTCCTATACCAACGTAAACGGACAGAAGCACTACTACCGCGAGAGTATGATAATATACAACGACTTCAGCTACAGTTTCTTTGACGGTGAACCGCTTTATGAGAACGATTTTGGCGGAGAGGGCGGCGCGCTTGCTCTTTCGGAAAACGCGGGCGAGCGTGAAATAACCCTTTTCGATGCCGAGCTCGGCAAAAGCTACACTGTCTCGGCAGACCTTACCATGACCGATATCAACGGAACTGTGGGAAGTATGGGCTTGGCGTTCAAGGCGCAGGGCGACGGAAGCTGCGTGCTTGCTTCGGTTGACTCGGAGGGCAAGTGGAGCATAGGCTGTTTCGACGGCGGTTATACACAGCTTTGCTCCGAGTCCTTGGGTAAGGCTCTTACGTTAGGTAAGACCTACAGGATCAGCGTTGTTTCGGATGGCAGCCGCGCATCGCTCTTCATAGACGGTATATTCGTTGGCGAAGCTCAGCTTCCCGAGGCATATACCGAAGGCAAGGCGGGAGTTTTTGCGGTTAACGCGGAGGTTACGGTTGACAACGTTAAGGCAGCCTTTGCGCTGGGCAATTACGACAAGAATCTCCTTTACAGAAAGAGTCTTGGCGAAATTGTTGACGGCATGGAGGGCGAAAAAATATTCACTGTTCTTGACAGCCTTTCGGCGCAGAATTTCGTATACGGGGCAGAAATAGCCGTTTCTGAAAAGACCGACGGGGGATTTGCGGGACTTACCGTGGACTTCGCTGAGGACAGGCTTTTCGCGGGAATAGACGCGGCAAGCGGTGAGTGGGCGGTTTCCTTTGGCTCCGATATGCTGGGCGGTCAGCTTGCAGAAGGTGTTTCGCTTGATAACGCTTACCTGCTCAAGGTAATTTTTGTCAACGGAAAGCTTGAGTTTTATATTGACAATTCGCTCTGCGCTGAGTATAATGTATCCAAAGACCGCAAGCCTGTTTCTCTCGGTGTCTGTGCCGACGGAACAAGGATAGTGCTTTCCGCTGCCGAGGTGTTCAAAAAAACAGGCGTTAAGCTGACTGCCGCCACCTTCAACGTGGGCGACTATTCGGGTTCGGGTATCGAAGCCGGAAGCGATTCGGCGAAAGAGGCTTACCGCGGCATATTCGCCAACACCGACGTTGACGTCTGGGCGCTTCAGGAGGATACCCAATACTTCACGGGTACTACCACCTCAAAGGAGGCTGTCTACGACGGGCTGTACACCTACTACGTAACCAACTACACCAAGGCGTTCAACAGAAAGTCCTTCCTTTCGGACTACGAGATAACCGACGCAGAGGCTATAAGCTACGCTACGCTTGATTACGAATATGCAAAATACGACCACGCCTGGTTCTATACGGGCAAAATAAGAGTCGATGGCACAGATATTACCGTAATAAGCCTTCACTTTGACCACTCCAACAAAATCAGACGAAATCAGCAGATAGCCGACGTTATCGCATACGCGCAAACGCAGGAATACTGCATTATTATGGGCGACTTCAATCCCCAGAACAGAATTCAGGGTGAGACCATGTGGAACGACCCTGAGGCAATAAATCCCGGAACAAGCAACATGTATCAGATAGATTGGCAAAGCTTTATAGATGCAGGCTTTAAGTCTGCTAACGGAATGGGCGAGTTCGGTCCTTTCGGAACGCTTGTGAGAAGCGGTGTTGCAAAATCTCCTTATCCGTGGGACAACGTGTTTGTTTCGTCAAATATAGAGATACTTGATGCATATACGGTTTGCAAGCCGTGGATGAACGATCACGCCATAATGCTTGCCGAGCTTGAGATCAACTAAAAGGAGAGTAGTACTATAAAAAAGATAATTGCGCTTTTGCTTGTAACAGTTATGTTACTTGCTGCCTGCGGAGCGGCTGATGAGACGACGGCACCCAAAACCGACGCTCCCTAAGCAACCGATGCTCCCGAAACGGATGCTCCCAGCACCGACGTACCCGGCAATGACGATCCTCAGACTCCCGACGATAACGACGGTCTCGGCACAGGTGCTATCGTTGGCATCGTAATTGGTGCAGTCGTAGTTCTTGGTGGTGGCGGATTCGCTCTCTACTGGTTCGTATTCAAGAAAAAGCTCATCTGATAACATCAGATCAATAAACTAACAAAAAAGCGGTGAGCCTCGGCTCACCGCTTGTTTTTTGCGATAAAGATATTTATTACTTTTTGGTTCGCTATTATTGGTTCACTGGGTGTTCTAGAATGATAAACTCATCGACTTCCGAAACGATAGCACACCCTCCCCATGTGCCATGTATTTGACCGGCATCGTCGATGTGAGTTACTACACCCTCGCGGTCGGCGTATTGAGGTTCGCCATCCATCCTGATGATTTTAATAGTGTCTCTGATATTAACTTTGTTCATAAGCCTTAACCTGCCTTTATCTGTCTTTTATATTTGTAGTAAGAGTTCCTTGAGCAACCGCAGAGTTTGATGACATCGGGGTCTTCGAGGCTGCCACCAAAATCTTTAGAGTGCTTCAGGATAATGGCTTTGCAATGGAGAGATTTCTTAGTGGTAAGGGAAGTGCCTTTGGTTAGACCAATCTTAACACCGTTCTTTTTAGCTTCTCTCATTCCTTGGCTGATGCGTGAGTGAAGGTCGGTAACCTCTTTTTCGGCTTGGTCGAAGGCGGCTTTGATTTGTTCCTCGGCCAGTGCCATCATAAAGTTGTTGATGAGTTCTATATTACCTTTGAAGAAGTCATCGACCGCAGCATTACCGGTTTCTATATTGATATTGAGAATATTGTTCTTAGTGGAGTCAAAGACTGATGGCTGCCTCACGAGCTTTTGAAGCCGCCCTCTCTGTCTTAAATGAATTTCCGTTCTCGTCCTTTGTCCTCTTCAAGTCTCTCTGTTTTCCATTTAGCATATAGGCGTACCTGTAGCCCCACATTCCGTTTGGAAGCTGATATACGCCCTTTGATTCTGTTACCGACATAACATCCTCCTATAAAAATTTGTGGAAGCTTCCATTTTTCAAAGGCTATCACCAAAGCCGCAAAAGTTCCAAAAGCCTTACACGCCAAGCCTTTTGACGCAAATCCTACATAAAGCAACCGCGACGAGGCTCGTCACGGCAAGGCACTTGAGGGTCTCCTTAACAGATACTTCAAGGCGTAAAATGTTTTATATGGAGGGTCTGCGGAGCCATTTTAGGTAAACTAATAGGCTGGTGGTGCAATTCCACCGCCCCCCACTCATATAAAACACAAACATAAGTCTTTATAGCACCGAAGAGCAGATTTTCGTCTGCTCTTCTTTTTTGCTTTATAAGGCTCAAAATCTCCAAATTTGTGTAACTTTTATGGAACTTTCCACACTCTAAAATGAGCAAAATGGAAGCTAAAATGGAACTTGAACTGGAAACTTTCCATTGTAGCTTTATTATACCCAAAAAGCCCATTCTCGCGAATAGGCTTTTTTCGTTGTTTGCGGATTTGTTGCGATTTGTTGAGTGCAAAAGTTATGTGGAAACAAGTTTTCCACACATAACAAAAGGGAACGAACGGTGATGTTCGTTCCCCGACACTTTAAATTCTTCCTCTCTCAAATATTCCCATCTCATATGTTTTTCTTCTTTATCTTACGATATAGTAAAGTCTGCGTTTTCCCGTTCTGTCCTTGGCGTATCTTGTTTTTTTCATGTATTCAAAGAAGTCGTCAAGGGGCAGTCGTTCCATAATTTCGGTCAGGCGGAAAGCGCGAACCTCAGCGGCAAATTCGTCCGTGGCGCGGGCTCTGTTTCTGCGGGCTTGTCGGTAGCCGCATCGCTTGAGGGTACCGTCTGCTCACCGATAACGCTTTCGCCTGTAACAGGCGCATCGGTTTGCTTTTCGGTGTCGCTTGGTGTGGAGCTGCATCCGCTTAAAAGCATTACGGTGCAAAGGAGAAGTAAAAGAAATCTCTTCATAAATTTTGATCCTCTTCAATGTATAATATTAGTTATTTTATACTATAACTTACATAAAAAGTCAAGACGGATATTGTCACGCCAAATATCTTTTGATAGCCTTTTTTTGCATAAAAAAGGCATCCGAAATTTCGGATGCCCCAAGTTTTTATTTTGCAAAATGGTCAATTAAGCCGATAAGGTTGTCGCTGATTTTCTTCATGGAGGTCATCATTTCTTGGTAAGGCTCCATGTGATTATCGTAAATTCCCTTGTTGTGGCAAAGGTTTGTGGTATCGGTTTCACCGCTGTAAATCTTTTTTATTGCTACCTGGTCGCCGCTGACGCTTTCACCTGTTTTTACGTTGGTATAGGTTTGCACGTCGGCACTTCTGCTTGACGAAAGCAGGTAAACGTTTCCGTTGTCGTCACCGTAAAGTGTCTGGTCGTTGTCGCGGAAGCGATACAGTACCCAACCCACGCAGTTGTTGGATTCCAAAAGATTCAATACGTAGCTTTCGTAGGAATTTGCTCTTTGCTGTTGAGTTTCGAACAACCAGCAAGCGGTGTCGTGGTAGTTACCCAAAGGATATCCGTTCATATCCACCGATTCAAGGGCACGCATACCAAACTCGGTCACGATAAAGGGCAGACCTGTGTATTTGTGCATACGCTCAATGGTGTTGTTGATAGATTGGTAATTCTGTTTTCCGTAGAGGTTTACCGTAAACAGATCAAGATACTGACCTGCGGCACGGAGATATCCCTCCTGCTCGGGTGTGTTGGAGCGATTGCCTATGTACATATGATTGGGATCGTACTTGTCAATAGCCGTGGAGATTGTCTTGAAATAGGTGTTATAAACGAAAGCCAGGAACTCCTGATTCATTTCGGGCGTTACGTCGTTGTGAGAGGGATTGATCTCACCCGTCTTTTTGCACAGCCATGTCCACGCCACCGCATATGAGAATGCGTTGACAGGCTCGCTGTAATCAAGCAACAGATAACGCTCAAGATAATCCGACGTGCCGGGAATTTCGTTGTCGCAGGTATATCCAAGCAAGCTCTTGGCGTTTGCGTACAAGGACGCCTTGGCGCCAATCAGCTTGTCAACGTATACGGGGAAGTCGGGGTCAAATACGTTCATGGTGTTGTTGTAAAGGAATTCAGAGGAGCCTCCTGTGGAAATGCTGAGTCCGAGAGAGCCCATATAGCTTGCGATACCGCTAAGACCCACAACGTAAGAAATTCCGCTTTCGCTAAGCACACGTGTACCCGTTTCGGATACGCCAAAGGCGTTATTCAAACCAAAGTCACGGATCATTTCAGTTGCCACGCCCTTATAGAAGTCCTCTTCCGAGCCGTACTTGAGTATGGACGCATCTTTTTGGTTTGCAGTTGCACCGACGTTAAGTGTGTTGACTCCAAGTGCGTAGTAAGGATTGCCGTTGGGGTTGATTATGTAGGTCTTGCCATCAATTTTTTCGGTATGGAAATATCCTGTTGCCTGACCCTTGACCCCCATATTGGTAATGCCGCCGTATTCGTCGTATTCGGTCTTTTCGGTCATCTGATAGTCCTTTAAGGTATCAAGAGTTCTTACGTAAGAATTCTTTGTGTTGCCGACAAGGGGATTGTATACCGAATATTCACCGTTTGCGGAATTGTTGTCTATGGAAGACAAGCCAAGTGAATCGTAGGTGTTGGCGTAAAGCTTTTGGTAATCGGTTTCAAACCACTCTTCAACAAGCTTCTCAGCGTGTCCCCAGGGCTCATGGCCTGCGTTTTCTATCTTGTTGATATCAACCTCATAATTAAGGTTCAGATTTGAGGGATAGATTATAAGGCGAGGTGAGTACTCGCCGTCTTCTGCTTCCTTGGAATAGAAGGTACATTCTCTTTGACCGTCGCTCAGGATATTTTCTATGCGGAAGGCTATTTCGTTGTCAAGGAGATATTTTTTAACGTATTCGGTTACGTCGATGTTGCACGAGGATTTGCTCTGATATCTCATCTCACCGACCTCATCAAGCACGGCCGCCTTTGATGCGGCATTGTTTTTGGTCAGGTCATTTTCATTCCAGTTGGTGTCTACTGCGCTGACCTTTGCAACAATTCCGCCAAGAGCAGTTTCGTCTGCCGTGGGAGATGCTTGCTTGCTGTGAAGCTCAAGCACGATGCGGTAAGCGCTGTTTATAATATCTTCCGCCTTTGCGGGGATAGTGAATTTGACGTATGCCTGCCTTGTGTAGTCGGAAAGATAGTTGTTTTCGGCATTCTTAACATCCATAATGGTTTCCGCACCGTGAACAGACGTGTCGGAGGATTTTTGAAATTTGCCTCCAACGTAAGTGTCGTCGGATGCCGAAAGCTCGTATTGCGTTGCAAAATCGGCAATTGTCAGAACGGGATAGCCGTTCTTTACAGCGCCTGAATACAATAGCTTTTGAGGCTTTCCGTACGTCTTGACGCCATTAAGCACCACGTATGGACGAACCACGATATAAACGTTCCGGTCGGCAGGTATACCGTTAATGGGAAGTGCCGAAAAATACTTTACGCCGTAGTCCGATGCCTTGACTGTAGACAGGCTTCCGTCTGCGGCTGTCTGCTGTATGCTTTCGTATACTGATTTTGACGTAACCACGTCTTCGGACGAAACTACGGTTTTGCCGTTGTCTGTCAGGCGGTAGACAGTATATCCAACCTTGTGGTAATCCTTTTCAGACAGAGTGGAAACAAATCTTACGTTGAATTTTCCGTTTTCTATTTTGCTTGTCTGATATCCAAGATAGTCTGCGCTTGCCTCCTTGGTAAGACCAATGCGGTAGTCGGAGTCATTGGTTACCGAAATGTTTTTGAAATATACCGAATATTTGTAGCGTGTGTCAAAGAAACGCACTCGTGACTTTGAAATAGAGTTGCGCTGTGCCATTTCCAAAGCATAGCTTCCGACAGATTCGTGGTTTACAAACACCTCACAGCGTCTTTTGTCGGGGCTTACCACAAAACGGATGTTGAACCATTCATTCAAGGGAAGCTTTGCCGAATCGCTAAGACGTGAGCCCTCGGTGGGCTTTGTGCAAAGGTAGCCCTCATCATCAATTCGGATAGAGCCATAGCTGGGGCTTTGCGATGCGTTGTGAGTTATCCACGTCATAAATGACATCGGATAGTTGTGAGGCGTCTTTCCGCTGGTTTCACCCGACGGATAGCTTTCGAAAAACATATCGGCCTCAATATAGTAAGCCTCGTAGTCTTTTAATACGTTGTTGGTGTCCTCGATGAAATAAGCATCGGCAGACTCCTTGATGCCCAGACATTTCTGCCCGTCAATTTCGTAAAGAGCCGTGCTGTTTCCTTTTGTCAAGGTGTATTCTGTGCTTCCGAGGTTGTCAGTAACGTCCACCATTTTGTCAAACTTAAGCTCCCACAGAATATCATCGATTTTTTTGGTGTCTTCGTCAAGAGATACCGCCGCCGTGGGGATAGCCACAAAGCTTCCGCCAAGCATCAACAGTGCCAAAAGCAGCGATAACATAGAAGTCATGCGATTTGTTTTCATATCCGTCTCCTTTTCGGTGAAATTAATATTATTTGTTACATTATAACATATCACAGATGCAAAATCAAGACTTTTGTATGAAATCTGCTAAAAGGCTTTCCGTGCCGTGCTTTTCTTTTTGAATTTCTTTTAATTACTTGACTTGGCCGTCAGTTTGTGTCACAACGCCCTCTCTATCTTTGTAGTGGGGTTCACCTTCCATATGAAGAATCTTGATTCTATCTCCTATATGTACATTGTTCATATGGCCACCTCACCAAACTTAAGCTCTTTTTTGTATTTGTAGTAGCTGTTCCTTGAACAACCACAAAGTTTGATAACATCAGGATCTTCAAGGCTGCCACCGAAGTCTTTGGAATGTTTTAGGATGATAGCCTTGCAATGGAGAGATTTCTTAGTGGTAAGGGAAGTGCCTTTAGGAATACCAATCTTAACACCGTTCTTTTTAGCTTCTCTCATGCCTTGGCTAATACGGCTATGTAGGTCGGTAACTTCTTTTTCGGCTTGGTCGAAGGCGGCTTTGATTTGTTCCTCGGCCAGAGCCATCATAAAGTTATTGATGAGCTCTATATTGCCTTTGAAGAAGTCATCGACCGCAGTATTACCGGTTTCTATATTGATATTGAGAATATTGTTCTTAGTGGAGTCAAAGACTGATGGCTGCCTCACGAGCTTTTGAAGCTGCCCTCTCTGTCTTGAATGGATTTCCATTCTCATCCTTTGTCCTCTTCAAATCTTTCTGCTTTCCATTAAGCATGTAGGCGTACCTATAGCCCCACATGCCATTTGGAAGCTGATACACGCCCGACGATGTTTTTGTCATAAAATACCCCTTTAATAAAAATTTTATAGAAGCTTCCATTTTTCCAAGGTTATCACAAAAGCCGCAAAAGCTCCAAAAGCCTTATACGCCAAGCCTTTTGACGCAAATCCCACATAAAGTAACCGCGACGAAGCTCGTCACGGCAAGGCTCTTGAGGGTCTCCTTAACAGATACTTCAAGGCGTAAAAGGTTTTATATGGGGGGACTGCGGAGCCAGTTCGCCTAAGGTTGATAGGCTGGTGGTGCAATTCCACCGCCCCCACTCATATAAAACCCAAGTAACATAAGTCTTTATAGCACCGAAGAGCGACCGCAAGGTCGCTCTTCTTTTATGCCTTTTTAAGCCTCAAATTCGGCTTTTTATGGAAAAAGTATGGAACTTTCCACATCCCAAAATGAGCAAAATAGAAGTCAAAATGGAAGTCAAAATGGAAGTCAAAATGGAAGTCAAACCGGAATCTTTAAAATATCTCCGTTCAGTCCCCTTGAGCGGGGAAATGCTCTTCTATAGCAAGCCTTACGCCAAGCTTGAAAGCATACGCCAAAAGCTCCCTCTCGCTGATTCCTATAAGCTCATTGTAGCAGTTATCGAACTTCTCAAGGATCTCCTTCTGCTTGTCACGTAGCGTCTCTCTAAGCTTATCATGATGCTCTGCTACGTAGCCCATAAGCAGCCTCGGCTGATTTTCCTTTCTTCCTCTATCTTTTATCGGACATATGTTGCCGTAGTTAAACTACTCAATATCTATCGCAGATTCCGGTGTTTGCGAATAAGGGGAGAAAAGTGTTGCCCCCAAAAACGCATAGCTTTTTATTCGTTCTCTCGGGCGATCCGTCGGTATTCGCTGGGGGAGATTCCCTCGTTTTCGGTGAAGAAGTGGCTGAAGGCATAGATGTCGTAAAAGCCAAGCATCTCGGCCACCTCGCCCACGCGGAACTCGCCCACACGCAAAAGACTTCTTGCGGCGGTGTGAAGCAGATGTTTTTTGTAGGACATAGGTGGCATACCCACGGCGGCTTTGAATACGCGCCGAAGCTGGGATTGGCTGAGATGGCAAAGATCTGCCAACTCCGCCGCAGTTATCGGCTCTGTGTAATGCTCTTCCAAGTATCGGAGCGCAATCGATGCCGCACGCTCGGTGTTTTTGTATGGCTCGTCGTGGCCGCCCTCGGAGCATAGCGCGAAAATGCGGAGCAGCTCGGATGCCGCTAAAAAGTGGGCGCTTGGCTTGTTGGTTGAATGGGCGGCAATCACGGATTTCATTGCGTATTTTACCGAGCTTTTGTCGATGGTTGACACCAAGAGCGGGTGGTCGGAAAAGGATAGGGGTGAGCCGCTTCGGGCGTCGGTCAGCGCGAATTCGATTTGTAAGGTTTGCACAGATCCATTGCCCGCATCGGAGATGAAATAGGAATAGGGAACGCTCCCCGCAGGCAGGTAGATCAGTTCTCCCGCGTGGGCGGTAAAGCTTTCGCCCCGTGACAAATAGGTATAAGCCCCCCGAACCACGAATAAAAAGCCATTGTAAGGACGATGGGTGATGCGGTTTTCGAGAATGCGAGGTGTGTATGACATGGCAAGCTGTATGTTGAAAAGCACTTTCGAAGGATCAAAAGAAAAGAAAGAATTCATTTCAGCCTCCTGTAGATTTAATACTGCCATTATAACACGTGCCCTTGTTTGTGTCAACAAAAATGCGCACTTTTTGCAAAAAAAGGCTGCTTTTTGCATTTGATTTTCTCGTTTTGTATGGTATAATGCAATAAAGAAAACATTAAAAGTTCAAAACGGAACGGAGAAAATCAAATGAATCCTATGTATGGAACCTCGGTGTATTGCGGTATCGGCATTGAGCTTGCGCAGATCAAGGCGCATCTTGAAATGGCAGCAAGCCTCGGCATTAACACCGTTTTTACATCTTTGCAGTTACCCGAGGCGGATAAGGCTACCGTCTTGCGTGATTTTTACAAAATGTCAGAGATCGCTCACAGCCTTGGAATGAAGGTGGAGGCGGACGTCGCCACGCGCACAGCGGTGCAGTTTGGCATTGATCTTCACGACCTTTCCGCCATTAAAGAGATGGGCGTGGATTTTGCAAGACTTGACGGTGGCTATACGATGGAGCAGACCGTGGAGGCTACCCACAATGATCTTGGTATGCAAATCGTTCTTAACGCCGGAGAGGTCACGAGAAAAAAGCTGGAGCAATACGAGTTTCTCGGCATTAACAAGGAGCAAGCACATTTCTGCCATAATTTTTATCCTATGCGCTATACAGGTCTGCAGCCCGAACGGGCGCAGGAGATCAACGCACTGATCCATGAATACGGCTACCGCGTGACGGGCTTTATCCCTTCGCACAACCACAAGCGCATTGGCGTGAGCTTGGGACTTCCCACAGTAGAACGCCACCGCATCATGGACACCTTTACCGCCATCGAGGAGTGTAAAATTCTTGGATTTGACGATATTTTCTTTGGTGACGATCTGGCATCAGAGAAGGAGCTCCGTATGCTTGTGGAGCGCGATCCCGCCGTCATTACCCTTCGTATGATCCCCGAGGTGGAAGGGGAAGCTATGGACTGGCTCCTCGGACGTGAGCTTCGCCAGTTCCAGGAAGACCTTCCCGAGATCATTCGGACAAAGTCTCTCAGTTCCGATAATCATTCCGATTCTTCTTTCCATGGTGATTGTGAGGAAGGCATCGTGGAAGAGCGGCGTCGCGGTGACGTTTCTATGTGCAAAGCCGCGCTTCTTCGCTATGCGGGAGAGGTGCAGATCGCGCGAATGGATCTTCCCGCCGATCCCGATATTGGGCGCCTCGGTCGCATTGTCGACGAGGATCTGCCGCTTCTTGAAACCTTCCGCAACAGGGCACACTTCCGATTGATCCGCGCAGAGGAAAAGTAAAAACAAGAAGTCTTACATTACAAGCCTTTTGATGCCAGATATTTCAGGTAATCCCCTGTCGGTGCGGCTGGTCGCTTGCGACCTTGTGAGCGAAGCGGGCAAGAGGCTTCGCCCCTTACGCACCAAGGCTTGTGCGAACATAACTTAACGCAATACGACAGACGGTGTCTAAACAACACCGCCTGTCTTTTTTCTGTCCTCAAGCCGCATTTTAGGCTCAAAATCTCCAAATTTGTGGAACTTTTATGGAACTTTCCACATCCCAAAATGAGCAAAATGGAAGCTGAAATGGAAGCCGAACCGAAAACTTTCCATTGTAGCTTTATTATATCAAAAAAGCCCATTCTCGCGAATAGGCTTTTTTCGTTGTTTGCGGAATTGTATAGTTCTTGAAAACGAGGATTTTGTCTATCCTCTTTTTGTCATCCTCATTTTCGCCTCATTTTGAGGCTTTTTTATTTTTTTACATATCTTTTCTTCACTGCATAGAAAAAGAGCTGCCTCAGATGCTCTTAAATTTGCATTTGAGACAGCCCCTTTTTAAATATTCATAAGCACCACCGCCGCAAGAGCAAGGGTCATTCCCACAATGCTTTTTGCGGTTATTTTTTCTCCAAAAAGTATGCTTGCGCAGATTGCCGAGGCAACCAGATTTGCGCCTTGAAGCGTTGGATACATCTGTGTAGAAGGAATAAACGCCACCGCCATTGTTTTGGTTATAACGTTGACGTAAAGTGCGGCAGATATGATAAAGAATATCAAAATATGCCTTCTGTCGCAAAGGATGGGATTTTTCACCGCATTTTTGCTCTTTTTGAACAGAAGCAAAACGAAAAGCTGTGGCACGATCATCAAAAAGTAGGTATAAAAGGTAAACACGCAGGGCTCGCCAAGCGCCTCCTTGGTATAGACCTTTTGCATAAAGTCTGCAAGTGCAGTACCAACACCGCCAAGAAGCAGGGTGATTGCGCCCCGTTTGGTGATTTTTCCCGATATGCTTTTATTATAAAGCGACATAACGTACACCGCCGCAAAAAGCAGAATAAAGCCCATTATACGGGTTGGCTTAATAGCGTCGCCATACACCGCCCATCCAAGCACCGCCGTTGCCACCGATGCAAGCATTGTAAAGATGTTTAAGAAAACGTACGCCTCGCTTTTATAGGCGTAAAGCCAGCTTATACAGAAGGTTGCCATAAACACCGACGACAAAAGGCAAACTGCAAAAGCCTTTGGGGTAAGCGCAAGACCCGAAAAGCCCACCTGCGCCACCGCCACCGCAAAGCCGATACCCGCACAAAAAAGCGTGCGAATGGTATTTACGGTAAAACCGTCGTTAAGCGAGACCACGTCGCGGCTTATCTTTTTGCCCGAAAAGCCTTTTACAAGCCCTGCGACAAGTGCGGCAAGCAAATAAAGATAACCGACTATCATCCCTCGTACTCTCCAAAATCGGGCACGTCAAGGGGAATTCCACCCTGCTTTGCCGACTCAATGGCAACAAGCCCGGGCACGGTATAACGAGCGGCAAGCCAAGCGTTAAGAATCGGTTGCTCGTTGTTATACACCGCCGTAACAAAGTCATTCATAAGGATCTGGTGGCTTCCCATATGTCCGTTGGGAAGTCCTTCGTATTCCTTGGGAAGTCTTGCAACGTCCTTTGCCTGCACGGCAGAATTACTGCTCCATTGCCACATTCCGTTTGCCACCTGATTTTTGAAATCGGTGTCGTTTTTGTGCGAAACCATTTCCGCGGAGTTAACGTAATCGCTTACGTCGGTAAGCTTTACTCTTTCCTTTTCGCTTGAATAGTCTCTTTCAACGAGGATGTGTTGGGCGTTACTGAATTCGTAGCCGCCCTTTGTGCCGTATACTGCGGAAATATAGGAGCTTGGGCTCTTCCAACCGATTCTTCTTGCCTCGGTAACCCTTGCCACGCCTCCGTTGGCAAGCTCCATAAAGACGTACTGATTTGAAAATTCGTTATCCCAAAGGTTATTGCCAACGCCAAAGCGGCCGTCGTTTTCGGTATCGGCATAGCCCACGCAGGTGACCCTCTTTACGTAGGAATCCACGGCAGAAAGGATCATTGCCGTTGAGTGTGTGGGATAGAGCAAGGGGGGCATTCCTCCCTCCATGGGGTCTTTGCCGTAGCCTATAGAGTCGATATCGTGATAATATTGGGATGCGCCGTAGGTAAACTTACCGAATTTGCCCTCCGCATAGGCTTCGCGGCAGAACATTGCGCAGGGGTAATAGTAGCAGGTCTCGCCCATCATATAGATAAGTCCGCTCTTCTTGACAAGCTCGATTATTTCCTCGCAATGCTCAACGCTTGACGCCATGGGCACGGCAGAATAAACGTGCTTCCCCGCCTTAAGGGCGCGGATGACTATTTCTCCGTGGAGATGGCGTTGGGTGAAGTTCATCACGCAATCGATATCCTCACGCGCAAGAATCTCCTCGTAGGTATCTATTATTTCCACGCCGAATTTTTCCGAAAAGTCCTCGGCTTTTGAGCGAATCAAGTCGCAAACGTATACTTTTTCTACGTACGGATGTGCTTTGCAAAGCGGAACGAAGAATTTTGAAAATCTTCCGCAACCAACGAAAGCAACTGTCATTTTTTTGTTTTTCACGTCTACTCCTTTTCTGCCTCGCCACCTGCGAAGCCATTGAAATCATCAAAGAAGAACTGCGCGTTCTTAATTGCCTTTACTCCTATTTTTCCGTCGTCTCTGAAGGCGAGGCATATGGACGCATTGCCAACGTAGATATCCTCTGCCCAGACCTTGACGTAAAGCTTACTTGGTGTCAGCCATTCTCCAACGATGCTGCACTTGTAATTCATATAGCTATCCTTGTCAAACAAGGGTGCGCCCGTGTATTTTTGCGGGAAGATTATCTCGGTCTCCCCTTGTGTGGAAAAGGGCAAACAATACTCTTTTCCGCCTATCTTGTAGTAAAGCTCATATGAGCAACCGTCGCCTTCAAGGCGCAGAGACTCGATTTTAAGCGTACCGTCAGAGATAATGAAATTTTTGTTTTTTATACTCTCGAAGATATTTTCGGTAATCGCCTTGGGTTGCGCTTCGTTGTATTTTTCGCAGTCGATTACGGGAAATTCGGGCAAAATAATATCCTCCACGGCATTGAAAATTGCCTCGTAGTGGTTGATATTACCCGCGGTGTCGGAATTGCAGGCAAACACAAGGTCGCGCCCTGGGAAGGCAATTGCCACCTGACCCCCAAGCCCTCTGAAGGAAAACGCTCCCTCGGGATAGCTCCATATCTGATAGCCATAGCCGCAGAGAAAGCGGTCGCTGTCGCCGCCGTCGTCGTTGCGCTCAAGAGGTGACACGGCATCCTTGGCGTAGTCTTTAGGGATAAGACTCTTCCCATTCCACTCGCCATTTTCCAAAAGCAGATAGGCAATTTTGGCTATGTCGGCCGTGGTTGCCATAAATGCCGAGGGTGCCCAAGCCTCGCCGTCGGGCCCTGCAAAGCAATAAACGCCGTCGCTAACGCCAATTTCGTCAAACACGGGGCGAAGATATTCCACAAAATCCTTTCCCGTTCTGTGCTTGACGATCGCACCTAAAACATAGCTTCCCGAGCTATCGTAATTCCACACCGTACCGCAAGGGTGGGTAGGTTGTATTGCGCCAAAGTAGCTTTCAAGCCAATTTGACTCCTTGGGAGTATACGTGCCCCTTGAATAAACGGTTGTCATTCTTAGCATATGGCGCACGGTCTGCTCTTTGAGCCAAGGGTGAACGCCTGACATATCGAATCTGTCGGCAAAAATATCGACTATTCTTTCGTCAAGCGACAGTTTCCCCTCTCCCACAAGCCTTCCGATAGCCACGGCTACCACCGATTTGGACACCGAATACATTCTCGTCTTAGTTTCGGCGGTATAGGGGCGGTTGTATATTTCACCTACTACCTCTTTGCCACTCATAAGCACTGCGCCGTGCAAGCGCACACGATATTTTTTCATTCTTTCGTTAAATTTTTCAAGCAAGGCGTCAAAATTTGCCATAATAGCCTCCTTAACGTCGGTTTGCAATTTTATTGTACCATAGGACTCGGATTTTTTCTATGTCTAAAACCAACCTCAAATTGTGTTTTTTGTACTTTTTTGAAAATTTTCTATTGAAATTTATCGGGGTATGATATATACTTATATAAAAGAGGTGAGAGAATGAAGCTTAACGACATCAATCCGTTTATAAGGCAAGCGATCATAAGCAAGCTTCCGTCAAGCATTTATACGGGCAAGAAAATAAAAACGAGAGATTGCCGTCTTTTTTACATCCTTCACGGAAGCGGCGAGATACTTATTGAAGGTAGGAATTACAACATAAAAGCGGGCTCGGTAATTCTTTTTCAGACGGGAACAGAATACGTGTGGCAGATAAGCGACATGCGCTACGTTGCGATAAATTTTGATTACACTCAAGAGCATTGTCACATAAAGACCTCGTTTTCGCCTATCAGCGCGGACAAGTTTCCAAGCCAAAACTTTTCAAGCAAAATCGACTTTACCGACGCCACCGAATTGAATCGGGAAATTGTGATTTTTGACGGTGCCGCCTTTGAGTCGAGAATAGTAAATCTTGCGGTTGAGATAAACACCGCCATTGATTTTAAGGACGAGCTTTTGGCCTCGCTTCTCAAATCGGTGATAATAAGCATAGTGCGCCAAAAGCGCGAGCAGGAAGCCGTGGGAAACGCCAAGGGTGCAATCGTTGCAAGGCGCATTATAGGCTACATCCAAAAAAATTACAACAAGCCGTTAAAAAACGAGGATATAGCCGAGTATTTTCACTTTAACGCCTCATACTTAAACAGAATATTCAAGGCGCACACGGGCTTCAGCGTTAAGACCTTTATTGTGGATTACCGAATAAATCAGGCGATGGAGATGTTAAGAACGCAAAACATCAGCGTAAGTGAGTTGGCGCTTTCCGTGGGATTTCCCGATATTCCCCACTTTATAAAGACCTTCAAGGCGCACACGGGGCAAACGCCCACCGAATACCGCGCCTCTAACTCGCTTTGAAAAAGGAGCTGTCTCAATAAGATAGCCTAAAAAAGGAAAAAGCGGATGTTCTTTACCGAAAGGTATTGAGCATCCGCTTGCTTTGTTGTATAATTTAATTACCACAAAAAACCACACACAAAGCAACGAGGTAATTATACAACAATGAGAGAGAAAAATCAAGTAGTTTTGCCGTTAGATTTAGGGATTTGTATCCCAGAAGGAGATTTTGTATTCAAAGTAGCGGAAATTTGTGAGAGCTTGGACTACACGGAGCTGTTCAACACGTATTTGCGAGTTTGGAGAAAAGTGAATCCCATCACAATGTTCGAGGTCATTGTTTATGGGTATATGAAGCATCTGTATTCAGGGAGAGAAATAGCCGAAGCTTGCAAAACGGATATACGCTTTATGTGGCTCTTAAACGGAGAACCTGCGCCAAGTCACGCAACGATCTCAAGATTTGAGGATGAGAGATTAGTTTACGCTTTAAGGTATCTGTCAAGCGGTTTCTGCAAACCTTGCCGCAACGAGTTTTGTCGCGTTTTATATTGACTTTTTGTCGGACATATGATACTATGATATACTGAACATAAAATTATGTTAAATGATGTGCAAAGGAGAAATTTATGGAAACTTGTTACGCACATTTTGATAATTCCCGCGGTTTCCTTCTCGTGGGCAATCGAAAAATAGAAAAGAAAATTTGTATTAGCGGCAACCTTTACCGCACTGAATCTGTGAAAGATAAAATTCACAACGTGGAATGGTCAGGAGAGGGCTTATGGCAACAAATTCCCGTTTTACGGAATGAGGAATCCGCTGTCATAGAGTTTGACACTCGGGAACGGTATGATCGCATAGGAATCAAGCCTCATCTTGAAGCTGTATTGAAATTTGAGGGTGCGCAAGGAAACTTTTGCATGGAGTTTAAGATATTCCCCGAAATATCTTTTATATACAGTCGTTCTTTGATTATGGCTCGCGCACTTGACAGTCAGACCGACGGCTCCGCGAATAAGGTGGATTGCAGTGGAATCGAAAAGGCTTCGCCCACAAAAGGCGCGATTTTCTGCAACCTTGATACGTTGGAGTGTATTCCTCTTGGGCGCCGACCCCTTGAGGTGGAAAGCGTTTTGCTTGCCGACAAGACCGACGTTAACGACGTTCTGGTTGAAAGGCAGACAACTCCCGTTTATTCGCGTGGAGTTATGGAGAAAAAGGGAAATATTTTTTGCGTTAATGATTATTACGGCGGAGATTCTCTTATGCTTGTCAAGCATTCTCCCACACCAAGCTCGGCGTTGAACCGCGTTCATTCCGATCTTATTTTCCGCGGAGACCAATGTGTTCAGCTGATGGGTAGCGGCGTGGATTACAGCGCGTTGCCCGAGACCGAGGTGCCCTGTTATGCATCAGCTGTAGGAGTGGGGCGCACCGAGGAAATTTGGGATGCCTACATGCAATACAGTGACGTATTCGAGGGTACAAATTCGCGTAAATCTCTGTTTATTATGTCCAACACCTGGGGCGACCGCAGTCAGGACGTTCGCGTATGCGAGGAGTTCATCATGGGCGAGCTTGAGCGCGCGCGTGAGCTTGGGGTCGATATTATGCAAATAGATGACGGTTGGCAAAGCGGTGTCACCGCCAATTCGAAGCGCGCCAAGGGCGGAGTCTGGGAAGGGTATTATGCCTACAACGACAATTTCTGGCAATTTGACCCGTCACGTTTCCCACACGGTCTTACCCCCATTGTTGAAAAGGCTGCCGAATATGGGGTGGAGGTCGGTCTCTGGTTCAGCCCCGATTCTTCCCGCGATTTTGCCAACGTTGAGAGAGATGTGGAAACGCTGATGAATCTCTACAGACAGTATGGAGTGCGCCATTTCAAGCTTGACGGAATCAAGGTGCGTAACAAGATTTGCGAAACACGCCTCATTTATCTTCTTGAGCGTGTCAGCGAACTCAGCGGAGGTGAGATTCAGTTTAATCTTGATGTAACCGCCGAGGATCGCTTCGGTTATCTCTACCAACAGCAATACGGTACGCTGTTTGTGGAAAACCGATATACCGACTGGGGCAACTATTATCCCCACCGCACCTTCAAAAACCTGTGGGATTTGGCAGGCGTTATTCCTGCCCGCCGTCTCCAAATGGAGCTTCTCAACGTTCGCCGCAATCGGGATAAATATGAGGGAATGCCTTTTGCTCCCGACACATACAGTATGGACTATCTTTTTGCTTCGGTTATGGTAGCCAATCCGCTTGTGTGGGCAGAGCTGTCGGGGCTTTCGGACGAAGATGCCGCCCTTCTTGGCCGCATTATTGCAATTTATAATCCCTATCAGTCGGAGCTGTATTCATGCCGTGTGTTCCCTGTGGGAGAACGCCCAAATGGAATGCGTTTCAGCGGATTTCAGTGCGTTTCACGTGATGGACAAAGCGGGCATATCCTCCTGTTCAGGGAGACAACTGCCGCGGATTCGTATACCTTTGAGCTTCCTCGCACTATTTCCTATGACTCAATTGAAACAGTCTATCAAAGCGCTGAGGTAGATGTTGAGGTCGGCGAAAAAGAGGTAAAGGCTATATTCTCTAAGCCAAGATCTTTTGTCTGGTTGAAGTATTCTATGTAATCACGGCTTGTCAGAAAACAGATACTTCAAGGTGTAAGCAGCTGCCGGTGCGGCTGGTCGCTTGCGACCTTGTGAGCGAAGCGGGCATAAGGCTTCGCCCCTTACGCACCAAGGCTTGTGCGAACATAGCAGGACGCAATACGACAGACGGTGTCTAAACAACACCGCCTGTCTTTTTTATGCCTTATTTTACTCAAAATAGCCCAATTTATGGAACTTTTATGGTGATTTCCATTTCTTAAAAACGTGAAGCGGAAGTGTTTAAGGGAATATAGTTTGGGAGTCTACCTCCATTTTGAAGGTGAGATGCCGCAAATTTGCTTGAATATTTTGCTGAAATAATACACATCTGAAAAGCCGCAGCGTGCAGCTACCTCGGTTACTGTAAGACTGCGGGTTTCCAACAGGGATTTGGCATGCTCAATTCGTCTCAGAATAATATATCGGTTGGGTGGGGTTCCGAATTTGCCCTTGAAAAGATCGTTGAAGCGCCGTGCGGAAATACCGCTTTGCGCGACCGCCTCTGCGAGGCAGTCAGCATTATTGAAATTTGTATCTATATAGCTTTTGGCGGTTGATATCCTCGCGTCCCTTGGAAAGTAGGCTTTGTGCCTCGCTTGTGAAATAGTGTCTAAAAGCTTGTATAGCGTTGATAAAAGAGCAAGCTCACCTTTTTCGGAATCGTTTTTTTGAAGCTCTGCCTTCTTTAGCAATGTTACAAATTCCTCGGGATTTTCTATTGAGACGCAAAAGCTTTCGGTTTCGATGTCCTCGTACGTTGTAAAATGAACGGAGAAGGAATCTCCCGCTTCATATGCCTCTACCTCGTAGTCATCCTTTTGATTGAAAAAATAGACTTTGTTTCTTGATAATACAAAATCCTGATATCCGAAGTTGTGGTACGCAGAGCCGTCCAGCATAATTCCGACAAAGTGATTGCTTCTGTTTTTGGCACTCCATTTTTTGACGTTGGGCTTGTAACGGATAATTGAGTTGACTTCCTTAATTCGTATGTTTTCAAAGGTCATAATTTTTACCTCCCGAAGCTTTTTTTAGTGTATCACATTTTTTAAAATTTGTAAATATAAATTTCCGTATTTTACAAATTTCTTTATTCTGCATTGTAAAGTAACGCGATGAATGATATACTGAAAAAAACAGGAGGTGCCTATGTTTGAAATTTTAAGAGATGAATTGCATGATTTTTATTTTCACGGTGATGCGGAGAGAGCCAAGGGTTTTTCGGATAAATGCTTTGCTATTATGAATGAGCGAGTATCCGACGGTATGAGCGTGACCGAGCAAAAGTTACTTCAATACGACGTAATAGTTGAACAATTTGAGCCTACGCTATTCCGCCACACTCCGTATTTTTACGAAACAGGGGTTTTGACCTCTCTTTCTGACGGCGCGCGGTGGGCGAAGGGACATTCATTTACGCAGGCAAACGGATGGGTCTATAAAAGAAATCAGCATTTGTTTTCCAAGCAGGATGAGGAACTTTATAAGCTGAAAACGGCACAGGTGTCGGAAAAGCTCTATCTCGTTTGCGGGCCTTATAATGACACGTCTCAGCATTTCAACTTTAATAACCGTCCGTTTTTACAGATGGGTGCTGTCGGTATATATGAGCGGGCAAAGTCAGAACTTGCAAACGCAAAAAATGATGATGAGAGGGAATTCCTTAATGCGGTTTGCCACGGTATGATCGCTCTTCGCCGAATGGCTGAGCGATTTGCACAAAAGGCTACTCAAATGCTTTCGGCAGAGAAGGAAGAAGCAGTACGAAAAAATCTTGAGCTGATTGCAAAGACCGCCGCACGCGTGCCGTGGAATGCCCCTGAGACTTTTTATGAGGCATTGGCGACTCTCGCGTTTCTCCGTACAGCAATAGGAACACTTGAGGGAGTCGGTCCCAATACATTCGGTAGGATAGACAAGGATCTGATATCCTTTTACCGCTCAGATATTGAAAAAAACATTATCACCCCCGATGAGGCATATGCGTTGATCTGTCAATTTTTGCTTATTTGGGACTGTCATTATGACCACGATATGCTGATGGAGGGTTATGCCGATCACGAGCTGGAAAACACCTACACTTTGGGCGGCTGTGACGACGAAGGCGCTCCGCTTTGCAATGAGCTTACTCTGATGTTTCTGCGTGCCACACGTGAAGAGAATATCATTTTCCCAAAAATAAAATGTCGATTCTCAAAAAATTCTCCAAAGGAATATTTTGATGAGATGAATATTGCTATCACCGGCGGAACAAGCACGGTGCTACTTCAAAATGACGATGCAACCATTCCTGCCTTGGTGCGTGCGGGCAGACCTATCGAAGAAGCTCGTGATTATTACGTATCGGGATGTTGGGGCATCGTTACAGCGCAGGAAAAATACGACCACGGAAGCTATACCAATCTGTTAAAGCCCTTTGAGTTTTCTTTGCACCGTCTTGACGACAAAATGAAGAATGTGGGGATTCGGTTCGAATGTTTTGACGGTTGCGAAAGCTTTGAAGAGCTTTACAAAAAGACGCTTTCCAATTGCGATAAGCTGTTGTCCGCTAAGCTTGACGTTCTTCGGCGCGGCGGTCAAATTTTTCACAAGGTAGACCGTTTTCCCATATTTTCCTCTACTCTCGAAGATTGTCTTGAAAACCGTAAGGATTTTACTATGGGCGGCGCAAGGTACAATGACGATTACCACCTGATGTTCGGACTTCCCAATATTGTGGATTCTTTGCTCGCAATCAGGGAATTGGTCTGGGAACAGAAGAAATATACGCTTGACGAGATATTGACCGCCGTGCGTACCAACTGGGTAGGATATGAGAATATACGCCTTGATGCGGTGCGCTGTCACGGTTGGGGGGATGGAAGCGAAGCCTCAACAGCGCTCGCCAACCGCTTTAATAACGACCTGTTTGCAATATGCCAAAAGTATAAGGGGACATATGGCGGCAAGGTACATATGGGACACTTGACTTATACGGAAATTCGTTTTTGGGGTGAGAAAACGCTGTCAACACCCGACGGACGAAAAAACGGTGAATACTTTGCGCAAGGGCTTACCCCCTCCCGACTTAAACGAATTCCTTGCGTTACCGACGTAATAAACAGTATGGCGGCTTTGGATCCGTCTGCAATGGCGGCAGGCTCGGTGGTGAATGTTATTTTACCAAGCCGTATTCCGCTAGAGCAATGCGGTGCGTTTCTTCGCGCGGTCGCAAGGAGTGCGGTGCAATCGCATCAGCTCAACTGCACCAGCCGCGAGGAGCTTCTTGATGCGCAAAAGCACCCCGAAAAATATCCCAATCTTATTGTACGTGTAACGGGTTTCTCGGCAAAATTCACCAGCCTGTCAAAGGAGTGGCAGGATGAGGTGATTTCGAGAAACTTTTATGTGTAAAGAAATTCAAGGAGAATACCGTATGAAGCAACTTAGAGAACTTAAATTTGAGGAGCTTACGGTAAAACAGAAGCTGGGCTTAGTAAACACTGTGGTTTTGAGTGCTGATTACAGTGATGAAACCGAGGAATACGCTGTGAAGAAAATTCGCGACCATGCCGTTGGCGCGGTGTGGATACAATGGTCTCCTTTCAAAAAAGATGCTGGATATCGCGAGAAATTTGGGATTTGAGGGATTTTTCATCACCGACGATCTGGGGATGATGGGAATTTGGTTTAATTTGTTTTTATCCACATTTTTAACAAAAAAGTCTTGATATTTAAAACGGTTTATTATAAGGAAATATCATTTTTCCTTGAAGGTGACGCCGATTCTGTACGCAGACTTAATTTCACATCAAGAGAAGACGGTACCTCTACACCCGCGCTCGTTCTTGGTACAGATGGGGCAACCTTTTCCACGTATCTTAATTATACCGATGTAAACCCCTGGGAAGTTGCTATGGAGTACGTTTCCACATGGCTTCACAGATGGGAGATCATCAAGCAGGGCGCAATACGACAGACGGTGTCTAAACAACACCGCCTGTCTTTTTTCTGTCCTCAAGCCGCATTTCAGGCTCAAAATTTCCAAATTTGTGGAACTTTTATGGAACTTTCCACACCCCTATTATATCAAAAAAGAATATTCTAACGAAGGGGGCGGATCTCTTTATGCTTTCGCTGAAAACGCGTGTTCTGATGACATGTGATGATGAATCCAATGTCTCACCGTGAAAGCGGCGGTTCATAGCCAAGCCGTCGTTTGATTTCTCTCGTGCCGATTTTCAGCGTGGTGATCAACGTGGACTCAATTTCCTCAGGGAGCGGTTCGTTTTTTGCGGATACTTTCCATGCAATACCGAGGGCTCCCACACAGCTCTTTCCGCGAAACAAAGGGCTGGCAAAAGCGACGGTTTGATGGATGACAAGGCCATCCTTGATTCCTGTTGACACAATGGGTTGTCTGCGAATGAAAGCGAGTTGCTTGAGCAGAGAGTCAAAATCGGTGACTTGAGACCAGTGTTCAGGATTGGGGGGACCGTGTCTTTCGTATATTTCTTTGATTTCATTTTGTGGCATATGCGAAAGGAGTACGCGACCGGTGGCGGTGCGGTAGATATCATCGAGGAGGATTCGGGAATGTTCGGACAGGAGCTGTTGCTCAGTGTCCGCATAGTCGATGATAAATTTTTGTCCGCTTTGAATTACCGAAAGAATTACCGTGGCGTGGCTGTTCTGTTCCATCCAGCGTATGACGGGTCGGCAAAGAGCGATCAGCTCTTCTTCATAGCGTTTGAGGCGGGTCAGACAGTAGATTGCGGGTCCGAGAAGGTAACCTTTGGTTTGTGAGACACGAATCACATAGCCGTCATGGCAGAGTGTCTCCAGAATATGGGAGCAGGTGGGCTTCGGATACCCGGTTTTTTGCGCTATCTCCATTAGTGGCATAGGTTGTGAGGGGGTGTCGGACAGCAGAGAAAGAATTTGCATGGCTTTTTGGACGGAATGGATCATGAAAGCCTCCTTTAAAAGATAAATGTTAAATTGGAATTTGGCGGTTAGCCTAAGTAGACTTGAACCGATAAGCCCGACGTCTATAAATTTTCGTGTCTTTGGGCGTCACTCGCCTTGAAAAGTCCGCACTTGTCTGCGGCTCACGTCACCCAAATCCATCAAAAATTTATTAGACGGTGGGTGCACGCAGTTTATATCGAGCAAATATTTAGGATAGGCGAGATAAATTTTCGTAGCAATATGGGGATATTGCAAGGAAATTTACCGAAGCATATACAAATATTTGCCGATATAAACCTTATTGGTTCAAGTCCACTTAGGCTAGCTTGCACTTGAAAATGTCGAGCGAAAGCTTCCCGTCTGAGGGAGCCTTAATTGCGAGTTTGCAAGTGGTTAGATAAAGCTCGATCTTCCTTATTATACCACTTTTATTCTTCCGGGTCAATATTTCACAATGTGAAATTTGTAGACAAATTGATTTGGGGATGATATAATGGTGAAGAACGAGCAGAATAGAGGAGGAACAAATGGACAAAAACGTATTTTCGGAGCGACACATGGGCGTGACCTTTGGTTTCTATGCCCAAAATGGATATTTTTCATCTCAAGAGGCGCGGGACGAGGTGGATGCCATTGCGGCGGCTGGCGCCAATTGGGTGGTTCTGGTGGTAACTGTCATGCAAGAGGATGCCCACGGCACGAGACAGTTCCGTGATTTTGTCAATACCCCCAATGATCTGGAGCTGAAGGAGATTATTGATTATATACACAGCAAGGGGATTCATGTTCAGCTTCGTCCTATGCTGGAGTGTTTTGACGGTGAGGGGCGTCTCAGTATCAATTTTCTTCGTGACCGCGAGCGTATACCGGGGCACAAGTATGACCGCTGTTCCCGCTGGTTTGAGAGTATGACGGCTCGCTCGGTCTATTACGCGCGCATTGCCGAGATGACGGGCTGTGAGATGTATTGCCTTGATAGCGAGCTGGACCGTATTATCCGTTTCAATGATCAATGGAAAGATGTCATTCGACACGTGCGTCAGGTGTATTCAGGTGCGGTTACCTCTTGCCATACCATCCACACGGGTGTAATTGATTTTGAGAAAGAACTGGAGAACAAGGATCATTGGTTTTACCATCTGGATGCGCTTTCCATCAGTGATTATATTAAGGCGGCAGATGTCGGCGGTTGTTCTGTCGAAGAAATGTCCGAATATATGAAGGGCGAGCGGGACAGGCTTCGTCGTATTGCTGAGATGTATGGCAAGCCCATACTCTTTGGTGAGATTGGATGCACCGCAGTACAGGGTGCGGCGTGCAATCCTTCCTCCTGGAGCATTGTAAGAGCTATCGACGAGGATGAGCAGGCCAACTATTTGGAAGCGGTCATGCGAACCTTTGCCGATGAGCCTTGGTGGTACGGTATGTATTGGTGGAAATGGGAGGAGCATGTTGACCGCCCGTGGAAGATCGATCCTGCCGTGGGCGATTGTGGCTTTACGGTGCGCGGCAAGAAGGCCGAGGGCGTGATGAGAAAATGGTACAAGGCACTTGGCGCAGGCGAAAAAATCAATTGATTTTTTCGGATAATGATATAAATCCAAGGAGAATAATATGATATTAACTGACTATTTACGTTCTGCCCCCGATATTACTTGGGATATTGCTCTTCAATCCGGAGTAAATCATGGCGTTATACGTCTGCCCGAGGACGATGCTTTTGATCCTACTGATCTTTCTCAGGTAAAAGCTGTCACCGACAGATTTTTGGCATGCGGCATTACTCCGCTTGTTGTTGAACCGCTTCCAAACGCTTTGCACGATCACATAAAAACGGGTGATGTGCTACGCGACGAGAGCATAGAGAAATTCATAAAGCTTATGGAAAATCTCAAAGAGACGACCGTCCACACGGTTTGCTTCAATTTTATGGCACACTACGGCTGGACAAGGACGGCTGCTGAGCTTCCCGAACGCGGCGGTGCAAAGGTTACGGGCTTTAAGCTTGAAAATTTTGAGGCTGACCCAACCGTAATTTCCGCCGAAAGTATGTGGAACAACTACGAATATTTCATCAAAGCCGTTATTCCGTACGCCGAAAAATACGGAATAAAGCTTGCGCTTCATCCCGATGATCCGCCGCTTCCAAAACTCGGAGGCGTCGCACGAATATTTACCTCTCTTGACGCAATAAAAAAAGGAATAAATACAGTCGAATCGCAAAATTTGGGCGTAACGTTTTGCCAAGCCTGCTACTATCTCATGGGCGAAGATCTCGAGCAAGCCGTAAAAGAGCTGGCAGACAAAATATTCTTTATTCATTTCAGAAACGTTCGCGGAAATAAGCTTGATTTTTCAGAAACATTCCACGACAACGGCGAGCTTAATATGGCAAGACTTATGAAAATATATATGGAAAACGGAATCAACGTTCCTATCCGTGTTGACCATGTGCCGACCCTTGCGGGCGAAACTGTCGGACAGGCAGGATATGACGCGCTCGGACGTTTGTTTGCAATAGGGTATCTCAAGGGTATTATTGAGTCACTAGAGATCCGCTAAAGGAGAATTTATAATGCAGCTTAATCAGCCTTACTACATTGAGAAAAGAAAAAATAACGCCCACCTTTCACTTGACGGCGAATGGGAGTTTTGCTACACCGACACCGCGCAAGAGGAAATCGGAGCGCTTGACTTTAAGCACATCTCGAAAATTCCGTCAAGCGTATATTATTCGCTTTATCACGCAGGAATACTTCCCGACCCGTATTACGGCACAAACAGCAAGCTATACCACTGGGTGGACGAAAAGGTTTGGTATTACAGAAAGCGCTTTAAGCTTAAACGCCCCGATTTTTTTGGAAACGCCTTTCTTTGCTTTGATGGAGTGGCGTATTATTCGAGAGTTTGGATAAACGGCACTTTGCTTGGCGACCACGAGGGAATGTTTGGCGGTCCTGCGTGCGATGTGCTTGAACATCTCAATCTTAACGGAGAAAACGAGATAACCGTTGAGGTTAAGGCGTGTAATTTTGGGAAAAAGAGCGAGCGTTACGCTTGGAACGTAAAAGGCGAAAACCGAGAGATAGTGCCTTGGAATATCGCCCGCGACCACTTTACAAGTAACAACGATTTTATCGTTGTGGGGCTTTGGAACAGCGTCCGTCTTGAGCTTGTGGAGAAGGTGCATATTTGCCGTCCGTATCTGTATACAGAGAGCATTGAAGGAGACGTTGCTCAGCTTAACTTTGAGGTTGAGATAGCCGATGGACAGGTTAAGGAGCTTTCGCCTTTTTCGGCGGCTACCGCCCCAAACGCCGATTACTGCCGAGCATTTGACACGGGGCTTACGGGGAGCGTCAAGAAATCCGCGGTGCGGATAGAAATAAAAATCTCCGACGGGGACGAGGTTGTCTACGATGAAGCCGAGGACGTACCGCTTTGCGACTTTGAAAAGCTTGGAATGGACGGCAGATTTTACGAGCTTCAGTTTTACCGCCGCAAAATAGAAATAAAAAATCCCAAGCTATGGTATCCCAACGGGCTTGGAGAACAGAATCTCTACGACGTTTCATTAAAGCTTGTGTGCGACGGAACCGTTTGCGACGAACACAGCTTCAAATTCGGTGTTCGCACTTTTACCGCTGACTATACCAAGGGTAACAAGTATCGCACGAGATGGGAAAAATTTCTTTTTTCGATAAACGGACGGGAGATATTCCTCAAAGGAATGAACTGGACTCCCATTGACTTTCTTTACGATATCACCCCCGACAGATACGAATGGTGTCTCACCATGGCTAAAAATGCGGGTATACAGCTAATACGTGTCTGGAATGGCGGTGGGATGCCCGAAACCGACAGATTTTACGAGCTTTGCGACAAGCTTGGACTGATGGTTTGGCAAGATTTGTTTGTAGCAAATATGAAAACGCCCAACTATCCCCAAGACGTTTTGGAATCTCAGACCTCTTATAATCTCTACCGAATACGTAACCACTGCTCACTTGTGATTTTGTGCGGAGGAAACGAGTTTAACCCTTACTCTCAAGGAAACGCGGCAAGTATGTTCGTAATGGACAGAACTGTCCGCACCCTTGCCCCCGACAGAATTTTTCACTATACTACGGCGGACAAGGGCAGTGCCCACGTTTATTTTGACATGGAGCCCGTGTGGTACAGACACAGATACAAGGAGCTTCCGTTTTTGGCTGAGTCGGGTATACACAGCTTCCCGAATTACAAAAGCATTAAAAAGCTTATAAGCAAAAGCGAAGCAGAAGGCTTCCTTCCCGACCTTTCAAGCGAGGAGTTTGGAAAGAACTATCCCGAGCTTCTTAATCATTTTTCGGAATACAAGCCCGACAGAGTACCCAGAATGACCGCGAGAATCTCGCAGATTACCGACATGAGAAACATAACCCTCGCTGAGCTTTGCGAAGCGTCTCACGTTCAGGTATACGAGTTTTACCAGACTATGATACAGGCAATGCGTGAGAACTATCCGCGTTGCGGCGGCGTTATGCCGTGGGTGTTCAAGCGTCCGTGGACCACGACTGCGATACAAACGGTTGACGGCAACGACCTGCCCACATACGCTTACTATGCGGTGCAAAACGCCTACCGCCCAATAAACGTATGTCTTTGCCAGGAATGGTCTGTTCTTGCACCGAACGAGGAAATTTCGTTACAGGTCAGGGTCTTTAATCAAAACGGTGCGGATTTGTCCGACACCGAAGTTGTTTTAACAGTTTACCGCCCCGATTTTGAGGTGTTTGCCGAATATACCGACTCATACAAAGAATCAATTAATTTCGGTAAAATCAAGCTTGACGGCAGTTTTACAAATACTTGCTTTTTGATATGCGCCGACTTAAGAAAAAGCGGCAAATCGCTTGCGCGGTCGGTATATTTTAACAAATGCACGTCGCTCTTGCTTGACCCCAAGCTTTACCAAAGGTACAGAAGTCAGCCTACAGAAAACCTGCGGCTTGATGACGGTCCTTGGTTAAAGCCCTCAATAGCTTCGGCTAAAAAAGCCCTACTCAAGGCAGAGCGCATCAACGTCGGAAATGACGGAACGTACGATTTTGCGGAAATTTCCATAACAAATCTTTCAGACATTCCCGCGTATCCCGTGACTGTTGACCTTGAAGACGATGAAAAGCGATTTTTCCTTGACGACAATTTCATTTTGCTTAAAGGCGGAGAGGAAAAGACCGTGCGTCTTACCTGTTACGAAAAAGGCATTGGAAATATACGAATCTCCCATTGGAACGGAAGTAACATAGTTATTTAATGTTTTAATACTTCCAAAAGAAGAGCGACCTTGAGGTCGCTCTTCTCTTATGCCTTTTGGGACTCAAAATAGCCTCAAGTTATAGAACTTTCCACACCTTATTATATTAAAAAAGCCCATTCATGCGAATAGGCTTTTTTGTCAATGAGTAACGGCCATAAGTTCGTTTTTGTCGTACGGTCTGTGCGATTCTAACAAGATTTTATATAGCAAAATAGACTTAAAAAGCATTCATAAGCGCTATTGCGTAGCAGGGCGCGTAGCAAATGGAGCGAGGTTGCGTAGCAGAAATAACATTTTGGATTAATTGAAGATATGCGGTATGTGTGTGCATAACGCACAATACCAATAGGAGAAATTTGGATATTGCGCTAAAAAAACCCTTTTCTATTGACTTTTATAGTGAATAGTGCTTTTGATACAGCAGAATCCGAATCTGACGATATTGAGCAAGCTATTCTCCGTTTGTACTGCAACTGGCTGAACACCGATCAAAAAGAAGTTAACAGCAGAGATATAAACATTTATGCTTGCGACGCAAGCTGGACTGATTCAGAATCATTTACTAAAGCGAACGCCCCAATGCTTTGTGGTAAGATTCTCGATGTCGAGACTACGGCTTTTAAATCTGCTTCTTGGATAGAGTTTGATGTTACCGAATACGTTAAGGCTCACAAAGGAGAGAAAATCTCATTTGCCATTTTAAATGAAGGTACTGTAACAGACGAAAATCATATTGAATTCTACTCAATGGAAAAAGCGGGCTATGTGCCTCAGCTTGTAATTTCTTAATTTATAATAACTATTTAGGAGCCGAAGCTTTATTGCTTCGGCTCCTTTTTGGGTAACCACATGCTTAATATATATTCCCGCAACGAGATGATATTGTATCTTTTGAATAGCCGACAAAGTTGGAGTGCTTTTTGCAAATGTCACATTTTTTCCTCTTGCGTTTAATTTCTCTCTTGACTGAAACACGTATCGGAGTTATAATATAATTGTATAAACAGTACATGTATAAATCTCATTTAAAATGTGTATTACGAATATAAAGGAGAACATTATGAAAAAAAGAATTGTTGCGTTTATACTGTTGACAGTTACGCTTGTTTCCTGTGCTTGTTCGGCGAATCCTGTGGACACCGATGGAAAAATTATTTCAAGCAATGACGTTAAGCTTGTAGCGACGGAAGAAGAAAATATAGTAACGCAAAATATTATTTGTACAGAAAAAATATCTCTTCGTGACGGTGAATGGGGAGATATGACGTGGCGCGAGATAATGGATAAGCGCACGGCGCTGGGACAAATAAAGTACGATTATATCGTGATAAAGAACGGACTTAACACCGAGCCTCGCGGCTTTAACCGTGTAGGACTCTTCAAATATGATATTTCGGGTCTATCCCTTGAAGATATAGGAACGGCGACCTTTAACGTCACTTTGTCTGATATAGATAAGTCGAAGGATATTCCGTTTGATATTTATTGGGTAGACGAAAACTGGGATCCCGATACGGTTACGTGGAACACCAAACCCGATTTTCTAATGGAAGAGCCTATAATCGATAATATGCTGACGGGCGACCTTAATAAGACGGATGCTACCGAGGCTCTTAAATTGTTTGTTGCCAGTGGCAAAAAGGAAGTATCGCTTATGATGGTTCAAACTGTTATGAGCGATGCCGAGTCGAGAATATGTTTTTTTAGATCTAACGAGCTTTCGTTTCCGTATTTTGCGGTATACAAAGACCTTGTCGTGGGAGAAGGTGGATACGTTGAAAGACTTGTGAGCGATCCTCAAAAGAATCAGGCTATTTGGGACCACGCCAAAAAGATGTTTGACGAGTGGTACGAAAGGTATACGGTTCTCAAAGCTGAGCCACTTAACGAAGCGTCGCTTATAGTTTCTGATGAGAGTCAATACAACAAGACGAGCTATTCACCCGGTTACAATCCAAACGCCAAGGAGTGGAAAGCATATAAGACGAGAACCTTTGGTGATCTTACCGATATGTCCGAGTACGTGGACGTAAATTCCGAGCCGAAATTTGACAAGTACGGCGGTATTATGGACGATGCTTTGAGGCAGGAGGCTACAGGCTTTTATTACACCAAGAAGATCGGGGAGCGCTGGTGGATAATCGACCCTCTCGGATATCCTTGTTACATAAGAGCCTTAAGCGGAATAACTTATTCTTATCAGGGGTCTCCCAAGCAGAGAGCCGCGGCAGAAAAGCTTTACGGCAACAATGATAATTATGAAAAATGGGCAATAGCAACCACCAGAAGACTTAAGGACGACCTTTACTTTAATGCGGGCGCTACCCCTGCGGGGCAGATAAAAACCGTTGTTGACGGGCTTGCCTGGCAAGGCGGGTGGAGCTATATGAGCCAGTACGGCGTGACTAAAGGAATTAACAATTCAAAGGGCGGTGCAACTACGTTTTCGGAAAAGAATACTATGCCCGTATTTGACCCCGAATTTGAAGTCTACTGCGACGAGATGGCGGCAACCAGAACGCTTGAGTGCTTAAACGACAGCAACTTTTTGGGTTATACTACCGATAACGAGCTTCCTACACAAGAGGATTTGATATACGACTATCTTACCGTTTCTCCGGCCAAAGAGGTAAATCTCTATTCCTACGCCTGCGCGTGGTACTGGCTTGTGCAGATGACCGGTAAGGAAAATCCCACATTTGATGACATTGACGAGGAACTTGAACAGCTTTTCAAAGGATTTGTTTGGGATAGATACTATAATGTAGTTTGCGGTGCCATAAGAAAATACGATCCCAATCATATGATACTTGGTACGCGTTTTATTACCGAAGCAAAGGATGCGCCTTGGGCACTCAGGTTTGCCGGTGAATATCTTGATTGTATTACTATCAACTGGTATAACGCGTGGGAGCCAAGTGCCGAAAATATCTACAATTTTGCAATCTATGCCGATATTCCGTTTATGGTTACCGAATTTTACGCTAAAGCAGAGGAAAACGAGGACAACCTTGCCAACACATCGGGGGGCGGATTCTTTGTAAAAACACAGCAGGACAGAGCCGACCACTATCAATCGTTTACCTTAAGACTTCTTGAGGCAAAGAACTGCGTGGGTTGGCACTGGTTCCAATACAGCGACAACGATCCTACGGGAAATCCCGCCGACCTTACCAGCTTAGACGCAAATAAGGGCGTTTATTCAAACACCCTTAAGGAATATACTGATTTGACCGACGATATGGCGGTTATAAATAAAAACGTTTACAGTATTATAAAATATTTCGACGCAAAGTATGATCAACAGAGCAATTGAGGTTAGTTTATGAAATTTGAAATTAAAAGTAAGTATCTGATTTTTCCTGTAAATAACTTTGCTACGAGCAAAACGATGTGCTTTTATAAAGACGGAAAAGAGGTTTATAAGCTTAATATAAGGCTTGATAATGTAGCCCCCGATTATTACGCTTATATTGACCTTTCGCGCTTTTACGGAAGTGTTCTCGATATTTCCGTTTCTCCTGATATGGAGATAAAATTCACCGAAGCTGATGAAATAAATATCGAAGGCTTGTATAACGAGGTATACAGACCTCAGATACATTTCACAACTAAAAACGGTTGGATAAACGATCCCAATGGGCTTATTTACTTTAACGGTGAATACCACATGTTCTATCAGCATAATCCTTGTGAAAACAACTGGGGTAATATGCATTGGGGACACGCGGTAAGCAAGGATATGATACATTGGGAAGAACGTGATATAGCGCTTTTCCCCGATATGACCGGGGCTATGTTTTCCGGATGTGCAATAGTAGATGAAAAAAACTTACTGGGACTTCAAAGCGGTGACGTCAAAACGGTTTTGCTGTATTATACAGCTACCGAGCCATATATGCAGTACGTGGCATACTCTGCCGATGGGCTTAAAAGTATAAAAAAGCTTGGCAAGGCGGTTGTTCCTACAATCGCAAAGTTCAACCGAGACCCTAAAGTGGTGTTCTGTGACGAATGGGGTGCGTACGTAATGGTTCTTTATCTTGAGAAAGATATTTACGGGCTTTTGCGTTCGGATAATCTTGTAAATTGGAAGCTTATGCAAAAAATAGCTATGTCGGGTGATAGAGAATGTCCCGATCTGTTTTCCATCACCGCCGACAACGGCGAAAAAATGTGGGTGCTTATAGGGGCAAACAACAGATATATAGTTGGTAAAATGCAAAAGAACAGCTTTGTTCCCGTTCAGGATGCCGCATCTCTTAATTACGGGGGAACAGCTTATGCGGGACAGAGCTTCAGCAATCTTAATGATGGCAGATGCGTAAGAATAGATTGGGACAGATGGAATATTTCAACACCGAGGATAAGCGGGCAGTTGAGCATACCCATGGAGTTTGGTTTAAGTAAGTGTGACGATCAATATTACCTTTGCGCCAATCCCGTCAAGGAGCTTGATTGCCTTGTAAAAACGAAAGATCATATTGATAATTTTGAATTAAAGGCTAATGTTAAAAAACGCATTGAACTCGAAGGCGCACCTTATGAATTCAAAATGAAATGCAAGCTTGGAAACGGTGTTATAAAAATGACTCTGTTTGGCTGTCGGTATACGATAGACCTCGGGGCGAACCAATTAAAATACGGTGCTGACAGATCGTTGCCTATTGCGCTGACATCCGGTTATCTTGAACTGACTTTGATAGTTGACCGATGTAGCGCCGAGCTATATTTGGACGGAGGTAAGATATATAGCGGATCGGTGGACGAAAAAACGGTATGCGATTATAATCTACCGTATTTGGAACTGTCATCAAGCAATGATATGACCCTTGAATATCTTGAAATATATAAGCTTGGATAGGTCTGGGGGTGAAATTATGAAAATTTTATCTTTTGGCGAGATAATATGGGACGTTTATCCCGAGGAAAAGCATATAGGCGGAGCACCGTTCAACTTTGCCGCCCATGCGAAGCGTGCGGGAGCAGAGGCGTTCTTGATGTCTGCGGTTGGCAACGACACTTTGGGCCAAGAAGCGATTGAAAAGGCAGAGAGCTATGGGGTAAATTGCGAGTACGTGAGCGTCCTTAATAATATTTCCACAGGCGTTTGTAAAGTTGAGCTTGATGAAAACGGGATTCCCTCGTACATGATTGCCGATAACTCCGCATACGATTTTATAGACTTGTCGAGCAAAATGAGGCGGGAATTTGACGCCCTTGTGTTTGGCACGCTTGCCTTGCGAAAATCGCATAATCGGGCAGTTGTGGACGAGCTTTTAAGGGGATATTGCTTTAGGCAGGTTTTTGTGGATATTAACGTGAGAAAGCCGTTTGATCTTTCGGAAAGCATACTTTTTGCGCTTGAGAGAGCGACGTTTCTGAAGGTCAGCGACGAGGAACTTCCCACTGTAATGGAGCGAATTGGAGAAGCCTATTTGGGTATAGACAAAAGCGTGAAAATTATAGAGAAGCGTTTCGAAAATATTGAAAAGGTTTTGGCGACGAGAGGTGCGGAGCCTGCGGTTTTGTATGATTTGAAAACCAAAGATAAATATGAGTGTCAATCAAAAAAGACCGAGGTGGTTTCCACCGTCGGTGCGGGTGATTGCTATGGGGCAGTATTTTTGGTCAATTATCTGTCGGACAAGCCTATAGATGATTGTATGAGTAAAGCCGCCGAAGCCGCCGCGTTTGTGGTTTCTCATACCGAGGCTATTCCGGATTGTTAATATGAGAACATAAAATATGTCACTTGACGGAGGACTTGTAGGAAGCATTCAACCACACGAAGATAACTTCCAATATCATTTAACGCTAAGAATTACGCTGACCGGAGAGTAAGAATATATACGTCCGAGAGCGGAGCATTTACCTGTGATCTTATTTGCGCTTCGGTTGAATATTTGTGGAAGCTTCCATTTTTCATAAGCTTATAGGCAAATTCATAAAGCTCACAAAGCCTTACACGACAAGCCTTTTAATGCCAAGCTTACATAAAGCAACTGCAACGAAGCTCCACGCACCAAGGCTTGTGCGAACATAGCAGGGCGCAATACGACAGACGGTGTCTAAACAACACCGCCTGTCTTTTTTCTGTCCTCAAGCCGCATTTTAGGCTCAAAATCTCCAAATTTGTTGAACTTTTATGGAACTTTCCACTTCTCAAATAGAGCAAAATGGAAGCTAAAATGGATTTTTTCCATAGGCTATTATACCGCGTATATTGGTTTTGTAAGTAGATATTGGTGATCGTTTATAGAAATGTCACAAACGGCTGTATAAGGACATCATATTAAAAAGGCTTGTTATTGATAACCTCTTGATTTCTTAATAAAAAAATGATATACTTTAGACAAGATAGATAAATTTGATATTTTCACTCAAAACGTAAAGCCTAAAATGGAATTTCATGAGCTATGCTGAAAAGAAAATGAAATATTCATTGCACCCAAGAAGCTTTTTGGTGCCTATATGGAGAATTTCGGCTATGGTGACTGGCTCGCAAATAACAAAGACGCATGCTATCCGACTCCCAAAGCCGCGCATATTATGGCAGAAAAAATTTGGATGAATTTATTAAAATTGTTAACGGCACAGATGCGTAACGAAGAAAATGTGTTTAACGGTAAAACGAAAGCAGTAGTATGACTGTACTGTATTTTATATCAGATTAGGAAAGAGAGAAAAGAATGGATAGATTTGCAGATTGTCATTTGCATATTCATGACGGCGACACGGAGGGGGCAATGCGCTGCCTTGATAATATTGCCGAGTGCGGAGTTACTCACGCCGCTGTTTTGTCGATTGGCGCTTGGTCTAAGTATTCCGAGAACGAAAACGACCGCGCATTGTGGCTAAAAGAAAATTACAAGAGGATCAAGCTTAAAGTTTTCGGTTCCTTTTACGAGCACGGCGAAAAAGGCAAAATCCCCTATAAAAAGCAAGCTGAGGAGCTTCTTTCTTCAGGCTGTGACGGAATAAAGTTTATACATATGAAGCCACAGGTGCGCGTTGAGCTTGGAAAGGGAATAGACCACCAAAGCTATGATGAGGTGTTTGATTATCTTGAGGAGAGGGGAACACCGATACTTATCCATTCGGGAGATCCAGAGGAAATGTGGGAAGAGGGCGGAGCATATTATGAAAGCGACTATCCCTCAAGCGAGCAGATATATCAAGAGGTTTTTGCAAGGCTTGATAAGAATCCGAGGCTCAATATGGTGATAGCTCATTTCTTTTTCCTTTCAAATTTTCCCGAGCGTGCCGAAACGGTAATGGAGAAATATCCTACCGTGAAGTTCGACCTGACGCCGGGATGGGAGATGTTTTTGAATTTTTCAAAGGATATCGAAAGATGGCATTGTTTCTTTGAAAAATATTCGGACAGAATACTTTTCGGTACCGATTCAAACGACCGAAAAAAAGAGCGCGTAAACAAGGAGCTTAACGCCTTGGTGCTTGCGGCTATTTCGCGAGAAACGGAGGAGTTTGAGGTCCCCTGCTATGGAAAAATACTGAAAATAAAAGGTCTTGGCTTGTGCCAAAAGACGATTCAAAAAATATGTGTCTGCAATTATTTCAGATTTGTGGGAGACGAGTAAAAGATGGAGGGAAGTATGCTATACTCAAAAAATAAACGAGACGAAAAACTTGATACCGAGCTTTTTAAAAATCCTACATCAGACTATAGAGCTGCGCCTTTCTGGGCGTGGAATTGCGAGCTTGACCGTGACGAGCTGTTGCGCCAAATTGATATTTTTAAAGAGATGGGCTTTGGGGGCTATCATATGCACGTGAGAACGGGTCTCGCTACCCCGTATATGAACGAGGAATTTATGGCTCATATCAAGGCGTGCGTAGAGTACGGCAAAGAGATCGGTATGCTGTCGTGGCTATATGACGAGGATAGATACTCATCGGGATGCGCAGGCGGCAAGGTGACAAAGGATCATCCGGAATACCGAAGACAAATAATGATACTGTCCTGCAATCCCGACTACAAGCCATCGGAGCTCTCACGTGTGATCGCCCGATTTGACGTGGTTTTAAATGAGGAGAGCAGACTTGTAAGCTATTGCCGTCTTGCCGATGGTGAGGTTGCCAAGCACAAGCAGATGACCGCATATCATGAATACGCCGGAAACAGAAATTGGCGAAACGGTCAGGCAGATGCGGATACGCTTAATCCCGACGTGACACGACGCTTTATTGATCTTACCCATGAGGCGTATGCCCGTGAGGTTGGCGACGATTTCGGCGACGCGGTTCCCGCTATTTTTACAGACGAGCCTTATTTCAGCCGTGTGGTGAGCCTTAGATTTGCCGATTGTAGTCAGGGAAAGATAGATATAGATATGCCGTATACCGCCGATCTTGATGAAACATACCGCGCTGTGTACGGTGAGTCGTTGATAGACCGCTTACCCGAGCTTCTTTGGGATCGTGCGGACGGACTTCCGCAAGTGACAAGATACCGTTATTTCGACCATGTGTCAGAGCGTTTCTCCCGTTCCTATTCGTATGTGGTCGGTGAATGGTGCCGTGCTCACGGCTTGGCGTATACCGGACATATGTTAGACGAAGAGGGGCTTTATTCTCAGGCTACTTGCAGCGGTGACGTTATGCGATCCTATCAGTATTTTGATATCCCCGGTATTGATATGCTTTGCAATAAAATAGAGTTGACAACCGCAAAGCAATGTCAGTCGGTGGTGCGTCAGGCAGGCAAGGCCGCTATGGTGTGTGAACTTGACGGAGTGACCGGATGGGATTTTGATTTTCGTGGTCATAAGCTTCACGGTGATTGGCAGGCGGCGCTTGGCGTGACTGTGCGTGTCCCTCACCTTTCGTGGTTGTCTATGAAGGGCGAGGCAAAGCGTGACTATCCCGCATCCATTTCTTATCAATCCCCGTGGTACGAGGAATATCGTTGCGTGGAGGATCATTTTGCACGTGTTGCCACAGCTCTCACAAGGGGAAAGCCCGTGGTTCGCGTCGGTGTGATCCATCCCATTGAAAGCTATTGGTTGCGCTACGGACCTGTTGATCAAACCACTCTTGAACGTGAGAAGCTGGAGAGTAATTTTGAAAAGATCACAGAGTGGTTGGTTCGCGGCAATATTGATTTTGATTTTATTTGTGAGTCTACTTTGCCCAATTTTTGCGCTAAGGGTGACAATCCGCTTCACGTAGGAGAAATGGCGTATGAGGCAGTGATTGTTCCCGCGTGTGAAACCTTGCGCTCGACCACGCTTGAACGCTTGGAGGCCTTTGCGGATGCGGGCGGCAAGCTGATTTTTATGGGAGATGCTCCCACATTTGAGGATGCTGCCCCAAGCAACCGCGGTAAGAATCTTTTTGAAAGAGCAACTCGCGTTCCTTTTGACAGAGGCTCTATTTTAGCTGCCCTTGGTGAACAGAGGGACGTTGAGATTCGAACCCCCGACGGACATTTTACTTGGAAGCAGATCCATCAGCTTCGCAGAGATACAGACGGACTTTGGCTGTTTATAGCGCAATGCGGTGAGCCGTATAATAAGGATATTGCAAGCAAAGAAACCGTAACCGTTTCGGTGCGCGGTGAGTATACGCCCGAACTTTGGGATACGCAAAGCGGCAATATCAGCCGAGTGGCGTTTAACCATAAGAGCGGAAAGACCGTGTTCACCTTATCGCTTTACGATTACGATTCAGCATTGATTTTCTTGAAGGACGGTATATGTGAGTCACTTCCTGTTTCCGTGGTACCCCAAAAGACTCTTGTGGGCGAAGTGCCGAGCGAGGTGAAATATTCTCTTACTGAGTCCAACGTAATGCTTTTGGACGTTGCGCAGTTTTCGTTGGACGGAGGCGAATGGCAGGAAAGAGAAGAGCTGCTTCGAATTACCAAACGACTTCGCAAGCAATTCGGTGTTGCCGATGATATTTATATGCTTCAGCCGTGGGCGTGGAAGAAAAAGTCTGCGGAGCATATGCTTTCTCTTAGGTTCGAGATTACAAGTGATATTGAGGTGACCGCCCCCATTCTTGCAATTGAGGATGGTGACAAAATCTCAATTGCCTTCAACGGAGAGCCGATTGCTTTTCGGGATCAAGGCTATTATACTGATTCTGCTATCCGCAAGACCGCGCTTCCTCCAATCTGTAAGGGAACCAACGAGCTGATTCTTACAATGCCGTTTGGCGACCGTACCGACGTTGAGAATTGCTATCTTTTGGGAGATTTTGGAGTGGAGGTCATGGGGCGAAAAAAAACGGTTACCAATCTTCCTAAAACTCTTGTGTTTGACGATATTTGTAAACAAGGGCTTCCGTTCTACGGCGGCTCGGTGAAATATCATTTTCCAATAGTGTGCGAGGATGACGGCGAGGCTTGGATTGAAATTTCGCACTTCCGCTCGGCTGTCCTTGCTGTTTATGTAGACGGTGAGCGAAAAGATACGGTTGCGTATCCTCCGTATTTTGCAAGTCTCGGACGGCTTACGGAGGGCGTGCATCAGGTGACGGTGGAAGCCTTTGTTTCCCGTCAAAATTGCTTTGGCAACGTACATTGCGCCGATGAAAAGCTGATCCGTTGCGGAAATGCCGCATGGCGTACAGAAGGGGATAGTTGGACGTACGAGTACCGACTGTCACCGCAGGGAATTATCAGTACCCCGATATTATTCAAGGAAGGATAACAATGAGCTTGTTATGTTTGTTATGAATCCCGTTGCGGAAGTCTACCTCGTCGCTGTGGCTATCTCATTTGTTTACGGTTGATACAAAAGGCAACGGCTAAATACCGTTGCCTTTCCTTTTTGTTTTAAGCCGCGAAACTCGGAACTTGAATCGGAATTCTTTCCCATACCTTATTATATCAAAAAAGCCCATTCTCGCGAATAGGCGTTTTTTCGTTGTTTGCGAAATTGTTGTGATTGACGTTCGAATAGGGAAGTGTGAAATCATCCAAAGCACGGTATAATATAAAAAACATACTATTTGACCCAGCCTTTTTATGCGGAAGAGCTCCACCGATTCGATTTCCAATACACGGTTGAAGAGTATTGAAATCCGTAGTTATTGTGTACGCTCTACCGCTCTGCCTCAAAGTATGCGTTCCGTATCGTGGATGAGGTCATTTGAGATATTTTCGAAGCGTGCAATCGCTGTCACGAAGCAGATCCGCGATCATGGAAGCTACCCAACGGGCCCCCGCCTCTCTTTGGTGGGTTGTGTCGGGAACTTGCACACCGTTTTCTTTTGTCGATTCGGAATAATAGGTGCTTACCAGATATTCATAGCCCTCGGTTGCCTCAATGGCGCGGATGGCGGCAAGCATATGGGAATTAAGGTCAAGACAAGGCACCCTTTTTTCCTCGGCAACGCGCATCATCGCCTCAGGAAAGGCGCGGCGGAAGTTGACCACAGGGCTTTTCTCCACCGTTACGGTAGAGGTCACGAACAACAGCGTCACGCCGCGGCGGCTTGCCTCATCGGCAAAGGCACGGAGATTTTCCATATACTGTGCCTCGTCGACTTTTCGTTCGGGCGCGGACGAGGAAAAATCGTTGATGCCAAGTGATACGATCAGATAATCCCCCTCGCGCATCTCGCGGCGAACGCGAGACCAGAGGGCAAGGCCGTCAGTATTGATAAAGCTTTGTGTGCTGAAGCCCTGCCGAGCCATATTACACACCTTGATACGGGTGTCGTCCAGCCATTCGCCGATGAACATCCCCCACCCCTTAGTCACAGAGGTGGCGCTATAGTTGCAGGTAATTGAGTCGCCGATCAGCCAAAGCGTTGTTCGGTTATCGGGGACTTGCTCGACTCTCTCTGCGCGATAGACAAGCTCCGTCTTGATATCCGCAACAAGAATATTCTCGGCAAGCGGGGTGTTTTTTCCACTTTGTTCCACCGAAATGATAGAGTGCGAATCATCTGCAAGCGTATGGGTGAATTCAATCGTTGTCCACTCTTTTTTGGTAACCGTCTTGGGCTCGTGTATAAATGCGGGATATAGGGCAAAAAGTTCAATGATGCCAACCGTCACTTCCGTCTCGTCTACCGAGCATTCCTCGCCCAATCTGACCTGCACCGATATGCGGTATCGGTTGCCCTTCGCGGCATCCTCAAGTGCCTCTACAAACTTCACTCTGTGCCCCACGTTCTTGCGATTAGCCATCGCCAAGACCATTTTGCCGTCTATTTGTGTCATTTTCATATCGCGGTAATTGTAACCGCCGCCCGTTAAGGTATTCTCCGCAAGATCGCGCATTGACCATGTGGAAAAATTAAATTGTTTCATTATTCAGACTCCTATGTATAGATTTCCTATATTTTACCATTTTTTAAAAGTCAATATTCTTTTGCTTTTTTTGTATCTGTTTCTGCGGCAAACCAAAAATTAGTATTGCAAAAATGAGTTCGAATCATATGCCCAAATTACAAAGTATCGCATTGCCAAAAATCTTCCGGTTTGCACTCGCCGCTTACGTTGCTTTATAGTCCTTAGGCGCACACCCTACGCGGCAGGTGAATTCTCTTGAAAAATGCGAGGGATCCATGTATCCGCACGCCTCCGCCACCTGTCCCACCGAGAGGGCCTCATACGCCAAAAGCTGCTTGGCATATCTGATGCGCAGGGAAATGATATAATCCTTCGGTGAGGTACCGAATCTCATAAAAAACAGCTTGCGGAAATATACCTCGCTGATGCCGCAAAGAGCGGCCAACGACGCCACCGTAAGTTCAGGATCGGTAAATGACGCGGAAATACGTTCTACCGCGGGCTCGATCAATTGATATTGGGCGTTGGTCTGATATTTCCGCCTTCCTTCTTCAACAAGTTGAAGCAAGATGTCATATACCGCTTTTTTGGCGGTCAGACAGCGGCAGTCGCTTTGCGTGCGCCATTCCTTTTCAGCAGTTTTGAAGATCTTGACCAGCTTTTCGCTGTTTCGAAAATGCAATGAAAACGGCTCGCACCAAAAGTCCTCCTCCACCTCAAAATTGATGGCGTAGCATCCACCTCTCGTTTTGGTTTTTACATAATAAGACGAGCCTTTGGGCAGATAAAACAGGTCACCGCCCGCGGTTTTCATTTCTCTTCCGTCGGAAAAAACGTAGGTCTTTTCGGAGTCTTCGTCGTTCAGCACGAAGCCGTGGGACGGACGGTCCTTATGCACAATCCTCCCCGTGTCTGCCTTTACGTATACCACCACGTCGATCTTCTTTACCGTAAGTGAATCCCACTTGTCAAACATAGCATCACCTCAAATTTATTATAAGGTGCTGTTTCGATTTTGTCAAGTGTTTATTATAGAATGTTGTTTCGATTTCGTCAAGTGTTTTGCTTTTTCTATTTACATTTCAGGGGAACGTGTTATAATAGGAACAATGGCGATGATGCGTAACGTGTCGGCGCTTACGATTACGAATGTGCAATTATTGCGGAGGGTATAGCATGGAACATTCACTGAATTTCTTTGGAAATGAGTTGGCTGAAAAATTTTCGAAAATCGTCAATACAAGCTTCAACGATATGGAAGGGCTTTTGCTTGTGCGCAACCGAGAGGATCCGCTTTACGGATATTGCTACCAAGCATTGCCCGGCTTTGGCGGCCGCAATTCCATGTGGTGTCGCGATATGGGAACGCTCATTCGCGAGTTGGCGCTTTACGGTCGTCTTGACAGTGCGTGTGCTCTTTCTTCCTGTTTGATTGACCGTGTGGGACTGAATGTGGACGGCTATTACACCTTCCCCCGATTTTTTACTCAGGTCGAGTACGGAAAAAGCGGCGATGAGCTTGACGGCACGGGTGCGATTGTAATCGGGCTGATCCTGCTTTGGGAGCGTCTTTCGGACGATTGCCCCACGAAAAAGAAAATAAGAGATTTTTTGGAATGCAAAGCCTCCCCCATCCGTTGGATTCTGTCCAAACTCAAAGACAAAAAATTGATTGAGGGAACGGGTGAATTTGGCTCGGGATATACCATTGAGTCGCCAAGCTGCAATGCGGTACAGAATAATCTTGTCAGGCTGTCTCTGATCGGCGGTGCTGATTTCTTCGCCGCTATCGGTGAGAAAGGGCTTTCGGGCGAGTGCCTTAAGGCTTCACGGATCATAGAGGAAAACATTTGCCGCTATCTGATCAAGGACGGCAAACTTGTCTGGTGCGTTGACCCCGAAACCCTTGAACCCAACCCCGAAATCATAGGAGCGGAGATCAACAGAGGCACGACATTTATTAACGGTGTCTACGTTATGTCCGCGGATATATTGGGTCTTGGTTTTACCAAAGAGGATGCGCCCCTTTACCGCGCGGGTGAGAATACCTTTGACGATCTGATGGAACGTCCCCTGCGCAAGGCGCTTTTTGAAAAATACGGAATGTATCAGCAATTCGACGATTTCTGGAAGGGCTTTACGGGTCCTGCCTACGGACACGGCTACGCTATGCAGTTTGCCGCATTGACGGGACGTCGCGCTCTTTTGAACCGGTTGCTCGGTTATTTTGTTGACTACACCATCAACCCCGATCCCCTGCCCAACAAGTTGGTGCGAGAGTCTCCGTACTGGATCTACGAGCGGTATTACGTTCCCGAAGCCTTGGATTTCGGAACGATCCCAGAGGCCTCCTGCGGACCGCTTACCATCGTTTGTGTGACCGAGATCCTCAAGGTGGCGCGACTGATTGCGGGCATCGACCACGTAACGGGCGAGATCAAGCCCACACTTCCCGAAGGTTGGAGCGGCTTTTCTGCCAAGGGATTCCCTATGCTGAAGGACGGTAAGACGGTGATGTGCGACATTGAGTACCGTATTGACGGCGACGGTAAGGTGTCGCTTGAGGTGAAGCATCAAACGTCTGACGCAACATCACAATAAGAGGTGATTTTATGGAATTCATTTTGGGATGTAACTATTGGGCGTCCAATGCGGGCGCGGATATGTGGCGTGATTTTGATATCGAGTGCATTGACAAGGATATAAGGATTCTCAGCGAGTACGGCGTGAAGCATATGCGAGTGTTTCCCAACTGGCGGGATTTTCAACCGGTAGAGCCGATTCTCGGTGGCAGTGGCGTTTTGCTGGGATACACCGTCAAAGAGCAACCGATTTCGTCAAGTGGTTTTGCTTTTATCATTTACAAAAGCCTAAAAAATGATATAATGTATGTGAGGTGATAATATGGAATACATCAAGAACTGCGATTACGATTATATTATAAACAAATATCACGACACAAATAAGCCCTATAACAGCCTTAGCCGTTTTGTCCGCAATGACGAAATATTCGACGAGGACAGCGGAACCGAATACTTTACCCTTAAGGCGCAGGTTATGGAGAACGACGAAAAGATAGCTCATCTTTCGCACAACGTTCGCAAGGCAACCGCCTTTGCAAAAATTCTTGAGGGTACAAGAATTTCCTGCGACAGCCGAGACCGATTTCCTGCCATAAATGCGATTTCACGCCCTCTTTCCGACCTGCAGGGCAAGTGGCGCAAGGAGCTTTTCAACGAAATTCTACCCGAAATCGGCAAGAAAATGATTGAACTTGAAAAGGCGGGCACGGTAACTATCTGGCCCGACTTCGACCACGCCGTTCCCGATTGGGTGGTTATTTTAAACCGCGGCTTCAGCGGTATTCTTGAGGACAGCGAAAAATCCTGCGCTTCTAAGAAGTGGGACGAGGAAAAGGACAGCTTTTTCGAGGGTGTAAAAATAACCTACGAGGCAATAATCGCCTTTATCGACCGTCTTGCCGACCGTGCCGAAAACACAGATGGCTCGCAAAGAATGGCAAAGGCATTGAGAAACATTGCTCACAATCCCCCCTCTACTTTCTACGAGGCACTTCTTACCAACTATCTTTTCTTTATGATTTGCGAGCACGTTGACAATATGCAGGTGCGCTCCCTCGGAAACTTTGACAGAGAGTTTTATCCTTTCTACAAAAACGACCTGGCAAACGGTATCAGCGAGGAGGAAATACGCACAGACCTTGCATATTTCTTTATGCAGTTCACCGCCATTGACAACTACTGGAATCAGCCTGTTTATCTCGGCGGGTGCGACGAAAACGATATTGCAATCACCAACGAGCTTTCCTATCTCTTCCTTGAAGTTTATGACAAGATGGGAATATTCAATCCCAAAATTCAGCTTAAAATTTCAAAATCCACACCCAAGGAATTTACTCTTAAGGCACTTGACATGGTGCGCAGAGGTCACAGCTCTATTGTTTTTGTCTGCGACGAGACCATGAGAGCCGCACTTCGCAAGATTGGCGCCAGCGAGGAAGAAGCAAGGCTTTGCGATGTTAAGGGTTGCTATGAATACTCGGTTCGAGGGGCATACGACGTGGGTATGAACTACCTTAATCTCTTAAAGCCTCTTGAGTATGCGCTTCACTGCGGAAAAGACGGAGTTACCGGTGTTATGGGCGGTCTTGAGTGCCCCGCACCCGACCAATACAAGAGCTTTGACGAAATCCTTGCGGAATACAAGCGTCAGCTTAAATACATCATCGACGTAACCATTGAGACGGTAAACACCTTTGAAGATTATCTTGACTACGTAAACCCCGCATTTGTATTTTCGGCAACATTCCCATCCTCATTAAACAGCGGTATGTCGGCCACCTGCGGAGGTGCGCTTGACAACAACTCTGGGCTTGCAGTCGGCTTTACCGCAGATATAGCCGACTCCCTTGCAATGATAAAGAAGTACGTCTTTGACAAAAAAGAGATTACCCTTTCGGAGCTTACCGAAATTCTCGACAAGAACTTCGAGGGTAACGAGCTGTTAAGACGAAAGCTGTTTAACGACCCCGACAAATTCGGAAACAACAAAGATCTCCCCGACGGCATCGCCAAGGAGATTGTAGGCTACATCACAAGCCTTGTAAGCCACCGCAAAAACGCCAAAAAGCGCGGCGGCATCTGGGACGTGGGCTACCACACGGCAAGAATGTGCTATGTTCAGGGCGAAATCACGGCGGCTTCTCCCAACGGCAGACACCTTGGTGACGAGCTTGCAAAGAATCACTCGGCATCTATGGGACAAAACAGAGCGGGCGCAACGGCGGCAATTCTTTCAACCACCAAGCTTGACGCCCCCACGTACAGAGGCGACAGCTCACTTGACCTTGGGCTTCTTCCCTCCGCTGTAAAGGGAGACGACGGTCTTGAGGCAATGTACGGACTTTTGCGCACCTTTATGGACAAAGACGGGCATGCGCTTCAAATAAACGTTCTCAACGCCGACACACTTCGTGACGCTCAAGTACATCCCGAAAAATATCAAGACCTGCAAATCCGCGTTTGCGGCTGGAACGTGCTGTGGAATAATATAAACAAGGAAGAACAGGACGGATTTATCAAACAGGCTGAGGGACTTATATGACAAGCTCACCCATTACGGTAATAAGGCAAAACAGATGTGTTATCGGCGAGGGACCCGTATGGAATGCGGCTGACGAAAAACTTTATTTCGTCAACGCCAGGGGGCAAAACGAAATATGTACATACGCACCCGAAACAGGGATTATTTCGGCGCGTGCTTATGACGAGGGCACATCTGCGATCGCCTTTTCAAAAGACGGCAGAATGCTGGTGTCACGCAGAAGCGGGGCGTTCTACTTGAACGAGGACGGCTCGACCTCACCGCTTTATGACTGTGAAAAATACGATTTGCGATACTGCAACGACGCCAAAGTGGGACCCGACGGAAGATTTTACGTTGGAACGCAAAGCGAAAAACGTGTTAAGGTGTCGGACAAAATAAACGGCAGGCTCTACAGTATTGACAAAGACGGCAACGTGCGCATTTTGCTTGAGGGTCTTATCCTTTCCAACGGCATGGAGTGGTCAATTGACGAAAAATTCTTTTACCATACCGACAGCGACACGTGGACTGTAAAAGAATACTCCTTTGACAAGCAAAGCGGAGATATTGAATTTACAGGCAGACAGATAAAAGTTCCCTATGTTGACGGGTTTACAATAAACCAAAACGGTTACTTGCTTGCCGCTTGCTGGGGGTGCGGTCACATTGCCGTGATAGACACCGCCGACATGAGTATACACGAGCACATTCCGATTCCCGCATCAATCCCCGCAAGCTGCGGATTTTTCGGCGATAACATGGATATGCTGGCAATAACCACCGCAAGCTACAACGCCGACCTTACAAAAGATGAAAACACAGGTTACCTGTGCACGGCACAAATGAAAACAGGAGGAAGAAAACCCTACCTTTTCGGTTGAAAAACAATGATAAATTCAAAAAACAGTTTAAAAACTCTCATGCTCGCCCTTTTGGTAATGGCGCTTTGGGGCTCGCTTTTCCCCATGATAAAAATAGGATACGCATCATTCAGCATTGCGTCATCAGACATTCCCACAATTATACTTTTTGCGGGAATGAGATTTACATTCAGCGGAATTATTCTCATCGCTATTTTCTCTGCCAAATCTAAAAGCTTTGCCGTGCCAAAGCGGTGCGAGATATTGCCGATACTCCTTGGCGCGCTTGTAACAATAATCCTGCACTACATCTTTACCTATCTTGCACTTTCAATCGGAGAGGGCTCAAAGACCGCAATAGTAAAGCAGATATGCTTTCTTTTCCTCAGCTGCTTTGCCTTTCTGTTTGACAAGAGCGACAAGTTTACGGTCAATAAAGTTATAGCCGCAATTTTTGGATTTGCGGGAATAATTGCCACGGCATACGACGGAACGGCAATTGTATTTATGCTTGGCGACATTTTGCTTCTTTTAGCTTCAGCTTGCTCGGCGGCGGGAACTGTAATTTCAAAAAAAGCAACGCAAATTGTAGCACCTATGAAATTTGTAGCTTACTCCCAGTTCTTTGGCGGTGTATTTCTTCTTGCCATAGGATTGATACTTGGCGGAAGAATAACACACGTTGACGCAAAATCAATCGGAGTATTTCTCTACATATGCGCGGCATCAATAACGGCATACACGCTTTGGAATATGCTCCTTAAGAGCGAAAGTGTGTCAAAGCTTTCGATAATAAAATTCACAGAACCGCTGTTTGCCGTCATATTCTCGGGTATGATCTTGGGCGAGGATATTTTCAAGCTCTCCTACCTCGTTGCCCTCGTTCTGCTGCTTTTGGCGTTACTCACGGAAAACGGCGTTTGGAAGCCCATTCGAAAAAAGGAGAACAAGAAATGAAAAAGGTTTTATTGATAGGAGATTCCATTCGTCAAGGCTACGACAAATACGTGAAGCAGGTGCTTGCCGATTCCTGCGAGGTGTATTATCCCAAAGAAAATTGTCGATTTGCTCAGTTTGTCCTCCGTCATTTATCCGATTGGAAGAGGGAACTGAATCTCGGTGACGACGTGGATGCGGTTCACTGGAACACGGGACTTTGGGACACTCTCGTTCAATACGGGGACGGATGTCTAACACCCCCTGAGGTGTATGAAGCTTTCATCGATAGGATCTGCCGCAGAATCCGCGTGCTTTTTCCAAACGCTAAGGTCATCTTCGCCACCTCTACTCCCGTTGTGGAAAGCCGCTTCCCCAACCCCGCTGTTTCCCACAGAAAAAACAGAGACATCGAAAAATATAACGAGATCGCCGCGAATATTGCAAAGAAATACGGCTTTTTCGTCAACGACCTGTACGCCGCCGTCAAAGATGTGCCCGAGGATTATTATTCCGATATGACGCACTTATACACCCCCGAGGGCACCCGCATTCTTACAAGCGCGGTACTGCGCTCCATTTGCTCTGCCCTTGAGCTTGACACCGTCGAATTTACCATCTCGGATTATCAGGCGATCAAAGACGTTTTGGGTCTTTGAGAGCTTTTGCCAAACCAACCCGGAAGCCTACAAGTTGATTCTTGCAAAACAACCGGCACAAACTGACTTAAAAAAAGCAAAAAGGCTCTCTTTTTGCTTGACAAGCATTCAATATAAGTGTATAATAGTTGACACAGTCGGGCACATAGTAACCGCATATATTTTACGATACCCGATACCGATTGGTCAACAATGGTAAGGAGCTTAAATTATGACTTTTGAAAAATACGGAACCTCGCCCGTTTTCGGAAACGCCGATACAGGCACCGTGTTCGACGGCTACGTCTGGGTGGATGGCGGAAGATACAGAATGGACTTCTCCTGGCGCGGAAAAAAGGCGTGCGCCGTAACCTTCAGCGACGACGGGATCCATTGGAGCGAGCCTGTCATCACCCTTGCCAACGATCTCGCAACGGGTTGGGAGGACGATCTGAACAGAAACTGCGTACTGAAGGTAGGAGACGTATACAAAATGTGGTACACCGGGCAGGCGCGCGGTTACAGTTACATCGGTTATGCGGAGAGCAGTGACGGAATACACTTTGAGCGCCGGTCCACCGAGCCGATCATAATTCCCGAACTGCCCTGGGAGCGTGAGTCTGTAATGAACCCCTGCGTTTTATTTGAGAACGGCGTATACCGTATGTGGTATTCTGCGGGCGAAACTTACGAGCCTAACGTAAACGCATACGCTGAGAGCGTCGACGGTATCCATTGGATAAAGAGCCGTATAAACCCCATTTTCACAAAAAACAAACATAACGTATACGAGCAGAACCGTGTTGGAGGTTGCCACGTCATTCACACGGAGGATATGGGATATCTTATGTTCTATATAGGCTATGAGGACATTAACACGGCTCGCATCTGCGTGGCGAGAAGCAAGGATGGTATTCGGGGCTGGGAGCGTTCCTCTCTCAATCCCCTTATCGAGCCTACCGCGGGAAGTTGGGACAGTGAAGCGACCTACAAGCCTACGGTGGTGTGGAACGAAAAGGACGGAAAATGGATGCTTTGGTATAACGGCAGGACGGAAAACAGAGAATATATGGGCTATGCCTACCGAAACGGTAGAGATCTTTTTCCCGAAACGTAGGTTTAAAAAGAAAGGAACAGACATGGAATTTATTTTAGGATGCAATTATTGGGCATCAAACGCCGGTGCCGATATGTGGCGTGATTTTGATATTGAGTGCATTGACAAGGACGTCCAGATCCTCAGTGACTACGGCGTAAAGTATATGAGAGTGTTTCCCAACTGGCGGGATTTTCAACCCGTAGAGCCTGTTTTGGGTGGCGGCGGTGTTCTTTTGGGATATACAATAAAGGAACAGCCTATACCCGATAATCCGTATTATCTTGACACCGAGATGCTTGATAAATTTTCCTTGTTTCTCGACGTTTGTAAAAAGTACAACATCAAGATTATTGTGGGGCTTATTACAGGCTGGATGAGCGGAAGGCTTTTTGTTCCTCCCGCTTTGTACGGAAAAAACGTGATCTCATCGCTTACGGCGCAGTACTTTGAACAGCTTTTTATAAAGGGCTTTATCGAGCGCTTCATTGACAGAGAGGAAATTTATGCGTGGGATCTCGGAAACGAGTGCAACTGTACGGGCGGTGCCGAAAACCGCTGGGAAATCGCAAGCTGGGTTGCAATGATGACAAACGCCATAAAAGCCGCCGACAGCAGCCGCCCCGTGATTTCGGGTATGCACGAGCTTTATGTGGCGCAGAAAAAATGGACGATTGCCGACCAAGGGCTTTACGTGGATATGCTTACTACCCACCCATATCCGTTCTGGTGTCAGCATACAGGCATTGACGAAACTCTGTCTTTAAGAACAACCATGCACGCCACCGCGCAAACAAAGCTTTATGCCGAAATCGGCGGAAAGCCCTGCCTTGCCGAGGAGATAGGAACTATGGGACCTTCGATTTGCAGTGAAGAAAAGGCGGCAGACTTTTTGAGAGTGAATATGTTTTCTTTGTGGGCTAACGGCGCCGGCGGAGTAATGTGGTGGTGCGCCCACGACCAGAATGAGCTTGAAAGCAACCCCTACAGCTATCAGATGGTTGAAAGGGAACTTGGTATGCTTTACAATGACCGCACACCCAAGCCCGTGCTAGGGGAAATGAAGAAATTCTCCTCTTGGATTGACAAACTTGATTTCAAGCTGCCTGCGGCACAGACCGATGCGGTTTGCCTGCTGACACGAGACCAAAACCACTGGGGCGTGGCTTACATGACCCACATACTTTGCAAAAAGGTGGGGCTTAACTGCAGATTTGCTTATGCCGATAATCGACTTCCCGACTCAAAGCTTTACATAATGCCCTCAATAAGCGGTATTCAGATCATGCCCAAGAGCAGATACGACGAGCTGAAAAAGAGGGTTCGCGAGGGCGCTGATCTGTACATATCCTGCGGCAATGCGGTGTTAAGCGAATTTGAGGAGCTTACGGGGCTTAAGGTGATGGATTCCTATACGTGTAACGAATCCTTTAATGCGCAGATAGGTGACGAAAGTATCGCCTTTTCCCGTCCGAGAACTGTGACTGTCAAGCCTGTTTCTGCTGAGGTACTTGCATACGACAGCAATAATAATCCTTTTGTTTCGGTAAACAAATACGGTAAGGGCAGAGTGTTTTTTGTAAACGCACCGATTGAAGGTAATCTCATTGAAAAGCACAACGCATTTGACGGCAATACGCATGTTGTGTACCGCAAAATTTTTGCGGATCACATAAATAATTACCCCGTAGAGCTTTCAAACAAGGATATTGTATTTACCTATCATCCCGTAAAGGACGGCGGATACGTTGTGGCGCTTAACCACTATGACGAGGAAAAGGAATTTGCCCTTAAGCTTAGTGACGGCTATTCGGTAGATAAGATCTATCACGGCGATACGCGGAAAATCAATCCCTTTGACGCTTGCGTGTTCAAAATAGTAAGAAAGTAATTATAGCACCGAAGAGCGGTCACGTGACCGCTCTTCTTTTATGCTTTGTTTTCTTAAAATAGCCTCAATCTATTGAACTTTCCACTTCTTCTGAGGCTAATCGGAGCTTCAGTTAAATTATGCAAAATTGTGCAAAATTGTGCGGAATTGTGCAAAATGGCAATTTTGGTATTGACAAAGTATTTCTTATATGGTATAATTTACTATAATTGGGGCGGTTTGCAGTTGCGTAAAACAACCGAAATTTTATACTGCTTTTTGTGTCTTGTTTCAATTAATTTATAACGATCCATGAAAGGAAGAGAGGAAAGAAATGAAAAGCTTGAAGAAACCATTAGCTCTACTCTTGACGATGCTTATGCTCGTCTCAGCGCTTCCGCTTGGCGTGTTTGCGGCGGAAGCCACCGCTTTGGCTACAGCAACAACCGCTGTGACTGCCGAAGACAACAAAATTTACTACAAGTATACCTTTGAGGAGGCTACGCCAAGCGATACTGTCGAAAGCAGAGCTATATCTGCTGTTGGTGAGAAGGATTCAAATCCTATGAAGCTCAGTCAAGACGGTTCGGTTCCGGGGCACGTAGTTAAGGAGAACGGAAATCAGTTCTACAGAGTTGAATATCCCAAGACCTACACCTCGTGGCACGGTATGCGCTTTTCGCTTTACGACGGTGTGACCAACCATATAATCACAAACGGTGTTGCTATTGACTTTGATTTCAGATGGCTGGGTACAGGTAGCGTAACGACGAATGCAGGAATCAATTTCGTTAAGCTCCGCAGAAGCAAAGGCGGCAATATTGAGGCCTATCTTATTGAAGGCTCGGTAGATGCCAACGGCTCGTTGACTTTGAAGACCGGCAGTAGCGTTATCGCAACCTTCCCCAAGCAGGGGGCTGAAGGACATAACCCCAACTTTACCAATATCCGCGTTGAGTACTATGACACTACCTATACCTATAATATCTATATAGGCGGTCAGTGTGTTGTGGAAGGCATGTCGGTCGATCTTGTGGCCAGTGAAGATATGCGTACGGGACAGTTTATTGATTCCAAGTTTGACAGTGATTACTTTACTACCTCAAGAGACAACATCTCTATTGCAGGAGACCGTTGGAGCTTTGAGATTGCACGTATCAATGCAACAAAAGATAAAGAGTTCAACTACGTTATGGACTTTGACAACGTGTACATAAACGGTATCGGTCCCAAAGAGGGAAGAAGCTACTATTATAACAACAGTTTCGATAACACTACCCTTAACGGTATTACGGCACGTACCACCGATATGACTTACTATTTCAGAGGGACTGCGCCTACTATTACGAAGACAGGCGACAACGGATATATTTCATTCGGTGCAAAATCAAGAATGGATTTGCGCGATACGTATCAGATAATACAGGACGGTAACTGGACTGTTTCCTTCAAGCTTCAGGGTACGGTCGCGAGTACAGACACCGGTAAGAAATGCATACTTCGTATACACAACCGAATAGATACTCTTCAGTTCCTTCAGCTTGACAAGGACGGTAATCTTTATCTTGGAAACAATTCGGATCCGGGTACAACCCGTCAGCAAATTCCCGGGGTTAAAGTTCCCGCGGTAGGCTCGGACGATTGGGTTGAGATAACTGTTTCATGTCTTGTAAATAACCAGAATCATACCGGTGTTTACTCGGATTTTGTAGCGCCATCGTCTCCTGCAAGAAGATATACCTTTATTCTTTGGGTTGACGGCAAGCTTTGCGGTGCAATGACCCACAGCGACGCACAGTTCTTAAGAAGTGAACTTAATGCGAGCGGTAAATACACGGTAAACGATATGTCGTTTACGCAGAACATCCTTGACAAGGAGCTTACCCACGAGGAAATGACGGCAAAGGGATATACTCTTGTTGAGGAAACATCTACGCGAAAAACCTATTACAACGAAAAGACCTACGATTACTATCAGTTCCAGTATGCGGATGGCGCCTTTAAGACAGGAGTGTTCTTTGATTTCAAGACCGCATTTTCAGCTTCTTCTAAGGCCATGAGCACGGCAGAAGGTAAAGCCGTTCTTGCAGGAGGAAACTGGACTTTGAGCCAAACAGGAACCGCCAGCACAAAGGATAACGTTGAAAGCCGCAACGATACCTACCTTAACTCGGTTACCGGCGAAAAGGCAATAGTTACTATGACACGCACCGCGGGATCGACAGCCGACTTTGCTTTCAAATCCGCTGTTCGCCACGTGGCTATTCCCAGCTATACAAACAACGACGTTCTTGGTTTCTTTGACCAGAATGCTTCTACGATTACCGCTAATATAGATGACCTTAAGCTTTATTCCGGTATCGGTTATCCAACTTACGCGGATGGCGCTGATGATAAAGAAGGGGTTATCAACGAGGTTGAGTTTGCAAATCTTGCTACCAACATAACTGTTTCGGGTGTTGGAAACGTTGTTAATAACCGCGGCGGACGTCACGGTATCATATATTCCGAAAATTTTGTTTCTTCCAAGGTTGAATCTAAGTCCGAGACAGCGAACGGAAAAAAAGTTAATTACGTAACCCTTACCTCGGGTACAGACGACGTTTTCCTTCATCTCAATGCCGACTATTCGGGCGGTAAGGTGTTTGCGGCAGAGCTGACCGTGAGAAAGCTCTCGGGTCTGACCGAGGCGTTCCATCTTATCAGACTTTTCCGTGAGGGCGAAAATGACGCCTCAATCACTACTACAGATCTACTTAAGTATTCATATACTAAGAAGACACCGTTCTTCACTATGAACGGCGTTTCGGCTTACATAGTGGACGGTGCGGGCAAGCCCATTTCCTTGGCGGGTAATGAGTGGACTACATTCAGAGTGGTTATTGATGAAAGCGGCAAGAAGCCTTTGGTGACATTCTACGTAAATGGAAAGGTTGCCAACTACTATACCGACGATATGCTAGTTCCTCTCAAGGCTATAAATCTTGAAGGCGTTATCTCGGATGATTTCAGCGCGCACAAGTACGATATAGACCAAAGAGTTACGTTTATTAAGACTATAGGTTCTTCGGCTATCATCGATCTTCTTGATGCCAAGATAGAGTATGCAGAAGCTCCCAAGAATTTCGTATGGGCTGACTCGGTTGCTCTTGACTTCTCCAAGATAAGTGACGTTTCACAGCTTGGTGACCAGTTCCTTATAAGTGACGGCGTTTATATTGAAAACGGCGAGCTTGTAATTCCCAATGGCGAGACCTTCGGTTGGCTTGACTACAACGGAACCTTTGCCGAGTTTGCGAGAACAAACGGTGCCGATCCTACCTACAAGTACAGATTTAACGACGGATATGCCTTTGAAATGAAGGTTAAGGCAGCTTCAAGCGGTAGCTCGCAGAAGGGGCTGCTGAAATGCACCAGTGACGCAAAGACAGGAAATAACATGATGTATATGCAACGTGGCAAGATATATATGTCAGGTGCTATTTCCGGTTACACTTTGAATACTCTTGAATCGGGTCAATATTCCGACATTTCACTTCTGTATACGAATAACGAGACCAGAGGTACTGTTTTTGCGGACGGTAAGATGATCGGTATGGTGGGCTTTGCAGATGGAACGGCGATAACCAATCTTGTCAACGATGAGATTGCGTTTATGTTTGCCGATGGCATCAAGCTTGCCGAGCTCTACATCCACAGAGACCAGAAGAGAGTTCTCGCAACCAACTCGGGTGATATCTTCGAGCTTGACCCCGATGCATGGCTTCCCAAGGATCCCAAGGATGCGAAATATTATCCTTTTAATCCCAAATCAGCTTCCGGTGTTATGGACAGTGATACCAACGCCTTCAGATTGTATGCCGCATTCCTTAACGATGACGAAGTAGGAAACTATTATCGCTTCAACATGGTTAAGAATGAGGATGAGATTATAGCCGACGATGCCAATACAGCTGACGTTAATGAGGCAAATTACGGTGTTGTGGTTAAGAGCCAGACATGGAATGATATCGTTGTTACCGACTATCTTGAGGATAGAACAACGGTGTTTGAGTACGATATAAGATTTAAGCCCCATGTGGACGCCAGAGAAGGTTATACCATTCAGCTTCTCGGTATCAGACGTACCGAGGAGGGCTCGTCATCAAATAAAATGGAAGACATTTTACTTCTCGGCGAAGACGGAACGCTTAAATTCCTTGGCTATACTCTTTGTAATACAAAAGGAATTCCCTATAAGCTTGACGGAAGCAAGTGGGTCAATATTTCCGTAATCTATGATGCAAACGCGGGTAAAGCAAGCTGTATCGTAGACGGACAGATTCTCCATTATAAGAACTCCAAAAACGTTGTTCTCGGTCTTGCCGATAAGGTACAGCTTGCTACAGTGCGCTACTATCGCATGGATGCGGCTGATACCAAGATCAGGTTCTTTAACACCTCGTCTGTCAGTGCTGATGCGACTGTTAAATTGAGCGCGCTCGGTATGCTTGATATCGCGGGATTGAAGATTTATAATATTGACGATACTGCCAACGTAGGCTACATTGGCGTTCAGAAGGATACCTCAAACAATAATATCAGACTTGTTGCCGGTTCAGATATGCTTTACTACGGAAACGTTGGATTTGACGTAGTGGCATTCGATGCCAACGGTAATTTGCTTTCCAAAGATACTAAGAGTTATTCTACAAATGCCGTTTACTCATCGATAATCGAAACTGTGGAAGGTGTAAAGAATATCGAATATCCCGAAAATTTCGGATACAGATATTTCTATACCGCAAACATTATGGATGTTGATCAGGAAAAAGCGGTTAAGCTTAACGTAACCCCCTTCAGTATTGTTAACGGAGAAAAGTACCCCGCATCTACAGTTACTCTTGAAATCGACTTTACGAGACCTATGGATCAATGGGTGCTTTCGGATGTCGATTCCGTGGAGATCAAACCTCAGGGCGACAATATGAACGCTAACTTCAGCACTACCGATATTGTAAAATATACAAACGGCGGTTCGCTTGAGCTTAACGGACTTGGAGCTAAGTTTGGCTTTGCGGCAGACCTTAAGGGCGGTGTGGTAAGCGTAAACCTTACTAACGCAAAGGGTGAGGACGTTACAGAAAGCGTATTTGATATCTACGTTGACGGTGTCCTTACACAAAAAGATCTTACACTTGAGTTTGGTCATCATACAATAGTTCTTGCTGAGAATAAGACAGGTGAGCACGAATTTGTAATTGTTAAGAAAAGCGGCGGCGATTACGTGTGCATCAACAATATGAGCCTATACGGAACACTTATCGATGCTCCCGAGCTTGCCGAGGAGAATGCGGTTATAGTTACAGTTGCCGCGCCCGGGAACAATGTTCCTTACGGCACTGTAAACGTGTATGCCAGAACGTCGGATTCCACCGAAAATTATTACATAAAGTATCAGTTCAGCTATCTTAACTACCCGCTTAACAATTACAATTATATAACGGGTCCTGCCAATTCACACAATAATGCTAAGATGTACAGAATAAACACCGCAACTATTGTCAACAGAGCAAGCGGCAGTGACGTAACTGTATATCAGATACTCCAGGGCGGTGAGATATCGCTTGCTATAAAAGAGGGCGGACACGTGGTTACCAAAGCCGAATACCAGGCTGCGAAATCCGATGTTGAGAAATGCTTAGATACAGCTACTGACAACGGCTACATAAAGAGAATGAACGCGGCAATCGCCGCGGCAGCTGATGGCGCGGCTAATACTACCGCGAGAGCAGCGGGTGACTTTGTTGGCGGATGGCACGGTGACGAGAACATCGAGGACGGACAGATAGCCATGTATCTTGACGGTAAAAAGCTTGACCTCACAAAGGCAGGTTCCTATACGGGTACACACTTTATCTTCGATCAGACATGTATTATCGACAGATGCGATGAGCCCGAAACTCAGGTCATGAGACACCGCCAGTATATGCTTATTGATACCAACGGTTTCCGCAATGACCAAACTGTTGAGTTCCTTACAGCTGACTTCGTTCCGGATGAAACACAGTCGTATCTCCAGATGTGCACATTCAACAGACAGAACTTCTCACTTTCTTCTTCAGAAAAAACTAAACCCGAGAACTATATTTGTGCTGTATTTAACCTTCTTGACGCCAACGGAACGGTTCTTTCCGAGCATGATTTCAGCAATCATAAGGCAGGAAACAAAGATGACGGTGGCGACGGAACAATAAGCGACGTTGGTTCGGCAAACAAGGCAGATAACAGATACGTTGAGTATATCGGTAACGAGAACAGTGAAGGAAAAGGCTTGTACGGAAGAGTTGGATTTGTTATCAGCGATGCCAGCGTACAGCCTTCCACGGCAACTATTATGATAAGAGAGACTCAGGGAGACAATAAGTGGTATGCATCCTTTAAGTCTTACAACGGTACTACTGTTCCGCTTGGTGAGGTTTGGAACGTAAGCGATTACTACTATATTGATTACGCTCCCAACAACGTGGTTGCAGAAATCACGGCAGAATAAAATCAAATTGCTGATTGTTTGTGAAGTGAATTATAAACAGTTTACAAAGAAAGCAAAAACCTCCTATGGCATAAAGCCATAGGAGGTTTATTTTTCATTGTTTTAAGATGAGCAAACCGGAAGCTTTCCGCTGTAGCTTTATTACATTAAAAAAGCCCATTTTTGCTAATAGGCTTTTTTCGTTGTTTGCGGAATTGTTGCGTTTTTGCAATATTAAGACGGATGTTGTTTGCGGTACTGAAGCGGCGAAAGACCGATGTGCTTTTTAAAGCAGGTGGAAAAATAAAATGAGTCGCGAAAGCCGCACTTAGTAGAAATACTCTCGATGCTTTCGTAAGGATTAATGATCAACAGCTGCTGTGCGCGGGCGATGCGAAGATCAATGAGATAATTATGCGGCGTTTTTTGTGTTTTTGCCTTGAAGCATCTTCTCATATAGTCTGTATTGTAGCCTATATTTTTAATTGCTTCGGTAAGATCAAAGTCGCAATTTTCAAGATTTTCAAGAATTGTATTTTTCAAAAGCTCTACTATGGAATTCTGATTTTCTTTAGAGGAAAAGCGTTTTGCGTATTGAATCAATGCATCCAAAAGACTGCCGGCGATACGTTGATAATTGTCCTCTTTTTTATTCATAATTCCATGGATCATCCAAGCCAGTGACTCTGTATAGGATTCGTTGTCATGAAGTACGAGAGGTTGGGAGATATCCGTAGAATCGCAATGAATTACCAAATCGAAAAACTGTCCTTGAGAATAATCGGAATGAAATATTTCAGGGGGAACACAATAAAGATCACCCTTGGATACCATATAAGTTCTATCACCTATCGTGGTGTGACTGTCGCCGCAAAGGCGATAAACGATCTCGAGACAACCGTGCTTATGTTTTGATGAACGGGAAATATCAGAATTTATTAAAGAAAACAAAACCTTCATACTCTTACCTCTCAATTATAGCCCCATAATAACATAAAAGGTCGGTTTTGTCAAGATTTTGGTCTGCATATAATATTCACTTTTGGCTCAATCGTGTTTATAATGGATATATCACCTGGGTTTTGCGAGAGACGCTGTAGTTTTAAATGGTTCACTATCTTACAGGGGCGGGTATTCTTATTCACTTCTTCACGATGTGGGCGATGCTTACGGCGGTTTCCGTTGGGCGGTTATCTGAGAGCATATACTTTACAAGGAGGTACATATGTGCGGAAAATGGATATGGAGATATAGAGATTTTGAGTTTTATAACGCAAAAAAATATTTACTGGCGCGTGAAGAAAGAGGAAAAAAGGTTCCGGCTTTTTATGAAATCCCCCATTATTCAACCTCGGTAAGATTTTCTAAGACAGTCAGTCTTGCAAAAAGCGAAATTATAAGTATAACGTCAGACGGAGATGCGTGTATATCTATTGACGGAGAACGAATTAACGGATGCGATAGCTTCGTTATGCCCGAAGGAGAACACAGACTCCTGATCGCTGTAGGAAATGATGAGGGAATGTGTGCGTTGTTGGTTGAAGGAGAAACTGTTTTTTCTGATGAAAGCTGGATTGCCGATTCTTACGACGGTATTTGGGAGCCTGTCGGTACCTCAAGGCTTTGTTTCGACAAAAACACGTTGCCTTCGAATTACTCGTTTCCCGAAAAAGAGGTTAAAATAGCCGCAGACAAAACAAACGGAAACGAACGAATTATTGATTTCGGAATAAATACCTTTGTCAGAATCGAACTTAAAAACGTAGAGACGGACATTAAAATATTCTATGGCGAAAGCATTGAGGAAACCTATAGTGACAGATGTGTTATTTTGGATTCGGTTGCAAAATGTGATTTTGTATCGCTTCCGGAGCGAGCTTGCCAATTTGTCCGCTTTGTCGGTGCTACGTCTTTTGAGATTAAAGCATTTAATCCATATAATCCCATAAATGATATTTCTCACTTCGAGTGTGACAGCGAACTTTTAAACAGGATATATGACGTATCAAAATATACACTGTCTCTGTGTTCAAGAATGTTTTGGCTTGACGGAATAAAACGTGACAGATGGCCTTGGGCGGGAGACGCTTATATAACCGCAAAAATGGATATGTATTCATTCTTCGACACTGATATTGCAAGAAGAACGCTTATAGCGCTCAGAGGGAATACAGACGTAAAGATGCCGGTGAATAATATTCTTGAATATTCGTTTTATTGGTTTTTGCTTCTTAGGGATTATTATTTTAATACAGGCGATAAAAGCTTTGTTGAAAAGAACTATATTTACGCCAAACGCCTTATTGAATACTACATCAAGAGAACAAATAAATACGGATTTATTCCTCCTGTGAGCGGTGTTTGGCTGTTTATTGACTGGCATGATATGGACAAAGCGGGCGATGTTTGCTGTGTCCAGATGTTGTACGGAAAAGCACTTGAATGTATGGCTGAATTTGCGAAAATATGCGGTAAGAATGATGAAAGCGCATATTTTGCTTCTCTTTACCGTGAGCTTGCCGATAAAATAAACGAACATTTTTGGAACGGTACGGCGTATGTTTCAGTTCTGAAAAACGGTGTTCGCTCCGAGCAGATCAGACGGCATCAGAATTATTTTGGAATTTTGTTTGGTTACGCTAACGAAGAAAAAACAAAATCTATTATAGATAACGTCTTGTTAAATGATGAGATTCCTTATATTACAACCCCATTTTTCAAATTCTTTGAGTACGACGTTCTTTTTAAATGCGGATATTTTGATAAGGCATTTGAAGGAATAAAGGAGTATTGGGGCGGAATAGTCAATTTAGGCGCGTCAACCGTTTGGGAGGAATTTGATCCTAACATGAACGGGACAGAACATTACGCAATGTACGGTGAGCCTTTTGACAAAAGCCTATGTCACGCGTGGGGCGCGGGTCCGATTTATTTTATAGGCAGATATCTGGTTGGGTTGCGTCCCACCGATATTGGTTATAAATCGTTTGAATTGGAACCTAAACTCAATATCGGTAACTATAAAGCTGCACTTCCGATTATGAATGGTTGTGTCAAGATAGAAGTCAAAGACGGCAATCTTACTGTGGTTTCCGATGTCGACGGCGGTATATTGAAGGCAAAAGGAAAAATTATTGAGCTGAAAAAGAATGACAAGGTCAATGTATATTACCATTAAGCATATAGGCATACATATAGCCCCGTATGCCATTTTAAAACTGATATACACGCGATTGAAGCTTCCGGTTTTTAAGGCTACCCAAAAGCTTACAAAGTCTTATACCGCAAGCCCCTTGATGCAAATCCACAATAAATATCCCCCGTTTTACGGGGGATATTTATTATTTGCCATATTTAGCGTCAAAATACTCGATAAGCTTATAAACGTTCTTGTTTATCTGTACCATGTCGTCGGTAAGGGCTGTGTATTCCTCGTGCTTGTTGTTTACAATTCCTTTGTTTGAATCACGGCTGGTGGTATCGGTGGCATTTGCCTTGGGGTCGTTGTCGGTATATTGGAACCATTGCCAACCTACGCAGTTTTTCGCCTCAAGCATACGGAGCGTGAAGTTCTGATAGAACAGACCTCTGTCCTCTTGGGTGTTTACGTAGAAGCCCGCGCCGTCCTTGCTTGCGAGATTGTCAAAGGTATCCGAGGATTTTGCGTAGAACTCGGTTACCATAAAGGGAATACCCGCGTATCGCGCAAAGTCGTAAATGAACTCTGCCTGCGGCTCCCATGCGGCGTACCAGTTAATCGTAAGAATATCAAGATACTCGCCCGAAACGCGAAGCACCCATTCGGATTCCTTTACCGCGTGGAGATATTTTGTTCCTGCGTAAAGGTGGTTGGTGTCATACTTTTCTATGGCGTTCTTCACAACGTGGTAGTATCTGTCCCAAACAAATCCGCGGAAAAGGTCCATCATCTCGCTGGTAAGGTCTTGGTCTGTGATATACTCTTTACCGGTCATTTCGGTTATCCAATACCATGCGCAGGCGTATGAGTAGCGGTTGATTTTCTTGTATGGGTCGACAGTAAGAAAGTCGCGGAGCATGGTAAGGTCCATGGGAAGCTCGTTGTCGGTTATGTAAGCTATCATGTTTTTATCGTCGGGGACAACGTTCGTCTTTGCCATGTCGTCAACGTATGTCTCAAAATCGGGATTGAATACCGGCATGGTGTTGTTTTCCGAGAATCTTGCCTGACCGCCCGTGGTGGCATTAAGCCCATTGGCTGTGCCGTAGCCTATCATTGGGCTGAAACGTTTGAAATAGGAGAGACCGCCCTCAACGCTGCGAAGCACCGAATCAGAGGTCATTTCGCAGTTGAAGAGAAGGTCGTCTTTGAGATGTCTTGTGGTGGATATTGCCCATCTTTCGGGGGTGCCGAATTTTTCAAGAATGGCGTTCTTTTGCGTTGGGGAGTTTTTGTATGCTACGGTGACTCCGCTCATGCTTCTTAACACGCACGGATATCCGAGAGGATCTATAACCCACCATCTGCCGTTGATTTTTGTTGTATAGAAAAAGCCTGTTGCCTTTTGACGAAGCGCGTTATCAACAATTCCGCCGTAAACGTCAAATTTGGCGTCGGTGGATGCCGAGAAGCCCTTGAGGGCGTCTAACGTTCTCGTGGGTTGCTCTGTAAATTCCTTTGAGGGATTGTTTCCGGGGGACATTACGGTTTTGGTAAACTCACTCATGTCGGATTGAATAAGAGAAGCGTTGCCAAGGGGCTTTGCTTTCATTTTTTCGTAGCGAACGTACCATTCGTCGTACATTTGCTTTGCTCTGTCCCATATCGCTTTGTTTTCTGCCTCGTCATTTACAAGCTGCTTTACAAAGGTTCTACCCGCGGAAATCTGATTTTCTTTATAGACCTTAAAGTGTGGCATCGTGGATGCGGTGGGGGATGACGTGTCAATGGTGGTTACTCCCTCGGTTTCGTCTATCTGCACAAGCATAATAGAGAAGTTTGTTTTGCCGTCAAAAAGCATATCCTCCACAAACTCTGTTACGTCTACCGCGGCAAAGCTGTTAAGCACGGCGTTTGCTATTACAGGTGTTTCATTGAGCTTTTTGGGTTGGGTATCCCAGGTTACCTTTCCCGAGGTCCAGTTATCATCAACAAGATATACGTCAAAATGAACGGCGGGAGACTTTTGTATGGCTGTAAATGTCAGCGACAGCTCCGCAAATCCCACTTCAAGGACGTTGAGCCCCGAAAGATCGAATTTGAAGAGGGCGCGGCGTGCAACGTCGTTCTTCCAAAGTCCGTTCTTTATGTGGAGACCGTCCGCCAGATTTTCCTCGGCGTTAATGGTTCTCCAGTTCTTTTTGCTGTATTTGCCGCCTCTTACGTAAGCGTATTCGGTTGCATAGAAGCTTCTCATAGGTAGGTCCTCCTTTGGGGTATCGGTGGGGGTGTCGGTTGCGTTGCCGGAACCTGCGGTTATAATGAGATGAGGCATTTCTCCGTCTCCGAGCTTGGAAAATTCTATTTGCGTCTCGCTTACCGTTTCAACAGATTGAAGTATCATAAGCGTCATTTCTTTTTCGCCCTTTTGTATCATTGTGTAAAGGGCAGACGTGACGTCGGCTGTGGTTGTATTTAAAATAACGTCGTCAGCGATAGGCGTGCTGTTTAGCTTTGCGGGCTGGGAGGAGTAGGTTATCATGCCATCGTCCCAGACGTTTGACACAAGGAATACCTTAAACGGCACTTCTGTGTCGGATTGGATTTTGGTGAATTTTATTGCAAGCTCAGCTTTACTTACGTTTTCGGTTGTAAGTCCGGATATATCGAATTTGAGATATGTATGGCGTGTGGAGCTGCTTACCTTGTGACCGTTTTTGATGATAAGCATTTCGCCAAGACCGCGCTCCTCAAGAATATCGCGCCAATTTTTGTCTTTCCAGTCGTTGCCGCGCACGTAGGCGTACTCTGAGGCGTAAAGCCTGCCCATGCTGTCAATGCCCGATGTGCTTGGATCCGAGCCTGCCGACGTGCCCGTGCTTATAATCAGTCTCGGCATTTCCTCGGCTTTAAGCTTTGAAAATTCAATCTGCGTTTCGCTTACCGTTTCAATTGTCTGAGAAATCATAAGCGTAACGCACCTGTCGCCTTGGCGAAGGGCGGTTTTTATGGCGGAGGTAACGTCGGCTGTTTCGTTTTTGAAAATAACGTCCGACGCAATGGGAGTGCTGTCAATCTTGGCAGGTTGATTTGAGTAGGTAATTTCGTTTTCTTTCCAGTCGTTTGACACAAGGAACACCTTAAACGGAACGTCGGTGTCGGTTTGTATCTTGGTGAAGTTCAGCGCCAGCTCTACCTTTTTCAAGTCATCGGAAGAAATCGAAGACAGGTCAAATCTGAGGAAGGTGTGGCGTGTGGAGCTGCTTACCTTGTGACCGTTTTTGATGATGAGCATTTCACCAAGACCGCGCTCCGCAAGAATATCGCGCCAATTTTTGTCTTTCCAGTCGTTGCCGCGCACATAGGCGTATTCGGTGGCGTATATCGTGCTCGGTGAATTGCCTGTGGCGCTTGTCAGAACGACGTCATCGCTTGACAGTATATTCTGCGGCACTGCCCCGCAGGAGCACTCAAGCAACATTATCACTGTAAGTAAAAGGACAAAAATTCTTTTCATAACAACTCTCCTTTTGGGTTTTATAGTTTTATTATACAATAAAAATGAACAAATGTAAATATTCTTGTGCAAAAAGAATGACATTTACAAACAAGAATTTTGTATATACAAACTTCCTTTTATTTCTGATTTGTAAAAACAGAAAAGCACTGGATCGTTAACGAACCAATGCTTTTTTATTGTGACTTGTTACATTGTTTTTCTGCAACCGTCTATTTGAATATTTTGACCTGAGATGTAGGATGCTTCGTCGCTCGCAAGGAAGCAGATAAGATTGGCGTTTTCCATATCCGTGCCCGTTCTGCCCATGAAAGGGAGGGGGGACTCAACCGAGAAATTGTAATCAAGGTTTTCTCCGGGACTAACGCTTCCGGGAGACACGCTGTTTACAAGAATACCTTTTTTGGCAACCTCTTTGGCAAGTGATTTTGTCATTGCGATCACCGCGGCCTTGGTAGCTGAGTAGGGAGCCATGCTGTTAATTCCGTATACTCCCGCTACAGACGCTACGTTAATTATTCTGCCGTATTTGTTTTCCAGCATGTTATTAAGAAAAGCTTTGGTGACGTACATTGTACCCATAACGTTAACGTCAAAGAATTTCTTCCATGTGTCTGTGGGAACGTCTATAAAGTTGCAGTGATATTTCCATAGCGCCGCGTTATTTACGAGAATATCCACCTTCCCGAATTTTTTTAATACTTCCTCAGCCGCCTCGTTTACTCTTGCCTCGTTGCTTATGTCGCATTCAAGACACAAGATGTCTTTTGTGTATTCCTCAAGCTCGCCTTTGAGTCGCAAAAGCTCGTCTGTGTTTATATCAAAAGCTACTACGTTAGCACCTTCCATAGCAAGCTTAAGCGCAACTGCTCTGCCTATTCCGCGTGCCGCGCCTGTAACTACCGCCGTTTTGCCCGTAAATCTCATAGTAAAACCTCCGTTTTTCTTTTATTATAACATTATCGCAATATTACGGTAAATGTCAATTGCTATATTATATTTAGCTTAAATGATACTTATTCTTGCGTTTTATATTGACTTGTTGTCGTGCCTATGATATAATGTAAACAAGAGGTGAGGATTGTGAATGTTGAGGATTTTGTTATAATAGAGTTTAACAATATATATACGGCAAACAATCAGAAAGGAAAGCTGATTGAACTAAAAAACAGACATTGCTCTTGTTTTATCGTAACCCTTAGCGGCAGTATAAAATTTACGTATGAAGGCGGAAGCGTTGTGGTTGACAGTACGCACCCGGTTTTTATTCCGGAAGGGTTAAGTTATATAAACGAGTGCCTTGAGGACGCCCAAAGTTTGGTTTTCGGTTTTCATACGCTTGATAAATATCAATTTCCGTTCGTTCTTTCACATATTTCACATAGGCTGGCAGAAGAGAGGTACGAGGCGATTGAAAAAGCTCTTATGTCGGGGGCGCGTGAAAAGTCGATGCTCGTGCTTGGTGAGCTGTATTCGTTGGCGGCATTACTTTTTTCGGCATCAGAAAAGCTCTCATCGGGAGACGTTATAATAAAAAAAGCAACCGAATATATTTATTCAAATTACAGTGATCCGACGCTCACCGTGTCTGCTGTGGCAGAGCAATGCTTCGTCAGTGAGATATACCTCAGAAAGCTTTTCGGCAAGAAGCTTGGGATAGCGCCTTTTAAATTTATCACCGAAGTCAGAATGTCCCGCGCAGAGGGGTTGGCAAGAGAACGTATTCCGGTTAAAGAAATAGCTGTCTCCGTGGGCTTTTCCGATATTTATCAGTTCAGCCGCGCGTACAAAAAGTATTTTGGGTATCCGCCGTCGGAAACGATTTGAGCAGCGTTTGCCTATAATTCAATCAAAAAGACGGAGTTTTTTCTCCGTCTTTTTTATAGCTTGTCAGCGGATACTTGCCTAGGCGTTACGCTTCGCATATTGTGAGGGCGCTTTTCCGGTGTGCTTTTTGAAGAATCGGCTGAAATACGCTGCGTTTTCAAATCCCACAGCAAGCGCTACCTCTCTTACCGACACCCCTCCCGCGGCAAGCATAGCAGAGGCTCTCCTGATAATAATTCTGTCGCGGTACTCAAGCGGAGACGTGCCGAATTCTTCTCCAAACAGCTCGTAAAAGCGTGAGGTACTTAAGAAGCATAGCTCCGCAAGGTCGGCACATCTTACCTCAAGCGTAATATTTTCTTGCAAATATCTTACCGCCGGCATCAATCGGCGGGCGTCACGACTGACGTCACGTTGCTTGAGGCAGGAAAATACCGCGCATAGCTTTTGCATTCTCGCGACAGAGTCCTCGTCTATCCCGAAATCCCTTTCAAGCGATGTAATCGCCTCCGCGCACTCTGTCGGGGCGTTATCGGTAATTTTTAACGGCCTGTCGGAAAAGAGTGCAACTTCATTGTTTACACGCACCGTAAAATCCACTCGGTAAAAGCTTATGCTTTCACTCGTAATTGTTAAGTTGTGCCGAGAACCGAAAGGAAGATAAGTGACTCCTCCTTTTTTTAGCGAAAACTCGCCGCCCTCAAATTCAAATTTACAGCTCCCCTCCAATATATACAGAAAGCCGTTGCACAGACGGTTTTTCTGCGCAAGAAAACGGTATTGTGGACTTTGCAGCATAACCTTGATATCGGACAAGGAAAATTCATGCTTTCGTAACTCGTCAAACGGCAAAATCATGTTATCACTCCTTTTTTAAAAGTATACCACAACAAGACTTCCGTGTCAATCAACAATCGGAAAATTGTGCAAATAAGCCGTAATATTCTTCATTGATTTTGGGGATATTTTGTGATAAAATCAAATCAACAAACATTGGAGGTGCGTTGTGGACAACCAAAAGTGGATGAACACCATGCGTGTTTACTATGAATATGAAAAACGCTTTGCCGCTTCAAAGCTTCAGAAGGCTTTTTACGTTCCTACCGAGGACGGTGACAAAAGCGCGATAATTTCGGGCGTAAAAAAGATGTTGGCTTATGATGACGGCATGCTTCCCGAAATCGGAGATATGGAAGAAGTTACGCGAGACACCGTCGAAGCGTACGAAGTTATAGGACTTCGCTATACCACGTGGGAAAATTTTTACGGAGCGGCGTCTCTTTTTATGCCGCATGGTAAAGAAAAAGTGCCGCTTGTATTCGTGTTTCCCGGTCACGGCGCGCAAGGCAGACTTACAAGGGGCTATATTTCTATGGCTAACCGATTGGCTCGTATGGGAATTGCCGTTATGCTTGTAGAAAATATCGGGCAGGGTGACCGCAATACGCAGGGGCATTGGGATTCTATTGCGCCGTTTTACTGCGGTCTCACGCTTCAAGGCATGATATTGATGGAATCGGTTGCGCTTATCCGCAAAATGGCAAATCACCCGCGTGTAGACAAAAGCCGCATGGGCGCTTGCGGTAATTCGGGCGGCGGAACGCTGTGCCTGTTTCTTGCGGCGCTTGCGCCGGAGCTGTCGGTGCTTTCCGCCTCGGGATACCCCTCGGACTTTTCCTATCTCTTGTCAAAAGAACGCCCGCACTGCTCTTGCAATCTGTTGAGGGGATGTGCTTACGGTCCGGAGATGTGGGAGGTTCTCTCATCATTCGCTCCAAAGCCGCTGTTTATCGAACAGGGGCAAAACGACCACTTGATTCCTTACGATTTGTTTATGCTCACCGCGCGAAAGGTCAGTCACGTATACAGACAAACGGGATGTGTGGAAAACTTTGAGTTTTCGACTTCACGCACGCTTCATCCGTGGGTAAACGCTGACAGAATTCTGATTGCGGACTTTCTCGCAAAGCACTTGGGAATAACGCCGATTGCCTTGGAGAATGACGAGGACGAATCACTTATTGCGCTTTTGCAAGGTCGGCAGATTTCTATACCCGAGGAGTCACTCGACACCGACGGTATCGCCCAAAAGCTTACGGGCAAAAAAATGCCGAAAGAAACTGTGCTTTCAGACATATTTACGCCTACACTGAACGGCGAACCATTGTCAGAGGATGACATTATCCCCGACATAGGTCGCGGCAACGTTATGAGAATATTGGCGCAAATGGAATGCGCTCTTACAAAACAGGAGAATTGATATGAAACACTTCAAACCGTTTGAATTACCCGTAGCTCCCACTTTTCCGAGTGTTGACTTTAATATTAAAGATTACGGCGCCGAAGAAGGGGGAAAAATTCCCGCCACAGAAGCTATTCGCAGGGCTGTTGAGGATTGCTCAAGCCGTGGTGGAGGACGCGTTATTATCCCAAAAGGGAACTGGCTCACAGGTCCCATTCACCTTAAGGATAACGTAAACCTTCATGTGGAAGAGGGGGCTTTTGTCGAGTTCAGCGAAAATTTTGATGACTATCTTCCCGTAGTATACGGAATACTCGGCGGCGTGCGCGTATACAGTGTGTCGCACTTTATCTACGCGTATAAGTGCAAAAATATAGCCTTGACCGGAAAAGGCGTTTTTGACGGTCACGGTCACGTATGGATGTACATGAAAAAGCACCAGCCGGGTATGGAAGATCTTATGAAAAAGGGAAGAGCGGGCGCGCCCATGTCGGAGCGTGTTTACGACAAGCCAGAGGATGGAGTTCGTCCCCGTATGCTTCAGTTTGTTGAGTGTGAGAACATACTCCTTGAGGGAGTGCGGATTCAGAACAGCCCGTCTTGGAACGTGCATTTTGCCTGGTGCAAAAATATAACCGTGAGAAAAGTAAGCATAGATAATCCCTTTGAAAGCCACAATACCGACGGGATTAATTTTGAATATTGCAAGCGTTGTCTTATGGAAGACTGCACCATCGCGGGCGGTGACGATATGTGTTGCATCAAGGCAGGGCGTGAAAGAGATGCTTGGGATTACGGTTTGCCTTGCGAGGACATAGAAATAAGAAACTGTCGCGCGTTGAAATGCCGTTGCGGCGGTGTGACGATAGGAAGCGAAACAAGCGCTTCAATACGAAATATTTATATTCACGACTGTTATCTTGGGCAAGTAACCGCGGGTATTAACCTGAAAACTATGAAGGGGCGCGGCGGAGTTGTTGAAAACATCGATATAGAGAATATATACGTTGAGTATGCCGTCCGCGAGGCGATAAGACTTAGTATGAGATATTCGGGAGAGCCGCTTGACGACCAGACGCAAGAGGCTATAAATATGCCAGTGGTGCGTAATATTCACATAGAAAACTTCCGATGTGAAAAGTCAATGAACTCGCTCAATATTTGTGGAACTAATGGCCATGAGCTGCAAAATATTTCCATTGCTAATTCCACTATTAAATCTGAAAAATCACCGCAAATTGCTTGCGCTAACCTTTCCATGGAAAACGTTACATTCCTGCAGAATTCGGATTGATATTGACTTGAGAGTTAATAAGTAGAAAACAAGAGCGACCGAAGGGGCACCTGCCATAAAGCAGGTTTTACCTACCATAAAAAACAAATTTGTAGGGGCGACCAGTGGTCGCCCGCGGGCGTTCATTGAACGCCCCTACATTACAAAAGGACAGAGATTTTTCGTCTCTGTCCTTTTTCACACGCCTTGCTGAATGGTATGGTGTGTTGCACTTTTTAGGTGTACTGTCGGGCACTAAAATAGCCTTTCTCCGGGAGGAAGGTGGCACGCGGCAGGGGTTCCCCGAAGCGAATGAAATGAGCTTTGTGGGTTCGCTGCGTAGCGTGACGGAAGGAGCCCGCGCAACTTTGAATTTGTACTAATTCTATCGTAACGCGCTCTCCCTCACCCGACTTCGTCGGGAGCTCCCTCCCGGAGGGAGCCTTTGATTTGTGCGTCCCAAAAGTCTATCTACTTTTCTTGACAAGCACTGCATTTGTGTCCACAAACGCAAAATACGGCATACCTCTTTCGAGATATACCGTATTTCTGAAAACTGTCCTTTAGAGTGATGCTCTGAAGATCGCTCTTATTTTTTGATTTTTATCTTGCATCGAAGAAGTTTATAATGGTGTATTTTTGGTTGTTGACCTCTTTCATGTGCTTTGTAAGGTCTGTGTACTCAACGCCGTCGTTGTCAATAAGCCCCTTGTTGGAATCTCGGTTTGAAAGATCTGCGTTGGGGTCGTTGGGATCGTTGTCGCGGTACAGGAACCAGTCAAATCCCACGCAACCCTTGAACTCAAGGAGCTGGAGGGCGAAATTGTGATAGAACAAACCTCTGTCATTTTGGGTTTTAACAGTCCAGCCCGCACCCGACTTGTTGGTCATGCTGTTGTTCTTTTCCCATATGTCCATTCCCTTGGCGTACCATTCGGTAACAACGAAGGGCTTGCCCGCCCACTTGACCTGATTTGCAATAAGTACGGGATCAGCCTCCCACGCATTGTAGTAGTTGTAGCTGATAACGTCGCACCAATGACCTGCTACGCGCATAACGTATTCGTCACCGTAGCAGCCCTGAAGGAAGCGGCAACCCATATACTGATGATACGGCGCATACTTGTCAAGCGCGCTCGTTACAACCTCAAAATATCTGTCGTATACCATCGCGCGATATTCGCGGCGAAGCTCGTCGGTAACGTCGTCAAGCGAAACGTCGGTCTTTCCTGTCTTAAGTACCATAAAGGTCCATGCCGTGGCGTAGCTGTATGAGAATCTTATGTCGTTTACGTCGCAGGCAAGAGTCTTGTCAAGCATTGTTATGCCTGCGGGAAGCTCGTTGTCGCTCATCCAACCGTAAACGTTGGGAGAAAGGGCGTAATTTGAAACGATGGATTTTACGGTGGAATCAGCAGCACCCACAAAAGCGGGGTCAAATACCGGCATAATATCATTTAACAAAGCGGTGTTACCGCCCGTAGTAACGTCAAGACCGTAAGTGTTGCAATAGCTCCTTAAGACAGACATTACGTAGGTCTGCGACAAAGGCTTATAAACGTAGTTGAGATAACCGATGCTTGACCAGCCGCCCGCGGAGTTAAATCCAAGCTCGCGAAGCCTTTGGGTGGTTTCCTTTGCCCAGTTTTCCGCTGAGCCGTATTTAGCAAGTGTCTTTGCGCTCTGCGTGGTATTGCCCATTGTTATTGTGACTACCGCGGTACGGAAGAAGGGATAACCAAGCGGGTCTATCGTCCACCAACGGTCGCCGATTTTCTTGGTATAAAAGAAACCGGTTGCTTCGTATTGTTCACCGCCCATATATCCGCCGTAGACGTCGTACAGTTCGGGTTCCTTGGAAGCGGTAGAAGCATCGTAGCCTTTAAGAGTGCTTACAAGTCTTGTGGGATATTTGGTATATTCGGTCTGATAACCGTTGGTTTTGGTATTTGGCGCCGCCTCAACGGTAAATGTGTACTCGGAATCGTCACGCTTAACCGACTCTATTTCGCTGTCTCCGCGGCTCTTTATCTGCTCCCATCTTGCAAACCAATCGGTTACCGCTTTCATTGCGTTTTCCCACGGATTTTCGCCTGTGTAAAGGAGATAGGTGGCAAAGCCCTTGCCCGTGCTTTCGTCATTGAAGACGAGGCTTGCGACTCCGCGGTTGCTTTCTTTGGAGCTGAACTGCAAACGCCTTACCGAGTTTTGGTCTCCCGTAAGGACGAAAGATATGTACTCGTTGCCAAATTGTATCTGCTTTTTCACGTAGTCGGTTATATCAATGCGCACAGGTCCGGCGGATTTGATAATAGCTGTGGTAATAAGGTCCTCTTTTTCGGGAATGGTGTTAAAGGTTACTGTTTTCTCGTTCCAATCATAAGGGTAGCAACCGTACACATTTAGCGTTACGGGAATATCGCCTTTTTCTACAAGCTTGCAGTCAAGCTCAAGGAATACCGAGGTGTACTCAAGCTCGGATGCTGCTTTAATGTCAAATTTAAGGAGCGCTTCTCTGTAATACTGGTCGATTTCTTTGCCCGCAACTCCCGCCTTGACGTCTATTATTTCGGACGAGCCGAAATTCTTGTCCGCCGACGTTCCCGCCTCGACGTAAGAGTCCTCTGAAACGGGAATTTTGCAAAGCTCGGATTTCCTGAGCCCTACAAGATTATCTATACCGTTTTGTGAAAGTTCAGGCTCTTTTGTGCCCCACATTTTGCCTGTATACAAGGTTTCATCGGTCTTTGTGCCGTAATATACAGAAAGTATGGGGGCTTGCCTTCCACCGTCCTTTGATTCAAACTTGATGTGAAGCGGAATACCCGAAGCGTCGGTAACGTAGAACGCAACCTCTCTGTCGCCGTTTGATACAGCCTGCCTTACGTAGTCGGTTATGGGAAAGGAAAATACCGTTCCGGGGGTTTTGACGTCGTCTCGCTTCGAAACGAGGTCAACGTATTCGGGGCGGTTAGCAAATGTAATTGTGTTCTCATTCCAACCGTCAGGCTTTACGCAATATATCTCTACGGTTGCGTTTTCGGGGTTACCCGGCAGACTTTGCTTTGACTTGAGCATAAGGTCAAGCTCTATGGCGGTAAAATCCTCGTCGTCTGCCAAAGAAGAAATGTCGAACTTGAGATAAGTATATCTCGTAAGAGCGTTTTTGTTTGATTTTATGTGAAGATCACTTTCTTTTCCAAAATTTTTATCGGAATAGTCAACGGTGCCATCGTTGTTGTAAACGTAAGCATCGTCCTTTACGGGTATCTTGTAGTCCACGCGTTCAACCTCCGGCTTTTTTTCTGTTTCTGGCGCATCCGTTTCGGGAGCATTTGTTTCTACCGAAACGTCGCTTTCATCTGCTTTTGTGGTATCGGTTACCGAAGTGCCGCAAGATACAAGCAACATAAGCGAACACAGTAGCAACGAGAAAAATCTTATCATAGTGTATCTCCTTTTACCTTTTTATGCTGTAATTATAACACAGTTTCAGTTGAATGTCCATAGGAACAAATAAAAATTTGTGTTATATCAAAAAAACAAAGAAAATACGTCAAAAAGTTAAAGGAAAAAAGCCCAAAAACATTGTATACTATAAGTAGGAATGTTATTAAATGGGAGACGATTTTTGACAAATTTCGCCTAATAACTTATCCGAATAGTCTTGATTTTTACTTGAAAATATGTTACTTTCCCAAAAAGGACGAGCGAAGTTTTGCTTTCGTCCGGGTACTACGTGGAGCGTATTCCCAAAGCGCTTGGGGACGTTGAAAACCTTTTCTTCAAGATGAGCAAGGAGTACTATAATCCCGATATGCTTTCAGAAGAACTTATACACGGATATATGACAGACCTTGCCGCAATGATTCTAAGGGCAGGAGAAAACCGAAAACTTACAGATGTGAAGTCTGGTAACAGCGTTGTTGAAGCAGCCTTTGCCTATCTCAAAAGCAACTATTCAGCCGATATATCTATTGAGGATGTGGCGCTTTACGTTTCGTTAAGTGCCGAACATCTGTCGCGTACATTTAAATCGGAAACAGGCTTTGGAATTAAGGAATATCTTACATTACATTTCAAACAACTAATACTGTACAAAATCCCACAAAATCCACCTTTGCCAAATTTAACATGTATTCCGACGTGCTTAGCGCGGACGAAATCGCTAACGCTTACAAGGCACTTTCCTGAAAAATGAAAACGCCTTGATAAAATAAAGAAAAACTATTGAAAAAATTTTGCGGGTATGGTATAATTTACTCGCAAAATTTTTTGTTGAGGTGATTGTATGTACGACCTTGGAAAAGTAAAAATAAACGATAAATTTGTTAACCACCCTTTGTTTTCCAAACGCATAAAAGGTATGAATTTCGGCTTTTTGTCAAAGCGCGGATATTACGCCCAGAAGGAAATGCTGGCACAGCCCGAAATAATGGCTGAAATGGGAGTCAACTGCGTTACACTTAATCAAAATATCGTGCAAGATCACTATTATTCTACCGATATACGCCTTGACCTTGAATGGAGCGTGGGAGACCTTGAGCTTAAGGAGATGGCGGACAGACTTCACTCCTACGGCATTATGGTGCTGTTTAAGCCGTGTATGACCTGCCTTGACGGTCAGCCTATGGTTTCGGTTACCTTTCCCGAGGCGGGAACGCAGATAAACGGAGTGCGTGTAGATTATTGGAAGGCATGGTTTGAGAGTTACAGACGAATTATCAGATACAGTGCGGACCTTGCGGAGCGCCTTGGCTTTGATGGCTTGATGCTTGGCGCGGAGAATCTCGGCACCGAGCATAAGGAGGATTATTGGTATCAGGTTATTTCCGACGCACGCTCGATATACGGCGGTCCCATGACATACGAATTTACCTTTGCGTCACGCAAGAAAAATCAAATGAACTGGCTTAACGAGCTTGACTTTTTGAGCTACAGTTATTATCCCCCCGCTTGTCCCCCCGAGCATAAGAGCGATCCCGACAACAATCCTGACTATACCTATGAGGATATGTTCAATTATCTTCTTCCGAGACGCGAGAGAATAGTGTCTATATCCGAGCGTTTCGGAAATAAGCCGATACTCTTTACCGAATACGGTGTGCGTTCTTCTCACGGATCTATTCAGGTTCCTTGGAACTTTATGTGGAAGGCGCGATATGACGGAGATGAGCAGGCAAACTTTATGAAGGCGTCTTGGGACGTTTTCAAGGTGCTTCCGCAATGGATGGGTTGGTGTTGGTGGAAATGGGACGAAACCCAGCTTCGCCCTCACTACTTTGACGAGCCCGGTTGCGACAAGGGCTTTACCATTCAGGGCAAGCCTGCAGAGCAGGTGTGGCGCTCTATTGATCCCGACGAATATATCGGCTAAATATAACGAAAAAGGGGCTGAGTTAATGACTCAGCCCCTTCTCTTTATTTTGCGTATTTTGTATCGAAATATTTGATGAGCTTATAGGCGTTCTTGTTTATTTCAGACATGTGGCTTGTAAGCTCTTTGTACTCCTTGTGAGTGTTGGAGACAATACCCTTGTTGGCGTCAAGACCCGACATATCGGTAGCTTTTCCTTCGGGATCGTTGTCTATATATTGGAACCAATGCCAACCTACGCAGTTTTTTGCCTCAAGAAGACGAAGGGTGAAATTCTGATAAAACTCGCCCCTGTCTTTCTGTGACTTAACAACCCAGCCCGCACCGGTGGTATTCTTAAGACCGCCCTCGTTTTCCTGCCCCTTGGCGTAAAACTCGGTTACCATAAAGGGAACGTCGGTGTGGGTTGCAAATTTGTAGATGTCCTCTGCTTGGGGTTGCCAAGCTCCGTACCAATTGATAGTAATACAATCAAGGTACTCAGCCGCAAAGCGCAGAACCCACGGAGCATCTTTGACGGCGGTAAGGAATCGTGTGCCGAGAAGCATATGGTTAGAATCGTACTTTCTTACTGCGTTGCACACCACATCGTAATATCTTCTCCAGACAAAACCACGGAAAAGCTCTTTAAGCTCCTCTGTAATATCCGCATCGGTAGGATTCTCTTTACCCGTCATTTGCACCATCCAATACCAAGTGCAAGCATATGAATAGTGATTTATATCCTTTGCGGGGGATATTTTCATATAGTCGAGAAGCATTGTTTCCTGCATGGGGAGCTCGTTGTCGGTGGTATATCCGAGAAAGTCTCGGTCGTTTGCAAGCGGTGCTATTCTTGTTGCCGCACGCTCCTCACAGAAGGACTCGAAATTCGGGTCGAACACGGGCATAGTGTTGTTTTCGGAGAAGGTGGTAGAGCCGCCGTTTGAGTTGTTTATGCCCAGAGTTTTGGCGTACGCACTCATAAACGTAGTTCCGCCGCCTTGCTTTATTATACCTTGCTTTATTTCCGCAATTTCGGGTGAGTAGCCCGCACCCGTGTTAAATCCTAAGTCATCTGTAAGATGTCGCGTAGTTGACAAAGCCCACTTTTCAAGCGTTCCAAACTGATCAAGAACCGCGTTTCTTTGCTTGTTGGAGCCGTCGTAGGAGTAGGTAATGCCGTGCACTCCTCTTATATGGCATGGGTATCCGAGAGGGTCAACAATCCACCATCTGCCGTTTATTTTCGTTGTGTAGAAGTAGCCCGTAGCCTTCTGCCTCAACGTGGGATCAATAAATCCGCCATATTTGTCAAGCTTTACCGATGCGGTTACGTCAATGTACTTTGACATATCGGTAAGGGCGGCGTAGGTTCTTGTTTTATGCTCCTTTATCGCTGATCCCTCAAGGGGTCTTGCGGGGTATGTAAGACTTGTTTTGGTGTACTGACTTTCGTCGGAAACAATCATTTCCGCGTCATAAAGAGACTTGTCCTTAAGCGCGGTGTAATCAGCGTACCACTCGTCGTACATTTTCTTCGCGTGCTCCCAGATAGCTTGATTTTCAGTCTCGTTTTCAACAAGCTGTTTTACATATGACTCACCTTTGGCTTGTGAGTTGCCGTAAACCGTGAAGTGTGGGAAAGAAAGCTCGTTGGATTTGGCAATCGAAATTCTCGACTCAGCCGCTGCCGAGGTGACTTGAGCAACCAAAAGCGCTACTTCCTTTTTGCCGCTCTGCACGAGGGTTTTAAGGGCGTCCGTTGCCTCTGTTTTTGCTACGGTCGTAGTCAAAACGTTTTTGATAAGCGGCTCTTCCATAACGAAAGTGGGGCGAGTTTTCCATGTGACCGTACTTGATGACCAGTTCTCGTCTACCCAATAAATATCGAAATATATGTCCGCGCCATTTTGCAGAGCTGTAAAGGTCATACCAAATGTGGCGTATACGATATCGTCAACCGACAAGTCCGAAATATCGTATTTGAAGAGTCCCACACGGGTATACGCGCTGTCCTTTAAGCCGTTTTTTATAACGATAAAATCTTCACCCAACTCGCCGCTTGCTTTGCGCTTATCCATAATCTGACGCCATGTCATGTTTCCCCACTCGCCGCCGCGAAGCGAAAGCTTTTCAATTGCCGTTATATTTCGGATTTTATTATTCATTTCTTCATTTACCTTTACAACGTCTTGGCTTGAAATAATGCGGTCTGCCATGCTTTTGTCGACAGGAAGCGCCGAGCAAGCGCACTGTAAAAGCATTACAAGCAGGATTAATGACGCAATTAATCTTTTTTTCATAAAATTCTCTTTCAATTACTCCATTTTTCAATCAGCTCGACAAGTCTTTCGCCCGTATCTCTGTCGGGAACGGCAAACGAAATATAAACGCCTGTGGGGTCAAGAGATTTAATGAATTTTTCAGCCGCCTTGAGGTCGTTTGTTGGGAATCCACCGTTGAGGACAAGATTTTTCTTTTTCGCTTGAATTTTTTGATACATAGGAAACCACTTTTCATCCCATTTCGGTAGCTGTCCTCCACCGGGAACCCATTGAATTGCGGTCAGATCCTCTATGTCAAGAAGCATATCAAGGTGAGGAATCTCACCCACACCGTCAAGGTGGTATACCGATCTTTCAAGGTGGTTTACCTGCTCAATAAGATGGGGAAGTACGAATTCCTCAAACTGCGCGGGAGATATCATGTATGAGAAGTCACACTGAAGGGGATACCAAGGCTTTGAGGAAGGAATATTCATCCAGTTATTGTATGGCTGTCCCGCCTCCTCAACCGCCTTTTTCTGAAGCTCAAACGCCTCAAACCAAAGCTTTGTTATGTGCTTGGTCATCGCCTTTACCTCATCGGGATAGTCGTAAAGGTCATAGAGCATATTTTCTGTGCCGCGAAGCGAGCATATGATGTCAAGAATACCGCCGATATCCGTTATCGACGTGTTGAATTCCGAGTGTTGGAATGCTTTTTTCTGAATTCTCTCCACATTCTGCCACATTTCGCTGTTTCGGTCAAACTTGATTTCGGGAAGTTTTTCCCAATCGTCAATTATCGGGTTGCGGTCAAACCATATTGTGTTTTCGGAAAGCTGATAATCTCCGCCGATGCAGGCAGAGAGACAGCCTGCGCCAAAGTTTGTAAAGAGAAAGGGAACACCTTCAGCCAAAAACTCTCTGTTTTGCGAATCGTGAAGTGCCGCCCCGACCACGTAATTTTCGTCAAGCCATTTTTCCTCAGGGCTTTCGGGCTTTTTGTACGGCTCTTTCGTGCGTGTAGAAATATTTAAAATAGGGCGTGAGAGCTTTTCTCTGTTCCAATATTTTTCATACATAAGCAACTGTTTTGCGAATCTATCCTTCATATAGCACCTCCGATTGGACTGTAATTAAATTATAACATTAAGTAAAATCAATGTCAATGCGGTTTTCTTGCTTTTTCATTTCACCGTGCAAGAAAAGCATATAAATCAACCGTCGGTTGTTTAATTCACTTAAATAAGTTGCAAGGCACTTGACTGACGGTTGTTTTGATGATATAATACAAATACGGTGTCAGTACCGAGTTTTCGAAGCATCAAAGGAGAAAAAATGTTTAATTTGCAGGCTTTATCAGCAAATATAAAAATCTTCCGAAAAGCAAAGGGTATGTCACAGAACGAACTGGCAAAGACTTTGTCGCTAAGCCCCCAGTCAATATCGAAATGGGAATGCGGCGAATCTGTTCCCGATATTGAGAATCTTTGTTTGCTGTCCGATATTTTCAATGTTTCACTTGACGTTTTGCTTGCCAATGATTTTGGAAGTAAAAAAACGCTTATAGGTATCGACGGCGGAGGCACAAAAACCGAATTCGTAATGTTTACTGAGGATGGAATGTTGCTTGAAAAGCTTGTTCTCGGACCTTGTAATCCCAACGCGATAGGAATTGAAGCGAGTATAGAAGTGCTTACCAAGGGCATAAGCACGTTGCTTTCCATAAATCCAAACGTGTACGGAATATACATAGGCTCGGCGGGATTCTTGCTTGGAAACAATTGCACACAAATACGCAACGCGCTTAAAAAGCAATATCCGCATATAAAGATAAAATGCGATACCGACATTCTTAACGTGGTGGCAAGCTCTACCGACTCAAACAGATGTATCGCCGCCATATGCGGTACGGGCTCAGCGGTGATTGTTAAAGAGTGTGAAAAGCTTACCAGACTTGGCGGCTGGGGCTTTATGCTGAGCAAATCGGGAAGCGGGTACGATATAGGGCGCGACGCGCTTTGCGCCGCGTCTGCGGAAATGGACGGTATGGGTGAGCATACACTTATAACCGAGCTTGTAAAATCCAAAACAGGCAACAGCGTTTCGGATATTATTGACCGAGTCTACAAAAACGACCAAAGCTACGTTGCGTCCTTTGCAAGCGTGGTGTTTTACGCGTATAGCCAAGGCGATAAAATTGCCGAAAAAATTCTAAACGAAAACGCCGAAAGCCTTGCTGAAATAATCAATCACGCCGCAAAAAAATACGATTGCGGAAACAAGCTGGTTATGGCAGGCGGAATTGTGAGTAAAAACAGCGAGTTTGTTGAAATAATGCGAAAATTTCTTGACCCAAGGCTTGAGATTATTGTACCCGAGTATCCGCCGGTTCTTGGCGCTTGCGTGCTTTGCGCTAAAAATTGCGGAACTAAAATTGAAGGACTGATTGAAAATCTTTTCAGACAGTATTGAGGTGAAATTATGTTAAAAACAGAAATGAGAAATCCCGCCACAAAGCATTTTGACAAAATGGAAACGGCTCAAATGCTTAGGATAATGAACGAAGAAAACATGAACGCGGTTAAAGCGGTAGGGAATTGTATAGACGCCGTAAGCAAGGCGGTTGAAGCCGTAAGCGCGGGATTGAGCAAAGGAGGCAGGCTTTTTTACGTTGGCGCGGGAACGTCGGGCAGACTTGGCGTTATAGATGCCGCCGAGTGTCCGCCCACCTTCGGTGTCGATAACGGTAGGGTTATAGGAATAATTGCGGGCGGTAAGGACGCAATGTTCAGGGCAAACGAGGGCGGCGAGGACAGCCGCGAGGCGGCTGTTGCCGATATCGGAGCTTATTCCTTGACCCCAAACGATACGGTTGTCGGTATAAGCGCCGCGGGCGGCGCCGCATACGTTGTGGGCGCGCTTGAATACGCAAAGGAAAAAGGCTGTGTCACGGTTGCCGTTACTTCAAACGAAAACAGCAAAATCGGCGCGGTTGCCGATATAGAAATCGTCACCGATACGGGCGCCGAGGTGGTTACGGGTTCAACAAGGCTCAAAGCGGGCACGGCGCAAAAGCTGGTGCTTAATATGATATCCACCTGCGCTATGGTCAAAAACGGCTACGTTTACGAAAACCTTATGATAAATCTTCGCCCCACCAACGTAAAGCTCCGCGGACGTATGATACGCATAGTTTCGGAAATTCTGGAAATATCGGAAGAGGACGCCGAAAAGCGGCTTGACTTGGCGGATTGGAACATCAGAAAGGCTGTGGAAGACAGATGACGGCAAAAATAGAAAAGTTAAACGGAATTCCCACAATAGCGGTAAACGGAAATCCCATTGACGAAATGGCTTACATAACCTATATTCCAAAGAATAATTGTTATGCCGACTTCGCCAATGCGGGCATCAAGCTTTATTCGGTAAATCTGAATTTTTCCGAAAATCCAATAAATGAGCGCGCCCCCGTGCTTGTGTTTCAAAAGGGAATATTTGAGAGAGAAAATCCCGATTTCGGTATAGTTGACAAGAACTTTGACGAGATTTTAGAGGCTTGCCCCGACGCCTATATTTTTCCGCGCGTCAATATGAATCTCCCCGAAACTTGGGAAAAGGCGCACCCCGACGAGCTTTGCGAAAAAGGCTTTAGAGAAAGAAAACGCTTTTCCTACGCCTCCGACCTTTGGGCAGAGGAAGTAAAAGCAAGGCTTGGCGAGCTTGTAAACTATATAGAAAACGGCAAGTATAAGGACAGAGTAATAGGCTATCAGCTTGCGGCGGGCAATACCGAGGAGTGGCTTGCCATCGACCCGCAATCGGGCTACGGCTTGCGCGCCCATGAAAAGTTTGTTGAATACTGCGAAAAAAACGGCGCGGAAAAGAACGCCGAAAGTTACTACAATTTCATGTCGGAGCTTGTGGTAAAGAGAATTTGCGACCTTGCCGCGGAGGTAAAGAGACTTACCGACGGCAAAAAGCTTGTGGGCTCGTTTTACGGGTATTCCTTGTTTGTGGGAAGGGCGGAGTGTCATAACGCCCTTGGAAAGCTTCTTGACTGTGATGATGTTGATTTCCTTTGCTCACCCGTTTCGTATGCCGACGGACGTGCCGCGGGCATAGACCCCTATGCCATGATTCCAACGGCGTCGGTGCGCCACCACGGTAAGCTTTACTTTTCGGAAAACGATATCCGCACCCATCTTTCACGCCCCGTACACGACCACCCTAATTACACGCTTCCCATATGGTACGGTCACGAAAAGGGAGTAACGCTTGAACAGCTTAAACTGAGCTTTTGCCGCGCCATGCTGTACGGCTACGGAATGTGGTGGTTTGATATGTGGGGCGGTTGGTATAACGACCCCGACTATATGGCTCTTATGAAGAAAATGAAAGAGCTGTGCGAAAACGGAATGGATACCCCCGACGCCGATATAGCGGCGTTTGTTGACGAAAGGGCGATTCCAAAGGGAATTGATGGCGGGACTGCCGCAATTAAAAGCGCAACGCGCGCCATAGGGCTTTGCGGAACGCCTTGCGATATGTATTTAGCAACCGATTTTGATGCGGTGTTTGAAAATTATAAGGCTTGTATTTTCATAGAAGCCGCCGAAACCGAGCTTTTGTCGGCGTGCGTAAAAAAAGCCGAGAATGCGGGCAAGCCCGTAAAACGCTTTGCAGTCGGTACACAGGACTCGGGAAAAGAGCTTCACATTTGGCTTAAAGAAAACGGAATTACCCCGCCAGTGTCGCGCAGTGCCGTGGTTTATAGGGGCAAAAAATATATTATGCTCTATACCCCCGAGGACGGCGAATACGACCTTGAGGATAAGGGCAAAAAAACTTTTGTTGACCTCTTTACGGGCGAAACTCTGCGCTTTCCCGCCAAATTGCCAAAATATAAATGCTTCCTGTTTGAAAGATAATTATAAAAATCCGATACGGACTTGGTCCGTATCGGATTTTTTGTGTTTTTCATGCAGACAATGGTAAAGGTGCAGTGATAAGTAATACTGTACCTTTCTTAATTAGTCTCTGAATCTGCTAATTACCGATTTTATAGCCATCAGTATCAAGCAAGCGGGCATTATGAAGTTTACATAAGGTATCAAGCATACAGCACCGCAAATTGCAGACGTAAGTATAGATACAAATAAGCGGAACGCAAATCCACCAATGGGATTCCACGTTGAGGTGATATCTACCAATGTGCCCAAAATCAAATAAGTATCTGTCGATTCCTCGTCAGGCGTAAAGATTACTTCTCCCCCTAACAAATAAAACGCCGAAAGCGCTACCATGACGGGGGGCAAAACAAAGAATGCACCTACCGATAAAAGAGTTCCAATGATTGTTCTGATCCAGAAGAGCTTAATTGAGAGGATAAAGAGAACTACTACCGCGATTATCAATACAATCGGGTATTCCATTAGGAAACCTAAAGCCTCCCCCAAAACACCGCTAGAATCGGACTCAATCACTTCACTGATCTGGTTTGTGATTTCTTCCATGAATGTTACCTCCTTTTTAAAAAATTTTTTTCTTTTTCCTCATGGAAAAAAAGTTAACCTTAAAAGGTTATCGACATTATAGCACAATAATTTACATTTGTCAACCTAAAAAGGTTAATTTTTTGCTGAATATTTAGATACAATGAAGTTAACCTAAAAATGTTAGGAGGGGTATTTTTGAATATTGGTGAAGCTGTGAGATTGAGGATACTCGAGCTTTGCAAAGAAAAGGGGATAACCGTAAATAAGCTATCGATAATTTGCGGAATTACTCAATCCACGTTAAGCAATTTGGTTTTGGGAAAAAACAAGTGCCCGACGGTTTCCACCGTCAAGAAAATCTGCGACGGATTGGAGATTACCATTCAGACATTTTTTAACAGCCGACTTTTTGAAAATTTAGAACAGGAAATAAAATAAGTGTTGCAACTTTTGGGGTGCAACACTTTTCCTGTTATGGTGATTTTGTCAAATTGTAGTTTGTCTAACTGTTTAAGATAAGCGAATGAAAGCCTTCCCCTTGAGGGGAAGGTGTCACCGAATAGGTGACGGATGAGGTGTAGGATGCGAAGCATCCGTTAGATTGTAAGGGGATAACGCGCCTGCGGGCGCTACACCTCATCAGTCGCGTTCCGCGACAGCTTCCCCTCAAGGGGAAGCCTTCCATACCAATTTACTCACAGATAAACTACAATTCAGCCCTCTATTGATATAAAGAAAAACGAGGTGTCTAACCGAGTTTTTCGGACTGCGACGGCTATGTTTGCACTAACTCCAAGCCGTGAGCCGCGAAGCGCATAGGCCCGTCCGGCGAGGACCGAAGCCGACCAGCCCACCGCTAGGTGCGGCGAGGACCGGTTAGGTAACAATTTCTTTCTTCATTGCGTTGATTTCCGAAGCAAAAACAGGGTCGTTTTTGATTTTCAGCTCAACCGCCTGGTAGGAATTTATGCAGGTGGTGTAATTTCGGTTTAATATTTTTCCAAGCTTGGGGTAAGACATGTCGGGCACAAGCTCGTAAATAAGGTAGGTTGCCACGTGTCTCGCGGCGGCAATTTCCTTTTTGCGGCTGTCGGAAATCATGTCCTCTTTGGTAACTCCCGCCTTTTTGCCGACTATTCCGAAAATCTTGTCGATAATTTCTGTTACCGTCTTTTCGCCGCCCATAAGCTGCGAAACGCAACGCTTTGCCAAGTCGAAATCAACCGTCTGACCGGTGATAAATTTCTGCGCGGCAAGATTCTTTATAGCTCCCTCAATCTGGCGCACGTTTGAGCGAAGATTCTCTGCGAGATACTCGAGAATCTCCTCCGAAAGCTCAAGTCCGACCTGCTCAGCCTTTTTCTTGATGATAGCCATTCTCAGCTCGTAATCGGGCGGCTGAATATCGGCTATCAGACCCCACTCAAACCTTGTTATTATTCGCTCCTCAAGGGGATTTATCTCCTTGGGAGGACGGTCTGACGTGAGAATTATCTGCTTATTTTCGCTGTAAAGCGCCTCGAAGGTGTGGAAAAATTCCTCCTGAGTGGACGCTTTGCCTGCCAAAAATTGCACGTCGTCTATAAGAAGCACGTCGCATCTGCGGTACTTCTCCTTAAAGCTTGCCATCGCCTTTCTTGAAAGGTGGTCTATAAGCTGATTTGTAAAATCCTCGCACTTGACGTAGAGAATTTTTATTTCGGGAATATTTGCCTTTATTCTGTTGATGATAGCGTGAAGAAGGTGGGTTTTTCCAAGACCCGACGGACCGTAGATGAAAAGCGGGTTGTAGGGTGTTCTTGCCAGCTCCACGCCCTTGTAAAACTTCTCGGATTCAAGGCAGGCGGGGTTGTCGGCAACTCCGAGACATACCGCGTGGGCAAACTTGTTTGACTCGCCTACGATGAAATTTTCAAAGGTGTACTCAACGTGGTATGGAAAATTGACACTTCCAACCTCTACCTCGTGATTAACCTGCGGACGTATGTCCTCGCCCACGTCTATTGATTTTGATTCTACGCTAAGAATTTTGAGTCCGCTGTCTCCTCCCTTTTTCACCTCGGAGTAAAAGACCTCAACCTCGACCTCAAAGCCGAGATATTCGGCAAAGCCGCGCTTCATTCTGTCTAAGTGGCTTTCTTTGATGACCTTTGTTTTGACCGCTGACGGGCATGAAAAATAGATAGTGTTGCTTTCAAACGACGTCAGCTCAAGCGGTGAAAACCACAGGTCTATGGTCGATTGAACAAGCTCTCTTGAAAAGGATTTTTTAACTTCCTTCCATATGTCGTTTAGCTCTTTGAGCTCGTCAGATATTTCCATTGGTTCTCCTTTCTTTTAATTTTTTATGGATTTATACAGGGGCTCCGACCCCTTTTAGCATTAAAGTTGCGAATTTTTTATTTTTGCGAATTTTCGAAACGGCGTCAAATGCGCCATGAAAAATTTTTCATCTTGGCGAGGATTTTTTCTGTTCTTAAAAAAGCCTCGGGGCATACTATCAGCCATTTTAACAATTATACCATATTTTTATGAATTTTTCAAGTCTTTTTATAAAATATTTAATATAATATAATAAATATAATATACCCCACTTTGAACAAGACAAAAATTAAGAATCCGTAACGGTGAATTGTATCTTGTAGGGGAGTTGTTCGCACAGCAGCCACGAGGAGCCCCCACCGGCGAGGTGGCGCTAGTCAAGGGCGCGTAGCC
>JAZKYO010000046.1:0-9135 GCA_045612185.1 Eubacteriales bacterium
CAGGCGCACCGCGGTTTTTCTTTTTGGTCCTTTTTCTTTTGACGCTCCTTTCTCAAAAAGAAAAAGGACGAGAGACAGTAAGTAACTATTAACAGCACACAAAAATATAGCTGTGTAAAACTCTGTAAACTATGTAGAATAGTTAGTTTAATCCCCTCGTCCTTTTTTCTTTCGGATAAGTAGGCGCGAAAGAAAAAAGGACCAAAAAAGAAAGACGCCGATTAAGAGTTTCGCTCGTTGCGACGAGCGACAAGGGCTACGCGCCCTTGACTGGCGCCACCTCGCCGGTGGGGGCTCCACGTGGCTGCTGTGCGAACAACTCCCCTACAAACTATAATTTTAACGTATAAATAAAGTAGGAGCTGTGCTCTTAATGAACTGCCCCATTTTTATTTAAAGCTTCGCGCGAATTCTTCTGCCATAAGTGCCAAATATTTTTCGGCGTTATTTATGGAATCCTCCGGAGATTCGGCTCTTGATATTACTGTGTAAATATCAGCAACGCCCATCTTTTTAAGCTTTTCCACATCGTCACCGACGCACCCCACAAAGCAATATACCGGAACAGAACGCCCCGCGGCTTGTTTTGCCACACCGCTTATTGCCTTTCCACACAAGCTCTGTGCGTCTATTCTTCCCTCTCCGGTAATCACCGCGCAAGCCCCGTCAAGCGCAACGTCAAAGCCGACGGCGTCAAGCACCGTTTCTATTCCTGAGCTTATTTCAGTCTTTGCGAAAGCCAACAGAGGAACGGCGATTCCACCGCCCGCACCCGCGCCCTCAATTACCGACACATCCTTTCCCGTAAGCTTTAAAAGCAACTCGGAGTAGCTTTTCATGCCACGCTCAATGCTCTCGCGCTGACCGTTTGCAAGTCCTTTTTGTGGACCGTAAACAAAAGTAGCTCCGTTTTCGCCAAGCAAGGGGTTTTTTACGTCTGTAGCTATCGAAAACTCGCACTCACAAAATCCGTCAGCTATCCCCGAAAGGTCTATTTCGCAAATATCCGAAAGGCTGTCTCCCACGGGAACAAAACTGTTTCCGTCGGCATTTTTGAAAACCGCGCCAAGTGCGGCAAGCATACCACAACCGCCGTCGTTTGTCGCGCTTCCGCCTGCGGTCAGCATAATTTTTCCAAATCCGCTTTTTAAGGCGTGGCGAATAAGCTCTCCCACTCCGTAGGTGGTGGTTTTGCCTGCGTTTCGTCGAGCCTCGTCAATCAGAGTAAGACCCGCCGCCGCTGCCATTTCAATTACGGCGGTATCTCCTACTGCACCGTATTGAGCTTTTGTTATTTCAAAAAGGGGATTATTTACCAAAACGTCGATTCGTTTTTCTTTTGGAACAATGGCGTCAAGCGTACCCTCTCCGCCGTCAGCTATTGGTTTTATTACCACCTCGGCATCGGGAATCGCTTTTTTAATGCCCCTTTCTATTGAGGCGCAAGCCCGCTCCGACGTTACGCTTCCTTTAAAGGAATCAACCGCAACTACAAATTTCATCTTGTCCTCCATAATCAAATCGTTTTTATCAAACATCTTATTCTTTGATAACATTATAGCACACTTCACGCGATTTTACAAGTTTACGAGCAAAATACAAACCACGTTTATTAATCTCATATCAAAAAGCAGGGAGGGTGCGTTGCCCCCCCTCTTCCTATTGGTGCGGGCGACAGGACTTGGGAACCTGACTTGCGGGTAGTTCAGCGGTTACGGAGCTACCGGTTTACGCAAGTCTTTCGTCTCCTGCGGAGCCGACGGTTCAATATATAATTACCATAGCAATAAGAAGCGGAGGCACTTTGTGTCTCCGTTTCTTATTGGTGCGGGCGACAGGACTTGAACCTGCACGTGGAAAACACCAGATCCTAAGTCTGGCGCGTCTGCCAATTCCGCCACGCCCGCATAACGAGTTGCCCAAAGGCAACTCGGTTATTATTTAGTTAAAGTAGCCAAGCTTATAAAGAAGCTCTGCGATAAGCACTGCGCCGCCTGCCGCACCGCGAAGTGTATTGTGAGAAAGTCCTACGAACTTATAGTCGAAAACTGTATCCTCACGAAGTCTGCCGAGGGTGATTCCCATACCGCCGTAGATATCGCGGTCAAGCTTTGCCTGGGGTCTGTTATCTTCCTCAAAGTACGTGATAAACTGCTTGGGTGCGCTGGGAAGCTCAAGCTCCTGAGCCTTTCCTGCGTACTCTGCCCACGCCTTGATTATTTCTTCCTTAGTAGGCTTATTCTCAAACTTTACGAATACAGCCGCGGTATGTCCGTCGCTTACGGGAACACGGATGCACTGGGTTGTGATAAGGGGGGCGTCCGCTTTTACGATTTCGCCATTCTCCACCTTACCCCAGATTCTTAAGGGCTCCTGCTCGCTCTTCTCTTCCTCGCCGCCGATGTAAGGAATTACGTTATCAATCATTTCGGGCCACTCTTTGAAGGTTTTACCCGCACCTGAGATAGCCTGATATGTAGTAGCGAGAATGATAGAGGGCTTATACTTAAGCAAGGGAGTAATTGCGGGAACGTAAGACTGTATAGAACAGTTGGGCTTTACGGCAATAAAGCCGCGCTTTGTGCCGAGTCTCTTTCTCTGTGCCTCGATAACCTCAAGGTGAGAATCGTTAATTTCGGGAATAACCATGGGCACATCGGGAGTCCAACGGTGAGCCGAGTTATTGGAAACCACGGGAATCTCCGCCTTTGCGTATCTCTCCTCAAGAGCTCTGATATCCTCTTTTTTCATATCAACAGCGCAGAAAACGAAGCTTACAAGCTTGCCCACCTCTTCAACGTTCTCGCTGTTAAGAATAACCATTTTCTTAAACTTTTCGGGAATGGGGGTGCTCATCTTCCATCTGCCCTCAACAGCCTCTTCATAAGTTTTGCCTGCTGTTCTGGGGCTTGCAACAAGCGCCGCAACCTCAAAATAGGGGTGATTTTCAAGGAGTGTAAGGAAGCGCTGACCTACCATACCCGTAGCGCCTACGACTCCGACTTTCATTTTTTCCATAACTAAAAACCTCTTAAAAATAAAATTAACACTTTATATTACCACAATATTCAAGAAAAATCAAGTAGGTTACGCAATTTTCAAATAAATTCTTTATAAATAACGTTCTTTGGTACGCCGCGGTCCTTAGCAACCGCCTTTATCGCGTCCATTTTACTCATTCCCGCGGCTATGTAGCTCTCGACGTGTTCTTCCACGCTCATGTTGCTCCAGTCCTCTTTTGAGGTGCTTTCGGGCGCGCCCTCAACAACGAGAACATACTCGCCTCGCGGCTCGTTTTGCTCATAGTGCTCCACCGCACCGTCAAGGGTAGTTCTGTGGGCTTCCTCGTTAAGCTTTGTAAGCTCACGGCAAAGCGCAATTCTTCTTTCACCGCCAAATGCCGCGCTCATATCGGCAAGCGTGGCTTTGAGCTTGTGCGGAGCTTCGTGAAAAATCATTGTTCTCTCCTCTGCCGACAGCTTTTTAAGTGCGGCTCTTCGCTCCGACTTATTTGCCGACAAAAAGCCCTCAAAGCAAAATCTGCCCGTAGGAAGTCCCGACAGTGTAAGCGCCACTATTGCCGCGCACGCGCCCGGGATTGAGCTTACCTTGACGCCTCGCTCGGCGCAAAGCGCAACTATATCCTCACCCGGATCGGAAATTGCGGGAGTTCCAGCATCGGTAATAAGCGCGCAGGATTCGCCCGCCTCTATACGGCTTACAATCTGCTCACCGCGCTCGTTTTTGTTATGCTCAAAGTATGAAACCATAGGCTTTGAGATACCGAGATAGGCAAGCAATCTCATGGAATTTCTCGTATCCTCTGCGGCCACGAAATCTACCTTCGAAAGCACCTTTACCGCTCTTTCGGAAAGGTCGGCAAGATTGCCTATCGGGGTAGCTACCAGATAAAGGGTGCTTTTTTCGACTTTATTTTTCTCCTCGCGGGGAGAATTCTTAACGTTACTCATAAAAATACCTTTCTTTTGTCACGGTGACAAGCCTTAAGGACATAAAATGGTACAAAAACCACCGAAAGGACACATACCATGGCAATAAAAATTTACATCGACCAAGGGCACAATCCGTACAATCCGAATGCAGGCGCAGAGGGAAACGGATTGAGAGAGCAGGACCTTGTATACAGAATAGGAATCCTGCTTGCCGACCGTCTCCGCGCAAACGGAAATTTTGAGGTTAGGCTTTCCCGCCCTACGCCCGAAACGCAGATTGGCACGTCAAACTCAAGCAGTCTCAGAGAGCGTGTTACCGATGCCAACAGCTGGGGCGCGGATTATTTTATCAGCCTTCACACCAACGCCGCTGCACAGAGCGCAGCTACGGGAAGCGAGGCGTTGGTCTTTGCCATTCCGTCGGTTGCAGCTAATCTTGCCGACGACATTCTCTACTGGCTCAACCGCGCCACAGGCTTGAATAACCGCGGCGTAATTGTGCGAAACCGACTTTACGTTCTTCGCAAGACACGAATGCCCGCTGTGCTTGTGGAGCTTGGCTTTATAACCAACTACAACGACGCTATGCTTATGCTCAACTCCCCCGAGCTTTTCGCTGACGGGATATATAACGGAATAATCAACTATCTCGGACTTTAATTTCCAAGCATTCTAAGAAGCTCTTCCTCGTCAATAATCGGGATGCCAAGATTTTGCGCATTTGTAAGCTTACTTCCCGCCGCCTCGCCTGCGACCACGTAAGAAGTTTTTTTGGAAACAGAGCCCGACACCTTTCCGCCGCGCGCCTTTATAAGCTTTGAAGCCTCGTCACGGGACATAGTGGGAAGTGTACCCGTAAGCACAAAGGTAAGCCCATCAAAAGAATTATCGGTAGGAAGCGCAGTCGCCTCTGTGAGAAGTCCCGCATTCATAAGCCTTACGCAAAGCTCTCTGTTTCCCTCATGCGAGAAGAAATCAACCACGCATTTAGCGGTTATCTCGCCGAAATCCTCAATAGCGCAGATTTCCTCAAGCGTCGCGTCAAAGCAAGCCGCAAGCGTGCCGTAGCGTGCCGCGAGAGCCGCCGCCGCAACCTCTCCGACGTTGCGTATTCCGAGCGCGTAAAGCAGTCTTTCAAGTCCTGCCTTTTTGGAGCCTTCTATTGCCAAAATAAGATTTTCAGCCGACTTTTTGCCCATTCTTTCAAGCCCCGCTATTTCGTCGGCGGTCAAGTAATACAGGTCAGCCGCATCGTGAATAAGGTCGTTTGCCAACAAAAGCTCCACAATCTGCGGACCGAGGCCGTCAATATTCATAGCCCCCTTTGAGGCGAAATGCTCGATGGAGCGCGAAAGCTGGGCGGGGCAAGCGCTGTTGGTGCATCTTGTAGCCGTGCCCTCCTCGGCATTGTAAAATACAGGCTCACCGCAGGACGGACAGCGCTCGGGCATATTGAACTCGCGCTCGCTTCCATCGCGCTTTTCCTTGTGCGCGCAAACCACCTCGGGAATAATATCGCCCGCCTTCTGAACGGTGACGGTATCGCCTATTTTTATTTCTTTTTCTCGGATAAACTCAATGTTGTGAAGCGTGGCTCTCGAAACCGAAGTGCCGGCAAGTCTTACAGGCTCAAGCACCGCGTTGGGGGTAAGCACGCCCGTGCGCCCCACCGCAACGGTTATGTCGATAAGCTTTGTCTGCTTCTGTTCGGGCGGAAATTTATACGCCACCGCCCATTTCGGGGAGTTGGTTCCCTCTCCCACAACGGCGCGTTTTTCGATATCGTCAAGCTTGATAACCACACCGTCTATATCGTACGCAAGACCGTCGCGAAGCTCGCCAAGCTTGTTTATATGGTCAGTAACCGCTTTTGCTCCCTTTACCTTGGCGCGGTCACGAAGAACGGGAAATTCTAACTCCGCTATTCTGTCAAGTATAGCGGTATGAGAGGTTGGATTCTCTCGGTCGGTATAAAGATTTCCCTCTTGTAGATTGAACACGAAAATGTCAAGTCCTCGCTCTGCGGCAATCTTTGAGTCAAGCTGTCTGAGCGATCCCGCCGCCGCATTTCGAGGATTGGCAAAAAGCGATTCACCTCTTATTTCACGCGCCGCGTTCAGCTTTTCAAACGACGACCTTGGCATGTAAACCTCACCGCGCACAGTAAAGCTCAGCGGTTCGGGCAGTCTGAGCGGTATGGTCTGTATGGTCTTTACGTTAAGCGTAACGTCCTCTCCCACAATTCCGTCGCCGCGTGTAGCTCCCATTACGAGAACGCCATTCTCGTAGGTAAGAGCCACCGAAAGTCCGTCTATCTTTGGCTCGACCGAATACTCGGCATCGCCAACCGCCTCGTCGGTCTTTGTGACAAAATCCTCCACCTCTTCAAAAGAAAAGACGTCGGAAAGTGAATTCATTCTTACCGAGTGGGTGACCTTTTCAAATTTGTCAAGCGCCTTTCCGCCTACTCTGTGTGTGGGCGACGTTGGATCCTCAAGCTCGGGGTGCTTTTCCTCAAGCGCCTTAAGCTCGGCAAACATCATATCGTATTCGTAGTCCGAAATTTCGGGCGCGTCGTATACGTAGTACAGCTTTGCGTGATGCGTAAGCGTCTCGCGCAATTCTTTTATTCTTTTTACTTCGGAATCCATACTTCTTCCTCCATATTTCATTCTGCTATTATTTTACCAAATCGGGGTGGTATTGTCAATCATTTTAGCTGATTTTGCCCATTTTCAAGTCAATTTATGTATTATTTGCACAAAAAATATGTACAATTTTTAAATTTTATAATACACTCTTTACAAAGTGGCAATAATATGTTATAATCAAATTACAGACACGGAGAGCACCGTGCCTCTCCGTGAAGAACTTCAAGGAGGAATCAAATATGAAGATTACCGTTAACGCAAGACAGATGTCGGTTCGCGAAAGCCTTAAAGAGCTTGTGGTTGAAAAGCTTTCAAAGCTCGACAAGTATTTCTACGACGAAGGCGAGGCTACCGTCACCTTCAGCAAAAAGAGAAACAACGTAAATCTTGAAGTTACGATCTATGCGGCAAACACCCTTTTCCGTTGTGAGATCGAGGACGAAACCTTCCAGAATGCCCTTGACCGCTCAATTGACACAATCGAACGTCAGATCCGCAGAAACAAGACCCGTCTTGAAAAGAGACTGCGCGCAGGCGTGTTTGATACGGGTTACACCGCTGACGATTATATAGACGACGAGCCTGAATTCAGAATCAGAACCAAATCCTTCTTCTTCAAGCCCATGTCGGTTGAGGAGGCAATTCTCCAGATGAACCTTTTGGGTCACGAATTCTTCGTTTTCGAGGACCAGGAAAGCGGTGACACCTGCGTGGTTTATAAGCGCAAGGACGGCGACTACGGCTTGATAGTTCCCGAAAGATAATTAAAAAATATACCCGTGCCTGCCGCTTTGCGGCAGGCACTTAACAAATAAGGACACCGAAGCTATGAAAATTCTTATCGCATATTCAAGTAAAAGCGGCACTGTGCGCGAGTGCGCCGAGAAGCTTGCCCAAAAGCTTTCCACCAACGAGGTTACATTGGCTGACCTTGACACAGACACTCCCGATATAACCGGCTTTGACATTGCCATAATCGGCGGCTACGTGAGAATGGGAAAGGTAAGCAAAAAAATGAAAAAATTCGTTGCCGACAATATCCCCGTTCTGGCTGAAACCATGCACGCATTTTTCCTGTGCTGCGGTCTGCCCGAAAGCACCGACTACTATCTTGAAAAGGCAATTCCCCGCGAATTGCTTAATACCTCAATATCAAATATGTGCTTTGGCGGCGACCTTCGTATTCAAAAACAAAAGGGGCTTGATAAGATTATTGCCAAAATGATTCTCTCAAGCATCAAGCACAACAACATTGCCGAGGATATGAACGAGGAAATGGCTGTCCCCGCACTGCTCCCCGAAAACATATCACGCTTTGCCGACGAAATACGACACTCTTTTTAACCCTTAACATATTTATACAAATTCAAGCTCGTAATTTTGTGCAAAATCACCAACTTAAAATTCTTGACAAATCGCCTGTTTTGTGGTATGATATTTAGGTAACGCGTGCGCCCCATTAGCTCAGGCGGTAGAGCACTTGACTTTTAATCAAGGTGTCCGGGGTTCGATTCCCCGATGGAGCACCAGAAAAAGGACTTGCTATGCAAGTCCTTTTTCCGTAATATTTGCGTTTTTTTCGTTTTCTATTGATTTTTTTAAATAATTGTGATACAATATTCTCGCACGCCTGCATAGTTAAATGGATATAATAGCCCCCTCCTAAGGGGTAGTTATGGGTTCGATTCCCGTTGCGGGTGCCAAAAGCACAAGATGTTCCACGGGACATCTTGTGCTTTTCATATCCCTCACGGCGACACGTCTTTGCGCATAGCGCAAATTGGGTTCGCATTTTCGACCTAAGCCCGACGTTAGCTTGCTGAACGTCGGCTGGGAGAAAATATTGACCGCAGGTCATGCTTCCCGTTGCGGGTGCCAAAAAAAAGCAGAATGCCATCGGCGTGATACTCTTAACGGAGAATTTGCGTGCACAAAATGTCGCCAGAGAACTTGTCTTCTCTGCCGATTTGTGTTATAATGGAATTAGCGAAAATCCTCCCTCCGAGAGGGAGGGGGACCGCGTTAGCGGTGGAAGGAGCCTGCGTGACTTTAGGTTTGTATCAACTTTCTTGTTACGCACTCTCCCTCAGTCACCTTCGGTGACAGCTCCCTCCCGGATGGAGCCTTAGGATACGCGCAGCCTTAGGGGTATGGACTAAGCCCCTGTGCCTTTGTAATACAAAGGCGAAACTGGCGATAAAACAGAACTATAAATAAGAATTTGACGAGGGATAAAGATGATAGATATTACTGCTTGGGTGAAAAATTTCTTGCATACATTAAATGAGACTTTTAGAGGCCGTGTATGGTTTGTTGGTTTGCAAGGCAGTTATGGTCGTGGCGAAGCAACAGAAACAAGCGACATTGATATTGTTGTAATACTCGATCAGCTATCCGCCACGGACATTCAAAAATACAATACAATGTTAGATACCCTTCCTAACAGAGAGCTGATTTGCGGCTTTGTTTCGGGCAAGGATGAGCTTCTTAATTGGGAGCCTTCCGACCTTTTTCAGTTTTATTATGACACA
>JAZKYO010000047.1:0-24870 GCA_045612185.1 Eubacteriales bacterium
TTGGCCTCCGACTTGTATGGATAGCTGTAAATTTAAGGCAATTTATAAGGAATAAGAAAGGAGAACGGCAATTATGGAAACAATCAATGTTAAAATTAACGGCGTAAATTATGCTGTACCGAAGGGATCCACGGTTCTTGAGGCTGCAAGAGCGGCTAAAATCGATATCCCTACACTTTGTTATTTGAAGGACATCAACGAGATCGGCGCTTGTCGTCTTTGTCTTGTTGAAGTATCCGAGGGTGGCAGACCCTTCAGAATGGTTACAGCTTGTGTATATCCTGTAACCGAGGGAATGGAGATCCTCACAAACACACCTAAGATCAATAAATCCAGAAAGACAAACCTCGAGCTTATTCTTTCCAACCACGAGCGCAAGTGTCTCTCTTGTGTTCGTAGCACAACCTGTGAGCTTCAGAAGCTCTGTAATGAGTACGGCGTTGACGAGACCAAGTTTGGTGGTGTAAAGAACGAGTATAAGATAGATAATTCTACTCCCATTATTCGTGATAACAATAAGTGTATCCTTTGCCGCCGTTGCGTAGCTGCTTGTGCCAAGGTTCAGGGCATAGGCGTTATCGGCGCAAACGACCGTGGATTTGATACACACATCGCCTCCGCATTCGAGACCAAGCTTGCTGACAACGCTTGTATCAATTGCGGTCAGTGTATCGTTGCTTGTCCCACAGGCGCTCTTTACGAAAGAGACGATACAGATAAGGTTATGGAAGCTATCGCAGATCCTACAAAGAAGGTATATATCTGTACTGCTCCCTCTGTACGCGCTCAGATCGGTGAGTGCTTTGGATACGAGCCCGGTACAGACGTTGAGGGTAAGATGGTTGCCGCTATCAAGCGCCTTGGCTTTGACGGCGTGTTCGACATGAACCTTACCGCTGACCTTACAATTATGGAAGAGGCAACAGAGTTCCTTGGCAGAGTTAAGAATGGCGGAGTTCTTCCCATGATTACTTCTTGCTCTCCCGGATGGATTAAGTTCTGCGAGCACTACTATCCCGAGATGACAGAGAACCTTTCTACCTGCAAGTCTCCTCAGCAGATGTTCGGCGCAGTTGTTAAGACATACTTCGCTGAAAAAGAGGGAATTGACCCCAAGGATATCTTCTTCGTATCCGCAATTCCTTGTACAGCTAAGAAGTTTGAGGTAGAGCGTGACGGTCAGTCTGCGGCAGGTGTTCCCGACGTTGATGTTGCTATCACAACTCGTGAGCTTGGCAGAATGATCGAAAAGGCAGGAATCAAGTTCAGAGCACTTGATGATGAGAAGTTTGACGATCCCTTCAGCATCGGTTCTGGTGCAGGCGCTATCTTCGGCGCTACCGGCGGGGTTATGGAAGCTGCACTTCGTACAGCGGCTGAGGTTATCGAGGGCAAGCCTCTTGAAAAGCTTGACTTTACAGAGGTAAGAGGAACTGAGGGCGTTAAGTTTGCTTCCTATAAGCTTGGCGATATTACTCTTAACGTTGCCGTAGCAAGCGGAACAGCTAACGCGAGAAAGCTTCTTGATGACGTTAAGGCAGGTAAGGTAGACGTACAGTTTATCGAGGTTATGGGATGTCCCGGCGGTTGCGTAAACGGTGGTGGACAGCCTCACCAGCCCGCTGAAGTTCGTGAAACAATCGACCTTCGCGCGGTTCGCGCAGCGGTTCTCTATAAGGATGATGCTGAGTCTGATCTCAGAAAGTCTCACGAGAACTCTGCAGTTAAGAAGCTCTATGACGAGTACTTTGGCGAGCCCAATAGCCATAAGGCTCATGAGATTCTTCATACTCACTACGTAAAACGTGGCATTAACTGATTTTAGTTAATAAAATCCCCAAGGGGCGACTTGAGTCGCCCCTTTTTTTGCGCTCCAAGTAATTCGTGGGAATTTTTTAATAAAACTATTGACAAAAAGCAATTTTGATGTTATAATACAACTGTACTAGCACATATAGTACAGTTGTGGAAAGGAGTGAATAAATGCTTGTAGTAGATAAAATGTCAAGAACGCCAATTTATGAGCAGATTGAAGAAGGAATTAAGCGTGAGATAATAACGGGTATTTTGAAAGCGCGTGATCAACTGCCTTCTATAAGAGAGCTTTCAGTAATATTGTCTACCAATCCCAATACAGTACAAAAAGCTTTTATGGAGCTTGACCGCGCAGGTATAATCGTGTCAACGCCCGGGCGAGGGTGCTTTGTGGCAGATAATGCGGTGGAAAAAATACGCGAAGGACTAAAAAGCAAGATTGATGAAATAAAAGAACTCGCGCAAGTGCTTGCTAACGCGGGAATAACTGAGGAAACCATTCTTGAAGCTATAAAGGGCGTCTACAAAGCAAAATAATTAAGAAAGGAACGAAATTATGATTTGCGCAAAAGATTTAACGATGAATTTCGACGGATTCGCAGCTCTTAAAAATCTGAATTGCGAAATTCCCGAAGGTTGTATATACGGACTTGTCGGAAGTAACGGTGCGGGTAAATCCACGTTTTTAAGACTGATAAGCGGAATCTATCGCCCCGAAAGCGGGGAGGTGTTGTTTGACGGAAAGCCTGTTTACGAAAACCCCGAGGTTAAGAGTAAAATACTTTACGTTCCCGATGAGCTGTATTTTCTTCCTCAGTCTAATATGTATAGAATGGCGGAGCTTTATAAGGCATTATATGAGCGCTTCAGCTATGAAAGGTTTACTAATCTTACACAAACCTTCGGGCTCGATCCGAAAGCAAATATAAACACTTTTTCTAAAGGTATGAAAAGGCAAGCGGCGACAATATTAGCACTTTCGTCCATGCCTGAGTATCTTTTCTTTGATGAGACCTTTGACGGACTTGACCCCGTTATGAGAAATCTTGTCAAGCAGGTTATATACAACGACGTGCTTGAAAGAAAAACTACTACCATTATTACCTCACACTCTCTTCGCGAGCTTGAGGATACTTGCGATCAGCTTGCCTTGCTTCATAAAGGCGGAATTGTGTTTGAAAGCGATATTCAAGATCTTAAAACCTCTCTTTTCAAGGTTCAGGTGGCGTTTACCGATAACTACGGAAGTGAACGTTTTGAGAGTATTGAAATGCTTGACTATAACCAGATGGGCTCGGTAGCTACCTTTATTGCCCGTGGTGAAAAAGAAGCGGTGATTGAAAAAATACGCAAGCTTGATCCGGTGCTTCTTGACGTGCTTCCACTTAATCTTGAGGAAGTGTTCATTTACGAAATGGAAAGCTTGGGCTATGCCTTTAAAGAGATTCTGATGTAAGGAGGACAGTGCCGTGAAAAATTACTTTTCTAAAAATTTATATATTCAGGGCTTGAAGAAAATTAGAGTAAGCGGTCTGGCTTTTTCGCTGGTAATCATATTGCTTAACGCATTTCTTCCCATTATCGGAATAGCTGAAAACGGCAGCTATTCAAGTAACAGAGTCCCCGAACTTATAACCTATAATATGGTAGTTCCGTTTTGTTTGCTTATAATGGTACTCGTACCTATTATAGCTCACGATATGTTCTCGTTTTTGAACGAGCGTAATCAGTCTGATTTTTATCACGCGATTCCACAAAAACGCACTTGTGTCTATATAAGTCTTACTGCATCCGTGCTTACATGGGCGTTTGGCACTGTAATAGTTAGCACTTTTATCAATACATTGCTTTGGTCATTCGCAAGATTTTACACTGTGAGCTTTTCGGTGATACTACTTGGAATGCTTCCATATTTGGTTCTTTCGGTGCTTATGTCAGGAGTGATGATCCTCGCCATGACTGTAACCGGAACGAGAATTTCAAATTTCCTTATAGCAATTTTGATCTTCTTGTTTTTTAGAGTTATGGGGGTATTATGTATAACAATGCTGTCTGAGATGTCTCCAATCCTTAATGTAGACAACTCTATATGTAAATATTTTGGAATTAGATTCTTTTTGCCATTTGCGTTGTTTGAAGGCATATTTGACAATGAAGCAGAGGCGTACTTGAACGCAGGACTTCAAATATACACGCTTTTAGTGGGTATTGGACTCCTTTCGCTTGGTTGTTGGGCTTATAATGCGCGCAAAAGTGAAAGCGCAACAAAAAGCGCGCCCAGTAAGTGGTTGCAGCACCTTTATCGATTTGCGGTTACTCTCCCATTTGTATTTATAATAGCATTATTTGTCGTAACAGACGGCTTTGAATCCTATCAGTTTATACTGGTTATTATCGCTTTTCTAGTCTATGTGCTTTATGAGCTTATTACCACAAAAAAGATTAAAAACGTTTTAAAATCCTTACCGCTTTTGCTTATCCCCATAATTGTTACGGTAATAATTGTAAGCGCACTCAGCCTTGTAGGCAGTGCCATAGAAAACGATCGCCCCGAGGCAGAGGATATAGTCGGTTTCAGCTATATAAAAAACTATGACCGCACTTACGAGGGAATAAATACCGCTGATATATTCGTGAACAATCCCGAGGCGGCAAAAATTATTTCCGACGCGTTTGATTATACCGTTGATCTCGGTTACCGCGGTTATAATTATCGCTATCAGCAGGTTTTCGTTAAGCTGAAAAGCGGTAGAATTATGGCAAGAAATCTTTATTTTACCGACGAGGCGTATAACAGGCTTAATGAAATAAGAGTTTCCGCTCCCGAATTTTCCGAAGCTTATCTGAAAATTCCTCACCCAGACGAAGTGACCGATTATAGCTTGTACAACAATTACGGAATTCTTACTGCTGATGTTAGGAAGGAAGTATACGAAAGCTTTTACAATGAGTATCAGACGCTTTCGGATGCCGATAAGCGGTGGGTTAAATCACCCAAGGGCGAGTTTACCCATGTTTCGCAGATAGGCGTCAACGGATATATTGACTCGACTCGCTATAATGCTTCGTATTATCTTCTGTTTGAAAAAATGCCTGTAACCACAATAAAATATCTAAACCTTATATCCGAAAATAAGGGATACGGATATTATGGAGGGGCTGTTGAGAATTATTATTTACAGCTTCAAAAATGTGCGGGTGAAGCTGAGAATGGAAACGTAGCGCATGCCTACGGTACGTTTGATATTTCTCCTGTATCGGGCACGTTTCCTGACGGGAAATTAAGTCACATCTATAAGTTTAACGAGAGCTCAAGCGTAGTCGATATATATAAAATTTTCGATATTATTATCTCGGACGATGATTGCTTTGCGTACGACGATATCAACAAGGTGTATAAAATTGATTTTTATGTTGAAGTAGAACTTAAGTCGAAACTTCCTGTTTCACAAGGGGAAGAAACTACGTCAATAAAATACTACGGAGAAGACTTTGTCGACGAATATATAATACCCGAAGTATACGCTTCAAGCTTCTATATGAACGAGGAATTTTTCGTGAAGCTCAGTGATGAAAAGTTGGCAAAAATATTCCAAATAATGAACAACGCTTACGTTAAAGAGTAAAATTTTCTGTTTAATAGTGAAAAATGATGTTAAAATTGTGGACTATAGCCAATCGCGGTTGAAAACAGTACTCGGTAATAGACGTGCTTATCGCGCTTCCTATATGCGCTATTGCATATTTTGCGATTTTTAGGATAAATTCAGCGTTGAAATACAGGTAGAATTACCGCCCACCGCAATAAGCGATGGGCGGTATCATTTATTTAGAAAAATATTTTTTTAAATTTCAAAAAACACTTTACAAAGCCAATTTAATATGGTAAAATTAACAAAACAATTAACTTGAAAGGAGCTTTGTTATGAAAAAATACGAAGTTTTACCCGTAAAGGTGGTCGGTAATGCCGAGCAGAAAGAGGTCGCAAAGAGGCCTCTTGTTATCAAGTCTGCTGAGGATACCTACGTAATTAACGGAGATGCTTTAAGCGGTCCGAATAAGCTTGTTGATTCCAATTTTGGAAGTTCTCCCATACTCCATTTTAAGGCGAACGATAATACGGGATGCCTTTACCGCAGAGTGTTGCTTAAATTCGATATTTCCGAGCTTTACGGAGAAGATTTTATCTGCGCCGAGCTTAAGCTTTTCGGAACGGCTTGTCAGGATATGGGTGGCAGTACTCCTATGTACGTTTATGAGGTTGATGAGAACTCGTGGAATGAAAACGAGGTTACATACAACACCGTTCCCGCAATCGGCGCGTTTATAGGACAGTCATCGGTTGGAACAAGTTATAATATTGTGGATATTACGGATTTTGTTAAGACAAAGATTGCCGCAGGAAAGAAGATGATTTCAGTTCTTCTTGCGGGTGACGATAAGAAGCCTATTCACGTTCAGTTTGCTTCAAGCAAAAACAAGTCTAATCCGGGTCCTTGTATTGTGGCATCCTATAACAAAAACGGATTTGCAACAGATATTGCTGCCAATGACGATTTGTCGGCGGTTTGGGATCACGCCGCGAAGATGGTAGAGCAGTGGGTAGCCGATTGGGACGAGATAACCGCAAAGGGTGACTATCCCGCCGAGTACGTTCACGAAAAGGCAGAGGAATACGCTAAGCAGGTAGACGTAACCAATAACCCTAAAACACCTTATACCAAGCGTCCTACCAGAACGGTTGACACTATCGTTGGATACGAGCAGGTAAAGGACGGGGAAATCAAGCTTGATGAGTACGGCGGATATATCTGTGACAAGAAATTTAACGCTACGGGCTGGTTCCACGTAGAGGAAAAGGACGGCAGACTCTGGACTGTAACCCCTCTTGGTAATCCTTTCTTCAGAATGGCTATGGTTCTTCTTGCTCCCGGTGCATATCCCAGCCAGAGAGAGAAGATTCTCAAGAGATACGGTACTTATGAAGCGTGGACAGAAGCTGAGACGGCTCACATGAGAAACGATCTCGGTTATAATTCCCTCGGCGGTTGGAGCTCTACAGACCTTCTTGCTAAGGCAAAACAGCCCCTCGCCCTTTCTCATATCGTATACTTCCTTTCTCCGTACACAAAGATGAATGGTATGAACAATACCACAGGCGGAAATACCACGTTTGTGGGCGGCGTAATGCCCGTGTTTGATCCCGCGTTTGAGACCTTTTCGGATAATCGCGCCAAAGAGGTTGTCGCGCCTTACGCCAATAATTCTCACGTTTACGGTTGGATGAGCGACAACGAGCTTCATGCCGAGATAAAGCTTCTTGACGCTTACCTTATGGCTGATACTAATAACCCGTGGTTTGCTTATTCTTACGCTACCGCTTGGACCTTCTTGCGTACAGTAACGGGAAAGGATAACGTTTTGCTTTCCGACGTTACCGATGAGCACCGTAAGCTTTTCCGCGCTATGATTTACGACAGATATCTCAAGATCGTTTCGAAAGCCATTAAAAAATACGCTCCCAACCATATGTTCCTCGGTTGTCGTTTCCTTCCGGGATGCTACCGTGATGAGTACGTTCATCGAGTAGCGGGCAAGTGGTGTGACGTGATAAGCCTTAACTACTACGGCGCGTGGGCTCCGGAAAGCGACCTTATTCAGAATATCCAGAAATGGTCGGGAACACCCTTTATCATTACCGAGTGGTACGCAAAGGGCATGGACGCTTGCACACCCGAAAGCAAGCTTACCAACGAAACAGGCGCGGGCTTTACCGTAAGAACGCAGAAGGATAGAGGATATTTCTATCACAACTACACTCTCAAGCTTATGGAGTGTAAGGGCTGTGCTGGCTTTGACTGGTTCCAGTGTTGGGATAACGACCCCGATAACCTTAAAGCCGATCTTTCCAACAGAAACTCCAATAAGGGTATTTATAACAACGATTGTGAAGAATATACTGAGCTTACCGACGAAATGAAGATAGTAAATAAGAACTGCTATAAGCTTATTGATTTCTTCGATTCCGATAAGACGAGAAGCCACTAAACGAAATGGAGAAGCGGATATGAAAAAATACGATGTTTTGGCTGTAAAAGCAGACGGTGAATTGTCTAAAAAGCCTGTCATGCTTGTAGCTACCGAGGATACTTACGTTATCGACGGAGACGACGAGAGCGGTGAAAACGCGCTTAAAGATAAAAATTTCGGTGATTCCGATATTCTTCATTTTAAGGCGGATGCTAAAACGGGAAAGCTTTACCGCAGAGTTTTGCTGAAATTTGACATTTCCAAGCTTGCGGGTGAGGCAATTAAAAAGGTTTCGCTTCGCCTCTTTGGCGTTGGCGCGCAGGACCCCAACGGATGCACTGTTGCGCGATTCTACGCACTTGACGAGAACACATGGGACGAAAAGACCGTAACGTACAACACAGTGCCCGAAATTGGTGAGTATATCACTTCAGCAGCTGTAGGAAAGAGCTTTAACTATATAGATTTGAGCGATTACGTTATTAAAAAGTTGTCTGAGGGAAAGAAGTGCTTGTCCTTGATTATTGTAGGGGACGAAAGAACGCCATTCCACGTTAAATTTGCTTCCACAAAGAGCGACGGTAGCGCCCCCACTCTTATCGCTTCATATACCGAATACGGATTTGTTACCGATATAGCTGCCGATGATGTAAATGCAGTGTGGGCTAACGCCGCTAAAATGGTTGAGGAATGGTGTGAGGACTGGGCTGACGTAGTAGCGCGCGGTGACAGCCCCGCAGAGTACGTTCATGAGAAGGCAGAGGAGTACGCGCTTGAGGTTGACGTTACCAGGACACCCTCAAAGCCTTACAGCAAAATGCCTACGAGAACGATTGAAAGTATAGTGGGCTATGAGCCCGTAAAGGACGGAGAAATCAAGCTTGATGAATACGGCGGATATATCTGCGATAAGAAATTCAACGCTACGGGCTGGTTCCATGTAGAGGAAAAGGACGGCAGACTATGGACGGTAACACCAAAGGGCAACCCCTTTTTCAGAATCGCTATGGTAAGCCTTTCTTCCGGAGGAGAGGGCCGTCAGCATGCTGCCGTTATGAAAAAATTCGGAAACCGTGAGAATTGGGCAACAATCGAAACCGCACATCTCCGCGACGACATCGGATATAATTCTCTTGGCGGTTGGAGTGCCATAGACGTGCTTTCAAAGGTAGAACAGCCGCTTGCCCTTTGCCAAATAGTCGGTTTTGTATCGGTTTACGCAAGAAAGTACGGAATGAATAATTCTACCGGTGGAAGCACTACCTTCGTGGGTGGCGTTATGCCTGTGTTTGACCCTCTGTTTGCCGAGTTTGCCGACGAGAGAGCAAAGGAAATTGTAACTCCTTACGCAAACGACTCCCACATATACGGTTGGATGAGCGATAACGAGCTTCACAGTGAGCTTAAATTGCTTGACTCCTACCTTATGGCTGATACGAGCAATCCATGGTTTGCCAACTCATACGCCACTGCGTGGACATTCTTGCGCACAGTTATGGGAAAAGAAAACGTTGATATTTCCGACGTTACCGACGAGTATCGCAAACTGTTCCGCGGTATGATTTATAACAAGTATCTCAAGGTTGTGTCTTCAGCGGTTAAGAAATACGCTCCCAACCATATGTTTATGGGTAGCCGATTCTTGCCGGGATGCTACCGTGACGAGTACGTTCAACGAGTAGCAGGTAAATGGTGTGACGTAATAAGCCTTAACTATTACGGTGCGTGGGCTCCCGAAAGCGAGCTTATGCAGAACATTCAGAAGTGGTCCGGAACCCCCTTTATCATTACCGAATGGTACGCCAAGGGAATGGATGTCCAAGCGAAAGACCCAAGACTTACCAATATGTCAGGTGCGGGCTTTACTGTAAGAACACAGAAGGATAGAGGATACTTCTATCACAACTACACACTCAAGCTTATGGAGTGCAAGGGATGTGCGGGCTTTGACTGGTTTAAAATGTGGGATAACGACCCCGATAACCTCAAAACCGATCTTTCCAACCGAAATTCCAATAAGGGTATCTACGATAACGATTATATCGAATATACCGAGCTTACCGACGAAATGAGAGTAGTTAATAAAAACTGCTATAAGCTTATCGACTTCTTTGACGCCGATAAAACGAGAAGCAATTAATATTCAATGGTATAACCGAAACCAAAAGCCGAGCGGAAGCTCGGCTTTTTATCATATTTGCAAAAAAAATCATATTTGATATTTACAAAAAATATGTTTTGGTGTATAATTATCTCAATTATAGATGTTTCGGAGGGAAAATGACAGTATTGTTTGAACAGCTCGGGCTGTTGTTCGTGTTTTTGATTTTGGGCTTTGTTTTCGGAAAAAGCCGACTTATTGACAGCAAGCAAAGTAAAGTGCTGTCGAGCGTTTGCGTGTATTTGTTTTTGCCGTGTACCATATTCAAATCTTTCTCACGCGGATTTACGCCAAGCTATATAAAAGGGAACTATGGAATGATTTTGGCTTCTGCGGCGGTTTTGCTTGTCCTTGTGGCATTTGCTTTTTTCTTTTCAAAGATACTGTCTAAAGATGACTATGAACGCAAGGTGTTCAGATATTCCATAATTATCCCTAACTACGGCTATATGGGCTATGCGTTAGCGGAAGGGGTTTTTGGCGCGGCAGGTTTGCTTGATACGATAGTTTTCGGAATACCCGTTTCGCTGTACATATACACCTTCGGCTACTGTATGCTTACAAACACCAAGCTTACTCTCAAAAGACTTCTTAACCCCATAACAATGGCTATTGTTATAGGTATAATATTCGGACTGTTGGAAGTACAGCTTCCACATGTGCTGAATATTTTTGTGGAGAAATCTTCTGCTTGTATGTCTCCGGTATGCATGTTGCTTACAGGTCTTTGTATATCCGAGTTTGATTTTAAAAAGATGTTCGGTGACGTCAGAATCTATATAATCTGTGTTATAAGTCTGCTTGTAATTCCGCTTTCGGTTATGGGAGTATTTAAGCTGTTTGGCAATGAAAGTCTCGTAAGGGCGGCAACAGTGCTTTACGCAATGCCTTGCGGACTTAATACTATTGTTTTTGCCAAATTGGTAGGGGAGGACAGCAGTATTGGCGCAAAGCTGGCACTTATCTCAAACATTATGTGTTGTCTGACTATACCTCTGTGTTTGAGCCTTATTTAAATTAATATAACCAAAGATGACAAAAGTACCACGGAATTTCCGTGGTACTTTTGTTTGTTGAAATGGTTATTTTGTTTTGAACGTAACAACGTAATCCTCGCCAAGCGCTACTCCGTTGGTGGCGCATGCTTCTGCGCCGATTGTAATGGTGTATTCGTATTTGGTATAGGCAGTTGTCACTTTGTTTTCTGTGGTTTCCGTAGAGTCAGACCATTTATTGGTTGGATTTGCGGAAGATGCTATTGTCCAAAGCTTTTCGTCGCCAACCATCTCAAATACGGGGGTAATCTCAAATTCTTCGATTGTTTCCACACCGGATTCTTTAGTCCAGGATTTCTTTACACCGGTAACCGTGCAATACTTTTTCAAAGTTTCCTCCGACATAGGCGCGGAGAACTGGAACGCCACGGTGGAATAATAGCTTATAGAGTTACTAAACAGTTCAGCGGAGCATGCGATTATTTCGGGTGTTGAATCACACACGAAGTCAATTGAACAAGGCTCGCTTATAGTCACGCCGTTAGCTCCTCGTACACCGCTACCAATGTCAAGCGTGTATTCGTGACCGTTTATATAACCGTTATCAGCGTAGAAGCTCCAGGAAGTTCCTCCCCCCTTGGCAACAGCCTTAAATGGAACGGTCGCCCCGGTTGTGTTGTCGGTTATTGTGACGCCCGATTTGATGGATTCCTCGGAAATAACTCCGGTAAACTGAACCATAGGTCCGTCGTTTTCGGTTACCTCGTCAAGAGCGTCGGTGCTGTTGAAGAATGCTTTTGGCGCAATGTTGTCTTTCAAGTTGTAATCAATGTAGTCGAACGCCAACGTCAATTCGTCAAAGCCGTAAACAGCGTTTGTTCCGTAAACGTACTCGTGCCCCTTGTTAAGGAAGGAGAGACCGATGTACGGGCTGTTTGAGTTGTTGAAAGTGTTAAGCTGTTCAGCCCAGAATTCCCATTGCTTGAATTCGTCGGATATACCGCTTGCCGTAAACATGGGCGCGGTGGAAACCGTGTGGTTTCTTGCGTGAAGCTCAACTCCAAGTCCCATGGAGCTGTAACAGAATTGGAGATTTGACGGGATCTCCTCAGTGGAATCCTTGTAAGCAAGGTAGGGCTGATCACCGTACTCTTCATTTCTGTAGTATTTGTACTTCGAGTCAAATGGCGATTGTTCGGGAAGATCCTCGGGGTGGGGGTTAGCCAAAGAGCCGATAAGCGCGCTCTTTGAGTGACCGAAGCCACCGTAGTTTTCGGTTCCGTATCCGTAAAGATAAGAGAAGTATCTTACGCAACGGATAGCTGCCGCATGGGTGTGGATACCCACTTGACTCTGTATTCCGTATGGGTTGAAGTAACCATAGTGGTCATTTCTTGCCATAGGATAATAGCAGTGGTCGTATATGGCAAAGGCGTAGCCTCTTGCCATGCTTTCAACGTCGTGAGGTCTTTCACCGTTGTCGCTGTGATTGTTGCTTCGCGTTTGAGAGCTCGAAGCCCAGCAGAGAACGGGAACATCCTCACTTACCGGTCTTGATGGATAGAAAATATCAAGCCACATGCGTGAATCAAGGGGGGTAAGATCGGGTTTGTAGAGCTGATCGTATGAGGTCTTGGTTTCATATGCGGGCAGGGCGGAATTTTTCTTCGCTGTATTAGTGTACAGAGTCTTAAATCCCGAAGAATTCCATGCAGATACGGTTGATTCCTTTACTCCTTTGGGCGCGTTGCCGGTAAGGTCGTAGAAAAGAACGTCTGAAGCCATGCGGTAACCGCTCATCATAACTCTTTTGATTTTGAGATTGTAGGAGTATCCGGGGAGCATTTTTTCGATTCCCGTCGTATTCGTGTCATCGGTTCGGATTTTTTGAACACTGTGCGTCAAAGCGGGTGTGCATGCCTTCTCGTTGTCAAAATAATCAAGCGTGATAACAACGTTACCCTCGTCAACAAGGTCGTATATTATCGGAATATCAGCCTCATTTGAAAGGTTTTCGCCCTTATCGTTATAGTTCATAACGTAGAAGATTATCTGCGTGTCGGTCGCGCTTGAGTTAGCCGCTGTTTCTTTTGTGTATACGCAGATTCCAACGGGAATACCTATGTATCCGTCGGACGTTCTGTATTCCGTGTACACGCAGTATTCGTTAAGAATGTCAATAGGTTCAACCGAGCCGCTGGCAAATGAAACCACCGCCAAGCATCCGCTTACCGTAAGCAGCGCAAGAATGAGCGCTACGGCTTTTTTCAGTTTTGAATCAAATAAGCGTCTCATTCTGTTACCACCTTTCCGTCATTGTATATTACCGTATATGGTTTGTTATAAATTTTGCTGTCACCTATAATTACAAAGGGAGTGACGATGAATTCAATATTACCTGCAAGTTTGTTTGCAGCCGTTACCGAAACGATAGCGATGTAGCTTCCGTCGAAGTATTCTGCTTCCACCACTTCTTCTTTTTTCGTTTCTTTGTCGGTTATTGCAAGTATAGAAGAGTAAACGATATTGCTTGATTTAGTTTCACTGCCGCCTGCAATCTCGGGAGTCTTTGAGAATATGTCAAATCCAACCTCTGATCCGTACAGTGAATCAATCGGGGCAATAAATCTAACGTCAAACGTTTGCGCATTAACGTCGTTAGTCTTTGACTGAGTAGCGACTACGGAAGGCGCAACTCCGTGCCTGAGAACGTAAACGTTAAGCGACTTAACGTCAAGTAAAGCGTTAGCCGAAAGGCTTGTGGGAAGGTCAAGTAGCGTTATTGACGAGCCAAGGTGGCTGGGAAGAGAAGTAGAATTTTTAAGCGCAAGCTTGTCAATTTCTATTTCGGTAGCTGAAACTATTGAGTCACCTTGCTTGTAATAAGCCACGTTTCCGTTTACGTATACCGAGAAATTGTTTGCTTCTTCGTCTATTATGAGCGCAAGCTTGGTAAACTTGGTGGCTTCTTCCGTTACATCCTCCACGTACATTGAATTGCCGTTTTCGTCTGTGAGAGTATAAACGTATCCGTTTCTGTTAAAGCAGATTTCGCGGGTAGTACCTGTGACGTAAAGCAACTTGTCGTATGTAGAGTTGATTTTATCGAAAACTGTTGCGATTGCCAAATCAAAGCCGGTGGGACAGGTGTATCTGATTTCTGTTTCGATAACGTACTGTTTGTAACCGCCGAGGGCACTCTTGGAGAGCGACATGTTATAGTCTGAGCCCGTAGCGTTGAGATACTGATGATTAACTCTTATAAAGCTACCCATGTCAAGCAGAACTTTTACCGAAGCACCGTTAATGTTATTGACTGCGGTGTCAAAGTTCTTAAAGTTCCAAACAAGTCCGTTTTTAGCGTTGTTCATAACCGTGTCACGAGTGCTTGTATCAGCCATTTCAAGTGAAAGGTATTTGTTTCCGTCAAGTGTTCCGTCAAGCGGAACTTCATATGGATCAGGAGTGTCCGCAAGATAAAATCTTATGTTGTCGAATTTCAAGTCATATACAGACGTTGCCTCGTTGCCTATTCTGATGAACTCAAAACTACCTATTGAGCCGGTATATGCTTTGACACCGTTCATGTAGATGGTGGCTGTGTAACCGGCGTCTTTTCCCTTGGTTGAGAGCATTACTTGCATGTGGATCCACTTGTCGTCTTTCAGTTGTCCGTAATAGGCGTGGTTGGAGGCGTCACCCCAAGAAATATTTCCATCGGGGAAAAGTCTCATTGAGTGATACCATGATCTGTTGTTATTACTGTTAGGTGAACTTACAAACGCCAATACCGATAGAGACGTGAAAGACGTACCGTCATAATCGGAATTGTACATCAAATCATATTCAAGAACAAAACTTTTTCCGTTTAAATCTCTGTCCTTGTCGTATATTTGCAAAGAACCTTCTGCTCTGTTGGTGGATTCATCTGCCGAAACGGTTGAAGCTACTCGGTTTCCGTTTATATCGATGAAGCTGAGGTCGTTTTCGGAACGGTTATACGGATTTTGTACAGTAGAGACATTCGCTGCCGCTGTATCTGTAGTCCACGAATCAAAACCGTTGTAGAGAATATCAGCATCCTCGTCAATATAGATTTTAAGATTGTCAAGAGTATAGCTCCAAACGTCTGTTGCCGAACTTGCCTCAAACATTTCAACGTAGTCCTTGATGTGTGGCTTTAAAGTAAGCGCCGTTCCGTAGTTTGTCTTGTAAACCGCGGTGTAGAGTGGGGCGCCGGAAGCACCGTACATCTTGGCTCCGCTTGGATCGTATGCGAAAGTATAAAAGTTTCCGGTGTAGGGAATATCGTAAACGTTACCCGCGTCATCACTAACCGTGGTTACAACTTCGGAATCTGTATCGGCTAAGGTCATTGTAGTGTTGACATTAAGCGGAATACCCGTAGCTATTGCCAATCCGTCTACGTAAAGGTTAACTGTGTGGAATATATACGAAAGCTCAAGCTTAATATGGACTTCCTTTGCGGGAAGTGTGTAATTTGTCTTGTTTTGAGCAACGGTAAGAACGCCTGCGGCATCTGAAGTAAGCAGAGGCGCGTTGATGGTGATTCCGTCTGTGTTTATTCGCTTGATAGAGGCAATTACAAGATTTCCGCGGTTGGCAGAGTTGCTTCCAAATGCAAAGTCTGTCTCTATTGAAATAACGCTGTCTTTATAAGGTGTAAGACAGGAATTGCTTACCTTAAACGAAAGCGATGTGTTTTTATCGGTGTCCGAAATAAAATACTTGTTGCCGTTTGCCTCGGCGATGCTTCCGCCAATCGAATTTGTTTCAAAAGAAGAAAGATCAAGCCAAACGTCCTTGCTCATCTTTGTTCCTGCCGTAAGCGATTCAAAATCGGTAGAAAACAGCGTTCCGTCTGCGGGAAGAACGTCAATCTCCTTCTTTTCGTTCTCGGTTTTTACCGTATATATTCTTACGTTATCAAAGCTTGCTCCGGACGAACAGGGGGATATGGTAAGCGCGGAATAATTGAACTGTGTGGGATCATTTTTTAATTTGTAGGAAGCAAATTTAACGTTGTCAAGGTAGAAGTCTGCAGTTTTCTTTACAGGGTCTATTAGAAGTGTAATGTTATACCAACGGTTAAGGTATATCTTCTGTGCGGATGAATAACCTCCGGTATCGGATACCGCAACCAACTTGCCGTAAGTCAGCGTGGTTGATTCACCTTCAGTCTCACCTGCAACTGTTTCTGTTCCGGAGCCGTTTATGACGAGCAGTTGAGGTCTTGTGGTCTTGGCTATGTCAGAAGTTAAAAACCATTGGGTTATGGTGTGTATTACAGGCGTTTGATTTAGTCTGAAATCAAAGCTGAAAACAAATTTTTCGCTTAATGTTTTCTTTGTAAAGTCAACAATACCTATCGCACTGTTGGCGTTGTTTATATTGAGGAATGTATTTCCGTTTTCAGCGGCATATGCGGTGTTTGCGCGAGCTGAGTTGTCAATGGCAAGTGAGGAGGTGTTTCTTGTACTGCCGCTTAAGAATGGGTCGTATGCGGATAATTCAGCGGGATATATCTTGTTTCCAACCTCGCCCTTTTCAAAGTCGATAAAAACGTTAAGGTCAGCATCTGGGGTGTATTCTTTTAATGTGATATTGTCAAAGTTGTATTTGTAATACAAACCACTCCATGCATAACCGAATCTGATCATAGTGTTAGTTGCGTCAGTAAGGTCTGCGTTTGCTGTACCTATGTCCTGTCCGTCCATAAAGATATTTACCTTTTTGGTTTCGGGAGAATAAATTAAGGAGAATTTATGCCAAGCTTTGGCTGTGGCTTTATACGTTGTGTTTTCTCCACCTACTATTATTGTTCCGTTAGAGGTTATACCTAGCATGGAAAGCAAGGTTCCGCCCTCAGCGGCGGTGAGAGAATCCTTTTTAAGTACAAGAAATCCTGAGGTTGCAGAGGCAAAGCTTACTGCTGAACCGTCAGATTTTGTCGTACCTTCCGAACGCCAGTCAAATGAGAGGATCCACGGCTTGCTTTTCAAGCGCATTGCTTTGTCCTCAAGGAAGAAATTGGCGTAATTGTACGTAGTGTTTTTAAAGCTTGTTCCATCACAGAAAGCGGTAAGATAGTTGTTGGTACCGTTGGTACCGTTGGTGACGATTGTAGTGAACTTTGTGCTTACGTGAGGTGAAGAAATGAAATCGGGAGCTCCCTCCGCTATAAACGTGTTTTTAGAAGCCTCACCTGCTGCGGAGTTTTCAAAATCTATAAAGGTGTTAAGTGAAACGTTATCAAGGCTTACAATTCGAATATTGTCATAGTACAAAATGTACTGTTCGTGTCCCGAGTGAAGATGGAATTTTACGTTGGTTATGGTATCCGCGGTAAAGTTCTTTAACTTTCCGTACCAAATACTTTCTCCGTCTCGGTACGCATAAACCGTAGAGTCTTCTGCCGAAACGTAGAAAGAATACTTGTACCACTGTTTAAGGGTTACAGGCATATACGCTGAGTCCGTATATGTAAGAGTCAATTGGGAATTTTGTATGTAAGTAGCCACGCCATCCCAGTCTACGGGGGTAGAACCAACCTTGTAGGTTCCGCCCGTGGTGACGAACTCCATATTAACAATATTGAAATCGGTTGAGGTTTCACCGTCATTGTGGGTTTGCTCTATACGGAGATCGTACTCAAAAAGAAAACCGTTTTTCAAAAAGTTACCGGTGGTGTTGATAGTGATACCTTGAGAGGATGTAAGCTTCAGCGCTCTGTCGCCGTCACCATCGGGAGTGTCAAAATAACTACCGTTGGAATTGCTTGAATACAGCTTTGCGGTAAAGCGTGTGGGGTCGGTTATCATACTATGGTAGCTTTGAGCACTGGCATTTGCATCTTCCGTCATTCCATTAAAATCCAAAAGCTCGTTAAAAGAGACTTTTGACGTTTCGGAGGCAGTAGCAGTGTCCTCGGCAGACGCAGTCAGCGGAATTGCGCCAAGCAGCATAACCAAGCACAGTATTGTCGAAATAATTTGTTTTGCTTTCATAAAAACACCTTCCTTGATAAGTTTACATAATTAAACGGTCTAATTTTACCACAAAATGCACCCAATGTCAACACATTAATATATACTATTATGTTGAGAAATAATTATTGTGCAACTTTTACAAATGTCGTTGGCACTTTTGTACAATGGGAGGTGCCGTGAAAATGTTTTTTAAAAATCATGCTGAAAAAATCAAAAAATACCTGTTAATCTGTTGACAAAAGTTGCATTGTGTGATATTATTATGTATAATAGGGGTAGAAGTGGTGTTTGTATGAGATGATGCAATCAAAACTTCAAAAACCAAAGAAAATGGAGGCAACTTATGGAGAAGAACAGCACAGTTGGTGCAGTGAAGATCAATGCGCTTTTTGATGCAGGCACATTTGTCGAGCTCGGTTCTTACGTTCGCAGAAACGGAAATCCCGATGAGTATGAGGGAGTTGTTTGCGGTTACGGTGCAATCGACGGCAAGCTTGTTTTCGCGTTCTCGCAGGACAGCGACAGAATGAAGGGCGCGTTTGACGAAATTCACGCAAAGAAAATCGAAAAGCTTTATGAAATGGCAGTCAAGAACGGAGCTCCCGTTGTAGCTATGCTTGACAGCGCAGGCGCACTTATTTATGACGGTGCGGCGGCTCTTTCGGGCTACGGACGCGTTATGAAATGCGTTTCCGACGCATCGGGAATTATTCCTCAAATTGCCATTGTAAACGGCGTTTGCGCGGGTATGTCCGCAACTATCGCCGCAATGTTTGACCTTGTTATTACTGCGGGAGACAAGGCTCAGCTTTATGTAAATCCTCCCTTCGTACTGGGAAAGGAAAACGGAACGGCGGCTCACGCGGCTGCTACCGGAATAGCGGCTCTCGTTGCAGAAAACGAGGATGCGGCTAACGAAAAGGTACGCGAGCTTATTGCTCTTATCCCGTCCAATAACGCTGAGGGAACAACTCTTGAGGTTAATGAAGATGACCTTAACAGAACGGTTTCCGCAGAGGGAAGTGCTGAAGAGATCATAGCGGAGATTGCTGATTGTAACAAGTTTGTTAAGCTCTACGCTGAATATGCTCCCGAAATGATCGTTGGTATGGCGTCTTTCGGAGGCATTGGAGCAGGTGTTGTTTTTGCTACCGATAAGATAACCGTTGGCGGTGCAAGAAAGGCTGCAAAGTTCGTTTCTATGTGCGACAGCTTCAACATTCCTGTTATTACACTTGTTGACTGTGAGGGTGTTGCTTGTGACAATGAGTCCGAAAACGCTCCCTTGGCAAGCGAGCTCGCAAAGCTTGCTTTTGCATACACTTCGTCCAAGAACTCCAAGGTGACCGTTGTTGTCGGAAAGGCTTACGGCGCGGCATATACTCTTATGGGCTCTAAGTCCGTGGGAGCTGATATCGCATTCGCTCTTGAAAACGCTTGCATAAGCATTCTTCCTCCCGAGGCGGCTGTTGCGTTCGCTTGGAACGATAAGATTACCGCGGACAAGACCCGTGAGGACCTTGAAAACGAGTGGAAAGAAAAGTGCGCTTCTCCCGTTGACGCGGCTGAGAAGGGCGAGATTGACGATATAATCGATAACGCGGAGCTTCGTCAGAGAATTTGTGCCGCTCTCGGTATGATGTTCTCCAAGACCGACGTTGCACCCACTCGCCGTCACGCAAATATGCCTCTTTAATCGTAGGAGGATAAATAATGAATAACGCAATTATGAATGGCGCAAGGCTGGCTGTTGATTACACCCAGCTTAACGAGACAGGCTGGTTTTCAGCAGAGCGTTGGGCGCTTGCGGGACAGATGACTCTTTTGGGAATGGTTATGGTCTTTGCGGTTCTTGCGTCCCTTTGGGGAATACTTGTTATATTCCAGAAATCGATGGGGCGCTCGGTATCCGCTCCAAAAGAACCCAAAAAGGCTGAACCCGTGCAGGAGACCGTTCAATCGGTTGAGAAAGCACCCGTAGCCGCGTCGTCTGACGATGAGATAATTGCCGCGGTAATCGCGGCGGCAGTTGCCGCTTATATGGCTGAAGAGGGAAATACCGAAAGCGTGTATAACGGTGGCTTCAGAGTAGTATCATTCCGCAGAGTACAGGGCGGAAAAGCTTGGAATTCCAAATATTGATTGAAAGGGTTAGGTATAAACAATGAAAACTTATAACATTACCATTAACGGCGTAACATACGCTGTTGAAGTTGAAGAAGTAGGCGGAACAGTATCCGCTCCTGCGGCACCCGTTGCTGCACCCGCTGCTCCTGCGGCAGCACCTGCGGCACCCAAGGCAGCAGCACCCGCAGCGGCTCCCAAGGCTGCAGGCAAGGCAGGCTCTGTAGTTATCAAGGCTCCCATGCCCGGTAACATTAATAAGGTTAACGTTAAGCCCGGTGACGCTGTAAAGAAGGGCGACGTTCTCGTTGTTCTTGAGGCAATGAAGATGGAGAATGACGTTTGCGCTCCCGAGGACGGAACAGTTGCAAGCGTAGATGTTACAAAGGGCGCAACTGTTGAAACGGACGCAGTTCTTGTAACTCTTAATTGATTTTCTGACATCAACTCAGAAACAATTAAAGTATTCTGAAAGGAAAACATTAAGAAATGCTTGAAAGTTTTATGAATTTCCTGGAAACAACGGGTATTGCGAGATTGTTCAGCGAGCCGGATTGGTGGAAGGCCGCTATTATGTTCGTTGTGTCGGGTGTACTTGTTTATCTTGCGATAGTTAAGGGATTTGAGCCTCTTTTGCTTCTTCCCATCGCAATAGGTATGCTGTTGACCAATCTCCCCGGCGCCAACTTGTTTCACTTGGATATGTTTATTGCCCCCGAGGTTGATTACGGTCAGGTGCTCCATGAAGGTGGACTTCTTGATCTGCTCTATCTCGGAGTGAAGCTGGGTATTTATCCCTCGCTTATATTCATGGGTATCGGTGCGATGACTGACTTCTCGCCTCTTATCTCAAACCCCAAGAGCTTGCTTATAGGAGCAGGCGCACAGTTTGGTGTTTTTGTGGCGTTTTCTGCGGCTGTTCTCATGGGCTTTACCCCCGAGCAGGCAGCATCAATCGGTATCATCGGAGGAGCTGACGGTCCTACGGCTATACTTGTTACAAAGACCCTCGCCCCCGCGCTTCTCGGAGCTATCGCTATCGCGGCGTACAGCTACATGGCGCTTATTCCCATGATTCAGCCCCCCTTTATGAAGATGCTCACTACCAAGGAAGAGCGTAAGATAAAGATGACAACACTTCGCCAGGTTTCCAAGACCGAGAAAATCCTTTTCCCGATCATAGTTACCTTTATCGTTGGTCTTATCGTTCCCGATGCCGTTCCGCTTGTCGGATGTCTTATGTTCGGTAACCTTCTCAACGTTTGCGGAGTAACCGACAGACTTTCCAAAACCGCGCAGAACGAGCTTATGAATATAGTTACTATATTCCTCGGAATTACGGTCGGAGCTACCGCAAGTGCGGATAACTTCCTTCGTCTTGAAACTCTTCTCATTATCGGATGCGGTCTCGTGGCGTTCTGCATATCTACTTGCGGAGGTCTTATTACCGCAAAAATAATGAACTGGATTTCGGGCGGAAAGATCAACCCCCTTATCGGTTCGGCAGGTGTTTCGGCAGTTCCCATGGCTGCCCGTGTTGCACAAAAAGAAGGTCAGAAAGAGGATCCCTCCAACTTCCTTCTTATGCACGCAATGGGTCCCAATGTGGCAGGTGTTATCGGCTCGGCTGTTGCCGCAGGTGTGTTCCTGTCATGGCTCGCCTAAATTGCAATTTATTGGAGGTATATAAATGTCAAAGGTAAAAATTACAGAAACAGTTTTGCGTGACTCTCACCAGTCACTTATAGCTACCAGAATGACTACCGAAGAGATGCTTCCCATTTTGGAGCAGCTTGATAAAGTAGGCTATCATTCGCTCGAGGCATGGGGCGGAGCAACCTTCGACTCATGTATGAGATTCCTCAACGAAGATCCTTGGGAGCGCCTTCGCAAGATTCGCGACAAGGTAAAGAACACAAAGCTCCAGATGCTCTTCAGAGGACAGAACATTCTTGGATACCGTCACTATTCCGATGACGTAGTTGAGTATTTCGTACAGAAATCACTCGCAAACGGTATAGATATTATCCGTATATTCGATGCGCTTAACGACCCCAGAAACCTTAAAACGGCTATCGACGCTACAAAGAAGGAAGGCGGACACGTTCAGGCGGCGTTCAGCTATACGACGGGTCCCGTTTACACACTTGATTATTACTCTCAGTACGCTAAGCAGCTTGAGGAAATGGGCGCAGATTCTATCTGTATCAAGGATATGGCAGGTCTTCTTAAGCCCTACGACGCTTATGAGCTTGTAAAAACCCTTAAAGAGAGCGTAAAGGTTCCGATTCAGCTTCACACCCACTATACCGCGGGTCTTGCTTCGATGACGCTTCTTAAGGGTATTGAAGCAGGCGTTGATATCGTAGATACCGCTATTTCGCCCATGGCTATGGGTACTTCTCAGCCCCCCACGGAGACGCTTGTCGCAACTCTTGCGGGAACTGAGTACGATACAGGTATCGACCTTGCTGAACTTGATAAGGTTACTAAGTATTTCGCGCCTCTTCGCGAGCAGTATCTTGCAGAGGGACTTCTTAACCCCAAGGCTCTTAAGGTTGACGTAAATGCGCTTCTTTACCAGGTTCCCGGTGGAATGCTTTCCAACCTTATGTCTCAGCTTAAGCAGGCGGGTAAGGAAGATAAGCTTATTGAGGTTCTTGAGGAAGTACCGCGCGTGCGCGCAGACGTAGGTTATCCTCCTCTCGTAACTCCTTCCTCTCAGATCGTTGGTACACAGGCAGTGTTCAACGTAATCGGCGGAGAGAGATACAAGATGGTAACGAAGGAATTCAAGGGTATCGTTAAGGGCGAGTACGGTAAGACTCCCGTTGAGATTGATCCCGAGTTCGTTAAGAAGATTATCGGCGAGGATGAAAGAATCACCTACCGTCCCGCAGATGCGCTCAAGCCCGAGCTTGAGGAGCTTCGCGCTAAAATCGCTCCATATATGGAGCAGGACGAGGACGTTCTCTCCTATGCGCTCTTTGAGCAGGTTGCTATTAAGTTCTTTGAGTACAGAAAGGCTCAAAAATACGGACTTGACGGCGACAACGCAGACGCTGCACTCGGCGTTCACAGCGTATAATAAAAATTTAAGGAGCTGTTCCGATGGAACAGCTCCTTTTGAGTTTTATATAAGCTCAAAACCGTTAATTGATATCGAATTTTCGCCTCTGTAAGTGAAAAACAGAGAATGAACTCCCGCGGGAATTGTTATTGGCGCGGAAACCGCCTCCCAGAAATTAGCCTTGTGCGTTGGAATTTTTGCAAGTACCTGACCGCCGATTGCGGTGCTTACCTCAAATTCTCCAACCGTGTTGTTGCCTCTTATCCAGATTTTTATTTCTGATGTGCTTCCGTCAAACTCAAAGTTTTTAAATCCAACCTTACAACCTCTTGTTATGTCTGTTACGTGCCCCGATATTTCGTCACCGTCTTTTCCGTCTTGCGTTATTCTTGGAAAGCTTGGCTGATTGTAATCTCCTGAAAATACGTAGCAGGCAATGTAGGCAGGGTAGTAACCTTTTCCGACAAGGGGACCGCCGTTAAGACCGCATGATGAGATTTCTGCCTGAGTAAAGCTTCCGTCCTCATTCATAATTATCTTTTCAGCGCAAGCCTGACGGCTGTATGAAGTCTTGTGTGTTTGTCTGTGATAGAAAATGTAGTATTCGCCGTTTATAAGCTCAACGCTTCCGTGGTTGTTTCCACTGTGTCTCATTTTGACACCCGCGGGCTTGTAGCTGTCAATGTTTACGTCTGCGTTGCTGATAAGCACACCGCCGTATTTGAAGCCGCTCATAGGATCATCACTCACCGCGTAGCAAAGCTCGTGACACACCTCGGAGGAGTAGATAAAGTAGTATTTTCCGTTAAACTTTCTTATGGACGAAGCCTCAAAAAAGCCGTGTCCCTCATATTCCGTACCTTTAGCTCGGTTATTATTTTCGTAAAGAGTGGATGGGATAATGATGTTGGGGGCTTGCAATACCGTAAGCATATCTTTGTCGAGTACGGTTGCCATAGCGCCGGGACCGCGTTTTCCGAATCCCGTGTAAAGATAAGTTTTGTCTCCTTCGGTCATTACGCCGGGGTCAAACTGGGAATAGTCTCCCATCTCTTTGTTTCTGCCGTAAAGCGTTCCGTCGGGATAGCGAACGTGTCCGTAAAACTCGTATTTTCCCGCGGGCGTGTCACAAACCGCAACCGAAACTATGTCCAACAAATCAAGCACGTAGTACAGATAATATCTGCCGTCAGGACCTTGCGTTACGTCGGGGGCATACATAACCATTCTTCCGTCGGTGTTTAACTCGTCCTGAAATCTTGTGTAAATAATGCCTTCGTAACGCCATTCGGTAAGGTCGTTAACGGGCGCGGAATAACAAACGTAATCTCCCAAACAAAAACTCCAACCGTTAAAAATGTCGTGTGAACCGTAAACGTAAACGCGGTCTCCGAAAACGTGTGGTTCTCCGTCGGGAACGTATTCCCAAGAGGGCATATAAGGATTGTAAGCTTGCTTTTTCATGTGTTTCTCCTCTCGACGTGTCGGTACGGTCTTATTGTATAATAAAGACTATTAAAAGTCAATATAGATTTCTAAAATGTCGAGAAATTGGCTAAATATTGACTATGCTTAGCAAACGTACGAATATTTGAGGCTGTTCTTTACAATGGTTTTGTTGTGAAAAAATATCAAATTCTTAAAAAAGTCGGAGGCCAAGCGGT
>JAZKYO010000048.1:0-3100 GCA_045612185.1 Eubacteriales bacterium
GAAGGTGTCACCGAATAGGTGACGGATGAGGTGTAGGATGCGAAGCATCCGTTAAATTGCAAGGGGATAACGCCCACTGCGGTGGGCTACACCTCATCAGTCGCGTCCCGCGACAGCTTCCCCTCAAGGGGAAGCCTTCCATACCAATTTACTCACAGATAAACTACAATTTATCTACATCTCCATGCGAGAAAAGAGCTGATTCGTATGAATCAGCTCTTTTCTTAAAATATTCTCATTGCGCCGATTTTGCCGCGCATTATATTGGGATCGTGGCAGGTGAAAACCCGGTACTTCTCTTTTGAGTACTCCTCTATGAAGGCGTTTGAGATCTCACGGCGTTTGGAGGCGCCTGTGGGAATCTTCTCCTTTATATTTCTGTCGGTATAGCACTCGTCTCCGCAAAGCACGGCGGTTTTTTCGCCCAGCTCGAACTCTACTACGCAAGAGCCTTTTGAGTGTCCGCCGATATTTTTTACGAAAATCTCGCCGTCGATGGTGTATTTTTCGTCAAAGAGAATTACATCAAAGCCCTCGGGGATGAATTTTTTTCCCGATTCGTATTCCTCTTTTTGAATGTAAATTCGCGCTTTCTCAAAGTGACGAACCGACTCCACGTGGTCGCGGTGGGCGTGGGTTATAATAACGTCGGTGATGTCGTCGGGGGTAAGACCTGCGTGAGCGAGGGCCTCGGTGGGAGTGCAGAAAATCGACATGGGAAAGCCTGCACCGTCATCACAGCCTGCGTCGACGAGGATTTTGCGATTTTCGGTCTCCAAAAGATAGATACAAAAGGATATTGGCAACAGCTTTTCGCAGTCGCCTCCGAGAAAGATGTGGTTCTCACCGAAAACCGTCTCGCCGTATTTCAAAACGGTTAAATTGACGCTCATCTTACCTTGAGAACAACCTTTCCGACGTTCTCGCCGCGGTAGAGAATATCGTGTGCCGCCTCTGCCTCGGTGATGGGGAGAATCTTGTGGATGGTGGGCTTGACCTCGCCCGAGGAAATCTTGGGGAACACGTCGCGCACAAGTGACGCGAGAATTTCGGCCTTGACCTCAGGGGTTCTGGAACGAAGGGTGCTTCCTATGATGCGCACGTTGCGGACGTAGATGTTTTTGAGGTCTATCTCGGTTTTTTGACCCGCAAGGGCGGCTATCATAATCCAACGCGCGCCATGGGTGAGATAGTGGAGGCATTTGCCCATAAATTCACCGCCAAGGCAGTCGATGGCAACGTCTACCGATCTGCCTGCCTCAAGCTCGGCTTTGAGCACCTCAGCGATGTCGGTTTTCTTGGTATTGACCACGACGTCTGCACCGAGGTGGGAGATGCGCTCCACGTTTTCGTCGGTGATAACGGTGGTTATAACACGCGCGCCAAAGGCTTTTGCCATGGGGATGACTACGCTGGCAAGACCGCTTGCGCCCGCGTGCATGAGCAGGGTGTTTCCTGACTTGATTTTGCCCTCGATAAAGAGGTTGAGATAAGCGGTGGCAAACGCCTCGGGGATAGCCGCTGCCTCTGCCATGGAACAGTTTTCGGGGACGGGCATAAGCATGTCGTATTTTACAGCTACGTATTCAGCGTAGCCGCCACCGCCAAGCAGGGCGCAAACCTTATCGCCAAGCTTCCAGTTGCTCTTTTTCTCGGCTTCCTCGCCAAGCTTGACGATAACGCCCGAAATTTCAAGTCCCATCCACTCGGGACAGCCTGCGGGGGGCGGATAGTCGCCTTCTCTCTGCATAAGGTCGGCGCGGTTAAGCGCGGCGTAGTGTATTTCAACAAGTACCTCCTCCGGCTTGATGATGGGGTCTGCCACATCGGTCCAGGAAAGGCTTCTGTCGTTGTTTACGAGAATTGCTTTCATAATTTAAAGCTCCTTTTAATTTTTTATACAAATTAATTATACCGACTTGACAGAAAAAAGAAAATATATTATACTGTTAATAAACAAACCTATTCTGCTGATGGAGGCGCTATGAACGAACCTAAAACTCCTGTTATTTCGCTTTTGCAAATTGATAAATGTGTGTTTTTTGACGGTCAGAAATGCGATTTTACAAGCTCTCCGCGACCTTTTCACGTGATTTCGCTTATAAACCGCGGGCGCGCGGTATTTGAGAGCCAATCCAAAACTATAACGCTACGGGAAGGCGACGTATTTTTTATTCCCATGGGTGAGACCTACCGCTCGGAGTGGAGTGGCGGAGAGGTGGTTTATTGCACGAGCGTGTTCTTTTCGTTTGAGGGCGGGAGCGACCCCACCGCCGACAGGTGCTACGGCTTGCAGCTTCTTGACGGAGATGCCGCGCGCGAGGCGGGGAGGCTTATAGAGTCGCTTTCACGCAAGAGGGGTGGGGGACGTTATTTTGACTACGGCACGCTTGGTGATTTTTACAAGCTTTGCGACTCGGTTTTTGGAAGTCTTGAGTCCTCTCCTAAGTCGGTGAATCCTCTGGCTATTCAGAACGCTCTCGACTTTATTAACGGCAATTACGATAAGGAGATTTCGGTCTCTCGACTTGCCGAGCTTTGCAACTTCAGCGAGTCGAGGTTTCACCACGTGTTCAAGGAAATTATGGGGATGTCGCCTATTGCCTACAAGCACAAGGTTGCTATCAACCGTGCGTTGCTCTACCTTTCGGGTGAGTCGGATTACACTGTGGAGGAAGTCAGCGAAAAGTGTGGGTTCTCCTCGTCGATCTATTTTCGCCGTGTTTTTAAAAAGATAACCGGAAAATCGCCTCGTCAATACAAAAAAGAGTCCTGATTGCGCCTGACAAACCCCTGCCGGGGAGGCATGGTTGCCTTCGGCGCCCACGCACCTGCGGTGGGCTGGTAGCCTTCGGCGTTCACGATTTAGGGATTGTGCAAACATATTCGCCGCAATCCGAAAAACTTCGGTTAGACACCTCGTTTTTCTTTATAGCAACAGAATGATAAATTGTAGTTTGTCGAACTGTTTAAGATAAGCGAATGAAAGCCTTCCCCTTGAGGGGAAGGTGTCACCGAATAGGTGACGGATGAGTCGAATTGCCTCGGCAATTCGGATAACAAAGCCAAGGCTTTGTTACGTGTTGAGATGCGAAGCATC
>JAZKYO010000049.1:0-5497 GCA_045612185.1 Eubacteriales bacterium
TGTGCGAACAACTCCCCTACAAACTACAATTTATCTGTGCATAATAAATTTAAGGAGCTATCTGTTTAATGAGACAGCTCCTTTCTTTTGTTTTTTCAAAGCTTTTCCACAAATAAAATTTGCGTCAAGTGAAAAACTAAATTTGCAAGCTAATGCAGAAAGGAATTTCAAAATGAGAAAATTCGTTAAATCGCGCTTTGCGAGAACAACACTTGTTTTGTGTCTTACAATAGTGCTTGCACTTGCGGTTGCCGCAAATTGTGCGGCGGCAAATCACGGCTTTATGGGCTTTGGCAGACGTGAGGCGGTTACAAGTGACCCGCCCCCCATTGGAGAAGGCATTGAGAGCGGAGCTGACAATATTATGGACGGAATAGAAAGCGGAGCGGAGAACATTATAGACGGAGCGGAAAGCATTGTTGACGGAGTTGAAAGCGACATGCAGGACGGCATGGGCAACGGCACTGACGACGGCATGATGGGTGACGGGCTTGAAACCAACGTGCCCGACAGCGACATTGGCGGTGCGGTTGAGGACAACGACAAAGACGGCATTTCCAACCCAACCGATTCTGACGACGACAACGACGGCACGCCCGACGTAGCTGACACCGACGCTGACAACGACGGAATTTCCGATAAAAACGATCCCGACCCTGACGGAGACGGAGTTGACGAAAGCAAAATTTCCACCACTGTTATCGGAATAACTATAGCCATTCTCGTAATCGGCGCGATTGGCGTCCTTATATACGCCATGATGTCAAAGAAACGCCCCACACAGAACAGGCACTAAAAACGGGAGCTGAGTCAAAGACTCAGCTCCTTAAACTTATTACAGCTTTATTTCGGAATAGGGCGCGAGGGTAATACGCTTTCCGTCTACCTTTATATATAGCGTAACATCGGTGGGGTTTTTGACCATATCATCCGAAATCTCGACCGCCTTTACAGCGTCCTCATAGTCAAAAATCTCCCCAACAGAAGCATACCAATAATCCTCGGGGCGGTTTCCGTACTTCTCGCAAAACTCCTCAAGGTCTCCCCAAAGCCCATCGCGTTCAAAATCCCAGGAGTGTACTCCAAACGAAAACCATTTCAACTCACCGCCGTCACAAAGCGCCTCGTATTCCTTGGCGCGTTCAAGAAGATTTGCGTGTCGTGCGTTATACTGCCAGTTTGTTCTGTCCTTTGGCAGAGCGAAGGTCTTATCCTCCATAGGAGCGGGTTTGCCCGCATCTCTCAAAGTTCCGTATTTTTTCTTAACATACTCAATAATCTCGCTGTTTCGGTGAGTGTAATACGGCCAAACAAAGCCGCGCACGCTTCCCTTTCCGAATATTTCCTCAAGCTCAACCTCGCATGCCTCAACAAGAGCTATGTAAGCCTTTGCGTCTGCTATAATGCTCCAACGCTTGCTTGTCTCCTCGTATTTCCAATAAGCTCCCTCGGGCAGTCCCTCTATGCGGTAGTACTTGGTTTTGTCGGCTGTTTCCTCGTCAAACACGTCGGGCGAAGCCACTATGGGCGCATCGCTGTCCAAAGTAGCGTGCGGATGGCGCTTTACGTGGTTTGCAATTTCAAATCCGCGATAGGTAGCGCGGATAAGCTCGGGATTATTGTGCTTGGTTGAATTGTCGGACGTGATATTGAAAGTTCCCTTTATACCGTAGGGCTTTACAATTCTTATAAACTCGGTATCCATTTTAAGATTTCCGTCATCAATGGTAAACGTAACGGATTTTCTCGTCCAGCCCGGAAAGAAATTCAAATCGATGTTTTTCATAATTCTTCTCCTTTATATATAACTTTGTTCTCCATCAGTATACCACATGTCAGATATTTTTTTCAATAAAAATAAAAAAATTTTTATTTTTTAAAAAAATTTGTGACCTTACGGCATATTAATACGTGTAGCTTATGTAAGACGCTGAAAACAGCGACATAAAACGGAGAAAAACTCCAAACAGAAAGGAAACATACAAAATGAAAAAGATTTTTGCACTTGTACTTGCAGGACTTATGATTCTTGCTTGCGTAGCCTGTGACGGCAACAACAATGAGACCACAGCCCCCGTAACAGACGCTCCTGTAACAGACGCTCCCGAGACAGATGCCCCCGCAACAGACGCTCCCGCGGCAGGTAGCGCTCTTGAGATTCTTGAGACAGTTTGGGCTGCTTATCCCGAAGATCAGAAGTTTATGGCAGCAGGCGGATTTGGCGACAACATGAACTGGGAAGGCGCAGGCTCTATTCCCACTGACAACGCAGAGGCTCTTGAAACAGCAGCATTCTACTTTGTAATGACCCCCGAAAACATCGCTCTCGTTGACGAGATCGCTCACCTCATGCACGGCATGAACACAAACACCTTCACAGCAGGTGTATTCCACCTCAAGGACACTTCCACAAAGAACGCTTTTGCTGATTCCGCAAAGGAAAGCTTCCTTGGCAACCACTGGATGTGCGGTAGCCCCGAAAAATTCGTTGCTATCGCTATCGGTGACTACGTAATCACTGCTTACGGACACGCAGGCGCAACCGAGTGGTCCGCTAACATCATCCCCGTATTCGTTGACACAGTAAAGGCTTGCTATGCTGACGCAACAGTTATCGCTGAGGCTGAGCTTGCAGTTGAAGAGTAATTAAAACAGCAAATATCTAAACTCCTTTTTAAATAGAATTATTCCGAAAACACCGCCCGTACGGGCGGTGTTTTTGGTTTTATTTTTCTTTTCCGGGACAAACGCCGAAATAGCGCTTGTAGGCTGTGCTGAAATAGTTCTGGTCATGATACCCGAGAGCAAAGGCTATCTCCTTTACCATATATCCGTTGTTGAGCAGGGTTTGCGCGTGTTGCATCCGCACGCCCTCGTAATACTTCATCATTCCCATTCCCGTATATCTGTAAAACAGCTTTTGCATAGTCGACACGCTCATGCCGCAAGCGACGGCTATCTGAGATGCCGAAAGACGTGTGCCGATGTTGCTTTTCATAACTGTCACAGCCGTGGAATAAAGCTCTGACATTCTGTCTTTTTTCGCGCTTTCAAGATTTTCGTTTACGCATTGGTCAAGCAGATCAAGCAAAAGATTCTCAAGCCTGCTTATCGTTCTCTGTACCGCGCTTGGATTATCGGGGTCGCGCACCCCGGTAACAAAAATTCCGTCGGTCTCAAACCGCTTTCTTATTTCGTGAACTGTATAAAAGACCTCCTTGCTTGAGGTAAAGGAGCATATTGTGTGCGTGTCTATGGGAAATCTGTCGGCGGCAAAGGTGACTATTATTATTCTGAGATAGTCATCGCCCTCGTTCCAAAGTCGGTGAAATTCCCCGGGCGGATGAAAAATCATCTGCCCATCGCAAAGCGAATATATCTTTTCACCTGCGGTGATCCCCGCGTTACCTTTTATCACGAAAACGCATTCCCAAAAATCGTGGCTCTCCCCCTCATAGGAATACCCCACCGGTCGGATACCCACGTGCGCGGAGCAAAGCGCGGTAACGCGCACCGACGGTTCAAAATAGCAAAGCTTAAAATTGTTTAATCCCATTTTCCCCTCTCCGCAAAATACTCAAAATTAAAGTTTTTTACGCAAAATCAAAGATTTTTTACGCAAAATTGTATATACATTTGTTTTTGTGCCGTGTATAATTGTATCATAACACAAAACAACCTCTTTGTCAACCGATTTTGAGACAAAAAAAGAAAGGATAAAATTATGAAAAAGGTCAGCTTTATAGTTCTCGGTGCGGGCAACCGCGGAAACGCATACACAAAGTACGCGTTAAACAATCCCGATAAAATGGAGGTCGTGGGCGTTGCTGAGCCCGTTGACGCACGCAGAATCGCATTTAAAGAAAGATTCAACATTCCCGAGGAAAACGTGGTAAAGGATTGGCGCGAGCTTATGGAACGCCCCAAGATGGCAGACGCGGTGATTATTTCCACGCAGGACCAAATGCACTTTGAGCCCGCTATGATGGCTATTGAAAAGGGCTATAATCTGCTTCTTGAAAAGCCCATGGCGCCTACCCCCGAGGAGTGCATGAGGATTGCCGAGGCGGCTGAAAAGAAAGGCGTTCACGTTATTATCGGTCACGTGCTTCGCTATGCTCCTTTCTTCCGCGCCCTCAAAAAGCTTATTGACGACGGCAAAATCGGAAAGGTTATGAACATAAATCACACCGAAGGCGTCGGAAACGTGCATTTCAGCCACAGCTACGTGCGCGGCAACTGGCACGTTGAGGAAAAAAGCACGCCTATGGTTCTGGCAAAATCCTGCCACGACTTCGATATTCTCCAATGGCTTGTGGATAAAGAATTCAAGCGCGTTCAGTCCTTTGGATCGCTTTCTTACTTCACAAGGGCAAACAAGCCCGAGGGTTCGCCCGAACGTTGCATAGAGGGCTGTCCCCACGCCGACACCTGCCCCTACAACTCCGTAAAGCTTTATTACGATGACAAGAAGAACGCTTGGTTCAGAACGGCATCCACCATGGCGCCTCCCTTCCAAAACGCTACCGACGAGGAAGTTGAAAAGATGCTCCGCGAAACCACCTACGGTCTTTGCGCGTTCAACTCCGACAACAACGTAACCGACCATCAGACAGTAAACATGGAGTTTGAGGACGGTCTTATCGCAACCTTTACAGTCAGCGCATTTAATAAGGGCGGCAGAAAGATTACGATAATGGGAACCGAAGGCGAGCTTATAGGTGACGCGGGAACAGGCGACATTAGCGTTTACACCTTTAAGGACAAGAAGCTTGAAACTGTAAAAAGTTCCGACGTTGTTCAGGACGAGAGTATTCTCGGCGGTCACGGAGGAGGCGACAGCCGACTCATCAAGGCACTTGTTGAGCTTGTCGGAGAAGGCAAGAGTAGCGTTTCCTACTGCTCTGCGCTTGTATCCGCAAAGAACCACGTTGCAGTATTCGCAGCCGAAGAGTCTCGCCGCACGGGTACGGTAGTTGACGTTCAGGAATACGCAAAACGACATATATAATTAGTGCGAACATATCGCACGCAATATGAAAACCGCCATCTAAACAATGGCGGTTTTCTTTCGTATTGACAGAGCGATAAATTGTAGTTTATCGATGTGTTTGCACAGCAGCCATCGAGAAAAGTTTTTGCGGAGCTTTTTTCAAAAAGCGTCCGCCCGCGCCCGCAGGCGCTCGGCGTCTTTTCTTTTTGTGCGCTTTTTCTTTTTACGCCTCTTTATCTAAAAAGAAAAAGCGCAAGAGACAGTAAGTAACTATTATACAACACATAAAAATTTAGCTGTGCAAAAATCTGTAAATATGTAGAATAATTAGTTTATTCCCCTTGTCCTTTTTTCTTTCGGATAAGTAGGCGCGAAAGAAAAAAGGACCAAAAAAGAAAGACGCCGATTGGAGAGTTTCGCTCGTTGCGACGAGCGACAAGGGCTACGCGCCCTTGACTGGCGCCACCTCGCCGGTGGGGGCTCCACGTGGCTGCTGTGCGAACA
>JAZKYO010000050.1:0-16593 GCA_045612185.1 Eubacteriales bacterium
TCCTGGTAAGGTTCTTCGCGTTGCGTCGAATTAAACCACATACTCCACTGCTTGTGCGGGCTCCCGTCAATTCCTTTGAGTTTCAACCTTGCGGCCGTACTCCCCAGGTGGAATGCTTATTGTGTTAACTGCGGCACGGAAGCTTGCGCCCCCACACCTAGCATTCATCGTTTACAGTGTGGACTACCAGGGTATCTAATCCTGTTTGCTCCCCACACTTTCGTGTCTCAGCGTCAGTTGTCGTCCAGTAAGCCGCCTTCGCCACCGGTGTTCCTCCCGATATCTACGCATTTCACCGCTACACCGGGAATTCCACTTACCTCTCCGACACTCAAGAAAAGCAGTTTCAGACGCAGTGTACAAGTTGAGCCTGTACATTTCACATCTGACTTACCTTCCCGCCTACACACCCTTTACACCCAGTAAATCCGGATAACGCTTGCCACCTACGTATTACCGCGGCTGCTGGCACGTAGTTAGCCGTGGCTTCCTAACAGGTACCGTCATTATCGTCCCTGTTGTTTAAGGTTTACAATCCGAAGACCTTCTTCCCTCACGCGGCGTCGCTGGGTCAGGCTTGCGCCCATTGCCCAATATTCCCCACTGCTGCCTCCCGTAGGAGTCTGGACCGTATCTCAGTTCCAATGTGGCCGTTCAACCTCTCAGTCCGGCTACTGATCGTCGGCTTGGTGGGCCGTTACCTCACCAACTACCTAATCAGACGCGAGCCCATCTTTGCGCGATAAATCTTTGGTATAGGAAACATGCAATCCCTATACATCATGCGGTATTAGCGTCCGTTTCCAGACGTTATCCCCCTCGCAAAGGCAGGTTGCTCACGCGTTACTCACCCGTCCGCCACTAAGCTTCAAAAACGCTTCCCGAAGGATTAATTCTCAAAGCTCCGTTCGACTTGAATGTGTTATGCACGCCGCCAGCGTTCATCCTGAGCCAGGATCAAACTCTCGAATGTTTGTATTTAATCTCAGTCACCTGAGTTCAAATCTTCAATCGAGTGCTATCTTAGCTTCTCTTACTTTTGTTTGAGTTGTATTTGTTCTCTCAGAAATTTTCGAGTTCCGTTCTCGCACATACTTATATGCTTGTACTTCTCTCTTCGTTGTTCAATTTTCAATGACCGTTTCACTGCCCCGTTTTCGCGACAGCTTTGTTATTATATCACAAAGGTTTTTAAATGTCAATACCTTTTTCAAAACTTTTTTAAAGTTTTTTTCATCAACCTCATGATATTTTTAACCGCTGTTTTTTAACAGCTTGCATATTATATCACATCGTTTATTTTTTGTCAATAGCTTTTTTCAAATTTTTTTAAAATTTTTTCACTGCCCGAAACCGCCGTCTACACCTATTATTTGTCCCGTTATGAAGCTTGCTTTTTCGGATGCGAGCCACGTTACCGTCTCCGCAACGTCTGCGACGGTGCCTATACGGCACAGCGGCGTTTCTTCACAAAGCTCACGCAAAGTATTTTCATCAAGCGCACTGTTCATATCTGTATCTATTACGCCCGGTTCAACGCAATTAACCGTTATCCCCGAAGGTCCAAGCTCCTTTGCAAGTGCTTTGGTAAGCCCCTCAAGACCCGCCTTTGACGCAGAATACACCACCTCGCAGGAGGCTCCTGCTCTGCCCCACACCGAGCCTATATTTATTATTCTTCCCGAATGGTTGCGAATCATACATTTAGCCGCTTCTCTCGCCGCAACGCTAGCGGCAACGAGGTTTACGTTGAAAACTCTCATCATTTCCTCATCTGTTATATCGGTAAACAGCCCGATATGCGCCACACCGGCGTTATTAACAAGCACATCTATACCACCCATTTTTACGGCAGCCGCAGTCACCGCTATTTTAAGTGCGTTCAAATCCGAAACGTCTGCTTTTATAGCTGTCGCGCCCGTATCGCGTGACAGCTCGCCCGCGCGTTCATCACTATTGTTATATATGAAGAAAACGGTATTTCCATCTCCCGCAAATTTTCTTACGCACTCCGCGCCTATACCGCGTGAGCCGCCTGTTATCAATACTTTCATATTTTTCTCCTAAAAACGGTGTTGCGGGCAAGCCCGCAACAGCTTTTATCAATCAACTTTTGTCAGCGTTGTTCCGTCGCTTACGAATTTAAGTGTTCCAAGAAGATCGGTGCGGTAAATCGTCGCGCCCGTATCCTCGAATCTTGCCATAGCCTCGGCGTGTGGATGCCCGTAGCTATTACCCTCTCCACAGGAAACGGCAATAATTTCGGGCGAAACGGCTTTCAGAAACTCTGCGGTATTGGACTCGCGCGCTCCGTGATGCGCCGCTTTATAGAACGTACTTTTTAGCTCATTGGCGGGGTATGTAGCAAGCATTTCCTCATCGTTCACCGCTTCGGCATCACCCATAAGCATAAACGAAGTTGAGCCGAAATCCACCCTTACAACCACGCTGTAATCGTTAAGCTCGCTGTATTTCTCAATATAATTCGGGCTGAGTATCTTCATTTTAACCTCGCCCACCGAATACTCCGCCCCCGACTCAGCGGCAATTACGTTAATATTCTCTTTTTGCTCGATAGCAGATATCATGTTACTGTAAACGACCGTTGTGGGCACATGCTTCTCGTCCACGTCGGGCATGATAACATTATTGATATCAAAGGAAGAAATAATCGTATCAGCCCCGCCAATATGGTCCGCGTGGGGATGAGTGAATATTGCGTATTCTATTTCTTGTACGCCCAGGGCTTCAAGATAGTTCTTAACGGTATTGTCATCGTCTCGGTCTCCGGCATCAACGATAATATTTCCCGCCTCACATCTTATGAGTATGGCATCGGCTTGACCGACGTCGATAATATGAAGCTCCATTGTACCATCTACGGAAGAAACCACCCTGTCTCCGCCATCTGAGGCACCTTCTTTATTCATCATAGGATACAATGCAGCGCACACTATGAGAATTATTGCCACCAGCCACAATGGCAGTTTTTTCTTTCTTCTTGCCATAATTTTTCTCCTTTTTATTTTACTAAACTAATTTTACCACATCAAACCCAAAATTGCAACACCAAAATTTATTTTTGCTCAAAACATTTAGGAATACTACACCGTTTTTGAGGAACAATTATTTTGTACGAACAAATCAAGGAGTATTTTATGAAAAAAGTATTATCGATTTTTTTGGCATCAATATTCATGCTGACCGCTTTTTGCGGTTGCGCGAGACGAAAAAACGCAGACGTTCACGTTTTTTACTACACTTACAGCGACACCTACATTTCCACGGTGCGCTCGGCGCTTGATAAGGCTCTTTCCGATGCAGGAATTTCCTATCAGGACCACGACGGAAACAACAGTCAGACCACCCAGACAGAGCAGGTGCAAACCGCTATAACAAAGGGGGCTAAGCTATTGGTTGTCAACATTGTTACCACAGGCTCTGACGACGCGGCAAGCGGTATAATCGCACTTGCGAAAAACGCGGGGATCCCCGTAATATTCTTTAACCGCGAAATCTCCGACGAGGCAATAAACAGCTACGACAAGTGCGTATTCATAGGTACCGATGCCGCGGAGGCGGGATATCTTCAAGGCGACATGATAGGCGACTATCTTGTTAAGAATTACGAGGCGGTCGACTTAAACGGTGACGGTGAAATATCCTACGTTATGTTTATGGGCGAGAAAGGCAACAATGAGGCGATTTACCGCACAGAATACTCGGTAGAAAACGCCAACAAAAAGCTTTCGGAGGCAGGGTTGCCCGCGCTCGCCTTCTACGACCGCTCCAACACCGACAAATATCTGCTTGACCGCGAGGGAAAATGGTCGGCGCAGGCGGCAAACGATTATATGAACACCATTCTTTCCTCGCACAGCATAGAGGGTAAAAACATGGTTGAGCTTGTTATCTGCAACAACGACGGCATGGCTGAGGGCGCAATTTCTGCGCTTAACGCTGCGGGCTACAACACGGGGGCTGAAAACTCAGTAACTATTCCGGTATTTGGTGTCGACGCCACCTCGGCAGCTCGCGAGCTTATAAAAAGCGGCAAAATGGCTGGCACAATAAAGCAGGACGGTGCAGAGATGGCAAGGGCAATAATTAAGGTAGCGGACAACGCTCTTGAGGGCGACGAGCTTTTTGACGACATGGAGGACTACTCGGTGGATTCAGACTCTGCCAAGCTGCGTATAAATTACTCGGTATATTTAGGGGAATAACAAGGCGGGAACGCGCCTGCGGCGCGTTCCCTTAAATCCACGGAGTGAAATATATAATATGGAAGAAAAATATCTATTGGAAATGCGAAACATAAGCAAAAGCTTTCCGGGGGTCAAGGCTCTTGACCGTGTGAATTTCAGGGTAAAGCACGGAAGTATTCACGCGCTGATGGGTGAAAACGGTGCGGGAAAATCCACGCTTATGAAATGCCTTTTCGGAATATACTCCCCCGACAGCGGCGAGATTTTTCTTGACGGAAAGCCCATATCTCCAAAAAATCCCAAAGAGGCGCTTGGGCTTGGGGTTGCTATGGTACATCAAGAGCTGAACCAAGCCTTAAAGCGAAGCGTAAGCGACAACATCTGGCTTGGGCGATATCCTACTGCCCTTGGTTTTGTTACACTTGAGAGGAAAATGAACGAAAAAACCTCCGAGCTTTTTAAAACTCTCGGGATAGAGATAAACAGCCGTGAAATAATGGAAAACATGTCGGTTTCCAAGCGCCAAATGGCGGAAATTGCTAAAGCCATTTCCTACGGTTCGAAAATAATTGTTCTTGACGAGCCAACCTCGTCGCTCAATGATCGCGAGGTCGAGCAACTGTTCAGAATAATCCGCAAGCTACGCGACGATGGGTGCGGCATAATATACATCTCCCACAAAATGGAGGAGATACTGCAAATTTCCGACGAGGTAACCGTTATGAGAGACGGTTGCCACATAGCCACCAAGCCACGCGAGGAGCTGACCACCGAAAAGATAATCCGTCTTATGGTAGGACGCGAGCTTACCGACCGTTTCCCGCCAAAACCTCAAAGCATTGGCAACACGGTGCTTGAGGTAAAGGGTCTTTCGGCGCGTTACTCAAACGCAAAAGACCTGACATTCAGCATAAAAAAAGGAGAAATAGTAGGTGTGGCGGGGCTTGACGGCTCGGGACGAACCGAGCTTTTGGAAACACTTTTCGGACTTTTGACAAAAAGTGATGGCAAAATTTTAGCTTTCGGCAAGGAAATAAAGAACGATTCTCCGCGTGACGCCATAAAAAACGGATTTGCGCTGATAACCGAGGAGCGACGCGCCACGGGAATTTTTTCAATTCTCGACATCACCGACAACACAGTTATTTCAAACATCAAAAGCTATAAAAAGGGCTTGGGGCTGAACGCCGCAAAAATGCGGCGTGACACCGACTGGGGAATTTCCGCTATGAAGATAAAAACCCCGTCACGGACGGCAAAAATACGCTCGCTTTCGGGCGGAAATCAGCAAAAGGTTATTCTTGCCCGTTGGCTTCTCACAAAGCCCTCGTTTTTGCTTCTCGACGAGCCCACGCGAGGAATAGACGTAGGCGCGAAATATGAGATATACCAACTGATTTCAGATCTCGCCGCCGAGGGAAAATCGGTAATAATGGTTTCGAGCGAAATGCCAGAGCTGCTTGGTGTTTGCCACAGAATTATAGTTATGTCGGGCGGAAGAATCGCGGGCGAGCTTGATGCCGAAAGCGCGACACAAGAAGAGATAATGACCCTTGCCACCAAACATTTATGAAGGAGGACGATATGCCAAGTCCCAAAAATCTCAAAGAGCGATTTGATTTCAAAAAGCTCGGAAACACGGAAACGCTAAACAACGTCAAGGATTTTATAATTCGCAACCTCTTATATATACTGCTTTTTGCCGCCATTGTGGGGATTGCCGTGTACGACCCGCGTTTTCTTTCCCTTTCTTCGATAATAAATATTATTTCCCTCTCTGCCGCAAATTTGCCCATTGCGCTTGGAATAGCCGGATGCATAATTCTTATGGGAACCGACCTTTCCGCAGGCAGAATTGTGGGCGTGACCGCCTGTATCGCCGCTTCGCTTTTACAGGCAAGCGGATACGCGGGAAAAATGTTTCCCACTCTCCCCACATTTCCGCTTTTTGCCGTCTTTCTTATTGTAATCGCCATAGGAGCTTTGGTGGGATTTATCAACGGATTTTGCACCGCCAAATTCAAGCTTCACCCTTTTATCGTAACCCTTGCCACTCAGCTTATAACCTACGGCGCACTCCTTGTATACCTTATGCAAGGAACTAACAACGGTCAGTCTATCTCGGGACTTGACACGGGATACACGAATTTTATTACCGGAAGTCTTATAAGGTTTGGAAACGCCTCAATTCCCAAATACGTTCTTTACGTCCTCATTATAACCGTTATAATGTGGTTTACCTGGAACAAAACGGTATTTGGAAAGAACATGTTTGCCGTGGGCTCTAATCCCGAGGCGGCAAATGTATCGGGCGTTAACGTAAACCGCACCATAATTCTCGTTTTCGTGCTTGCGGGGGTAATGTACGGAATTACAGGTTTTATCGAGGCGGCGAGAATAGGCTCAAACAGCGCAGCGACGGGCTTGAATTACGAGCTTGACGCAATAGCCGCCTGCGTTATCGGCGGCGTCTCGTTTGTGGGCGGCATCGGCAAAATCCGCGGAGTTATCATGGGCGTTCTGCTTTTGAGAATCATTTTCGTGGGGCTCACCTTTCTCGGAATAGACTCAAATATGCAATACGTCATCAAGGGCTTAATTATCCTTGTTGCCTGCGCCATTGATATGCGAAAATATCTTTCCAAGAAATAGTCCTCGCCGCACCTGGCGGTGGGCCTGTCGGCTTCGCCCCCACGCACCTGCGGTGGGCTGGTTGCCTTCGGCGTTCACGAATAATAATTAGTGCTAACATAACGCACGCAATACGAAAACCTCGGCTAAACACCGAGGTTTTCTTTATATCAAAACGAATCAAAAACAAATAAAGTGGGGTTTTCAATGCCTTGAAAACCAGCGGGAGCTATTGTTTTGGCTACGTACTAAACATCCGTGGCAGTGTGCGCTGAGGTTACTCTGTGGCACAAATAATATACCAAATTTATAAAAACTTTTTTCCGGAAAAGTTTTTTGCGGAGCTTTTTTACAAAAAAGCGACCCGTTCCCCAACTCACCTGCAAACTACAATTTTAACGTATAAATAAAGTAGGAGCTGTGCTCTTAATGAGACAGCTCCTTTCCGATTAAAGAACTTCGTCTGTAAAATAGGCGTTGGTGGTGGCGTGCATTCCGTTCATATCGGTTACGGTAAGACGGAAATACACATCCTCGGGAACTACGGGAAATACTGCCTCGGTTACGGCTACGCCGTCCTTGGCTTTAACTATTCCCGACTTTCTTCTTCCCGCCGTGTAGGTTATCTGCGCCGCACCCGAGCACTTGATATGCACATTTCCGTCCTCAAGATAAAGCTCGGTAATTTCGGGTCCCTCTGACGCGTAGAAATTGCCGTTATCAAGGGCGTCTATTATCGCTCCATACTCCAGCTTTTCAGCCTTTATCATTGTAAAGGCGCGGAAGAAGTCCCAATATCTTCTCTCCTCCTGCTTTGAGCCGTGGTTATCGTCTGCACCTATGCAATAGATTCGCTTCCCCTGACGGAGCAAATCGTCGTAAACGCCCGGATTATAGTCGTCGTAGCCTGCGTTAAGGCAGCCGCCGTTGAACATTTCCATAGCGTCCATTCCGCAGTAGCCCGAATACTCGGGGTAGCCCTCCATTGACCACTTGGGATGGTTATAGGTAACGAAGAAATTGCCCTCTTTTGCCTTGGCGATAATATCGTTTATTCCCATGTGACTGTAAATTCGGTTATAGTCGGGAAGCTCCTCATCAAATTTCGCAAGGTGCATATACTCCTTGCCGTGTCCAAGCAGATACTTGGAGCGATGCCAGCAAACCTGCTTTGCGTTTTCGCGGTCACGGGCAATAAGGCATATGTGGCAGCTGCGCTTGAGATAAAACGGCTCGTTTCCGTAGGGAAGCTGCTCTGTTGTCTCCATCTCATATCCGAGAAGCGGCAAAAAGTTTTCGTCACGCAGGTCGTCGTGGTCTATCATAATATCGTGGTCGGTATACGCCACTATGGAATACCCATGAGACTTGTACGCCTCCTTTACCTCCTCCGGGCTAAGCGAGCCGTCTGAAACGTTGGTGTGACAATGAAGATTTGCCTTGTAGAAATTTCCTGTTTCTGTCAGAAGATACTTTTTCATAATTCCTCTCCTTTAAATTTTAATCAAAGATGAAAGCATACCCACGCAAGCCGCTATCACGATAAACATAATTACAGGTATCGGCTTTTTGAATATCTTTTTATAAACGAACATTATTACCGCCAAAAGCACGGTTATAATTATAGGCATAATCTCGCTGCCAAAGCTCTTAAGGCTTTCTACCCCGTGGATACCTATTGCCGAAAACAAAAGATAAACACCCGCCGAAAGTATCATACCCACAACGAAGGGGCGGATTGACACGAGTATAGTTTTGATATAGGTGTTTTCGGAAAATTTAGAGAAAAATTTAGCGATAACGAGAATGATGATAAACGACGGCATCACCATACCGAGAGTAGCGCAGAGCGCCCCGAGAAAGCCCGCCTGAGACGAGCCTATAAAGGTTGCCATATTAATAGCGATAGGTCCGGGGGTAGACTCGGAGATAGCTATATAGGTAGTCACCTGCTCCATATCTATCCAGCCCTTTGCCACAACCTCCTGTTGAAGAATGGGAATAATAGCCGCGCCGCCACCGATAGTAAACAGACCTACCTTAAAGCAGGTAAGGAAAAGCTCGAGAAAAATCATTTTTCTTCCCCTCCCTTCCTCTGAAGCTTAGGCACAATGCAAGCCACGATACCTATAATGATACCAGCAAGCACGAAATAAATGGGAGAAATAAAGTCAATTGCAAAGAAGTTAACCGCCAAAAGCCCCACTACAGCCAAAGCAAAGCAAGTAAGTGAAAGCGGAGTCTTTTTAAAGCTTCCCAGCATTTTTATACCCGTTCTTATAATAATGAGACCAACCGCGCAGTTAATTCCCGCAAAGGCGTACTGCACAAGCTCTACGGCAAGAAAGGCGTTTATAAACAGCGAGATAACGTAGATTATCACAAACGACGGAATAACCACGGCTACCGTTGCCACCGCGGAGCCTATAGTGCCCGCTATCTTATAGCCCACATAGGTGGAGCAGTTTATGGCGATCGGGCCTGGGGTGGACTCGGCAATAACCACGATGTCGGCAAGCTCCTCCTTGGTTATCCAACCGCGCTTCGTTACGATTTCGTCCTCGATAAGGGCAATCATAGCGTAGCCGCCGCCGAACGTGAACAAGCCTATTTTCATGTAGACCAAAAAAAGTTTAAGCAATTTTTTAAGCATCAGTTAAAGTCGAAGGACACTACCTTCGTTTCCTCACTTTCTCCCCAGTTTGAAAGCGGCACGAGACGGATAACGTCATAGCTTTCTCCGAGGTTGATATGATAGCTTCGTTTAAGATTTTTGTCAAATTCAAACGTCTTGACTTCTCCACTCCTCTCGCACTCAATCCTGAAGGACTTACAAAGCGTTGTAGGAAGGTGCATAACGGGGCTGTCAAGCAGGACGTTTGCGCGCATTGAGTGGTATTTTTCAACACGGTCGCCCGGCACGGTCTTACGGTCGAGGTCGCTGTCAAATACGATATGCACCGAATTTATCTTTTCGGATTTACCAAATCTGTATTCAAGCGCCTCTCCGTTCTTTACCGACAGGCCCTTATCGGAAGTGCCGTATATGGAATTTGCTCTGTCCTCGCCGTTCTTAAGGCAGTCACAGCCCGAAGCTATGGGCGTGTTCTTGCAAAGCTCGGATATTTCGCGCTTAAAGAAGGGCAAGAAGCAATCTGCGTTCATCAGTCTTGACTGAAGCTCACCGAGATATTCCTTGTAAACTCCGTGAGGGGTTACGCAATGCTCGGAGGCAACCGCCGCCGCTGTTCCCACAGCCTGACCGAGAAGCGCGCAGGTCGCCATAACGCGAATACTGCTCATGGCGGTATGTGTCATGCTGATATTTCTGCCCGCGAAAAACAGATTTTCCACGTTCTTTGAGTAAAGGGCGCGGTAAGGCAGGCAGTAGGGCGCGGGGGTCTTGAAATTGGTATTTGGTCTGCCTCTGTGGTAATACCCCGCGGGATAATGGTCGTCAAGAGGCCAGCCGCCGTACGCCACGGTGTCCTCAAAGACCTTGCGGTTGGTTATATCGGGCTGGGTAATTATATACTCGCCCACCATTCGGCGCGACTCGCGCTTTCCGGGCAGGAATCCGAGAAAATCAAGCTCCCAGTTGTCTGCGTCGCACTTGCCCGAATTTTTAATATAATCCCAAGCTCCAAGCGCCAAGGGAACAAGCTCGTCCCTTAACTCCTCGGTATCTCCTATGGTGTCGCGATTTCCGCCAAGCTCAAGATACCAGAAGTTCTCGATAGTCTTATATGGATTCATCGGACGATTCTTAACGTCCTCGTCACTAAGCTTTGTGGCAATGTCGGGGGCGATAAATTCCACCTTTTTATCGGTCTGTCTGCCCTGCAAAATACAGCTCATTCCCATTACCATATTATCTGGCTTTTCTCTGTCGGTGTCCTCGGAAAATTCCGAAGCCGCCTCGCGTCCGATTCTGAACTCAGCGCCCGTAAGCGGAGCTAAAATACTGTCTCCCGAGCAATCGGCAAAGTATTTTGCCTCTATATCCACAAACCTTTGGGTAGTAAGCTGATAGGCTGTTATGTTCTTTATTCTTACACTTCTGCCGTCGGCAAACTCTCCGTTCTCGCACTCGGCATCCATGCAGGTGGCGTTAAGGAAAAGCTCTATATTCTTCTCACGCTTTACAAACTCGTAAAGCAAGGTATCCCACAGATAATAGTTTTTCGTTGGATTGCGGTAGAGATTTTCAAGCAGAATTTCTTCAAGAATACCCGTCTCGCGGTTGTTCTCGCCCTGCGCGCCGCATATCCACATTCTTATTTCCGAGGAGGCATTTCCTCCAAGCACGGGACGCTCATGAACAAGGGCGACCTTTGCCCCTTCACGCGCCGCCGCGACAGCCGCGGCAATACCCGACATGCCTCCGCCGACCACGCAAAGGTCAACCGAAACATTCATCCTGTTTAACATAATTATCTCCTTTCATCGGGTGAAATTTATTTATAGAAAATACAAAAATCTATTGAAAAAAACTTAAAACAGTAGTATACTTATTACCGGTATCTCCTCACCTGAGATTTTCCAAAATACTATTTGAAAAGGCGAAACAATGATTAAAAAGAACCACGATATAAACATGACCGAAGGTCCGCTTTTCGGTAAAATTTTTATGTTTGCACTCCCCATTCTCTTTACGGGAGTTCTTCAGCTTCTGTTTAACGCCGCCGACATGGCGGTTGTTGGACGCTACGCCGAAAACGGTGAAATTGCCGTCGGTGCGGTAGGCGCTTGCGGCTCACTTATCAATCTTATAGTAAACACTGCTATGGGGCTTTCGGTTGGTGTTGGCGTTTCGGTTGCTCACGACATAGGAAGCGGAGACCACGACAGATTAAAACGCGTGATACATACCGCCATATCTTTCTCGACCATTCTCGGCTTTGCCGTAGCAATTCTGGGATTTATTTTTGCCAAACCCATGCTTTCGCTTATGGGCACGCCCGACAACGTGCTTGCCGAGGCAGTTCCCTATATGAAAGCTTATTTTGTGGGAGTTCCCGCATGCATGATATACAACTACGCCGCGGCGGCAATTCGCTCGTCGGGTGACACAACCAGGCCGCTTGTTTTCCTTGCTATTTCGGGTGTGGTAAATGTTATACTTAATCTTGTAATGGTAATAGGTTTCCAAAAGGGAGCGGTAGGCGTTGGTATAGCCACTGCCGCTTCGCAATACGTGTCAATGATTCTCGCGCTTATTTACATGGCTAAAACCAAGGGGCTTTGCCACATAAGCTTTGCCGACCTTATGCCAAACAAAAACTCGATAATCAGAATACTCAGAGTAGGCATTCCTTCGGGATTGCAGTCTATGCTTTTCGCTATATCAAACGTTATCATTCAGTCCACCGTAAACTCTTACGGTGACGTAGTTATTTCCGGTCACTCCACCGCCGCGAATATTGACGGATTCGTTTATATCTGCCTCGCCTCCATAGCCCAGGGCGTCATAGTCTTTGCGGGACAAAACATGGGCGCGGGCAAATTCAAGCGGCTTGACAGAGTGCTTTTGTGCGGCGTGGGAATAGTAATGCTTGTGGGCATATCAACCTCGGGCATAGCCATGATATTCGCAAAGCCGCTCCTCAATTTCTTCACCCCCGACTCCCCCGCCGTTGTAGAGGCGGGAATGCGCCGTCTGTGGGTGGTGTGCGTTCCGTACTTCTTGTGCGGACTTATGGACACCGCCGCTTCCTTTAACAAGGGCATAGGAAAGCAAATTATTCCAACCCTGATAATTCTTGTAGGAACTTGCCTTTTCAGAGTTATCTGGGTGTTTACAATCTGCCGCATTTTCCCGGGCTCGCCCGAAACACCCGACAACATTTATTACCTCTATTTATCCTATCCGATCACTTGGACAATATCCTTTATCGGAAACATTGTGTACTATCTCAGCTTCCGCAAAAAGCTTATGGCCGGACAGCTTGACATACGTATATAGTATAACAAAAACCACCTTTAAAGTCAACACTTACAAGCGAAAAAATAACTGCTTTTGAAACTCAAAACAAAAATGAACAACACACTCACAAAAATAAAAATCTTTTTTGCGCAATTGGGCGGAAAAATCGAAAGCATAACGGTAAAACACCCGTTTCTATGCTGTCTGACGATGGGAATAGCAATGAATATTCTTATCGCCATGCTTCACGCGCGCTCGTTTATTGGCGGATTTACCGATATTTTTTCGGGATTTGGATTTTTTATCTTCAACTCGCTTATTTTAATAACCTTCTACGTGCTGTCACTGTTTTCCCCCAGACGAATATTTATAATGACCTTTGTCACGCTGTTTTGGCTTGCCATGGGCGTAGCCGATTGCGTGCTTATGTGTATGAGAAACGCCCCTCTTGGAGGAATTGATTTCTACATTTTGAGCACGGGCTTCGGAATAGTTTTTGTGTACATGAAAATTTGGGAAATAATACTCTATTCCGCGCTTATACTTTTAAGTGTGACGCTTTTGGTGTTATTTTTTATCAAGTGCCCAAAAATACGCCCCGACTATTTAAAAGCCCTGCTTATTCTGATATGCTGTCTGTTAAGCCTTTCGCTTATAGGTGCAGCGGCAATAAAGCTTGACAAAAACCACGAGGAAAACCTTACGGTGGAGCGATGCGGATTTCCGTATTTCTTCCTCAGAAGCATATTTGACCGTGGCATTGACGAGCCCGAGGCTTACTCAGCCCCCACAATTCAAGATATTGTCGAAAGACTTAAGCGCAATGAAAGCACACCCCCTAAAATCAAGCCCGATGTAATTTTCGTACAGCTTGAATCCTTTTACGACGTCAGTAGAATGACCGAAATTGAATTTTCGCAGAATCCCATTCCCAATTACACTGCTTTGGCGGAAAAATTTCCGGGCGGACTTTTGGAAGTTCCCTCTATCGGTTCGGGAACGGCTAATACCGAGTTTGAGGTGTTAAGCGGTCTTGACCTGACCTTTTTCGGCACCGGAGAATACCCCTACGAAAGTATTCTCGGAGACAGGTGCTGTGAAACCGCTGCCTACAACCTTAAGGAGCTTGGCTACACGACTCACGCTCTGCACAACCACACCGCCACCTTTTACGACCGCTTTTCGGTCTACGCAAATCTCGGCTTTGACACCTTTACCGCCGCCGAGTATATGAAGGGCATTGAATACAACGCCATCGGCTGGGAAAAGGACGCAATTCTCACCGACTACATTATAAAGGCGCTTGACTCTACCGACACCCGTGATTTTGTGTTCGCTGTTTCGGTTCAGGGACACGGAAAGTATCCCGACATACCAATGGGCAACGAAAACGGAATAGAGGTTTTCGGAATTGATGAAGAAGAACGCAAAAACACCTTTGAGTTTTTCGCGAATCAGCTATACGAAACCGACGCTTTTATAGGGGAGCTATACAACGCGCTTACAGAGCGCGGTGAGGACTTTGTTCTCGTGCTTTACGGTGACCATCTCCCCGCCCTTGAGATGAGCGCAGATGAGCTTGAAAACCGCAATCTGTATGAAACCGATTACTTAATTATAAGCAATTTTGAGCTTGCCATTAAAGGCGAAAATCTTGAAGCTTACATGTTGTTCCCCACTGTTTTTGAGGCGCTTGGGATAGACAACGGACTTGTAAACAAAGTTCACTCGGAGTTTAAAAATGCCGAGAATTACAGCGAAATTCTTGAGATTGTAAGCTACGATATGCTTTACGGCGACAGATTGGCGTATATGGAGAATTACCCATACACCCCAAGTGACATAAGGCTTGGAATTGAAGAAATCTCAATTTCTTCAGCCGAAACCGACGAAACGGGGCTTTACGTTACGGGAGAGAATTTCACACCATTCAGCCGGATTTTTATAAACGGACGAAAGACCGAAACCGTTTTTGTCGACGAGCGCACCCTTTTTGCCGAGGGCGAATCGGCAGAATACGGTGACGAAATTCTTGTGGTTCAGATCAGCTCGGATTTCAGAAAGCTGTCTCAAAGCGACATATTTACTGTTTCAAGACAATTTTTGGATTAACAAAACACCCCGACGGAGTAACTCCGTCGGGGTTATTATTATTGTTGTGATGTTTCCGCGGATTCTTTTTCACGCTTGCGCTCGGCGCGGCGGCGGGCGCGGTCCTCCATTTTCTGCTTATAAAGCTCCTCTGTGGCAAACGAAAGCTTTGTTACCACGTCGGTCTTTGTGGGATAACAGTAAATAGAGTCGTTGGCGGTAGAAATATCTATGCAGTCATCGGGGCGGACGTAGCAATAATCATACTCAATGTGAAGTCCGTACATTCCCGCCACAGACCTGTGAACCTTATATTTTTTGCCGTTGTACTCACCCTCTACTGTAAATCCCTTATAATCGTGAGTCAGTTTGCCCTTTCCCACGTGTTTGAACTTCATGCAAGACGGTAAGGAATAAATATCCACCTCGTCCTCAAAGTGATATCTGCCCTCGTCAATTTCCTTGCGCACGTTGGCGCGCTCCCATTCAAACCAATCAGGAATATGCGGAAATTCGGTCTCTCCATCCTTTGCGTGAAGCTCACCAAGCTCATCAAGCTCCCACACCTTGCCACAAGCCTTACAGCGAAGCTCAACGCCCTCGCTTTCCATCTGACTTTCAGCCATGCAGTGGGGGCACTGGTAAAGAATCTTGTGCAGTCCCTCGGCACGGAAAGGCTCGGTTATTCTTATTCCCTGCTCTTTCTGCCAAGTGTACTCGTTATACTGAAGCTCCTTGACAAGCAACGCCTGAATTTCCTCGGCGGTCATCTTTTCGACGTCCTCGCTTTTAAGCACGCATTTCATTGTGGTATAAAGCGGAACCTTTCTCTTTTTTCTGAAATTCCAGAAGGGGGTGTGAAGATAGTTGCCGTGGTGAACGAAGGTGACTACGGGAACCTTCATTTTTTTAACAAGCTGTCCCATAGACTCGGGAAGAATCGCGGTTGTACCTGCGGGGCTATATCTCGCCTCGGGGTACATACACATAATTCCCTTGTAGTCAAAAAGCACCTTTTCCACCGACTCCACAAGGCTTGGGTCGGTTGTAAATTTGCGTTTGCACATACAGCCGATAAGCTCCATAAGAAACGGACGGCGATAGTAACCGTCCACGTTTGCAATATTGTAAACGCTGTGGGGGTATGTCGCCATTGAATTAAGGTAAAAGTCCACAAAATACATGTGGTTGCAAAGCATTATATAGGGCGGCTTCAGCCCTTTCACATTAATTTTTTCAATTTTGTACTTCTGACCTATTGTAAGTATCTTACTCAAAAGAAAAATCAGCGTTGTCCAGAATCCTACAAATTGACGCAGGGGCAGCTTTTGCGTATCGTAATGCTTGACCTTACTGTCGTAGGGAATTTCGGTATAAATCTTTTCTGTTTCCATAAGTCTCTCCTATCGCAATTTTCTATATTGTATCATATTATTCAAAAAAATGCAACAGAAAATTAAAAATGCGCAAAAACGGCTGTCTCATTAAACAGATAGCTCCTTAAATTTATTATGCACAGATAAATTGTAGTTTATCGGTGTGTTCGCACAGCAGCCACGTGGCGCCCCCACCGGCGAGGTGGCGCCAGTCAAGGGCGCGTAGCCCTTGTCGCTCGTCGCAACGAGCGAAATCCCCTTTCGGCGTCTTTCTTTTTTGGTCCTTTACAATTGGCGGTTTGCGAAGCAAATTTGCGGTGTTTAGCCGCAAAAGTCAATTGTAACAGGAACCGCTTGCGGT
>JAZKYO010000051.1:0-61899 GCA_045612185.1 Eubacteriales bacterium
GCCTCTGTACGGCGTGTCATACAGTCTGTTCCCAGATATGCCGAGGTGATGCAGAACGTGACGAATACTACCTCGTCGTGTTTCGTTGCCGCCAGTAAAACCTTTTCGTTTTCAAAAGGCGTAGCGAATTCGGGAACGAAGACGACCTCGCTGTTTGGAAATTCCTCTTTGATTTTTGCTTCTATCTTTTTGGGAAAATACCATTCTCCCGAGCGTATTTCCTGTTCGGGGGCGTTGTCCTTGAAATTAAGCGGAGTTACGATGGCAAAAAGACGTTTTTTGTTGGGATCGCCAACCGAAGCTGAGATGCCGTCGTCGGTGACAGCGGTTATACAGTCACGCGCCACGCTGTTCAATATTTCTCTGTCTTCATCTGTAAACTCGGGAATAAGGTCGGCTTTCGCGCCGATCTCAGCTTGAAGCGCAAGCACTCTTCCTGCTGCCTCGTTAAGCCTTTCTTCGCTGAACGCGCCGTCGTGGTAGTTCTGAAGCAGATATCCGTAGGCAACGTCAATGGGCGTCCTGTAATTTGGCAGAATAATGTCGTTGCCTGCCGCGACACAGATACCCATAATATTTTCTTCGCCGTATTTCTGCAAAATTCCCATCATTGCAAGTGAATCGGTAAAGGCAACTCCGTCAAATCCCTGTTCTCTGATTATGTCTATGACTTTCTTTGAAGCCGAAGCAGGATAGTCGGGGTCTATATTGTCGAAAACCTTGTGACCTGTCATAATTGCGGGAAGAACTCCTTGGTTCATAAGCTCTATGTATGGTATGAGGTCACAACTTAAGAGCTGCTCCTTTGTGGCATGGCAAATGCCCTCGGTCATGTGAGTATCATATGGTGAATCTTCTGAACCGGGGTAGTGTTTGCCCGTTGACATAAATCCGTATTCCTTGAACACCGCCGCTATTTCCAGGTTGGCTTTTAATACTTTTTCAGGGGTGTCTCCAAAAGTTCTGCTTACTCGACAGGGCCCGTTACCGCCGAGAATGTCTGCTATGGGCCCCCATGTGCCGTTAAATCCCTCGGCTTTGGCGTGGGCAACAATAGCTTTTGCAAAAGCTCGGTAATATGCGGGATCATCGCAAGCCGCGAGCGTCATTGCAGGAATTGCTGCAAGCCCCGAGCGAGGGTACCCCTGTTCCATGTCGTTGATTATGAGTATCGGATAGTCTGCCGCATCTTTTATCGCCTTTATTATTTCGGGGGCTTTGTCGTTTATGGGAACCTGAACTGAACCCAATGAACGGTTGCGGATCATTTCAAGTGTTTGCTCAAATTCCTCAGCCTTGCCGCAACGTCTTGCGCAAAATAGCATACCGATTTTTTGCTCGGTGGTGAGTTCTTCAAGTACCAGATTTTTCATTTTTTTCTGTGACATTTACATATACCTCCTTACTGTCTAATCCGTTTGATTTTGCCAAAAGCGTGAAACTGCCGCTGTCCTTTGCCTGCACAAATACGCGGAGTTTTCCGTAAAAGCTTTCTTTTTTCCAGATGGGTTTAACCGTTTTTCCGATTGCAACCCGATTGTATATTCCGAGCTGAGCGGTGTTTACTCCGCTCATACGGACCTCAAGGTGATTTGCCCCGTTTTTAAATTGACAATAAAACCTGTAAGGTGTTGTAACATGCAGATGAGCCGTGTTTTTTCCTATCAGTGTGCCGTTAAGGTAGACCTCAAATTTGCCGAACAGACGGTCAAATTGAATAAATTCAAAGCCCTCCGCATCGGCAATTTCAGCCTCAAAAATCGCGCTTGTAGTTTTTTCGTTGGGCGACTGATATTGCCAAACAAGTCTGTGACTGTCCTCGTAATCGGGGTGCTTAGGCTCAAACAGAACGCTTTTGAACTGAGAGTCAATGCTTTGGGATTTTGTAACCCCCGAAATGTCGTTTTCGTGGGGAATTGCGTACTTTTCCTTGGGCGCGCCGTCACGTGACACGTAAAAACCGTTTATGTCTCGCGTTTCAACACTTTCAAGGAATTTATCGGCACTGCGATCGGCGGGATTGCCGTTTCCTATTGCAATAATTTTACCGTTGCCCTCTGTTTCAAACTGAATTTCGCGGTCAGATTGACGGCAAATATTGCCGCTCTCGTCGGTTATCATGGCGTCAACTATAACGATGCCGTCGGTGTCAATGTGGGTCTTGTCAGCCGTCAAAGACAGCTTCTTGGGGGCGTTTGGCGTGCTTATACACGTGCGATATGTTGCTCCGTTTCTTTCTCCCACAGCCTCAAGACAACCGGGCTCAAAATCAATCTCCCATATAGCGGAGTCGTATTTTTCCATTTGCTTTTCGCCAAGCTTTTTGCCGTTGAGATAAAGCGAAACAAACTCGCAATTGGTATATACGGCAATCTTTATGCGGTCGCCTTTTTTGAAATCCCAATGCGGCATTATTTCGAGTATCGGCTCGTCAAGCCAGCAGGAACGATAGTAGTAATAACTGTTTTTTGGAAATCCCACTAAGTCAATAGCGCCAAAGCTTGATGAGGTGTTGACTTGCGTAAAGGGCTTGGGCTCACCGTAATAATCTATGCCTGTCCACATGAAACCGCCCATAAGATAATCGCGGCTTTCATAGAATTTTACCCACCCCTCGGGGGTAGAGCCTCCCATGGCGGTGTGTTCTCCCGTGGCGTTGACCTGTCCCTTTTCAAAGTTGTCAAAGCCCGCGTCTCTGCAAAGGAAGTGAGAACCTTCTTCAGTTCCAAGCATTATTCTGTCAGGATGCTCGGCGTGGTATCTGTCGGCGTTGTACCCGGGAATGTGATTGCCTTTGGCATCTCGGGTCAGACGCTCAAGATTTCTTATGTAGTTAAATCCGCGCACGTCAACCACAGAGTTTACCCCTTTGTCAACGCAACCGTTGTTGGAGCCAAAGGTTATCGCTCGCGTAGGGTCAAGCGCTTTTATACGCTCGTATGCGGTGCGTGCCATTTGTGCCGCGCGGTCGGTGGATTGTATCTGTCTGTGATATTCCTCGTTTCCAAGTGACCACATAAATACGCAAGGGTGATTGCGGTGTTGGGTTACCATATCGTCCAGCTGTCTTAAAGCTTCGGGAGACGAGCCGAAAACTCTGGTTTCGTCCAAGACCAACACGCCAAGCTCGTCGCAGATATTTAAAATATCGGGAGAGGCTGGGTGGTGAGACGCGCGGTAAGCGTTTACCCCCATGCTTTTGAGAAGCTCAATTTTGTAACGGGATATACTTTCCGGCAGAGCTACGCCAAAGCCGCCGAAGTCCTGATGAATGCAAGCACCGCGAATTTTTATCGGTTTTCCGTTTAAAAACATACCTCGGTCGGCGTCGTAAGTAAATTCACGGAAGCCGAACCTCTGCGAGTCGTCCGCGGCTTCATCATCATCAATGAAAAATTCTGCGGTGTACAGATATGGAGATTCGGTATCCCAAAGTTTGGGAGATTCAATATGAAAATCAAAAGAACAGTTGAGCGCTTGGCTTGGCAAAAGTGTGGCGGTTATACTTTTTGGCTCGGCGGAAAGTCTGCCGCAGTCTGATATCCTGCATTCAAGCCGTACCGACTTTTGCAAGCAGGAAGAATTACGTAAAACGGTAGAAACCTTTACCGAGCCCGTGTTTTGCGAGACGATAAAGGTGGAGTACTGCGGAACGTAGACCTCGCTTTTGATGATAAGATGGGCGTGTCCGTATATTCCCGCACCTTCGTACCACCAGCCCTCGGGCTGTGTGGCGTGTACTCTTATGGCAACCACGTTGTCCTTTGTGTAAATAAGCTGATCGGTAATATCGAAAACCGCAGAAGTATACCCGCTGTTGTGTTTGTCAATATAAATTCCGTTTACAAAAACCGCATAATCGCGGAATACGCCTTCAAACTCCAAAAAAACGCGCTGGTTGTCGCAAAGCTTTTCTACCTTAAAATGCTTGCGGTACCAACCTACCGAAACGCTGTCAGTATGTGAATCACAGTCAAAAGCACTTGCCTGTGGAATGTAGCGGCTTATCGGTCTGCAGGCGTTTGAAGGGTTTGCGCGTGCGTCGGGTAAAAGCTCTATGCCCCAATCGTGAGGAAGGTCAACGTTACGCATCATTCCCTCGTGATAGTCTATATCGGCGGGACCTGTTGCAGAGGAGCATTTTCTGAAACCGTACGCGGAAAAAACGCCACAATCTCTGTCTGTGACAAATTTCCAATCCTTGTCAAAGCGTATCTTCTTTTGCATGGGTCTTTCTCCTTTACGCACCAAATTCGCAATTTATATAAGTATAACACAAAAAGCAATTCAAGTAAATACTTTTTTCTTAAAAACACTTGAAAATTATGTGAAGAAATAGTATAATTGAAAGGTAGTAAAACAAAGGAGATAAACAATGAGCCGCCTTCATATACTTGACCATCCGCTTATTACGCATAAGCTTTCGATAATGAGAAATAAAAGAACGGGATCAAAGGATTTCCGTGAGTTGCTTGACGAGATAGCCATGCTTATGGGCTATGAGATTACCAGAGAGCTTCCGCTTGAGGACGTGGTGATTGAGACTCCCATAGAAAAGATGGTGGCAAAAACCGTGTCGGGAAAAAAGCTTGCCATAGTGCCGATTCTCCGTGCGGGGCTCGGTATGGTGGAAGGACTTCGCAAGCTGGTTCCGGTTGCTAAGGTGGGGCATATAGGTCTTTACCGCAACCCCGAAACTCATAAACCTGTAGAGTATTACTGCAAGCTGCCCCACGATATAGAGGACCGAATAGTAATTCTCGTAGACCCCATGCTTGCTACGGGAGGCTCTGCGGTTGACGCACTCACTCTGCTTAAACAGCGAGGCTGTAAGCATATCCGCTTTATGTGTCTTGTAGCCGCGCCCGAGGGGGTAGAGGCAGTTACCTCAGCGCACCCCGACGTTGATATCTATACCGCCGCGCTTGACAGAGCGCTTAACGAAAAAGCATATATCGTTCCCGGTCTTGGCGATGCGGGTGACAGAATTTTCGGAACTATATGAGAATACTGACGATAAAGAAAAACGACGCGGGGCAAAGACTTGACAAATTTCTTGCCAAAGCCGTAAAGGGGCTTCCCACGTCGATGATGTATAAATTGGTGAGAACCAAGAAAATAAAGGTAAACCGAAAGCGCACAGAGCCTAATTATATGCTTGCCGATGGCGATGAGATACAGCTTTTTATCAAAGAGGAGTTCTTCGACTCGCCCGAAAAGGATACGTCGTCCTTGCACACCATAACACCCAAGCTTGATATTTGCTATGAGGACGAGAATATTATTCTGTGTAACAAACGCCCGGGAGTGCTTGTGCATGAAGATACCGAGGGAGCGGATAATACGCTGATAATGCACGTAAAAGCCTATCTTTGCCAAAAAGGGGAGTATAACCCCGAGGACGAGCAGTCCTTTGCCCCCGCGCTTTGCAATAGAATAGACCGCAACACGGGTGGAATAGTTATCGCCGCAAAAAATGCCGAGGCGTTGCGCGTGATGAATGAGAAGATACGCGAGGACGAGATAAGAAAGTTTTATTATTGCATCGTCAGAGGAGTGCCCGAAAGAAAAAGCGATACCCTTACGGGGTGGCTCAGAAAAAACAGCGCCACCAATACCGTAGAGGTCTTTGATAAAAAGGTAAACGGCGCGAAAAATATTATAACCAAGTATAAGGTTATCAGCACCAAAAACGGCGAAAGCCTCGTTGAGGTTGAACTGGTAACGGGACGCACACATCAGATAAGAGCGCATATGGCGCATATCGGACATCCGCTTGTGGGCGACGGAAAGTACGGCGTAAACCGCGAGGATAAGCGCCGCGGATATAAATTCCAAGCTCTTTACGCATATAAGCTTAAATTTAATTTCAAGGATGGAGAGGGCGCACTTGGCTACCTCAACGGCAAAACCGTTTCGCTTAAAAAAGAGGATATCTGGTTCTTGAAGGATTTTGAATGATATCGTTTTTGTCCATAAAAAAGTCTGCGCAGTGTATGGACTTTTATATCTTTTGTGTTAAAATTAAGAAAAAAGGAAGGTTGATAATATGGCAGATTTATTTCCGAGAACAACGGTAGGCGGCGTGTCTATGCCGCGAATGCTTATAGGTACGAATTGGCTTTTGGGATGGAGCCATACGGGCGCGGCGGCTGATGCGGGTATTAGAGCTAAGTATCAGAGCCCCGAGGACTTTTTGCCCGTGTTTAAAGCGTATCTTGACAGAGGAATTGACGCGGTTATGGGCCCGCTTAGCAATCACCCTCTTGGACTTGCGGCTGTTAAGTATGCCGAGGAAAAGCTTGGTAAAAAGATAATTATAATAGATACCCCTACGATGAACGTGGACGATACCCCCGAAGCTCGTCGCGAGGCTGAGGCAACGATAAAAAAGAGCGCTGAGGCAGGCTCTACGTTTTGTCTTGTGCATCACGCATCGGCAGAACAGCTTGTAAATAAGAATAAAAGGGAAATCACAAGACTTCCCGACTATCTCAGTATGATTCGCGAGCAGGGAATGATTCCCGGACTTTCGGCTCACATGCCCGAGCTTATTACGTACAGCGATAAGAATGGCTACGACGTTGAGACCTACATACAGATATTCAACTGTATGGGATTCCTTATGCAGGTGGAGATTGAATCTGTTGCGAGAATAATCCACAATGCCAAAAAGCCCGTAATGACCATAAAGCCCATGGCGGCGGGAAGATGTACTCCCTACGTCGGTCTTACCTTTAACTGGAACGCAATAAGAGATTGTGATATGATAACGGTAGGCGCGGGAAGCGAGCTTGAGGTTGAAGAGGACGTTGAAATTTCTCTCGCGGCTCTTGAACACAGATTCCCAAGACTTGGCGCGCGTAATTCGCCCGCAAAGCAAGAGGTCCTCGGTCACAAATAATCAAAGTGACATTCCGAGCTTGCTTTTTCGGTAGTTAAGCGGCGTAACCCCAAGGCTTTCCTTAAAGCGCTTTATAAAATACGCGGAAACCCCAAATCCGGAACGCCAGGCAATTTCATCAATGCTTGCTTCACTGTTTATAAGCAGATCTTTGGCGGATTGAATTCTGTAATAAAGAATATATTGCTTCAATGACATTCCCGTGGCCTCCTTCATCAGTCTGCTGAGGTGGTATGGGTGGTAGCCGAAAGCTTCGGCTATTTCGGTGTTGGTGAGCGATGGGTTGCCGTGATTTTGCTTGATATAATCTATTATACCGCTTACGAGCTTTGAGCTTCCGTGAGCGGTTTTTTCACGTAAAAGCCCTACGAGAAAGAACTTCAACAAAGCAGATGCGCTTTCGCGGTAGAGGTTTCTTTGGGTAACAAATTCGTCAATGCATTGAAAAAGTAGGTCTGCGCCTACGTCGGTCTCCCGTACAATTGGAGACGAAAATTCTTTCGGTAGCTCGTAAAGCGTTATCTTTTTTTCGTCAAAATCTTTCTCTGTGGCGGTTCTTAAGCTTTCCTTGATGTGTGAATGAGTTTGAAAAAGGTCAAAGTTGAAAACAAGAGCTTCGTATTTTGTGAAAGAAGGAAAGTTCAGCCTGTATTTTGATGCGGGTGGCAGGAATATAGCGCAGTTATTGGATATTTTATATTTTTCTTCGTCTATACAAAATTCGCCGTCCGCCTTTGAAAAATAGAACAGCCTGCAATCGTAACACCTTGAATAATCGGGAGAAATTTGCGGAATGCTGTGAATCCTAGCGTAGCGTATATGGGGATTTAGTTCATTAATCTTCATAATATCACCGTGTTTGATTTATTATATTTTTGATTTGCTTTTTTATACATTATAACAGATTTTCGGTGTATAATCAAGACGTAAACTTAAAAAAGTAAAGGAGTATTTTTATGAAAGAAAAAATGCGAATAGCGATTATAGGCTGTGGGCTTTTTGCCAAGAACTTTGTTCCGCTTTTCAAAGCTCATCCCGTTGTGGAAAAGGTGTACGTTTGCGACCTTATCAGAGAACGCGCCGAAAAATACTCGACCGATTTTGGCGTTGATATCATAGACAGCTTTGAGGAGGCACTTGCGTCCGACAAGGTAAACGCCGTGGCAATATTTACTCAGCGCTTCAAGCACGGTCCTATGGTCATAGAGGCGCTTAAGGCGGGCAAGCACGTTTACAGTGCCGTTCCTTGCGGTATTACTGTCCGTGAGATAACAGAAATCGAAAAGCTTGTAAGAGAAACCCGTCTTACTTATTCCATGGGTGAAACGGGATATTACCGCGCTCCCGCGCTATTTTGCCGTCGGGAATATAAAAAGGGGACTTTCGGAAAGTTCACCTATGCTGAGGCGCACTATAATCACGACATCAGAAATATGGAAGTTTCCTTCCGTTCGTCGGGCGGCGAGAATTGGAAACAGTATGCGGGAATCCCACCGTTCCTTTATCCAACCCACTCCACCGCAATGATATTGAGCGCTATGCCCGGTGTCTACGCCAAGCGTGTTGTGGCTATGGGCTATAAAGAAAGTCCGAGAAACGATATCTACGGCAGAGCGGGGCAGAACCTCTATGACAATCCGTTTTCCAATGAGGTTATGCTCATAGAGCTTTCAAACGGCGGTATAGCGCGAGTAAGCGAAAACCGTTGCGTGGGCTGGAAATCACCCGAAACCTATATAAGCCAGTTTTACGGAACTGACGGAGGCTACGAGTTTGCCGTAGCTGACCATTACCTTGCCAAGTGGAAGAATGACAATAACAAAAATACGTCTATGTCTGTTGTAACCGAGGAGCTTCAGCCGAGAGAGCTTTCCGCGATTATAAGAAGTAACCATGCCGCGGCGGCACAAAAAATTGCCGATGGCGCAGGCTTTTTCGATATGTCACCCATTCAGCCCAAAGCCCGTCTGCCCAAGGAATTCGAGGGCTTGAAAAACGGACATAACGGCACGCATCATTTCCTTATAGACGATTTTTGCCGCGCCTATGAGACAGGCAAGCTTTCTCCCACAAATATCTGGGCGGTAGCGAGATATAATCTTCCGGGGCTTATCGCACATCAATCTGCGCTTGAGGGCGGGGTACTCAAAAATGTTCCCGACCTTGGAAATCCTCCCGACGATTGGGAGGTTCTACCCGACGGAATATAACCGAAAAAAGAGCTGAGTAGAACTCAGCTCTTTTTTTAATCAAAATCGGGGGTGTATTTTGCGGTTGCCGAGGCTTTTGATTGAAAGAATCCGTCAAATCCTAAAGCAATTGCTTCTTTTGAAACGCTGTCGTACTCAAACGAGGTAACGCGCCGCGCAAGCTCGGGGTATTTTTCGCCGTCGTTAAAGTCGGGAGTGTATTGGCTCATAAGCGAAAGCAGCATAGAGCTTGTGGGAACAAGTTTGGCGAGCCTTCGCAATAATTCAATTGAGTCTTTGCGGCAAGAGGGAAGTACCAGATGTCGCACAATCAATCCCTTTTTTAACAGCTTATCCTCGCCATATATAAGAGAGGGCTGTTGACGGTGCATTTCGGATATCGCGGCAGATGCAACCTCAAAATAATCGGCGGCATGAGAGTAGCGCGCAGATAGCTCCGATGAAAAATATTTAAAGTCGGGCAGATATACGTCAATAAGCCCGTCAAGCGCGCGCAAAGCCTCAATCGACTCATACCCGCCACAGTTACAAACGACAGGTATTGACAGCTTTGGCTTAACCCTTTCAAGTAACTTGGCAAGAGATGAAAAATAGTGGCTCGGGGTCACCAAATTTATATTGTGAACGCCCTTTTCCTCAAGCTCAAAAATTATTTTCTCAAGCTCGTTTCCGTCAACCGCGCGACCCTTGCCGCCGCGGCTGATAGCCTTGTTCTGACAGTATACGCAACCGAGATTACAGCCTCCGAAAAATATTGTTCCCGAGCCGTTTGTTCCGCTTATGGGCGGTTCTTCATACATATGCGGCGCGGCTCTCGCAATAAGGTATTCTTCTGGTGCGCGGCAAAAGCCGCTTGGACGCACAGCACCGCATTTTCTCGGGCAGGAATTGCAAATTTGGCTCATTTTAGCTCCTTATTAATTGAGCGACCTGTAAACAGGTCGCTCAAGGCTTATTTCTGAGGGTCAAGATATTTCCAATAGGAAACGATGTAGTTGATACCCGACCAAAGCGTAAATATTATCATAAGCGCGGTGGTAAGATAGGTAAGAGGAAGATAAACAAGCATTTTGTCAAGCCCGAACGCTCCGTAAATAAGAGGCTCTATAATTGTGGCGCAAACGCAGGCAATCTGCGTGCAGGTCTTGATTTTTCCAAGCCAGTTAGCCGCAATTACAACTCCGCTTGAGCTTGACGCTACGAGGCGTATTGACGTAACCGCAAGCTCACGGAAAATAACGATAATAACAGCCCAAATGAAAACGGGGCGTATGGTTGCGTATTTGTAAAGAATTACGAGAAGCGCACCTATAACCATAAATTTGTCTGCAAGCGGGTCGATAAACTTTCCAAAATCGGTGATGAGATTATACTTGCGCGCGATCTTGCCGTCAAGCATATCTGTGATTGAGGCTATTATAAAGAGCGAAACCCCTATAATACTGCCCCAAGGATCGGGAACAACCATCATAACAATCACGAAAATGGGAACCAATATCATGCGTAAAACCGAAAGTTTGTTAGGTAAATTCATAATTCTGACCTTCCTTATATGTTTTTGGGTGTTATAGCGAAGCCGTAAAGGTCGTAATCGACCACCTCGCGTATTTTTACTTCAACAAAAGAACCGGGGGCGATTCGCAACTCGCTCTTGAAATAAACCTTTCCGTCAATTTCGGGAGCGTCGTTTGCGCTTCTTCCAAAGTGTGCCTCGCTGACAGGGTCATAATCCTCGCAAAGCACCGTGATGGTTTTGCCCACCATTTTTTTGTTGTTAGCCTCGTTAATCTCAAGCTGTTCTCGCATGAGAATGTCCTGACGGTCGATTTTTATCTGCTCGTCAATCTGGTCGGGGAAGTCGTATGCGGGGGTGTCCTCTTCACGCGAGTAGGTGAACACACCAACGCGGTCGAATCGCGTCTCCTTTACAAACTCGCAAAGCTCCGAAAAATCCTCCTCGGTCTCACCCGGAAATCCGACTATAAACGTGGTTCTTATCATAATGTCGGGAATTTCTCGGCGGAGCTTGGAAACAACTTCCTTTATCATGGCGCTGTCGCCGTGTCTGTTCATTGCCTTAAGCATATGGTCGGAAATGTGCTGAATGGGCAAATCAATGTATTTAAGAATACGTGGGTTATCGCGTATCTCGGAAATAAGCCCGTCGGTTATCTTGTCGGGGTAACAGTAGAGAAGTCTTATCCACGGGATAGAAGTTTCTTCGGTTATTTTGTGAAGAAGCTCAGCCAGCTTGTACTCACCGTACAAGTCAAGTCCGTATCGGGTAATGTCCTGCGCCACCACAATAAGCTCTTTTACCCCAAGAGCTTCAAGCTGCTTTGCCTCCGCTATTATGTCCTCCATCTCGCGGCTGCGGAACTTTCCGCGTATACCGGGAATAGCGCAGTAGGCGCATTTGTTGTCGCACCCCTCGGCAATCTTTATGTAAGCCGAGTAGTCGGGGGTGGTAAGCACTCTGTCACCGCCAAGCTTTACCTCGTCGTTTTTGAGATATGACGAGTATTTTTTCTTTGAGCCCTTCTTTTTCTTTACCGTTACAGCCTCAACCGCTTCAACGATGTTGTGTATGCTTCCCACGCCGAGAATAGCGTCTACCTCGGGAAGCTCCTCAAATATCTGGTCGCGGTATCTCTCGGCAAGACAGCCGGTAACAACAATAGCCTTGAGTGTGTGATGCTCCTTTAGCCACGCAATGTCAAGAATATTGTCAATAGCCTCCTGCTTTGCGCTTTCTATAAAAGCGCAGGTGTTTATAATGACTACATCCGCTTCGGTTTCTTCGGGAGTCACCTCGTACCCCGCCGCCATCAGCTCGTGAAGCATAACCTCGGTGTCGAGCTGATTCTTGGGACAGCCAAGCGAAACAAATCCAATTTTCATTTGTTTTATCCTTTCGGCAAAATTATTCACTATAATGATACCACATTCCTTCGTCAAAGTCAACCGATTTTGCGCCTCAAAAAGTGAAAATTCTGAAAATTTATCCTGATATCGGTTGACTTTTTCATATTTTATGGTATTATAGATGTTAATATTAAGTAGTGATGCACGGAGGGGATAACTGTGAAAAAAAGAGACGTGTTGGTAAACGGCATAGCTGATTTTGTATTTCTGTTTTTGGCTTGTGTTTTTGCCCGTATTTTTTCAAATATGGCGGTAAAGCTTGCCGACTTGTTTGTTGAGCAGACCTTTTTGTCAGCGTCGGGAATAAGGGCGGTTACGCTTATGCTGTTTTCGTCGGCGTTCATCTTCTTTTTTTCGTATTTGAACGGATATCATACGGTATGCTTTGATCCCGTGGAAACTCCGCTTGCGGCGCTTGTGGCGGTAGTGCCTCATTTCATTATATCTTTCTTTACGGTGTTTTCGCCTTGGATAGCGGGCGCAACAAAGCATATAAGCGGTTTTATAGCCTTTGGAACAAGATACACAAAGGCGGAGCATATGAAGCTTATACCGATGGCAACTCTCGTGCTTATCGGTCTGCTTACCGCGTTTATATACTGCGGACTTATAGTTCTCGGTAAATACGTAGGCTCTAAAAAGCGCCTTGCCGCAAGAGCTGAGTTAATGGGAAAAAATACTTCCGACGGGAAATAAAAAACAATAAGTTGGTAAACAATTATAGTAACATACAACACAAAGGAGAACCAAAATGACCTACGTTATGTCAGACATTCACGGCAATTATTACGCCTTTAAGAAAATGCTTGAAGAGATAAACTTTTCGGACAAGGACCTGCTTTATATTGCGGGCGACCTTGTTGATTACGGCGCTGACGGAATAGACCTTATTTGCGACGTAAGTATGCGCGAGAACGTTTATTCAATAGTTGGAGAGCACGACTTTGAGGCGCTTAAAATGCTGTCTAAATTCGATAAAATGCTCAAAAGCGGAGAGACCCCCGACCCCGAATACGCCAAAGCCATGAACGAGTGGGTTCGCGACGGCGGTGCGGTAACCTTTGAGGCGTTCAGAGAGCTTGACGAGGATATGAAAGAGGGCGTACTCGATTACCTTTCGGATATGGCGCTTTTTGAGGAAATAACGGTAAATAACCGCGACTACGTGATAGTTCACGCGGGTATAAAGAACTTTACTCCCGACATTAACCTTGAGGAACTTGCGCCTGAGGATTTTATATACGAGAGCCTTGACCCCGACGCAGATTACTACGACGATAAAATGATTATCGCGGGTCATATTCACACAAGCGAGCTTCCAGATGCGGACAAGGATATGATATATTACGGTAACGGCGCTATATTCCTTGATTGTGGCTCTGCCAAAAATGGAATACTCGGATGCCTTTGCCTTGACAACGGCAAGGAGTATTATGTTAAATAAGAATCAGACTGTCACACTTGATATAACCGATATAAACAATCTCGGTTGCGGTGTTGGCAGAATAGACGGAATGGTGGTCTTTGTCAAGGGCGCGGTAAGCGGCGACAGAGTAGAGGCAAAGATTATAAAAGTGAATAAAAGCTTTTCGGTGGGAAGGCTGGAAAATATCATATCTCCATCCGAATACAGGCTTCAAGGCGAGTTTTGTAACGCACCCAACGCTTGCGGAGGGTGCGTTTATCGCCATATTACATATCCCCACGAGCTTGATATGAAAAAGAAGTACGTGGAAAACGCCTTCAGAAAGGTAGGGCTTTTTGAGGTGAAGGTAGACGAGGTTATGAGCACGGGCGAAATGTCGGGCTACCGCAATAAGGCGCAGTATCCATTTGGAGTTTCGGGCGGAAAGACCTGTGTGGGCTTTTACGCCAATAAAACTCATAAGGTTATTCCGTGTAACGTCTGCGCCCTTCAGCCTCAGGTTTTTTCGGATATATGTGACTTTGTTTGCGAGTTTGCCGACGCAAACAAATGGAGTGTTTATGATGAGGAAAAAGGCGCGGGGCTTTTGCGACACCTCTACATAAGAATGGGAAAAAGCACGGGCGAAATTATGGTCTGTGTGGTAATTAACGGTGATTACCTTACAAAAGAGCAGGAGTTTTCGACAGCGCTTTGCGAGAAATTTCCAAACGTCAAAAGCGTTCTCGTCAATATCAATAAGCAAAATACCAACGTGGTACTTGGCAAAAAGTACCGCACAGTGCGCGGCCGCGACTATATCGAGGACGTGCTTCTCGGCAAACGCTTCAGAATTTCCGCTGGCGCGTTCTATCAGGTAAACCACGACGGCGCGGAGCTGCTTTACTCAATCGCCAAGCAAAAGGCGCAGGAACTTGGGGAAATGCAAACTCTGCTTGACCTTTATTGCGGTCTTGGAACAATAGGAATATCCATAGGCGACGACGCAAAACGCACCGTAGGAATAGAGATAGTTGACGAGGCAATAGCCTGTGCTAAGGAAAACGCCGCCATAAACGGCGTAAAGCACGCGCAATTTTACTGCGGAGACGCGGGAGACGCCGAAAAATTGCTTGATAACGCTGAGCGAGAGGGCGGCATTATAGCTAACGCAACCGTTGTGGTTGACCCGCCTCGCAAAGGCCTTGACCCCGCGCTTATATATTATCTTTCAAAGCGCGAGATGGACAGAATCGTTTACGTTTCATGCGACCCCGATACCCTTGCACGTGATTGCGCGCTTTTTAAGGAATTGGGCTATACGATTGGCAGAGTTACCCCCGTGGATATGTTTCCAAGGACAGGACACGTGGAAAGTGTGGTAAGCTTGATAAGGTAGTCATAACAACGTAACAAAAGGAGTCTATTATGACAGAGTGCACATACATTTACGAATATGTTATTTCAAAGGGGACGCGACTTTTTACAGCGGTGTTGCTTCCCGATGCAAAAAATAAATTTCCGAGTGTCATTATCAGAACACCGTATGTTGATGCGCTTGAAGCATTGACCGAAGAGGAAATCTGCGGTCTGTATATGAGAGAAAACGCAAAATGGTTAGAGCATGGTTATGCGGTTGTAATTCAACATTGTCGTGGCAGAGGGAAAAGTGAAGGGGACTGTATTCCCTATATAAATGAGCGCGATGATAGCCGCGCGCTCTATGCGTGGGTACGAGAGCAACGTTTTTACGACAGTGAGCTGTTTTTAAAAGGCGGCAGTTATCTTACAAGTGTGCATTATTGCGCCGCCCCCTTTGATGATGACATTAAAGGCGCTATCTTTGGTATTCAAGACAGTGAGCGATACAATATTTGTTATCGAAACGGTTTTCTCAAAAAGGGGTTGCACGGTAATTGGTACGTTGGCATGTATAAGGCAAAATCCAAAATGAAAAAGCACTTTGCGCAAGGAAGCTTTGAGACGCTTCCGCTCAGTGCTTTTACCGAGACTGTATTTGACGAACAGGTTGCTGATTTTGATGAAATGCTTCGCTCGCCAAAGCCCACAGACGCTTTTTGGAAAACGCATAATGGCGGTTCGGACGCGAGGGGGGCTACCGATAACGTGAAATTCCCGGTTTTGTTTACTACCGGATTTTACGATATCTATACCGGCGGAATTTTTGATATGTGGAATAAAATGCGTGCCGAAAGTCGAGAAAATTGCGCGCTCGTTGTTTCTCCGTACGACCACGGGGACGGTTTTAATGAAACGACAGGATTTGCTTTTCCCAATGGAAAAAGAGCAGAGCAATTTGGCTCGGATTATGAAATAAAATGGTTTGAGCATATTCGAAAAAACACCGAAGCACCTTTTGAAAAAGGTAAAATTACATATTACAATTTATTTGAAAACCGTTGGCATACCGATGATTTCAAGTCATCAAAAACAATTGTTTCTCTGCCTCTTGGAAATGAAACCATTACATATACCTACAATCCTTTCGATCCTCCTCGGTTTAAGGGCGGACTTTCTTGCAACTTCGGAGGTGGCGTATTTCAAGATAAACCCAATTCACGGCACGATATTGTTTCTATCTATACCGAGCCTGCTGAAAACGACATTTTTGTCAAAGGAAAAATGTTGGCAATGCTTCGCGTGAGTTCGGATTGTGAGGACACTTGTTTTTACGTTCGTGTCAGTATCGAAAAGGAGCGGGGGGATTTTGGTCTGCGAGATGATATCACCTCACTTTTCTATCAGATTGGTGATTATGTGCCGAATACCTTGGTCGATTTGACCTTCAACTTTGATGAGCACGCATTTCTTATCAAAAAGGGCGAACGTTTGCGAGTCGATATTGCGTCTGCTGACGTCGAACACTATGTTCGTCATACAAATCAAAAAGGACTTTACAGTGAGCAATCAACGGCAAAAATCGCACACAACACCGTATATTTGCAAGATTCTACTCTCGTTTTGCCAATTTCGTATTGATATATGGCTGAAATATGCCTTTGCTCTCTGGACCTATGTTGAATCTGTGGCTGCCTTGATGAAAACAATTTTGCCTGTTGAGCGCACGGCGCAAAAAAGAAAAGTATTATGAAGATTAGTAAAGGATAAAGCAATGAAAGTTTGTATTATTCAACCTCATTATTCATTTGACGGAAATGACGTTCAGGCGTGTTTTGACGGGCTTATGGAGATGCTTGACAAATGCGACGTGAGCCTTGACCTTATCGTTCTTCCCGAATACAGCGACGCGCCTGCGGACGTGCAGGGCAAGGATGGCTTTTACAGCGCGGTGGCGAAGTACAACGGTATGCTTTTGCAAAAGGCTTGCGAGACTGCAAAGCGCTGTAATTCTCTTGTGTTCGTAAACGCGGGATACGCAACAGAAAACGGAATCCGAAACACCACGCACGCCATAGACCGAGAGGGAAATATTGTGGGGAGATATTTCAAGGCGCACCCTGCGCCAAGTGAGGTCAAAACCGACGCCGAGGGCGGTCACGAGCTTGACGTGGCTTATAGTTATGACGTAGCAAGCCCATACGTTATCGAGCTTGAGGGGCTTAGATTTGCTTTTCTTACTTGCTACGACTTCTATTTCTATGAGAACTTCGCAAAAATCGCCCGTGAAAACGTGGACATAATCATAGGTTGCTCGCTTCAGCGCACCGATAGCCACGAGGCACTGTCTATCATCAATAAATTTCTTTGCTACAATACCAACGCATATCTTGTGCGCGCTTCGGTTTCTCTTGGTGAGGACTCGGGGGTGTGCGGCTGTGGTATGGTTGTGTCACCAAAGGGCGAAATGTTGCTCAATATGGAAAGCAGAGTGGGGCTTGGCATTTGCGAAATTGACCCCAAAAACAAGTATTACAAGCCCGCAGGGCACATGGGTAAGCTAAAATCCCATTACGAATACATAGAGGAAGGACGCAGACCGTGGCTTTACCGCAACGGCGGAGCGTCGGTAGTGCCCTTTGACAGCGTGATGAAATATCCGCGCCTTTGCGCTCACCGAGGATTTAATACGGTAGCGCCCGAAAACAGTATGCCTGCCTTTGGCGCGGCTGTGGCTCTTGGCGCGCAAGAGATAGAGTTTGATTTGTGGTCTACCAAGGACGGTGTTCTTGTGTCGTGTCATGACGCAACGCTTGAACGTGTGAGCGACGGAAGCGGAAAAATCTATGAGCATACGTATGATGAGCTGTTGAAGCTTGATTTCGGAGCAAAGCACGGAGAAAAATTCAAGGGTTTGAGAATCCCAACCTTTGAGGAAATACTTCAAAAATTTGCGGGTAGGGTAATAATGAATATCCACGTCAAGATTTGGGATGCAGAATTCGAATTCCCGATGATTGAAGAAATAATAGCGCTCGTCCGTAAATACGATTGTGAAAAGCATGTTTATTTTATGACCTCAAACGACGCAATAATTAAAAAGGTAATGCAATACGCCTCCGATATAAGGGTTTGCGTGGGGTGGAACGGAGATAAAAATCCCATGTCAATAGTTGACCGCGCAATAGCGCTCGGCGCGTATAAGGTGCAGTTGTTCAAGCCCTATTTCAATCAAGAAAGCGTGGACAAGGCTCATGCAAACGGCATTTTGTGCAACGTGTTTTACGCTGACGACCCCGACGAGGCGCGCCGCTGCTTTGAAATGGGCATAGATACTGTTCTTACAAACGACTATCTTGCCATATACAGCGCGCTTAAAGACGACATCTTTAAACAACAGTAGGAGTTTATATGAAACGCACGTTGATTGACAAAATTCCGCAAAGCGTTCCCGATGAGATTGCCAAATTTACCCATGGCGCAAAAATTTTTGACAGCTCCTGCTCCCCTGAGGCGAGAGTGTGGTTTGTTGATAAGGACAAGGGGTATTACCTTAAGACTTGCGATGCGAGAACTCTGAAGCGTGAAGCTGAAATGACCTCATATTTCTACAAAAAGGGGCTTGGCGCAGAGGTGCTGTGCTATCTGACGGGGGACCGCGATTGGCTTCTTACGAGAAGGGTGGCGGGCGAGGACTGTACGCACTATCTCGATGCCCCCGAGAGACTATGCGATACAATAGCCACGGAGCTTCGCAAGCTCCACGAGATTGATTTTTCAGATTGCCCGATACAAGACAGAATGACTGAATATTTTGCTCTTGCAGAGAAGAATTACAAAACAGGCAACTACGATAAAACAAGCTTTCCCGATAGCTTTGGTTACCGTTCAGCGGAAGAAGCTTGGACGGTGCTTTGCGAGGGTGGGGGAGAGATTAACGGCAGAGTTCTGCTTCACGGTGACTACTGTCTGCCCAATATTATGCTTGATAATTGGCGATTCTCCGGCTTTATCGACCTTGGAAACGGTGGTGTAGGAGACCGCCACGTGGATCTTTTCTGGGGCGCGTGGACACTTTGTTTTAATCTTAAAACAGACAAATATAGGAAACGGTTTTTAGATGCCTACGGGCGCGATATGGTTGACGAAGAAAAAATAAAAATAATAGCCGCTGCAGAGGTTTTCGGCTGATAAAGGAGGACTTGAAAATGAAACATTGGCAGGGTAAGACGTGGTACGCATACGGCACGTCAATGACAAGTATAGCTCAAGGAAAATACGTTCCTGTTGTAGAGGAGCTTTCAGGGCTCAAGGTGGTTAATAAGGGGATTCCCGGAGGCTGTCTTACCCCCGACGGCTTCGGCAAGGGCAACAACAAGCTCGCGGTAATGAACATGGATGACGGTAAGGAGAACGCTGACCTCATCACTCTTGAGGTTCTTCCCAATGAAAGCGGAAATCACGGTGATATTTACGATACCGACGACGAAAGTTTTTGCGGTTGTCTTAATCAATGTATAAGGTATTTGCAGGAGAATACCAAGGCGCAGATAGTGCTTATCGTAATGATACTCAGCAACAATATAGAACCGGAAAAGAAGGTGAGACGTGAACTCACAGGACTTGAATTTGCCGAGCTTGCCGAGCGTGTCGGTCACCTTAATGGGATTCCGGTGATAAATATCTTTACCGAGGGCGGTTTTGGATACGCAAGGGTAAAGGCTAAAGATTACCAGAAGGATAATATTCATCTGAACGATCTTGGCGGTAAAAACATGGGCGAGTTCGTGTGGAGCAAGCTTAAAAACATTCCGCTTTGGGATAAAGGGGATATATAATTGAATATAAACTTGTTTGTCGTGAAAGGAGAACTACCGTGAAAAATAAAACCGTAATCGTTGCGAGAATAAAGCAGCTTGCCAAAACATTGAATTACGATTATGACAATATAGAGTTTTTGGTGCAGGCGATGAACCGAGAGCCGATAGAGAATAGCGATTTTGCCAATCAATCGTTGGCTACGCTCGGTGATTCGGTGCTTGGACTTGCGGTAACCGAAAGACTTTTTAAAGAAGGATTCGGAAAAGAAGAAATAACCAACCGAAAAAAAGAAATGGTCGACAACAAAAGCCTTTTCGATATTTCGGAACGGTTGCAAATATATAAGAATTATTATAACAGCGACGGACAATTTTACGATGAGGTAAGCGGCAGAAACAGAATTCACCATAGCGCCCACGACGACAGCGTTGAGGCGGTTATAGGTGCCATCTACCTTGACAAGGGATTTGAATACGCAAAGGAGTGGACGATTAAGTTTTTGCGCTCGCAAGGTGAAAAAATATGAGATTTACATCGGAAAGATAAAGGCAGTAAAATGAGAACAAAAATGAGTATTCGTGTCAATTCAAATAAAGTTATTGGCAAAATAAAACCCATGCACGGCGTGGGACAGCCTCCGTTTGCGGGCTCAAACTTTGAAATGTTCCGCTATCTCACTGAAGCGGGCATCCCCTTTTCTCGCCTTCACGACGTGGGCGGAGCTTACGGCGGTTTCCGTTGGGTGGATATTCCCAATATTTTCAGAGATTTTGATAAAGACCCAACTGACCCGGAATGCTATGATTTTACTTTTACGGATATGCTTATAACCGCCCTTGTGGAAAGCGGTGTAGAACCATTTTTCCGTCTCGGTGTTACGATTGAGAATGACGCGGCAATAAAATCCTACCGTATCGCCCCTCCCTCGGACTATGAAAAGTGGGCGGTTGTTTGCGAACATATAATCCGCCACTACACCGAAGGTTGGGCTGACGGATTTAAGTATGACATAAAGTATTGGGAAATATGGAACGAGCCCGACAACTATGAGGAGCCTGAGCTAAACCAGATGTGGAGGGGAACAAAGGAGCAATATTACGAGCTTTACGGCGTGGCTTCAAAGCACCTGAAAAAATGCTTCCCACACCTTAAAATAGGCGGATACGCAAGCTGTGGATTCTATGCGCTTAAGTCGTCCTATATCGCTGACGCCAAATCTTCACCGAGACAGGATTATTTCATGGAGTTTTTTGACGGCTTTATTGATTATGTCAAGGCAAACGACTGCCCGCTTGATTTCTTTTCGTGGCACAGCTACGATATTATCGAAAACAATATAATATATGCCGGTTATGCCAGAAAGAGGCTTGATGAGGCAGGATTCACCAAAACCGAAACAAGCTGTAACGAATGGAACGCCAAGGTGAGCCAAAGAGGCACCGCATACCACGCGGCGCTGACCTGCGGTATGCTGCTGGCATTCCAGAATACGCCGCTTGATAACGCAATGTTTTACGACGCGCGTTTCGGCACAAGCGTTTACGGCTCAATGTTCAACCCGCTTACTGCCGAGCCTTTCCCGACCTATTGCGCTTTCAAGGCTTTCAACGAGCTTTATAAGCTTGGCGAGCAGGTAGAGGTAAAGCTTGATGAAAATGATATCTACGCAGTTGCGGCAAAGCAGGGAAATAACCTTTGCGTCGTTATCGCCAATCCCACCGAAAAAGAGTTTGCGCTCAATCTGAACGTAGACGGCAGAATAACCAAGTGTATTGTGACCTGCGAGGGAAAAACTGAATCGGAAACCGATCTTCCCGAAGTTTTGCCGAAGAACAGCTTTTTGACTGTTTTTTTGGAAAGGTAAAATTTTTGTTTAACAACTCAAAAGAGCTGAGTCGTAGACTCAGCTCTTATTAATTTAATCAAGTATAGCTCCGTGGTCAAGCAGAGATTTTTGAAGCTTTTCGATTGAGATGTCAGCGGGGCTTGAGCCGTCCTTCAAAGCTATTACCGCCGCCGCGCCTGCCGCCTGTCCCATGGACATTGCGCAAGGCATAACTCTTATACCTCCCGCGGCTTGGGATTCGCAAGATACCGTTTTGCCCGCTACGATGAGATTGTCGCATCCTACGGGGAGCATACTGCGGTAGGGAACGTAATATACGTTTGCCGACTTAATTTTAAAGTTTCCCGTCATTTCGGGGGTTCTTGGGTGAACGTCCATTCCAAAGGCGTAAGCGGCAATTCTGTCATCAAACTTCGTTCCGCTTGCAATATCTTCAACGGTTATTTTATACCTGCCCTCAATGTGGCGGCTTTCTCGCACCCCAAGCACGCTTCCTACCTGCGCCAATCGCGCGTTTTCAAACCCCGGGGTTTGGTTGTGGAGCACGCTGAACGCATCAAGCACCTGCCGTCTTGCCTCTATGTGTCCCTTGGTCATGCTTCTTGAGTCTGTGGCGTCAACTCCGAAAACTCTGTAATGGTTTACTTTGTAAATGCCTTCTGTAGGGGTTCTGTAAGCCTTTACGGGATACTCGGGCTTTAAAATATAACCATCGTCGCTGACACCTGAGACCTCAAACATGAGAGTACCCGGTTGGGGAATACCTGTCGATTCATCGCCTTTCCAGGTTGGAACACCCGCGGCAAAAGCCACGTCAGCGTTGCCCGTGCAGTCAATATAAAGGTCTGCGCTTACCGCGCTCATTCCTTCAAGCGCGGCAAGAATTACCGCCTTAATGCTGCCGTTTTCGCAAACGCAGTCGGCAAAACGCGTGTAAAGAAGAACCTCCACGCCCGCTTCGGCGGTCATTTCGTCAAGCAATATTTGCAGCGTGAAGGAGTTAAAGGGAGTAACGTGATGGTGATAGTGGTCTATAAATGAGGTGTGAATGCTTGGCGCGTCGGTATTTTCGGGTAGAATTGCCCCCGCGTGCTTTTCAAGCCTCTCGCATATCTCTCGGAAAAGACCTCCTACTACGGGGCGGGTAGCCTCGCGGTCGTAATTCGTCATAAAAGGACCGACAAGCGCCGTGGTTGCCATGCCGCCAAGCATGCCCGAGCCTTCAACAAGCAAAACCTTGGCGCCGCCGCGCGCGGCTTCAACGGCTGCGCAGACCCCCGAGGGACCTCCGCCGAGTACAACAACGTCGTAGTGACCGACAGATTTGATTCTTTTTGAGTAGCTTACAAAGCTTTCGTTTCCCATTTTGCGCTCCTTGATGTGCTTTTTTCTATTCGATTATATCACATCGATTATATCACATCGGTCAGAACAAGTCAATAAATCTCAACAAAATGGCGAATTTCCGCACTGTTTCCGCCCGTGCGCAACAATTCGCTCAAAAACACGCAGACGTTTTGATAGATCGATTGAGTAAATTTTGGTTACCGTAAAAATAAATTTCGCTTTTATCACGTATTCGCTTGAAAAAAATGTGAAAATATGGTATATTGTAGATGATAATCCAGAGGTATTAACAGAATTTTTAAGAGAAGCTTGATGCTTTAGCTTTACAAGGAGAAAAATATGAGCAAAATACGCTTTCCGTACGGAAAAGAATTTCTTGAATATGATTTTGAAAACGAAAATTTGCAGGGCGTGTTGACCTCCTCGCTTCACGGATACAAGTCGGAGCTTGGTGGCTTGGAGCTTGTGAAAAAAGCCATGTCATCACCAATAGGCTCTCCGTCACTTGCGGAGCTTGCCAAAGGGAAAAAGAAGATAGTGCTTATTGCCAGTGACCACACCCGTCCCGTACCCAGCAAGGTTATAGTGCCCCCTATGCTTGAGGAGATTCGCTCTGTAAACCCCGATGCCGATATTACTATACTTATCGCTACGGGCTGTCATCGCCTGACTACGCGCGATGAGCTTGTCGCCAAGTTCGGCAAGGAGGTAGTTGAAAACGAGAAAATTGCGGTACATATTTCCACAAACGACAATGATATGGTGCATATCGGTACGCTTCCGTCAGGTGGCGCGCTTAAAATAAACCGCCTTGCGGCAGAGGCTGATTTGCTTGTTGCCGAGGGCTTTATAGAGCCACACTTCTTCGCCGGCTTTTCGGGGGGCAGAAAGAGTGTTCTGCCTGGTGTGGCATCAAGAGAGACGGTACTTGCCAACCATTGCTCCGAGTTTATCGCAAACGATAAGGCGAGAACGGGCGTGCTTGATGGAAATCCTATTCACAAGGACATGCTCTGGGCAGCTAAAAAAGCCAAGCTTGCCTACGTGGTTAACGTGGTTATTGACGAAAACAAAGAGGCTATCTACGCCGTTGCGGGCGATGCGGAAAAGGCGCATCTCGCGGGGGGCGATTTTCTCTCAAAGCTTTGCCGCGTAAAGCCAATACTTGTCGACGTGGCTATTTCCACAAACGGCGGTTATCCGCTTGACCAGAATATATATCAGTCAGTTAAGGGAATGACCGCGGCAGAGGCTACCGTCAAAGATGGCGGCGTTATTATTATGATTTCAAAATGTAACGACGGACACGGCGGAGAATCCTTTTATCATCAGCTTGCCGACGAGGAGAACCTGGATAAAATAATGTCAGATATCCTCGCGAGAGGCAGAAACGAGACGCTTCCCGACCAATGGGAAGGACAGATACTCGTACGAATTTTGCAAAAGGCTAGGGTTATATTCGTCTCCGACGCCCCCGACGAAATGATAAGCAATATGCATATGATTCCGGCTCACAGTGTTGACGAGGCATTAAATAAGGCTAAAGAAATACTTGGCACTGATAGTCCCGCAATTACAGCGATTCCCGACGGAATTTCGGTAATGGTTGTATAGTGTGTTGTTATTATTTAAGGAGAGAAAAGATGAAATATTGCGATTTGCATACACATTCAATTTTTTCAGACGGAATGTGGAGCCCGACGCAGATAATCGAAGAAGCCGAAAGAATAGGGCTTTCGGCGGTTGCCCTTACCGACCATAACAATATAAACGGTCTTGATGAGTTTGTCAACGCCGCTAAGGGGAAAAAAGTGGAGGCTATCCGCGGGATAGAGATATCAACCGATTACGGAGATAAAGAATTGCACATAGTTGGTCTTTATCTTCCGCGAGAGCGTTTTGGTGACGTGGGAAACTTGGTGGAGCAAATATTAAACAGAAAAGCCGAGGCAAACGCCAAGCTCGTAGAAAATCTTCGCAAGGACGGCTATGATGTTGATATCGAAAAAATAATATCCGGGGCGAATGGATTTGTTAACCGCGCGCACATAGCTACTGCGTTGCTTGAGTGCGGATATGTGTCTTCCGTAGGTGAAGCGTTTGAGGTCTTACTGTCCAAGGACGGCGGTTATTACGTGCCGAACAAGCGCATTGATGCCTTTGAAGCCATAGCGTTTCTGAAATCAATAGGCGCTACGGCGGTGCTTGCCCATCCATTTTTGGCGCTTAACGAAAACGAGCTTCGGAAGTTTGTTGCCGAGGCTAAAAAATACGGTCTTGACGCTATAGAAACGCATTATTCAACCTTTACCCCCGAAGAAACGGCACTTGCGGAACGTATAGCGCGCGAGTTTGGCATAAAACAAAGCGGCGGAAGCGATTTTCACGCCGAAAGAAAACCTGAAATTTCGCTTGGAACGGGAAAGGGGAAACTTGCTGTTCCCGCAAGCTTCGCGGAAAATTTAAAGCCGTAAAATAAGGAGAAAAAATGGCAAAGCGTAAAGCAGATAAAAAAGTAATAGTAATAGGCTTGGCTTATATTGCCGTGGTAATGTCAATTTTCTCACGCATTGCGTTAGGAACTTTTCGCATTGCCGACGTGTTGGTGTCGGTGGGGCTTTTATTGCAAGTTGTTTTTCTGTTTAAACACTTGTTGCTTATTACAAAAATATTGTTTTGCGCTATACCTGCTATAACAGCGTGCTCGTTTTTGGGATTATCCATACGCGCTGAAATTATAGCTTATTTTGTCTGTCTTGTTGGCTGCTGGATATACTCGGTATGGCTTTTTGTAACGCGTGACAAATGGAATTCCAAAGATCACCGTTATTCTGTTTGCGATGTTATATCACCTCCATTTTTTTCCTCGGCTATGTTTTTTATAAAGATGGTCGATGTGTCGGAAATGACTTACACCGAGTGGAAAAATGAGTTTTGGGTGTACTTGATAGCTTCTGTTGTTTTGGCGGTAATCGTAATTATGTTCCGATTGATTTACAAGCGCAAAAAAAGCGAGTGCTCGTCGGGCTTTTGGGGATATGTCGGTTATTTTTTCCTTTCGGTGTTGGTTTCTTTTGCACTTATGATGTTTGTGCTTCAAACGCTTAACTACGCGCTTGATTTTTCTGAGGGCGAAAAGTGTGAGTATACTGTTATTGATAAGGATATTCACGTCAGCCGCAGAGGCGGCAGACATTGTGAGCTGCATATTTTTAATGACGGAGATACGAAAAAAATTGACGTAACCTCTGAGAGATTTCAAAACACTTATCTTGGCGATATTATTACGCTAAGCAAGCACAAAGGATTTTTCGGAATAGAGTATTACGAATATAAGTAGGAGAAATGAAAAATGGGCAAATTGCTTTTTGCGGAAAACGCGCGGTCAAAGAAAACTTTTAGAAAACGGCTTTCTTTCGTGCTGCCTATGGTGGCTTCAGCTACCGCGATTGTTGCGGCTCTTGCTGTTGGAATTGCGTTTGGAGGAGACAGCTTTACAGCGGGTTTGATAGCTATTGCGGGATTTGTGCCGCTTGCATTTCTTATTGCGTTTAATCTTTTCCTTAATAAATATATATTTGTTTATGAGGACAGAATAGTGTGCAAAAAAGCCATCTCCAAAGAGAAAACTTACGGCGTGTCACCCGACGACTACGTCTTGAAAATTATTCCCGTGTACGTAAAAAACGCAAAGCAGGTAAAGCTTGTTTTTTGCGATAAAGACGGAAAAACTTTCCTTAAATATAAGTCGTCACTTGTGATGCCAAGCTATGACGAGCTGAAAAACGCCTGGGAGTACGATATTTTGTCTATCGGCTGCCGAATAATTGACGAAACTTGGGAGATAAAGAAATGAACGACAAAACGCTTTTGTATCAATTAACCGAAACAAGCCCGTTTATGATGTCGTTTGTTGTGGTGACAAAGCAGAACAACGTCATCGTCGTAGATGGGGGACATCCTGAGGATATGCCGCTTTTAAAGGAGCATATAGGTGGCAGACATATATCCGCGTGGATTCTTACCCACGCGCATACTGACCACATAAGTGGCTTTGTGGACGAGATGAAGAAAAATAATTGCGCCGATTTCGATATTGAAAAGGTGTATTACAATTTTCCTCCATATGACATAATAGAGAATCGTAACGTTCCGGATTATGCTTATTATTGCCGCGAGCTTAACGAGACATTGCCGTCTTTCCTTGAAATTGAGCCGCTTCTTGGCGCACGTGCGCACAAAGTCGTTCAAGGCGAAAGCATAACGGTTGACGAATGCGGAATTGACTTCCTGTTTTCATATCACGAGGGGCTAAACGCCAACCTGATGAACGACAGCTCGTTGGTTTTTAAGCTGATAACCCCAAATAAAACCGTACTTTTCTTGGGCGACCTTGGCCCTGACGGAGGAGATATTCTTTTCCGCGAGTCAAGGCATATGCTCAAATCCGATATAGTGCAGATGGCGCATCACGGTCATATGAACGTTAGTATGGAGGTTTACGCCGAAATCGCGCCCAAGGTCTGCCTTTGGTGCGCGCCCGTATGGCTCTATGAAGAAGAGGAGGTTCCTAAATACCTTGCCGATGCAGAACGGCTTATTCGCATGGGCAGAGTACGCATGTACGGCACGGCGGTCACAAGAAAATGGATGGATATTCTTGGCGTAAAGAAGCATTACGTCTCCGGAATGGGAACTAATCGTATCGAATTGTGATAAAAAGGCTTGACACAGCGGAGAAAATGAAGTATAATAACTTCGGTAACTAAACCTATATAACAGAAGGAGAAAAAGGAATGTACAGAATTGGTGTTGACCTTGGCGGAACGAATATCGCCGCAGGACTTGTTGATGAAAATTATAAGATTGTTTGCAAAAAAAGTATTCCCACAGGCGCGGAGCGCGAGGGCGAGCTTATAGTATCTGATATGGCTCGGCTTTGCCTTGACGTGTGCAAAGAGGCGGGCGTGGATATAAAGGATATCGTTTCTGTCGGAATCGCTACCCCGGGTATTGCTAACCACGATACCGGCGTGGTTGAGTACGCAAATAACCTTCATTTTAAGAAGTTTCCAATTGGTAATATTCTTTCCGAAAAGCTTGGCGGTATAAAGGTATACATCGAAAACGACGCTAACGCGGCTGCCTGGGGCGAGGCTATTGCGGGCGCTGCTAAAGGAACTGTAAGCTCGGTTATGATTACGCTCGGAACGGGTGTTGGCGGTGGAATCATTAACGAGGGCAAGGTTTACTCGGGATTCAACTACGCGGGCGCGGAGCTTGGACATATAGTCATCGAGCATAACGGACGTCAGTGCTCTTGCGGACGTAAGGGATGTTGGGAGGCTTATTCGTCTGCTACTGCCCTTATCAAGATGACTAATGAGAAGCTTGAAGAGTGCAAGGCGCAGGGCAGGGAGACGCTTATGACCAAGATTGTTGCCACTGCGGGTAAGGTTTCGGGAAGAACGGCGTTTGACGCTATGAGAGCGGGAGACGCGGCAGGCAAAGAAGTGGTTGATACCTATCTTTCTTATCTCGTAACCGGTCTTGTTAACATAGTAAATATTTTCCAGCCCCAGGTCATTTCTCTTGGCGGCGGAGTTTCAAATGAGGGACAGTGGCTTATCGACGAGATTTATCCCGCTATCCACGAGCAGCAGTACGGAAGCGGCATCGTTGAAGAAACAAAGATCAGAATAGCAGAGCTTAAGAACGACGCGGGAATTATCGGCGCGGCAGTTCTCGGTATGTAAAAAGCAAAACAGGCAGCGTTAAATTACGCTGCCTGTTTTTGTGCAAAAAGAAAAACGAAGCATAAAGCTTCGTCTTTCTTGGCAATTACTGCTCGCCACCGTTAACAAGGTCATTCCAGCTGATGGACATAACGCCAGTCTGGCTCCAACCCTCGTTGGTGTCCCAGGTTGTTGCGTTAAGCATACCGCTTACAGTGATGATATCGTTAGCTTCAAAGTTTACTTTAATTGCCTCAGGGGATACATACGCCTTCTTCATTGTATATTAGCCTCCTAAAAATATTCGAAATATATTACGGATTAATGATACCACACTTCCAGACTTTTGTCAAGTGTTTTGAGGAAAAAAATCAAAAATATATTTATTTATTGCGTTCAATTGCTTTGAAGCAACGGGGAAGTTCACATATTTTTGCCGCAAAAAAAACGACAACGAAAATGCTATTGTCAAATTGTACAAACGCGGTGCTCTGTGTTTATTTATTTAGACGAAAATATTAAAATGTATTGACAAAAGCGATGTGATGTGGTAAAATACTCATGTCTATAAGTGGGCGTTTTATACGCTCACGAAAAACAATCTTGTCGGTGATGATCCGACGAAAACAGATAAGGAGAACAAATTATGAAAAAGTTTTTGAGCTTGGTTCTCGTTGTAATGATGCTTGCTGCTACATTCGCACTTGCTGCAAGCGCAATGGTTGGCGAAGGCTTCCACAATTACGGCGAAATCGCAAACGTTGAAAGAAAGTCCATCAGACTTGACGCGGCTAAGGAGGCTGCTTACGACGCGGCTACACCCATTCCGATCAAGTATCAGTCCTTCAATACAGCAGGTGAGGGACAGAAGTGGTATCCCCGTGATAACGGAGAGGTTCCCGCTGAAGGCGTTGCATACGTTGTATACGATACACAGTACATTTGGGTTTACGTTGAAGTAACAGATGCTACTCTTAACACAAGAGCTGAGACAGCGCTTCTTTCCAAGTACACCGAGGATAGCGTAGAAATCCTTGTTGACTGGACAAACGAAGGTCTTAACGTAGCTGATGATACTCCCTACCAGTCTCGTGTATCCCATGAGGGTTACATTTCCGCAAGACTTGGTCAGTCCGGTACAACTATGCAGGGTACAGCTGAGCAGGGTTCTCCCAACCCCGTAAACTGGCTTCAGGGTACAGCAAAGCATACTGACAAGGGTTATGACTGCGAGTTCAGAATTGACATTCCCGCTGACAAGTACGAAATCGGCGAGTACATTTCTTTCGGTCTCATGATCAACGACTACGACTCCACAGGTGAGCTTGGTAGCCGTATCATGATTTCTGCTGACCCCGTTAAGGGCTTCAACCAGTGGCTCGTTGGTAACATGGGTTACATCAAGTTCAACTATGCTCCTTTCACAGCTGACACAACTGTTCTTTACGTTGTAGTTGCTATGGTAGCTGCACTTGCACTTGGCGCAGTAACACTTGTTTCTCTCAGAAGAAGAGTTACATCTAAGTAATTAGTTTACATAATATTCATAGCAAGGTTGCTTTCCGAATCAGTCGGAGAGCAATCTTGTTTTTTTACGCCTTTTGGATAAATCTCCTTGTTTGTGGTAAACTAAGTTTTGAAAACACTTCGGGAGGCAAAAAATATGAAAAGACTGACACTTGATTACTCCGAAAATATAAATATTCTCGATTCGCTGTTAAGGGTAGAAGAAAACTTTGACGTGATAAAGAAAAAACTCGTCGTGGGCAACGATGAGCTGACTTTTTATTATGTTGACGGCTTTGTAAAGGACGCGGTTATGAGCAAGCTTATGCTAAGCTTTGTTTCGCTTAACGGCATAGGCGAGAAATCAGCCGATGCCGCCAAAAGCTTTTTGGAAAAATACGCCGCTTATATAGAAACCGACCTTTGCGAAAATCTTGATATCATGCTTCAAATGGTACTTTCGGGAGCGGCATTGCTTGTTGGAAGCAGTTTTGAGGATAAAGCAATTGTAATTGACGCGCGTACCTATCCCGCCCGTTCAATTGGCGAGCCGCAAAACGACAGAGTAATGCTTGGTTCCCGTGACGGATTTGTGGAAAGCCTGATATTCAATACCGCGCTTATAAGGCGCAGAATAAGAAGTGTGGCGTTGACTATGAAGCATTTTTCTGTGGGAGAAACCTCAAAAACCGACGTGGTGCTTTGTTACATGGCTGACAGAGCTGATTCCGATTACGTGGAAGAAATAAGTAAAAAGCTGAATGGCATAAAAACTGACGCGCTTTCTATGGGGCATCAGTCGCTCAGTGAGTGCTTGATAAGAACGCGTTGGTACAATCCGTTTCCCAAAATAAGAACTACCGAGCGCCCCGATGCCGCGGCGGCGCAACTTCTTGAGGGGAGTCTTATGATTATTATCGACAATTCTCCTGAGATCATGATTTTGCCAACCACAATATTTGAGTTTATGCAGGAGACCAACGATTACTATTTTCCTCCGCTTACGGGAACTTTTTTGCGGCTTGTCAGACAGGTTATTATGTGGCTTACCTTGTTTCTCACTCCCGTTTGGTATCTTATGACCAAGCACCCCGAACTTGTACCCGAGTGGTTGCGGTTTGCCCTGCCTGAAGAAGTCGGAAAAATTCCCATCCTTGCCCAGCTTTTGCTTGTTGAGTTTGTAATAGACGGCTTGCGCATGGCTTCGATGAACACTCCGGATATGCTTTCCAACTCGCTTTCGGTGGTGGGCGGCTTGATACTTGGTGATTTTGCTATTGAAATAGGTTGGCTTATTCCCGAAGTAATCCTATATATGGCTTTTGTTTCAATAGCTAATTTTTCGCAACGAAATTACGAGCTTGGTTATGCATTTAAATTTATGAGAATAATTCTGATTGTTCTGATCGCCCTATTTGATTTTTACGGAGCAATTTTCGGGGTCGCGCTGGTAATAATACTAATAGCCACCAATAAAACCGCGAACGGAAAACGGGGATATCTCTACCCACTGATTCCGTTTTCCGCAAAAGGTTGTGCCGCCCTCTTTTTCAGAGTAAAGAAAAAAGACGTGGAGATGAATGATAAAAAGACTGCTTAAAGCAGTCTTTTTACGTTAATATTTCAAAAATTTTTGGCACGATGAGAAGAATGAGAGGCATTGTTCCTACCGATATAAGGGTGGTAAATCCAACGCCTTGAGATGCGTAATGCGGTGAGATTGAGTGAAGCTCCGCAAGCATGGACGAAACCGCCGCCGACGGCATTGATGCCGCGACCGTGCAAAACAGTATGGTGTCGTAGTCGAATCTCAAAATTGACATCAGCGCGCACACAACTATCGGTATAAAAAACAGCTTGGTCAGCGAGAGATAATAAAGTTTAAATGAAGTAAACATTTCTTTGAGCGGCTTTGTGGCTATAAGCGCACCTGTTATCAATATGGATATGGGCGTGCAAAGCGAGCCGAGATATCTGCATCCCTCGTAGAAGAAAAACGGATAGTCAAACGTCGGGAAATAAACTTGAAGCAACCCCTTTAATACAAAAAGCAAAAGACCGATTGAGCAGGGGATTGTTCCGAAATTGAATAACACCTTTTTCCATGTAAGCTTGATATCCTCGCGCTTTCTCGCAAGTATAGCTATACCCCATGTCCATAACGTCAAGTGAAAACTTACGACAAAAAATGCGCCGAGAAACAACCCGTTTTCTCCAAAAAGCGACTCGAAAATCGGAAAACCTATAAACCCACAGTTGCCTAAAACCATAGAAAACTCTGTGATTTTGCGCTCGTTCAGATCTTTTATTTTCAAGCATGCAAAATACGCAATCACCGCCATAACCGTGTGGACTAGCATGCCAACGAGAAAAATTCTGAATCCCGATTTGAGCTGCGCATTTGAGTAAGCCTGAGAAGTCAGTGAGTGAATAATCAGCATGGGTTGAGCTATGTTGATTATCAACTTTGAAAGACGGTTTGACGCTGTATCGTCAATAACTCCTATCTTTCTGAGAATAAATCCTACAATAAGTAAGAAGAAAATCGTTGCGATGACTGAAAGAAAACTGCCGAAATTTTGCATTTTATTTCTCGAGCATCTCGTCAAGCTTGGCTTTTATTGCCTTCATATCAACGAGCATATCTTCTTTCTTTCTGGGATCACGCAAAAGCAGAGCGGGGTGGTAAACGGCGCACATAAGGAACTGTCCTTTTTGGAACCACTGTCCGTGCTCCTTGGTAATTTTAAAGTCGGGCTTTATGAGTCTCATTGCCGAAATTCTGCCAAGGCAGACTATCATTTTGGGCTTTATGATTTTAACCTGCTCGCGAAGAAAGTTTATGCAGGCGTCCTCTTCTTCTGGAAGCGGGTCTCGGTTCTTTGGCGGACGGCATTTGAGAATATTTGCTATGTATACGTCCTCTCGCTTAATGTCAACAGCGTACAAGAATTTGTCAAGCAGTTGACCCGCACGCCCTACAAATGGCTTTCCCTGAAGATCCTCTTGTTCTCCCGGGGCTTCACCCACAAACATAATGTCGGCATTTGGATTTCCGTACCCGAAAACGCAGTTGGTGCGTGTTTCGTGCAGTGCGCAGCCCTTACACTCCGCGCATTCTTTGTATACTTGTTCAAGTGTTTCCATATTTTCTCCATCAAAGTTTTAAACTTACTGTATTTAAACGCAAAGCAAAATGCTTGCAATCTCACTTATTATAACACATTAATCCTCAAATTTCAACACTTTGAGAAAATTTTAACGTTTAAAGTGTTCAAAGCCTGCCAAGCTGATCAACGGCCTTGACTTTACAAATGCAATTTGCGTGTTCGCTAAGGTATTTTACAAGGGAATCGTGATGCTCCAACTTTCCGTATTCGAGTATGAACGCAAGCTTGTCAAGATAAGTTGATTCGTTGGTGCTTTTGTCGCATAATATAATATAGAAAACTTTGTTTTCGTCGCTGTACGCGCTGCTTTTGCCATTGAATCCGATTGACAAAAGCCGTCGGCAGACCGCTAGTAAGTGCTTGAAATCCGAAAAGGAATAGGCTTTTTTTATTTCCTTGTGAAACTTGCGCCTGGTTGAAGGTATTATTCCGGTGCTTCGTTCAGCGTTTTTGCATAGTGATTTTCCCTCTGCAAGCTTTATCGAAAGCTCGGCGTATTCGCAGTCGGAATCTTCGTCGATTTTTGTTATGTAAACCTCGCATCCGCCCTTTTTTGACGGATATAGCTGTATAAATATTTTTTCGCTTTCAGCATCAAATCCCGTTTTGCTTTTTGCCTCTTCAAGAATGCTTCTGAAAGCTCTTCGCGTTTTTGAATCGGCATAATCTATATCTGAGCCAAGATCGTATTTCCGCATATCGTCCGCCGAAAGCATGATTTTCAGTTTGCTGGGACTTATTATAATCAGCTCCATAATTAATCTCCTTAAAAATGCGTGTCTGTTATAATTATAATCTATTTCGGTGAAAAATGTAACCCCTAAAATTATGGAAAAATAAAAGGATTGACTTAAAAAGCAAGGTGTGATATACTATATATATGCTGCCGAAGGGAGGTATTGCCGTGAAATATAATGTTGACACAAAACACGTAGAGCTTAGCGTGGAGGAGCTTTGCGTTTCCGCGTTTGGCGGTGTTGATTACTCGAAAACACAAGACGATATGGCGGCAATTTCCGAATTTTCAAAGGAGAACGACGGATATATCGTAAGCCCTTCGGTTACAAAATCTTTTTCAGTTGCCGCTAAAGATCTTAAAATGACAGGTAGCTTTGACGGATATTTTGAAAGTCGCGACGGAATAACGGTGGACCTTGTCATGTCGGTGACTCCTGCGGCGTTTTCAAAAAAGCCCAAGGACGAGTTGTTTACATATATAAATTGCTGTGCTTGGCTTATTTGCATACGTGACGGAGTGGAAGCTATCTGCCCACGCGTGGTGTTCAAAAACTCAGAAACCGGAGAATTCAAAGCGTTTGGAAAGAAGGCTTACGCCGCGGAGCTTGAGATTTTGGTAAGAGCGCTGATTGCCTCGGTACTGTCAAAAATCAATAACGCCATAAGAAAGGAAACCCAAGTCAGACCTTCCGCAAGTGAACTTCCTTTCCCGTACGATGACATCAGAGACGGTCAAGATGAAATGATGCGCGGAGTGTCGTCGGCTATCAAAAAAAGGCGACGTATGTTCGCTCAAGCGCCTACGGGAATAGGTAAAACCATATCCGCTCTTTATCCCGCGGTGCGTGCCTTTGGAAAAGGCTTGTGCGATAAAATATTCTACTTTACCGCAAAAACCGATACCGCGCGAGAGGCGTATTATGCGTCGGGAAGGCTTTACGAGGCGGGGGCAAAGATAAAAACTATTGCGCTGTCCTCAAAGGATCAGATGTGTTGTTCGGGAAGAGCGAGCCGTGACTCAAGGTTTTGCAATGAGCGTGACTGTGTCAACCTTAAACGCTATAAAGATAAGGCGGGTGCGGCTATCGAGGAGCTTTTGTCGATGCAAAACGGATTTTATTCCTCGGTTATTAAAGAGGTCGCCCAAAAGCATCAGGTGTGCCCGTATGAGTTGTCACTCGACCTTTCGGAACTTTGCGATATAATAATTTGCGACTATAATTATCTGTTTGATCCTTTCGTCCATATTAAACGCTATTTTGATAAGCCGGGAGATTTCGGGGAATACGTTTTCCTTATTGACGAGGCGCATAATCTTGTTGACCGCGCCAGAGGTATATACTCTGCAGCCCTATCAAAAAATGAGCTCGAAGAAGCAGCTGAGCTTGTGCGCGGATTTGCGGTTGAGCTTTGCGTAGCCTTTGAAAAAATGATAAACGTAATTTCAGAAGCCAGAGAGCTGTGCAGGGATAATATTCGCACCGACGCGAACGGCGAGGAGTCGGGTTATTATATAAGTCGAAATCATCCCGATTTTATTGCCGCCGCGGCAAAGGAGTTTTTGGAAAAGCTTGAAAAATGGGTGAGGTATAACAAAAACAGCGAGCTTTATGACGTAGTGAATAACATCTACTCGGCAGTTCGTAAATTTGTCGGAATACTTAATTATTACGACGATAAGTTTATGACTTATATCGAGCTGTTTCGAGGTAACATCACCGTTTCGCTTAACTGTATAGATCCGTCGGATATTCTTGACGATATTCTTTCGCTTGGACGCGCGTCTGTTATGTTTTCGGCAACGCTCGCGCCGCTTTCCTATTTCTGTGACCTTTTGGGAGGTGGAAAAAAGGCGCATTGCGTAGAACTTGCGTCCCCATATGAGCAGAGCAACCTTTGCGTGGCGGCAGTGGACACCGTAAGCACGCGCTTTGAAGATAGAGAAAAAAGCTATAAAAAAATAGCTACCTGCATTGCGGCGGCGGTATCTCCCAAAGCGGGGAACTATATTGCCTACTTCCCGTCGTACGGCTATCTTGAAAAGGTTCATGAAGCGTTTGTAAAAAAATATCCCAAGGTTAAAACAATCGTTCAGCGCAAGGGAATGAACCGAGCCCAACATGAGGAGTTTATAAACTCTTTTAAGGATGACGAGAATAAACTGAGAATAGGTTTTTGTGTTCTCGGCGGTAGCTTTTCAGAGGGAGTTGACCTTCCGGGAAACCGACTTATCGGAAGTATAATAGTTGGTGTGGGGCTTCCCGGATTTTCAAGCGAGCGCAATATTATGAGGGATTATTTTGAAAACCGATATGAAAACGGATTTCAGTACGCTTATACTTACCCCGGAATGAACAACGTGCTTCAAGCGGCAGGGAGAGTCATACGCCGCGAGGAGGATAGGGGCATTGTGGTGTTGATTGACGACCGCTACGCCGATCCTACCTACAAACAGCTTTTTCCCAAGCATTGGAGTCATCTTGTTTATGCGGGAGACGCATCATCGCTTGCCGAAATTATCAGAAGATTTTGGAGTGATAAAAACGAAAAATGAAAGATTTTTGCAAGATTCTCAACCAAACTTGCAAAAACAACTTGCAAATGAAGGGAAAAATGAGCTTTTTTAAATATTTTTTGCAAAATTTCAAAATACATCTTGCTTTTTTTGCCAAGGTGTGATACAATGATGAAAATGTGTTTTTGTTTAGGAGATTTTGATGGAATACACGCAACTTAGCAGAGCTGAACTTTTTCAGCTTAAGGAAAAATTGGTGGCTGATTACAAGGAGTATAAGGAAAAAGGTCTTTGCCTTGATCTTTCGCGCGGAAAGCCGGGAAGCAATCAGCTTGATATAATGGAGGATATGCTCACTTGCATTGATAACTCCGACTGCTACTCCGAAAGCGGTGTGGACTACCGAAATTACGGTGTGCTTGACGGAATTCCTGAGGCTAAAAAGCTTTTTTCGGAGCTTCTCGAAATTCCCGAAAAAATGATATTTGTGGCAGGCAACTCGTCGCTTAACCTTATGTACGACTCGATTGCGCGCGCTCTTCTTTACGGCGTTTGCTCAAGCGACCGCCCGTGGATAAAGGAAAAAAAGATAAAATTCCTTTGCCCTGCGCCGGGTTATGACCGCCATTTCGCAATTTGTGAGTCTCTCGGTATCGAAATGATAACCGTTGATATGACGCCTACCGGTCCCGATATGGACGCGGTTGAGGCACTTTGTGCCAAAGACCCCGCTATAAAAGGTATCTGGTGCTGCCCCAAATACTCAAATCCCGACGGAATTACCTATTCCGACGCTACTGTAAAAAGACTTGCTAAAATGAAAACCGCGGCTAAGGATTTCAGAATTTTCTGGGATAACGCCTATGCTATCCATGACCTTTATGCGGACAAATGCGATAAGCTTGCGGACATTTTCGCGCTTTGCGAGAAATACGGAACAGAGGACAGAGTTTACTACTTCTCGTCCACTTCAAAGATTTCTTACCCGGGCGCGGGCGTGGCAATTTTTGCGGCATCCGAGCGAAATATGGTTTTCAACAAGAAGATCATGGGCATACAGACCATCGGATACGATAAAATTAATCAGATACGCCACGTGAAATATTTTAAGACTGCCGAAAACGTAAAGGCACACATGATGAGGCTGGCTGACCTTATCAGACCAAAGTTTGATACGGTTCTTGACATTCTTGAGAGAGAGCTTGGCGGAACGGGCGCGGCAACTTGGACGAAACCTCTTGGCGGATATTTTATCAGCCTTTACACTATGGATGGCTGTGCTAAGCGCGCGTTCACACTTGCCAGCGAGGCTGGAATCACCCTTACCACGGCGGGCGCAACCTATCCTTACGGAAACGACCTCCGCGATAGAAATATAAGAATCGCACCTACCTATCCTTGCGACGAGGACCTTAAGGTCGCTATGCACGTCTTTACAGTGTGTGTAAAATTGGCCGCGGTAGAAAAGCTTATAAACGAGAAAAACGTATAAATTAAATGTATCATAAAAGTCCAAAGAAGCTTCTTTGGACTTTTTTGGGAGAATTATGAAAACAACGCAAAGAACGACCAATCCATTTTCAAACAGTGACAGTAATAAAAGGTACTATACTTACGATTATTATTTAAAAAAGACTTTTGGCGGGAAGTGCGCGAAAATTCCGATTGACGGCGGATTTACCTGCCCTAATATTGACGGAAAATGCGGTGTTGGAGGGTGCATTTACTGCTCGTCAAGAGGTAGCGGAGATTTTGCCGCAAGTCCGTTGCTTTCTGTCGGTGAGCAGTATAGAATAACAAGAGAAAAGCTTTCGTCAAAATGGTCTGTTGAGAGATGTATACCTTATTTTCAAGCTCATACCAACACTTACGCCCCCCTTTCGGTGCTGAAAGAAAAATTTGAGGAGGCTCTTGCGCTTGACGGCGTGGTGGGATTAAATATAGCGACTCGCGCTGACTGCCTTGAAGACGATGTGGTCGAATACCTTGCCGAGCTTGCTGAACGTACCGTACTTACAGTTGAGCTTGGCTTGCAGAGCGTTCACGATTCTACCGCTGAGCTGATAAACCGCGGACATAATTACAGTGCCTTTGTTGAAGGATACGAAAAACTCAAAAAAGCCTCTCCAAAAATAAATGTTTGCGTTCATCTGATTTTCGGCTTGCCGCGCGAAAATGAGAAAATGATGCTTGAGTCGGTAAAGCGAGTGGCTGCGCTTCGTCCCGACCAAGTAAAAATACACCTGCTTCACGTGCTCAGGTCAAGCCTGCTTGGTGAAATGTATCAAAGGGGAGAGTACCAGCCAATGGAACGGGATTCGTATATTTCACTTGTGGTTAAAGCTTTGGAGCTTTTGCCCCCCGAAACAGTGGTGGCAAGACTTACGGGAGACGGAATGGCTGACGACCTGCTTGCCCCCGAGTGGAGTAAGCGAAAGGTTGCGGTTATAAATGACGTTGACAAGCTGCTTTTTGAAAAAAACAGCTATCAAGGACGTCTGTGGACGTCGTAAAGATCCGTCGTTTTGTAGAAAAAACTCAAAAAATGCAGAAAAAAGACTGTGGTTTTGCACTACAGTCCTTTTCTTTTTGTGGAATAAATGTAAAATAAAGTAAATATATCAAATATATGTTAAAAATGTCTCAAGCTATTCCAAAAACAAGAAAAAAATCGAAGAATTTTTGGATTTTTTTCGAAAACCCCCTTTACAAATTTCCCATAATAATATATAATAATATCACCGAAGGGGTGAAAAGTGGGTTAAAAACCCATATAAGTGTCGGTTGGTGGTGAATTTCAAGGTGAAAAACCATCAAAACGCCCCAAAAAACTTGCGAAAGGAGCCGAGTTGAGATGCTTACAGGTGAATTTACACATAGCGTTGACAGTAAAAACAGAATGTTTGTACCCGCGAAATTCCGCGAAGAACTTGGCGATACTTTCGTAATTTCCAAGAGCGTTAGAGGAAAGTATCTTCAGCTTATTTCTATGAGCGAGTGGGAAGCGTATCTCGCACCTATCAAGGCTCTTCCAAGAAGTCAGTCGGCTGACACTCTCCGTTACCTTAACCGAAGCGCTTCGATAGTAACTCCCGACGCGCAGGGTAGAGTTGTTCTCAGCCAGGCACTTGTCGAGTATGCGGGCATAACCAAAAACGCTGTTATAATCGGATGCGGAGATTACGCTGAAATTTGGTCTGAAGAGTATAACACAGAGGCGGTAGACAGCGTTGATCCCGATGCTATCAGAGCCGCGCTTGAAGAGTTTGGGCTTTGATAATATGAGTGCGGAAATAAATTTTTCACACAAATCGGTGCTTCTTGACGAGTGCATAGAAGCCCTTGATATAAAGCCTGACGGTGTATATATAGACGGCACCGCAGGAGGCGGCGGTCACTCATTTGAGATAGCTAAGCGTCTTGGTGACAACGGACGGCTGATAGCCATTGACCAGGATGAGGACGCTATCAAGGCGGCAAGCGCAAGATTGGCTTGCTACGGAGATAAGGTTACGGTTGTGAGAAATAACTTTTCAAACCTTACTGACGTGTGCCGCGAACTTGGAATAGAAAAAATCGACGGTCTGCTTCTTGACCTGGGCGTATCGTCTTACCAGCTCGATACAGCCGAAAGAGGCTTCTCGTATATGGCGGACGCTCCGCTTGATATGAGAATGGACAAGCGTGCCGAGCTTGACGCATGGCACGTTGTAAATGAGTATTCCGAGTCTGAACTAAAAAGAATTATATATGAATACGGTGAGGACCGATACGCGGGAAGAATAGCCGCGAGGATAGTCGGCACCAGACAGCAATCACCCATAAATTCGACGGGCGAACTTGTTCAAGTTGTAAAATGCGCGATTCCCGCAGCGATGCGAGATGGTGGGTCGCACCCTGCGAAGCGTACATTCCAGGCAATCCGCATTGAAGTGAACAAGGAGCTTAATGTTATAGCTCCCGCCGTCCGGTCCGCAGTAGACCTGTTGGACGGGGGCGGGAGAGTCGCCATAATCACTTTTCATTCTCTTGAGGACAGAATCGTCAAGCAAGAGTTCAATAAATATTCAAAAGGCTGCACCTGCCCAAAGGACTTTCCCATATGCGTGTGCGGCAATAAACCCAAACTTAAGGTAATTACACACAAGCCCATACTTCCGAGCAAAGAGGAGCTTGAACAAAATTCTCGCTCTCACAGCGCGAAGTTAAGGGTGGCAGAAAAAATTTAGTAAAAAAGGAGGCATTCGAATAATGGCTACACAAGAGAACAGACCCAATATAGTCGTTGATGAAAATTTTTTGATGCTTGAGAAGCGTCTCAGACGCAGACATGCTGAAAAAGCAGGCGTATATTCGAATGCTGATGCAATAGAGCAGGAGAGAAACGGAGCCAGAGCATTTGCAATCGCGCCCGAGGCATACGGAGATTCTAAGTTCATAGGTGGAATTTCTTCATTTCAAAGCGGTTCAAATAGCGGCGTCAAGTATATGACGACTGACGATTACGTGGCTTACTTCGGAGTATGTCACGACACCTTCGGCGCGATGAGTTTGGAGACCGTTGCTCCCGCAGAGAAAAAGGGAGATGATTCTCCCAAAATAGTTGTCAACAGAAAGCAGGTTGACATAATAAGAAACAGCAAATGTGAGACTGGTACGCAGAGCAAGAAAACACGCTCCAAGCGTTCCGGTAACAAAGACGCGGTTAAGCCCGCCGAGCAACAGACAAAAATCGAAAGCGGAAAGCTTGATGCCTTCTTCAAAAAGCTCTCCTCTATAAAAGGACGCGCTATTGCAAGCGTTGCCGCTTTCGCAATTTGCTGTACTGTGGCAGTTGGCGGGATAATCGCCAATTCGCCTGATAAAGCGGCGGGGTCTTTGGACGTTGCGCGTTCGGTTGAGCCTGTTTCGGAATCCGTGATGGACGCTGATGATGCCAACGGAAGCTTGTTGAGTACGCTGGAATAAATTTTAAAAATCCGAATAGAATAGTATCGACAAAGCAAAAATTAATAAAGCAAATCTTAAAGAACGGCAATGAAGCGAAGCTCGTGAGTTCCTCTTGTGAGGAGCGAGGGCAGCGGATTTTTGAGCAGCGGCCCATATGCTCATAAGTCCGTTCGCTGCCGTTCATTTTTTGCAAAATACGCTTGTCACCCAAAAACAAGGGGGGCTGTTATGAGCAGTGTTGATACCGGATTTATGCGCCGCGCCGTTTCAGTGGCAGTGGCAATTCTTTTGGCGTTTTCCGCACTTGGCGGAAGAATTCTGATTCTTCAAACCTACGGTTATGAAAAATACCGCGATAAAGTTATAGAGCAACTTACTACCGAGTCGCCGTCAATAGCAAGTCGCGGAGAAATATACGATGCCGAGGGGCGACTCTTGGCTACAAATAAGACGACGTACAGAGTGTTTGTGTCACCGTCGGCCATTGCCGCGGCCCAAAAGGCTCTTGACAAAAAAGAAAGCATGTCAATTTCGGATATCATGTCTGACCGTCTTGCGGAAATTCTTGATATAAACCGAGAAAAAATATTTGAAAAAACACAAAAAAGCAGAAGACTTGACGAAACCATAGCGAGAAGTGTGAACGAGGAAACTGCGTCAAAAATAAGACAGCTTATCATAGACGAAAGACTTGAACACCTTTTGTTTTTGGAAGCGTCAAGCGTGAGATTTTATCCATACGGAAGTCTTGCCTCACACGTGCTTGGCTTTACAGGCGCTGACGGAGTTGGCTTGTACGGCTTGGAATATCAATATAACAAAGAAATTGGCGGAAATAACAGCTATTACATTACCGCAAGAGATTCAAGGGGTAACGAGCTTCCCAATCAGTATAACACTTACATAGAGGCAAACGACGGATACAGCCTGACAACTACTGTCGATGCTTATATACAGGCGGCACTTGAAGAACAGCTTGAATGTGCCGTTGCCGATTCAGGTGCTCTGAACCGAGCCTGCGGAATAATAATGGATGTAGAAAGCGGCGCTATACTCGCGCTTTCCGTTTATCCCGAATTTGACCTCAACTCACCGCGCGAGCTGGTGGATTACTATAAAGAAAAGCTTGAAAAAAGCGGACTCTCGCCAGAAAGCGAAGAATATAAGGCTCTTTCGGGTAAATATTTGCTTGAATCATGGTCTAACAAAGCTTTGACCGAAACCTATATACCGGGCTCTACCTTTAAAATAATAACCTCGTCAATGGCGCTGGAGGAAAAATTGCCTATTCTTGATAGTAGCGTGTACTGCGGCGGTGTGAAAACCGTGTTGGGCAGAGGCATACATTGCCATCAGCGTAAAGGTCACGGCAGTCTTACCTTTGCGGAAGGCGTGCAGCATTCCTGCAACGTTTGGTTTATGTCTATCGGAGAACGACTCGGAAAGAATAAGTTTATGGATTACTTTAAGCTTTTCGGGTATAGGGAAAAAACGGGCGTAGATCTTCCGGGAGAAGGTATGGGTGTAATCAGCTCACAGATGTCGGAGCTTGACTTGGCTATCTATGCTTTCGGACAGAATTTTACGGTTACCGCTATTCAACATATATCCGCTATTTCGGCGGTGGCTAACGGCGGAGAGCTTGTTACTCCTTATCTCGTGCAAACGATGAAGGATAGCGACGGAAACACGGTGTACGAACACGAAACCTCAGTTAAACGACGGGTTATGAGCGAGGAAAGCGCTGAAAAAATAGCGCGGATTCTTGCCGATGGCGTTGCGGGTGTAGGCGGAGCTAAAAACGCCTACGTGGCAGGATACCGAGTTGCGGCAAAGACGGGAACCTCGGAGAAAAAAGGCGAAACCACCACCGGAGAGGAAATGTATATTTGCTCCTGTGTCGCACTTGCGCCTGCCGATGACCCCAAAATAGCTATGGTTATTATGGTTGATGAGCCGACAAAAGGAATCCTTTACGGAAGCACGGTTGCAGCTCCATACATAGCGAAAACACTTGAAACGGTTCTCCCGTATCTTGGAGTTGAACCTGTATATACTGAAGAAGAAAAAATTTTGATAGAAAAACAAATTCCCGATTACGTGGGACTGCCTGCAAAGAACGCGAGCGCATATGCTGAAAGCAGAGGGCTTGAGGTTGAAGTTGTCGGCGACGGCTCTTACGTAAGTGCGCAAAGTCCGAAGTCGGGAAGCGTGTATTCTTACAATGGAAAAATAGTGCTTTATACCGAGAACCAAAGCGCAGAAACAGTCAGCGTCCCGAGTGTTGTGGGTAAGACCGCCAAGGAAATCAGCCGTATTCTTGGTGATACGGGCTTTAATATTCATTTTAAAGGCGCTACTCAAAACTTAGGTGAAGCTTTGGCTGTGAGCCAGTTCCCGACAGCAGGCGAGGCGGTATCGCGCGGAAGTGTGGTTGCCGTTGAGTTCAGAAGCACAGATGCTGATTAACCCAACCCCTCATTTCATTTGAGGTGAGGTTATGAATTTACAAAAACTTTGTCTTGCCGCAAATATAGAATGCGGCTTTAGTGATATAGATATAAAGAAAATCAAAAGCAATTCCGCAAGCGTTGAAAAAGGTGATCTTTTCGTTTGCATAAATGGTCTGAGGCAAGATGGGCATAACTATATAAAAGAGGCTCAGAACAACGGCGCGGCGGCAATAATAGCCGAACACGCGGTTGAAGCTGACGTTCCGATTGTTTACACCGATAATTCCCGACGTGCCTTGACACGGCTTTGTAACGCGTTTTATGAATTTCCCACAAAGCGGTTGAAGCTTGTCGCAGTGACGGGTACTAACGGAAAAACCTCGGTTACGCATATGCTGAAAAGTATTTTTGATGCCGCGATGTATAAAACGGGGCTTGTCGGGACTGTCTCTTGCTACTTGGGCGACGAAAAGCTTTTGGTTTCGGGCGGCGCACCGCTGTCCAATATGACTACTCCCGATCCGGAACAGCTTTTTGAAATACTTTCTATTATGGCTGACGGCGGTGTAGAGTACGTTTTTATGGAGGCAAGTTCACACGCATTGGCGCTTGATAAGCTTGATGATCTTAGCTTTGAAGCGGCGATTTTTACCAATCTTACCCCCGAACACCTTGATTTTCACGAAAATATGGAAGAGTATTTTCGTGCCAAAGCTAAGCTGTTCGATATGGCAAATGTGAAAATCGTTAACGCGGACGATAAATACGGCAAACGACTTTTGGAGATGTATCCCGATGCTCACGCCTGCAGTAAGATACAAAAATGCAGTGAGTTTTTTGCCGATGATATAAAGGACAAAGGAATAGCCGGGAACGAGTATTTCTTTATTTCTCCCGGACGGCAATTCAAAATAAAAACTCCGCTTATAGGCGGCTTTAACGTAAGTAATACCTTGCAAGCGGCGGCTTGCGCTTGCTTGTTAGGCGTTCAATCCAAGTGTATAATCGGTGCGCTTTCGTCTTCTTGCGGAGCGCGCGGAAGGCTTGAACGAGTAAGGCTTGGAATTATTAGCGATTATTCGGTGTTTGTGGATTACGCTCATACTCCCGATGCTCTTGAAAATTTGCTTTTAGCAGTTCGCGGTATTAAAAAGTGCGGCGAGCGAATAGTTCTTCTTTTCGGTTGTGGCGGAGATAGAGACAAAAGCAAACGCAAAGAAATGGGGAAAATTGCGGCAAAATACGCCGATTTTACGGTGGTAACGTCGGATAACAGCAGAAGCGAGAACCCCGAGGATATTATTTCCGAAATAGTATCGGGAATGACAGGTGCCGAATTTAAGGTTATTACAGACAGAACGTCGGCAATTGAATACGTAGTTAAAACAGCTCGCAAGGGAGATATAATCCTGCTTGCGGGTAAAGGTCACGAGAATTACGAAATTGACAGAAACGGAATGCGCCCCTTTGACGAAAAAAAGATTGTGTCAGAAACAGCGCGTAAGTACAGTTTGAATGATAGATAAAACAGTAAAGGAAGGTTTGCGAATATGAAAATCAAGCTTGGAATGGGAAAAACCGATGTTGAATATTTTTGCTCGCTTTGCGGCGGCGCGCAGGTTGGCACGTATTGCGGCAAGATAGAGTACGTGTGCACCGATTCCCGTGAGGTTGATAGCCAAACCATGTTCGTGGTAAGCGTTGGTGAGCGTGTAGATGGTCATAACTATATGCTTTCCGCGGCTGAAAAGGGCTGTAAATTCTTTCTTTGCCAGAGAATTCCCGAAGAACTTGCAAACAGCGGATACGAGTATTCCGCAATAGTTGTTGAAGATAGCCTTAAGGCTCTTGCGGAAATAGCCGAGGGCTACGTAGCTTCTCTTGATATGCAAAAAGTTGCGGTTACAGGAAGCGTAGGTAAAACTACGACAAAAGAGTTTATATATGCCGTGCTCAATAGTGTTTACAGCGTTCACAAAACGAAGGCAAACCATAACAGTACAATAGGTATGCCTATGAGTATGCTGGAGGCGGACAACAGCTTTGAGACTGCGGTTGTGGAAATGGGAATGAGCGGCTTTGGTGAAATTGATATTATGTCAAAAGTTGCTAAGCCTCAAATTGCTTGCATTACAAATATCGGATCTTCTCACATGGAAATTTTGGGAAGCCGAGAGAACATCTGCCGCGCGAAAATGGAAATCGTAAACGGCATGAACAACGGATTGCTTATCTTAAACGGTGACGATCCTCTGCTTCAAAACGTTGATGCGAAGAATAACAGAAAGCTTCTTGTCGGTGTTACCAACGAGAACTGCGACGTCAGAGCGGTTAATCTCAGATACAGCGACGTGGGAAGCGTGTTTGATATAGTTTGTGGAGATAAGGTTTATAAAGATATCGAGGTCAGGGTAATAGGAAAGCAATTTGCTTATGCGGCACTGTTTGCCTTTGCCGTAGGACTTGAAATGGGAATTTCGGTTGATAAAATTACCGAAGGTCTGAAAAATTTTGAAAATGCCGATATGAGGCAGAATATATACGAGGTTGGCGGAATAACAATAATTGAGGACTGTTATAACGCCAGTCCCGAATCGATGCGCGCGGCTATGGACGTTCAACAGACGCTGGCTAAGAAAAAGAAGGGCTCACGCATGGTTGCACTTCTTGGCGATATGCGCGAGCTTGGCGAAAACAGCAAGCAGTTCCATAAAGAAATCGGACGCTACTACGGCGGTATCGGCGGAAATCTGCTTATGACAATAGGCGGTCTTGCGCCCGATATAGCTTACGGCGCGCTTGAAAACGGGCTTAAAGAAAGCAACGTGTATATCAATACAGACCATAATAATGTTGAGCTTATAGGAGACTCGCTTCTTGGACTTTTGCGTGACGGTGACATTTTGCTTGTGAAGGCAAGCCGTGCCATAGGCGCAGAACGCGGAGTGGAGTATATAAAAACCAGGCTCGGAAAATAACTTTCGGAAGGTTGAGACAAGATGTTGGTTGAGTTTATAATAGCATTGGTGGCGTCTTTTGCGCTTACTGTTGTGCTGGCAAGAATAATAATTCCCATTTTAAAAAGCAAAAAAATGGGTCAATATATAAAGGATATCGGCCCGCGTTGGCACAAGTCCAAGGAGGGAACACCCACAATGGGCGGTGTTACCTTTATTGTTGCCATACTCGTTGTAGCAGCGGTTGCGCTTATTATAAACCCTAAAGACGCACTTGGTGTCGCGCTGATTTTGCTTCTTGGTGTTATGGGCGCGCTTATCGGATTTATAGACGACTATCAAAAGCTTGTCAAAAAGAATAACGACGGACTTTCGGAGCTGCCCAAAGCGCTTTTGCAATGTGGTGCGGGGGCGGTTTATATGTTCCTTATGAGAATATCGGGATTTGTTGATACAAAGCTCGAAATTCCTTTTAGTGAAATCGAGCTTGAACTTGGTGTGTTCTATTACGTTATAGCAATAGCGTTGATTTTCGGAATGTTTAACAGCACTAATATCACGGACGGAATAGATGGCTTGGCAAGCTCTGTAACCCTTGTTGTGGGTGGCTTTTTCGCACTGTGTGCGTTTTCCTTGGAAAGCCGCGCTCCCGCTCTTGTCAGCGCAATGCTTATAGGCGGTATGATCGGGTTTTTGGTTTACAATTTCCACCCCGCAAGAGTGTTTATGGGCGATACGGGTTCTCTGTTTATCGGCGGAATTATTACGGGTATCGCATTTGCGATAAATGAACCGCTTGTGGTGGTCATTTGCGGATTTGTATACGTGTTCGAGTTCTTTACCTCCTTCCTTCAGAGATACGTTTATAAGCTCTCGGGAAGGAAAAAGCGCCTGTTTAAAATGGCACCTATCCACCATCACTTTGAGCAGTGCGGATGGAGCGAAAACACTATTGTGGCGGTCTTTTCCGCGGTGGCTTTAATTTGTTCTGTTATAGCGTGGTTTGCGGTATAAAGGAGGCTTGACTTTTGTTTTTTCATCGGATAAAAGAAGGTAAGAAAAAATCCGATGTCAAAAAAGAAGGAATAAGAAATAAAGCTCATAAAACCAAGGCGCCAAGCCTTGATGCTCGCGGCAAAATAGACGTGAGATTTGCCGTGTACGCAGCCATGCTTTTGCTGTTCGGTATGCTGATGAATTACAGCGCAAGCTGTGTATACGCCGAGCAGATGTACGGAGACAGATATTACTTTCTCGTCAGATACGCCGTTTTTGCCGTTATCAGCGTAGCGGCAACGGCGTTTTTTGTAAAAAAAGCAACGCTGTCATTTTGGTATGCTTTTGCGCGGGTCGCGTATATCGCGACAGTGGCTATGCTCGTTTTGGTTCTGATAATAGGCACGGTTGGCGGTGGCGCACAACGCTGGATAAAAATCGGACCGATTACAATTCAACCGTCTGAAATAGCTAAAATGGCAGTTGTGCTGATGCTTTCAAAATATCTTTCCGACCACCGTGAGCAGGTGTGCTCGATGGATAAAAAGGGAGGTAGCTTTGTACACGGCGTGCTTGTTCCGGGTGGAATAATCGGGCTTGTGTGTGGACTTGTGGCACTTGAAAAACATATTTCGGGGCTTATGATAATAGCGATGCTCAGCGCTTGCGTTATGTTGGTCGGTGGTACGAGAATGAAGTATATCCTTGCGCTGGGCGGGATAGTTGTGTGCGCGGGAGTGGGACTGATATTGGTTTCTGAATATGCGCAAACAAGAGTGAATACCTGGTTGCATATAGATGCGGTAAATCCTTTGGGTGAAGCGTGGCAGACCCTGCAAGGACTTAACGCTATCGGCTCGGGCGGATTTTTTGGGAGAGGGCTTTTTAACAGCCTGCAAAAATACGGGTACGTTTCGCAGCCGCAAAACGATTTCGTGTTTTCAATAATTTGTGAGGAGCTGGGCTTTCCGGGGGCGCTTTTGGTAGTAACACTTTTTGCCCTTGTTGTGGTACGTGGGCTGAAAATAGCAATGCGTGTTCCCGATAAATTCGGAGCGTTGGTCGTTATGGGATTGGTAATTAAAATCGGACTGCAGGCGGCGCTTAATATTGCGGTGGTGACCAACTCAATGCCAAACACGGGAATATCGCTTCCGTTTTTTAGCTCGGGAGGAACGTCTTTGGCATTGCAGATATTTGAAATGGGTATTTTGCTCAATATATCAAGATACAGCAGAACTAAGTAAAAGAAAGGTAATTAACGATGAGAGTTATAATGACTTGCGGCGGCACGGGAGGACATATAAACCCCGCCATTGCCATAGCCAACACTATAAAAGAGAATATCCCCGACGCAGAAATCCTCTTTGTCGGTACGGAAAAAGGCCAGGAGTCCAAGCTTGTTCCGAGAGAGGGGTACGAAATAAAATTCGTTAAATCCGAGGGGATAAGACGCTCGCTTTCGCTTGCCAATATAAAAGCGCTTATAATGTCGCAGATTTCACCGTTTTTGGCGAAGAAAATCATTCGTGAATTTAAGCCGGACGTGGTTATCGGTACGGGCGGATACGCTTGTTGGCCTATTCTTAAAGCTGCGTCAATGATGAAGATTCCGAGTATAGTGCACGAATCTAATGCCATTCCGGGAATGGCGGTTAAGATGCTGCAAAATAGTGTTGATAAAATCCTTGTGAACTTTGAGCGCACATCAGACTTCTTAAAGAAGAAATATAAGGTGTTAAAGGTTGGAAATCCTCTCAGAACATCTTTTGATAACATGGATAAAAATGCGGCAAGAGCGCAAATGGGAATCAAGGAAAACGAACTGTTTGTTCTTTCTTACGGAGGAAGCGGTGGCGCGGAATACCTGAACGAAGTTGCGGTTGAGCTTATGAGCAAATATCTTGAAAAATCTCCTCGGGTGAAATTCCTTCACGCGGCGGGCGCAAGAAATTATGCTGAAAGCCTTGAACGCTTCAAAAATCTTGGAGCAGATAAAATTCCTAACGCAGAGCTTGTAGAATATATCTATGATATGCACACAAAAATGGCGGCGGCTGATCTTATTATCTGTCGCGCGGGAGCAATGACGGTTTCTGAGCTTTCCATGATGGGAAAAGCGGCGATTATCATTCCTTCCCCCAATGTTGTTGATAACCACCAATATAAAAATGCAAAGGTGCTTGCCGACGCTAACGCGGCTGTACTTCTTGAAGAAAAAGACGTTACCGCCGAAAGCCTTTGGGCTAAAATAGGAGAACTGCTTGCGGACGAGTCTGCAAGACGCGAGCTGGAAAGTAATATAAAGCAGTTTGCAAACCCAGATGCGAACCAATTAATATTCGATGAGATAATGCGTCTTATCGAAGAAAAGAAAAATTGAATACCCTAAAAAGACGCAAAAATCACCGATTTTGCGCCTTTTTTCAAAAAAAATAAAAAAAGATGTGAATTTCTTATAAAAATTTTAAAAAAACTATTGCAAAATTTCCAAAAATATATTATTATATTATATATAGTGGTATACATATGCGTAATTACACAAATGTTGTTATAAATTGATTGGAGGAAGTAATATGAGTTATGTTGAATTCGACAACACTTTTGAGAGCGGTGTCAATATTAAAGTCGTAGGTGTCGGCGGCGGCGGAAATAACGCCGTTGAAAGAATGATCGCTTCAAAAGTTCCCGGAGTTGAGTTTATTTCTATAAATACCGACGTTCAGGTTCTTAATAAATCCAGCGCAACCAAGCCCCTTGCTATCGGTGGAAAGCTTACCAAGGGATTTGGCGCGGGCGCTAACCCCGAAATCGGTCAGAAAGCGGCTGAGGAGTCTATAGATGAGATCAGAGAAATGCTTAACGGTGCGGATATGGTGTTCATTACCGCAGGTATGGGCGGCGGAACAGGTACGGGAGCAGCTCCCGTTGTTGCTCGCGCGGCTAAGGAGATGGGCATTCTCACAGTAGCTATCGTAACAAAGCCTTTTGCCTTTGAGGGTAGAAGCAGAATGGCTAAGGCAGAGAAGGGTATCGCCGAGCTCAGACAGTACGTTGACGCTATCGTAGTTATTCCCAACGAGAGACTTAAGCAGGTGTCCGATACTCGCATTACTCTCGCCAACGCTTTTGAAATTGCGGACGACGTCCTCAGACGAGGCGTTCAGAGTATCTCCGAGCTTATTAACGGCGCGGCATACATAAACCTTGACTTTGCTGACGTTACCTCGGTTATGAAGGACGCAGGCTACGCTCACATGGGTGTAGGTACTTCCAAGGGTAAGGATAAGGCAGAGGCTGCGGCTCGTATGGCTATTTCCAGCCCGTTGCTTGAGACCTCTATCAGCGGTGCTACCGGTATTCTTATCAATATTACCGCGTCTCCTGATATTCAGCTTGAAGATATCGATATTGCTTCTACGATGATCTCCAACGAGGCAAGCGAGGACGCTAACGTTATCTGGGGTGTTGCCTTTGACTCATCTCTTGAGGATGACGAAATGAAGATTACCATTATCGCCACGGGATTTGATAAGAAGCCAGGCGAGGAACCTGTTCCTGCTGCACAGCCCGCTTATCAGCCCGCTCAGGCCCAAGGTTACGCGCCTGCACAGGGCTACGCTCCCGCACAGGGCTACGTTCCCGCACAGGGCTACGCTCCCGCTCAGGGATACGCTCCTGCTCAGGGATACGTTCCCGCACAGGGCTACGTTCCCGCTCAGAGCTATGCTCCCGCTCAGAACTATGCTCCGGTACAGCCCGTTGCTCCGGTACAGCCCGAGGCACCCGTTCAGGAGGCTCAGGTGGAGGTTGCTCCCGTTGAAGTGGCACTCGCTGAGGCTGTTCCTGCGGAAGCAGCTACCGTTGAAGCGGAAGCGGTTGTTGAGCCTGCGATTGAGGAGGTTGAAGAGGTTGAAGAAACCACTCTCGAGCTTGAGGAAATCGTTGAAGAGCATGAGGAAGAGAAAAAGCCTGAGGAAACTCCCAAGACAGTAAAGATTGACAGCGGAAATATAGATTTCGGTAACATATGGGGAGCTTTTAATAAAGGCTGATAAATAACAGATTTCGGGCATTGTTCTTTCGAGCTTGCCCGAATTCTGCGTTAATAACAGAAGTTAAAACAAAGAAAACGAGTTGCAAAAATGGAAAATTTAAGCCTCTGGGGGGCTATTGTCAATACGATTGCCGTCATCGGCGGCTCAAGTGTGGGACTTTTAATACACTATTTTGCCTTGACAAGAAACAAAAGTGGTGATGCTGCGACTGTCGAATATGGAATTGGAAAAAAGCTGTCTGACGCTGTTATGATAGGCGTTGGGTTGTGTACCATTCTCATCGGTGTCCAAGGCGCTATAAAGGCTCAGAACGTGTTGGTGTGCATAATATCAATAGTTTTGGGCGCGGTAGTCGGCACTTTGCTTGACCTTGACCGCAATATAACCCGCTTGGGTAATTTTATTGAAAAGAAAACAAAAAACAAACTTGGAAACGTGTCTCAGGGATTTGTCAGTGCCAGCCTGCTGTTTTGTGTAGGCGCAATGGCGGTGACAGGGCCTCTTGACAGCGGTTTGACGGGGGACCACTCAACACAGTACGCAAAGTCTGTGCTCGATTGCATTTCGTCAGTGGTTTTTGCTTCGTCAATGGGATTCGGAGTAATGCTTTCGGCGCTGTTTGTCCTTGTTTATCAGGGCTCTATAACGCTTTTGGCTGAATGGATTCAGCCCTATCTCGGCGAAGCTGTTATTACCGAGATGACGGCTGTCGGATCGCTTCTGATAATAGGAATCGGTCTTAACCTTATTGGCGTTACCAAAATAAAGCTTATGAACTATATTCCCGCAATATTTTTTCCGATTCTGCTGTTTGTTTTTATGTAAAATATATTTTAACGGATGGAATTATGAAAAGAGTAAACTTGATACTGTTGCTTCTCGCACTGTTATGTGCGGCGTGCGCTTTTGTCGGCTGTGGCGGCGAGCCATACGACACGTCTGACAGTTCTTCATCGAATTCCAATAAATATGATTTGTCAGATGAATGCTTTATATTTGAAAGCTATAACGTTGTAAAAAAAGGTCCGACGGAAAGCGGAGAGAATTTTTCGGTTTTCTCGGCAAATATACTTGAAATTTACGGTAGATGTATAACTTCGGCTGACGAGCTAAACGCGTACGTAGAGCTTTATGATAACAAGGGCGAAAGACTCGCCAATTACAGACTTTCGGAAACCGGTGATGTTGATAAAAACGAGCAGTTTGTGCTTAGGGTAGATATTTCGGACGAAACGGCTGAAAAGTTTTGCGTCGTCAAGGTCAGATATGAGGGCGTCGCTATAAAGCGAGTTTACCGAGTTGAAGAGCTTTTCCGCAACGTTACCTTTGTTTACAACAACGACGAGCCTTCAAAGATGATCGTGGTTAAAAAAGGCACGAAACTGGAGTTTCCCGCGGTACCTCAAAGAGACGGATATATATTTACCGCATGGTATACAGACCCCTCTTGTACCGAAATGTTCGATTTTGAAAGCATGAAGATTTCGGACGACCTTGAACTTTACGCCGGTTATATGCTTGATTACTTGGTGATGAGTAACCGAGTGTCGGAAATTTCCAACGAGTCGATAGTAAAAATCAGGACTAAAAGCTATTCCTCTGTTTTGTGGGGAATGGTTGAGGTTACTTCGCACGAGAAAGAAGGGGAGGGCGTTATAATCGAGGACAACGCCGGTTATTATTACGTATTGACCACCAACGATCTTGTGGAAAAGAGAAAAGGATATGAGAGCGTGTCGTACACGGTTACCGATCATTTCGGAAACGAGTACAGCGCCACGCTTAAGCATAGCGGCGTAACCTATAATTTGGGGGTTTTGTACTTCGAAAAGAACCCTGATTTTCCCATTGATGTGGTGGAATTGTCTGATAAGACACCCTCATTAAACGATGACATTGCGTCGGTTACGCTTCTTAACGGAATTTATTATCCGCATTTTGGCAAGGTTTTGGGCTTCGAGATAATTAAGCATAAAAACTCGGGTTCAAATGCCAATGATAATAATTATGATATGATGGTGCACAATTCGCGTGCGGACCGTGAGGTTACGGGAAGACCTGTGTTTGATATGAACTTAAAGCTTGTCGGAATTCAGTGCGGAACGCTTACAAACGACGAGGTTTCGTTTGAAAATCCTCACGTGATACCATGGAGCGTTATCAAAAAGTACATAGACGCTTACGGACTGTAAATATAGCTTAAACCAAAAGGAAGCCAACGTTATTGGCTTCCTTTTTTGCGTAAAAATAAATCGCCGTTTGACAACAGTCAAACGGCGATAATTTACCGTACAGCAGGTAAAACTATACAAGTATGTGAGTTTGTAATTTAAATAAATTACTTAAGCTCAACAGTAGCGCCAGCCTCTTCGAGCTGCTTCTTGAGAGCCTCAGCCTCTTCCTTTGTAGCGCCTTCCTTAACAGCCTTGGGAGCGGACTCAACAAGGCCCTTAGCGTCCTTAAGACCAAGACCTGTGATCTCACGTACAACCTTGATAACGTTAAGCTTGCCTGCGCCTGCAGATGCAAGAATAACGTCAAACTCTGTCTTCTCCTCAGCAGCGGGAGCAGCAGCTCCGCCTGCAACAGCAACAACTCCAACAGGAGCAGCTGCGGATACACCGAACTCTTCCTCTACAGCCTTAACAAGCTCGTTAAGCTCAAGGATTGTCAAACCTTTGATTTCTTCAATAATAGCTGCGATATTAGCCATTTTAGTAATCCTCCTAAATAATCAATATTGTTTAAATTTTATTTTGCGGTCTTTGGGGGAGCCGCACCCCTGATTTTAAGCAGCTAAGCTGCAAGTGTGAGCAAAATTACTCTGCTGCGGGAGCTTCTTCTCCACCCTCTGCGTTCTTGTCCGCAATAGCCTTGATAGCATATGCGAAGTTGTAAAGAGGAGCCTGAATGCTTCCGAGGAACTTTGCGATAAGAACTTCCTTCGAGGGAATCTCAGCAAGAGCTTCAACGGTCTTTGCGTCGATAACAGCGCCGTCAACGTAACCTGCGAGAATTGTGAAGGTCTCGATCTTCTCAGCGTATTCCTTAAGAACCTTTGCGGGAGCAACAGCGTCGTTCTCGCTTATAGCGATAGCTGTCATACCTACAAGGTGCTGCTTCATTTCACCGAAGCCAACCTCATCACAAGCTCTGCCTGTAAGAGAATTCTTGATAACTCTGTACTTAACACCCGCCTCACGGAGAGCCTTACGCATCTTTGTGTCATCATCAACAGTGATACCCTGATAGTTAACGAGTACACCGCTTACAGAATTTCTGAGTTCTTCAGCAAGCTCAGCAACGAGTTTCTTCTTCTGTTCAAGTATGGAATTGCTTGGCATTTTTGTTTTTCACCTCCCAATGTGAAATACAGGATAAAAAAATCTTTCCTCCGAAAAGCACAGCTCACGCAAGGAAAGATAAAAACTCAAATATAAAGTTAAATCTGTCCTCGGCAGGGAAGCTTGGCTTTTACGGAAACCTGCTGTCTTTGGATAACACGGGAATTATATCACAAACAGATTTATTTGTCAATAGGTTTTTGAAAAGTTTTTTTGATTTTTTTGAAATGTTTTACGCCATGGTTTCAAGCATCTTTTCGTTTACCTCATATTTGGTCTCGCCTCCGCTTGTAAAGGCTTTGAATTCATCAATCATATACTCCGCCATGCGGTGTACCTCGTCAGCCTGACTTCCCGCTATATGGGGCGTGAGATATACGTTTTCAAGCTCAAGCAGAGGATTTCCTTCTTGGATGGGTTCGGGGAAGGTTACGTCAAGAATAGCGGTTGCTTCGGGCTTTTCTTTCATTGCTCTTGCAAGGTCATCTTCAACAACCTGCGCGCCGCGTCCGGTGTTAAGGAAGGTAGCGTTGGGCTTCATAAGCTTGAAAAGCTCATAGTTAAGCATTCCCACGGTCTGGGGATTGTTAGCCAAATGATTGGAGATAATCTGACATTCGGAAAAAATTCGTTCAAGTGAGCAAAGCTCTACTCCGAGTCTGTCCGCCTTTTCCTGTGAGCAGAATGGATCGAAGGCAAGAACCTTGTGATTGTATGACTTCAGCATTTCGGCAACCATGCTTCCTATCATTCCCACTCCGATAAGACCAACCTTGCAGCCGTAGTTGCCGGGACAGGACATAGAATACTCCTGTGCGGTCTTGCGTTGCTTTTTTGCCATAAGCGTGCAGGCACGGAAAAATCCTTTGCAAGCGAGAATAATTTGCGCTACCGTATATTCTGCTACGGGCACGGCGTTTGCCGCCCACGCGCTGAAAATTTTTATACCGCGTTTCATAAAAGGTTTGGCAAACGTCTGCACTGAGCCCGCTGAATAAAACACTGCTTTGAGGGCAGGGAAACACTCCGCAATTTCTTCCTCAGTCATTTTTGGCATAGACCAGGTGGAGAATATGTACTCAACCTCGGAAAACGCCTTGGGATTGGAGAGAACGTCCTCTTTTGTAAAGTGGTCTGTCAGAGCAAGCTCGGCAACTTTTGCCAAGGTGTTTTTAAGCTCTTCGGAGTACACGTAATCTACCTGGGACTTGTTGTTTGCTAAATAAATGCTTTTCATTGGTTTTCTCCTTTGTGCAGTTGTCTGTATTTTGAAGGGGTGTACCCCTCTTTTTTCTTGAAATATTTTGAAAAGTTGCTTGTGTCGGGAAAGCCGATTCTTGCGCTTATTTCCGATACTGACATGGAAGTGTTGGTCAACAACTCCCTTGCCTCCGCAATTCTGCAAAGCATGCGGTAATTTTTTATGCTGTAACCGGTAACCTGCTTGTAGGCGTGTGCCAGATAATATCGGCTGATATGAAATTCTTCTGCTAACTCTTCAAGTGTCTGCTCGCTTGACAAGTCGGTTTCGATTTTCTGTTTGATTTTCTGTATGGTTGAGAAAATGTTGTTATCGTCACACGGAAAAGCCGATGGCGCGTGTCTGTAAAGCGCAACCAATATGCACCGCAAAAGCGTTGAGGCGTTCTCGGAAAACTCCTTGTGCTTTGTGGTTGCCTCTTTAAGAAGCTCTTGAAGCATTTGTGACATAAGCGGCTCAATTTTTTCAATGTTTACGCAATGGCAGAAGTGGGTGGGACGGTTGGAGATTATCGACAGCAGCTTGTCACTTTTTATTTCCTGCTTGATAAGCGAGGGAATCAGGGAGATACAAAAACGCGAGAATTCCCGACTTTCAGCCGAGAAGGAATGCGTTTCAAAGTTGCTTACAAAAACCGCGGTAGGCTTGTCCACGAAATAATACTTATCATTTATATATACGTGTACCTTTCCTTTGGTGATAAAGAATATCTGGTGAACGTTGTGGTGAACGTGCGGAGAAATTCCACTGTTGTTGTCAGAAAAAATAACGTGTTCAATTCCGCCAATGCAAGACACGCTGTCACCCCCTTAACAATTTTTGCATATTCTATGATTCTGATATAAGTATATAACAAAAAGGAAAATTTGTACATAGCTTTTTTGATAAAAAGCAACTTTTACCAAAAAAATCGCAAAAAAATTATAGAAATTATGCTTTTACACGTGTATAATATAATTGTAAAAACTTGCTAAAAGAAAGGTGAATGACGTTATGAATTACTCGGTTCCGACTACAAGGAAGGATCTGGATAGGCTTTGTGCCGAGGCGGGGGCAACGCTTCCGTTTGCCGATAACGCGACCGCGTTGAACGCCCCGATAACTATATTGAATAAAACCGTAAACAACCGTGTTGTTTATCAGGCAATGGAAGGCTGTGACGGCACGCGCGAGGGGGCGCCCGACGAGCTTACAATCCGCCGTTATATGCGCTTTGCTGAAGGCGGCGCGGGTATTATCTGGTTTGAGGCGACTGCCGTTATGGAAAACGGCAGAGCAAATCCAAGACAGATGTACATAACCGAAAAGACACTTGACAGTTTTAAAAAGATAGTAAACGATATAAAGGAAAGGTGCCTGAAAACTAACGGATACGAGCCTGTCGTTATATGTCAGCTTACACATTCGGGAAGATACAGCAAGCCCGAGGGTGTTCCCGCACCGCTTATCGCTTACAACAACCCCATATTTGAAAAGGAAAATCCCATAGATAAAAGCAGAATACTCACCGACGAACAGCTCGATGAAATTTCGGAGGCGCTTGTCGGAGGCGCGCTTCTTGCCGAAAAAGCGGGCTTTGACGGTGGAGATATAAAGTGCTGCCACAGATATCTGCTTTGTGAGCTTTTATCAGCGTATACCAGAGAGAACAGCCGTTACGGCGGAAGCTTCGAAAACCGCACAAGACTTGTGAGAGAAGCGGCGCAGGGCGCAATTTCCGCTTGCGGTAAGGACTTTATCGTTACAACCAGAATGAACGCCTACGACGGCTTTGAGTATCCCTACGGCTTTGGCGTAAACGAGGGAGAGGGACTTAAGCCTGACTTCACCGAGGCAAAAATGCTGGCGCGTGAGCTTGTTCGCCTCGGAATGCCGCTTATCAATATAACCATGGGTAACCCCTACGTCAACCCCCACGTAAACCGTCCCTTTGCGCGCGGAACCTACGAGCATCCCGAGGCGCCCATTCTCGGTGTAAAACGTATGCTTGACGGCATCGCTGAGGTGGCTGCTGAAATAAAGGGAACGCCGGTTATAAGCTCCGGACTGAGCTATCTTGGCGCGGTGTCTCATAACGTCGTTGCCGCTTACGTAGAAGCGGAAAAATTTGCGTTTGCGGGCTACGGCAGAGAAACTCTCGCGTATCCCAATATCGCCAAGGACATCTGCACTGACAGCGTAGATCCCCAAAAGGTTTGCATAGCTTGCGGGAAATGCAGTGAGATTATGAGAAAGCCTGGCGGAACTCCCGGGTGCGTAATCAGAGACGGAGAGGTGTACGCTCCTCTTTACAAAAAATTCTGTATGAACTGAGGTGTATTATGAAGATAGCAATAGTAACCGGCGCGGCGGGCGGAATAGGTTTTGCCACAGTAGAAGAGCTTATAAATAAAGGTTTTTGCGTGGTTGGAATGAACCGCCGTCCATATGAAAACGTGAAAGAACGGTTTGACAGGTTCGGAGAAAACTTTACCTACGTTTCGGGCGACCTTTCGTCAAGCGAGGACAGAAAAAAGCTTGTTGACACGGCAATGGAAAAATACGGCAGAATAGATGCGCTTGTAAACGTGGCGGGAGTTGCGCCAAAAGAGCGCAGAGATATCCTTGAAATGACCGAGGAAAGCTACGATTACGTTATGGGAATCAACTCCAAGGGCACGTTTTTCCTTACCCAAGACGTGGCAAACAGAATGGTTGCGGGTGGAATCAAGGGCTATATAGTAAACATTTCGTCGGTTTCGGCTTATACAAGCTCGACTTCAAGAGGTGAGTATTGCATCTCAAAAGCGGGAGTTTCCATGATGACCAAGCTTTTTGCGGATAGGCTTGCCTGTGAGGGCATACTCGTAAACGAGGTCTGCCCCGGAATAATTTATACTGAAATGACCGAAAAGGTTAAGGATAAATACGACGCAAAAATTGCCGACGGACTTGTTCCTACAGGGCGTTGGGGATATCCCGAGGATGTGGCAAAGGCAGTTGGCGCACTTGTTGACGGTACGTTTGCGTATACCACGGGCGAGTCGTTTATAGTCGACGGCGGTCTCCACATAAGAAAGCTGTGAGCCGATATGGATTACATTACTGTAAACGGACATAAGATTCCGACGTACTTTGTAAATACGCTTGTAGTGGGAAGCGGAGCCGCGGGCTTTAACGCGGCGCTGTCGCTTTACGAGGAGGGTGTGCGTGACGTGGCTGTGCTTTCGGAAGGCGTGAGAATGGGAACTTCCCGAAATACGGGTTCGGATAAGCAAACCTATTATAAGCTTGGCATGTGCGGCATGCCCGATTCGCCCGCCGATATGGCGTACGACTTGTTTTCGGGCGGTTGCGTTGACGGGGATATAGCCTACGCCGAGGCTGCAAATTCGGTAAGATGCTTTATGCGCCTTGCCGACCTTGGTGTTAAGTTTCCAACAAACTCGCTTGGGGAATACGTAGGCTACAAAACCGACCACGATAAGCGCTCCCGTGCTACCTCTGCGGGACCTCTAACGTCAAAGATGATGACCGAATGTCTTGAAAAAGCAGTCCGTGACCGAGAGATTCCCATTTTTGATAATTTTTACGCGGTAAAGATAATTAAAAAAGGCGAAAAAGCGGTTGCGCTGGCGGTTCTTGACAAAAGTAACGACTGCGCCGTAACTCTTTTAGCTTTTGAAAATATAATTCTCGCCACGGGCGGACCTGCGGGAATGTATGCCGATTCGGTTTACCCCGCGTGCCACAACGGTGCTTCCGGCTTGGCTTTTGATGCAGGCGCAATGGGAAAAAATCTCACCGAATGGCAGTACGGAATTGCTTCCACAAAGCCGCGCTGGAACGTTTCGGGAACTTATATGCAGGTGCTTCCGCGCCTTGTTTCGGTCGACGAAAACGGTGTTGAGCGTGAGTTTGTCAACGACTATTTCGGCAACCCCTACAAAGCCCTTTCCATGATATTTAAAAAAGGCTACGAGTGGCCTTTTGACTGCGATAAAATAAAAGGCGGCTCGTCGGTTATAGACCTTCTTGTGTGGTACGAAAAGGCTGTTTTGGGCAGAAGAATATACCTTGACTATACCCAAAACCCAACGGGTGCGATGGAGCTTGACTTCAACAAGCTTGAAGCCGAGGCGCTTGAGTATCTTACAGCGGTAAAGGCTTGCTTTGGCAGCCCCATTGACCGCTTGAAGCACATGAATATGCCCGCATACGAGTTGTATCTTTCCAAGGGCGTGGACCTTGAAAAGGAGAAGCTTGAGATAGCGCTTTGCGCGCAGCATAACAATGGCGGTATCTCTGTGGATAAGTGGTGGAAAACCTGCGTTGACGGACTTTTCGTTGTTGGAGAAGCCGCGGGAACACACGGTGTAAAACGCCCTGGCGGAAGCGCACTGAATGCGGGGCAGGTAGGCGCTTTGCGAGCGGCTCAGTATATTGCGGCGCATAATTTGGGAGAGGTTTTAAGCCTTGACGAGCTTAAATCAATATCTGAAAAAACGGTGGAAAAAATTCTCCAAGAGTGCGCAGAATTGCTTTCGGACACTTCAAACGTTGACGAAATGCGGGTAAAGTTTACCAAGGCAATGAGCGAATCGGCAGGTGCCATAAGAAGCACCAAGCAAATAGAAAAACTGCTTTGCGATATTTATCCGATTCTGTGGGGATTTGAGAAAAACCTGAAGATTGAATCACCAAAGCAGCTCTATAAGGCATACAGATTGCGTGACACCCTGCTTTCTCAGTGCGTGTATCTTCACGCTATGCTTGATTACGTAAGAGCGGGCGGAGCATCACGCGGGTCCGCCATATATCTTGACAGTGTTTCAGACTTTAATTCGCTGTTTGATTTTGAAAAAGCCGACGGAGCGTTCTTGACGAAAGTTCAGGAGATAAGCCACGACGGACACGGGGCAAGCATAGAGTGGCGTGACGTTCGCCCACTTCCCGAGGGCGGAGGCGTCTTTGAAACTGTGTGGCGCGAGTACAGAGAAGGGAAAATATTTGAATAAAAACAAGGAGCTGTCACATTAAACAGATAGCTCCTTAAATTTATTATGCACAGATAAATTGTAGTTTGTCGGTGTGTTCGCACAGCAGCCACGTGGAGCCCCCACCGGCGAGGTGGCGCCAGTCAAGGGTGCGTAGCCCTTGTCGCTCGTCGCAACGAGCGAAATCCCCTTTCGGCGTCTTTCTTTTTTGGTCCTTTTTTCTTTCGCGCCTACTTATCCGAAAGAAAAAAGGACGAGGGGAATAAACTAATTATTCTACACATTTACAGAGTTTTACACAGCTATATTTTTGTGTGCTGTTAATAGTTACTTACTGTCTCTCGTCCTTTTTCTTTTTGAGAAAGGAGCGTCAAAAGAAAAAGGACCAAAAAGAAAAACCGCGGTGCGCCTGCGGGCGCGGGC
>JAZKYO010000052.1:0-23491 GCA_045612185.1 Eubacteriales bacterium
TACAAAACAAATTTTAACAGACTATTTACTGAAATATCCTCACTCGGAAATTGAGGATATCTTCAAGTTTCTCTATCAAAGTTCTTTCGGCTGTGAGCATTTGGTGGGGTCTCTTAACACCGCTATTCAGAGAATAAAAGAAGAAGCCAATACGACAAGCCGAGAAGCCTCTGACGCAATAGAGTCGCTTGACGGCAATTACAGCAGAGTGCATCTTGGCTGTTTGGGAAAAGGGCTGAGCGCTGAGACACTCGGGCGGCTGTTTTATCTGTCAGCAAAGAAAGAGGAATCGGGGCATCTTGCGTTAAGCGAGAAATTAACCGCGGTGCAATCAATGGCAGAAAACGGCGAGCTTGGATTCCGGCGATCGGATTTTGACAAGGCTTTTGAAAAATGGAAAGCAGATGGATTTCCGCCAATTCATCACTCCGAGCGTTTCAAAAAAGAATACTGCCCGTCGTACAGGGTAATTTCAAATGATTTCACAGGCTTTTTACCGCTGCTTACCGAGCTCGACAAACGGCTTTTGTGCGGCTCGGTAACTCTTGCTATTGAGGGCGGAAGCGCAAGCGGAAAATCTACGCTTGGTAGTATTTTGGAGCAGATTTACGGTTGCGCGCTTTTTCACATGGACGATTTCTTTTTGCGCCCCGAGCAACGGACGCCACAGCGTTTTGCGGAACCGGGCGGAAACGTAGACAGAGAGCGTTTCCTTGAAGAAGTTCTTGTGCCTCTGAGCAGGGGCGAAAGCATAAGCTACCGACGCTTTGACTGCTCCACGTTCACGCTTCTGCCCCCTACCGAAGTTACTCCCAAAAAGCTGACCGTAATTGAGGGCGCTTACTCTATGCACCCCGACCTTGCGGGCTTTTACGATCTTTCAGTGTTTTTGGAAATTTCTCCTGACGAGCAGAAAATGCGTATAAAAAAACGGAACTCCGAGGAAATGGCAAACCGCTTTTTTGCCGAGTGGATACCTCTTGAGCACCGTTATTTTGAGTTTTTTAAAATAAAAGATTCCTGCGATATTCAAATTGATCCAAAAGACTATAAAAACAGCACAAAATGTGAACGATAAGCCCATTACTTAAACGATTATCTATTGTTTTTTAATTTTAAAGGGTGTATAATAAAGAAAAAACATCAAAGGAGAAATTCATGAGCTACATAAGATACAGCGTTGAAACTTTGCGGTCTTTTTGCGAAACCGCTTTTAAAAAGTTCGGCTTCAGCGCCGAAGAGGCAGGGATAATAACAGACGTTCTGCTTCTCGCTGACATTTACAACATCAAGTCGCACGGCACTCAAAGGTTGGTGCGCTATCACAAGGCAATAGAAAAAGGTAGCGTTGTGGTGAACGCCAAGCCCGAAATTGTGTTTGAAACCCCGGTTTCTGCGGTAATTGACGGTCACTCGGGAATGGGACAGCTTATATCGGCATACGCAATGGAGCTTGCCATAAAGAAGGCAAAACAGGTTGGCATGGCGTTTGTTACTGTGAGAAACTCCAATCACTTTGGAATTGCGGGCTACTACACCAAAATGGCGTGCGATGCGGGTCTTATGGGACTTTGCGTTACCAACTCCGAGTCAATCGCTGTTCACACCGGCTCAAGGCAGGCAATTCTCGGCTCAAACCCAATAGCTTTCGCTATGCCTGCCGAGCCTGTTCCCTTTTGGTTTGACGCGGCAACATCCGTCGTTCCCAAGGGCAAGCTTGAGGTATACAACAAAGAAGACAAGCCCCTGCACGACGGCTGGGCGGTTGACGACAGCGGCAAAGAAAGCCACGACGCGGCACGCGTGCTTAACTGCATAGACTCACACATGGGCGTTGGCGGCATACTTCCCGTAGGCGGAAGCACCGAGGATTCGGGAAGCCACAAGGGCTACGGCTACGCAATGATGTGCGAACTTCTCTGCTCTATTACCTCCGGCGGAGCTACCTCAAATCACCACGTTCGCGCACCGGGCGTAGGAGCTGGCACTTGCCACGCGTTTATTGCCATTGACCCCGCGATTTTCGGAGATCCCGAAGAAATAAAAGCGCATCTTTCGGTATTCTTGCAAGAGCTGAGAGACGCTAAGCGCGTAGACGAAAGCACGCCTATCTACACTCACGGTGAAAAGGAATCTATTGTAATGAAAGAGATTCTCGAAAAGGGCGTAGAGGTTAACATAAACACCCTTGCCGAAATGAAGAGTCTTAGTAAGTATCTTGGAATGGACTTTACCGAATATTTCGGTGAAGTTGACACCACTGACACAAAAGCAAGCATATACAACTAAAAAGGAGGAGCGCAATGAAACTCAGCGTACAAACGGGCGGCCTTATTGACGAACTTGGAACAGAAAACTGTTACAAAACCATAGCAGACGTGGGATTTGAAGCAATAGACTGGAATATTGACCACGCTTTGCGCCCAAAGGACATAAACGCGGGCAACTGCGAGGGAAAATGTATCTTTGAAAAAGACATGGACGAGATAATGGAATACTACAAGGACGAGCTTTTTCACATAAAAAAGAACGGACTTGAGATAACTCAGGCGCATGCGCCATTCCCCGCTTACGTTTCCGACAAGCCCGAGGTTCTCGACTACATGATAAAAATATACAAGAAAATAATTCTGTTCTGCGACAAGGTAGGCTGTAAAAACCTTGTAATACACGGGTTCACCGCTCCCAGAGAAAGCACTTACGAATTCGCAATGGAGGCGGCTGCCATAAACGACAAGCTGTACACCTCGCTTATTCCCGAGCTTTTACAGACCAACGTAACCGTTTGCCTTGAAAATCTTTTCGGCGGCGGAGGAGCTACCACGGTAGCGGGAATAGGAAGCGAACCCTGCGAAGCAGCGCAGATGGTTGACAAATACAACGCCATAGCCGGCAAGGAATGTTTTGGGTTCTGCCTTGATACGGGTCATATGAACCGTCTGCGCCAAGACCCAAGACGCTATATTACGATTATGGGAAAGCGCATTAAGGCGCTTCACATTCACGACAACGCCGGCGAGCTTGACCAACACAAAGCCCCCTACACGGGCACTATAAACTGGAAGGCTTTTTACACCGCCCTTAAGGAAATAGGCTACGACGGCGACCTTAGCTTTGAAACCTTTAATCAGGTCAGACTTGGCGAAGACGCAGAAGAACTTGTAATTCCTTGGCTTAACGTTATCTGCGCTACGGGCAAGCTCTTCAGAAGAAAGATTCTTGAATAACTAAAACGGCTGACACAGTCAGCCGTTTTTTACGTAAAAATCAGTATTTATTACCCCTTGCGAACACCGCTTTTATATTAACATCCTCGTCAAACACCACGAAATCGGCATCCATGTCGGCTGCTATCGCGCCTTTGTTTTCCAGCCTCATGATTTCGGCGGGGGTCTTGGTTATCATTTTTACCGCGTCAAAAAGCGGAATCCCCGCTTCCTTTATTGCGACGCGTACAAGCTTATCCGCCGTAGCTATACTGCCAGCGAAAGCGCTCCTGTCCACCAGCTTGCAAACTCCGTCCTCTATGATATACTCGGTATTTTGCATAAATCCGTGCTTTTCGTCTGTCCCCGCAAGCGAAAGGCTGTCGGTAACAAGCGCTATTCTGTCCGCGCCCTTTATTTTGTATATCAGCTGTATAAGCTCGGAAGGTAAGTGCTTTCCGTCGCAAATTATCTCAGCGTAGATGTCGTCGTTAAGATAAGCGGTCTCTATAACCCCAAGCCGTCTGAAGCCCTGCTCTCTGGTTACGGTTGAGGTACAGGAATACAAGTGCGTAACAAGATTACAGCCGTGTGCCGCGGCTCGCATCATGTCGGAATAAACAGCATCGGTATGCCCTGCGGAGGCAACTATGCCGTATTCTTTCAGCGTCTTTACGAAAAGCTCGTCTTTATCGTTTTCGGGGGCATAGGTCCAGCGTGCTATTACCTTGCCAAACTCCGAAATTATCGGCAGATAATCCGAGCGACACGGAGGCTCTATAAAATCGGCGCACTGCGCTCCCGACTGTTTTCTTGATAAATAGGGTCCTTCAAGATGCGCGCCTATTACCGTTCCCTTTATTCTCGGGTCGCCCATTGCCTGCTTTACGTTTCTTACGGCCCGAGCCATTTCAGAAAGAGGAGCGGCAGATATGGTGGGCAAAATTGTCGTAGTTCCGTAACCAAGGTGAAAATTGCACCCCTCAATCACGTCCTCAACTCCGTCAAAAAACGAAAATCCGTTGCCGCCGTGGGTATGAATATCTATAAATCCCGCGCTGACGTAATATCCGCTTGCGTCATACTCCTCATCAACCGCATACTCCGCGGCAGACACCTCGGTTATTCTTTCGCCGTCAAAATAGATATATCCGTCAAAAAGAGAGTTCTCAAGAATAATTTTATCGCTTTTAATCCTTTTCATATCAATTACAGAAGTGAGCTGCTGTCACCGTCAAGATACAGCACCGCGTTTTTGTGACGTCTTAAGACTGTGGCGGGGCAATGCTCGCCTATACTTCCGTTAATAGTATCGCGCACCGCGTTTGCCTTGGTTTTTGCGGGAACGATGCAGAAAAGATAATCTCCCGAAAAAAGGGTGGGAACCGTCAGCGTAATGGCGGTCTTGGGAACATCGTCAAGCTTTGCGAAACAGCCGTCGTTCACCTGCTGATTGCGGCACACCTCGTCAAGCTGCACGGGCTTTACCGCCTTGCTGTCATTGAAATCGGCAACGGGCGGATCATTGAACGCGATATGTCCGTTTTCGCCTATTCCCATAACCACGATATCGGTGGGGTTATTTTTCAAAAGCTCCGCATAACGCTCACACTCTTTGTCAGCATCGGGCGCGGAAATATCGATATAGCTTACGCTTTTAAAAGGCGCAATGCCAAAAATATGCTCTTTCAAAAAGTTTCCAAAGCCCTGGGGCGCATCTGAAGGCAGTCCTATGTACTCGTCCATATGAAAGGCGTTTACTCTTTCCCACGGAATTTCGCTGTCATCGGCAAGAGAAGCCAGCACCTCGTTTTGAGAGGGGGCGGCGGCAAAAATCATATTTATTGTATCTTTTTTCTTAAGAATATCGAGAATTCGAGCCTTTATATCACTTGCGGCGGCTTTTCCCATTTCGCTTCTGGTCTCGTAAATATTAACCTTTAAAAGGTCTTTTTCAAAAGTTTTCATATTGTAAGCTCCTTAAATTTTTTCACAGCGTCGCTAAAAGCGCTTTTTTGGTCGTCGTATTTGTAAGGATTGTCAAACCCACGTCCCACAAGTGAGTTAAGCCCCGAAAAAAGCTGAAGATGAGGCTCAAGCGAAACGAAAAAGCTTTCGCCCGAGTACGCCCTGTGTGCCGCGAGAATCTTTTCTATCTCCGCCTCTCCCTTTCCGGGCGGAACTATTGCCCCTGCCGAGAGTGCATCCTTGATATGAAAATAAGCGATTTTATCTCTCAACAGCTCATACGCTTCGGGGTAAGGCGACACGCCCTCCAAAACGAAATTTCCCATATCGAACACGCATTTTATCTCTCTCTCAAAATAATCCGCAATCTCGCGGCAACGGCTTGGAATATCTCCGTAAATATTCGCCTCGTTTTCGTGGCAAAGCGTTACCCCGCACTTACGTGCAAGGTCAACCAATCTCTCAAGCGCGGCAAAAACGCCGTCCCTCATATCCGTAATTCTTTTTCCTGCAGGTGCGTAAAAGCTGAATATACGGACGAATTTAGTCTCCATAATGTTGGCGATTTCAAAAATTCTGTCAGCCGTCTTAAGATGTGCTTCCATGTCGCCGTCAAGTGCTATTTTGCCGAGAGGAGAGCCTATTGCGGAAACGCCAATGCCAAAGCTATCAAGCTTTTTCTTGGCTTCCTTAGCCTCGTTCACGGTCATTGCCGACACGTTTTTACCGTCAGCGTGACGAAGCTCTATATACTTTATTCCAAAGCCGCACATTCCCTCAAGTTGCTCTTCAAAAGAGGTGGCGTATTCGTCGGAAAATGCCGAAAGAATAATGTTTTTCATACAAGCTCCTTAGATTTCGTATTTGCTCACAAGCTCTTCCTTGCCACTTGAAAGCGAGCGTTCTATGGCGTTCATAATGAACACGGGAGAAATAAATTCCTCATAGGTTATGCCTTGGCTATTGCCCTCAAGCAAGCCGTAAAACTCTTTGAACTCAAGGTAAAACCAATCGTTTGTTGAAGGAATCTCGGCGCCTTTAGCTATCTTTTGCGCCATACGTGCGGCGTAATATACGTAGCTACCGTCGGTAAAAAGGCCCACACAGTCGTAGTTCTCGTAGTGGAAAAGCACGTGTATCTGCTTGCCGTTTTGCTTTGCGCTTACGGAAATCGGAAATCTGCCGAATATCTCACAAACTATCTCAACAAGGTGCTGGGCGTAAAAATAGAATCCGCCGTAAATATTCTCGCTTTGGTAGGGCGCGCGGACGTAACCGCCAAGCGTTTTGCCCCCAAGCTCGTTTTTGGCGTCCTCTTTAAGCTCTGCCACAAATCTGTCAAGCTTAAGCGATGAGCCACCCGATATGCGGATATCCCTTTCTTTGAGTTTTTTCATAAACTCCACTGCCTCGGCTTCTTTTACCGTTATAGGCTTATCTATAAACATAGGAATGCCGCTTTCAATATAGGGCTTTGCGTACTTATAGTGATTATCTCCGTGGCGAGCGGTAATTATAAGTCCGTCAATATCGCCCACTGCGTCGGTATAATTTTCCATTACGGGTACGCCAAAGGTTTCATTAAGCTTCTCCGCAGCGGGCAAGTCGTCGCTGTAAACGCCTACAACCTCAACGTCCTTGAACTCGTCGCGCTCATTTATAAATTTAAGAAAGTTATTCGCGTGGGAGTTTTCACAACCGAGAATTGCAATTCTTTTCATATAATTTCTCCTTTAATACTTAAGCGGAAGCGGATTTTCAGCGTGAACCGCCTCTATAACGCCGATAATATCCGCCGCCATTTCGGGGGTTACGGTCATGGGGGTGCCGTCAACTATTCTGTCGTAAAGTTGCTTGTAGAGCGTTGCGGTTCCCACGTCAAAGGCGTTACCGTCAAATTTTTCGCCCTCAACGTGCTTTACAAGCTTTTCGGTGCAGTAAATGGGATTACCCTCTCCGTCCTTGATAAAGCTATCTGTTACGGGACGCTCGGGGTTTTCACCGTCCTTAATATAGGTCACTTCGTATGACGAGGGGTTAGCCTTAAAAGTACCCTTTGTACCCTGAATTTTAAGAGTAGGGGCGGCATAAGCGTCCATAGAGCTTATCTCGATATCAACAAGGGGCTTACCCAGAGCGGAAAGAAGTATTTTTGAATAGTCGTCAGCGTCTCCGCTTGTAAGCGCGGTATCAAGCCTGCTGTAAAGCACCTTGGCGTTTTTATCAAAGTCAAGAAAACCAAGCGCCATGCCTATGGGGTGAGGTCCTGTGTTGTAGGTGCTTCCCGCGCATTTCTTCTGGAGTGTCTGCCAATCCCAACGGCGTGAAAAACCGCTGTAAGTAATATCAATCTGCTTTACCTCACCTATCTTGCCCGATGCTATAAGCTCTTTGGCAAATACATAGAAAGGCGCAAAGAAGGTCTGTTGGAAAACCGCTAACACAACGCCATTGTCGCGTGCGAGCTTTATCAACTCCTCGCACTCGTAACGCGAGCGCCCGAAGGGCTTTTCCACAAGCACGTTTTTGCCGTGGAGAATAAGGTCTTTCGTAATAGAATAGTGCATTTCGGAATAAGTAGAGTTTACCACAAGGTCGATATCGTCTAACGTGAAAAGCTCCTTGTAGTCCGCAAAAGTTTTGCACCCAGGGAATATCTCCTCCGCCACACCGCGGCGAAACTCGTCAGCGTCAACCACATACTTTACGTTATAGTAAAGATTTCTTTCACTGCGGTAGTATTTTCCGTGGATATCCTTACCACTTCTGCCCTGACCTATGATGGCAATATTCAACTTTTTCATATAAACAGTCCTCCTACTTTAATTTCTACGTTAATTATAAAATAAATTTTTTGAAAAGAAAATTGCGAAATCTGCACTTTTATATTGCAAAAATTGAACACATATGTTAAAATAGAAATAATAGGAAAAAAAGGAGATACCGCAATGCTGAACGATTATATTTATGAAACCGACCGAATGGTTTTTGCGCACAAGATTTCCAAGAACCTTCCTTGCGACTCATATTCCACGCACACGCACAACTGCTATGAACTTATATATTTCCTTGACGGTGACGCGACGCACGTTATCGAGGACAGAAAATACAAGCTGAAAAAGGGCGATCTTATACTGATACACCCTTTCAGATACCATTTTATACAGATAGACTCACCCGCAGACTACGAAAGATACAATATCCTTTTTGATATTGAAAAGCACGGTGTAGAAAGCGCGCTGCTTATTCCCGAGGACGTTGAGGTAATCAGCCTTGCGGGCAACGCCATAGCCGACGGTATTTTCCGCAAATGCGAATTTTATTACGAAAACAGCGACAAAGAGACCTTTGAAAAAATTCTTTCGCATCTTCTTTCGGAGCTGTTTTACAACGTCAGCCTTTTCCCTGCCCCCTCCGCCGAAGAAAGCGGCACGCTGTCTCCGCTTATCTCCAAAGCTCTTGCCTATATAAACACGCGACTATGCGAAATAGCCAACATAGCCGAAGTGGCAGACCACCTTTTTGTAAGCGAGAGCTATCTTTTCAGGCTTTTCCAAAAGGAGCTTCATCGCACTCCCAAAAAGTACATAATGGAAAAGCGGTTACTAATGGCGCAAAAGCTTATTTCATCGGGTGAAAAGCCCACCGCGGTATGCGAAAAATGCGGTTTTTCCGACTACACCACCTTTTACCGCAATTACAACGCCTTTTTCGGCTGTTCCCCCTCAGAGCAGAGATAACTAACAATTTGTTTGTTTTGTGCAAGAAAATGTTTGATTTCTGTATTGAATACATCATGGGAAAATGTTATAATCAAAAAGATATATACATAAGGAGACTGTTATGAGTAATTTTTTTGTAAAATACAAAAACGGAGATGTGAAACAGTTTGACGTTTCGCCCAATACCGACGCAAACGGTGTAGCGAAATACGAATTCAACTCCGACGTAGACTACTCTGAGGCAGAATACGTTGAATACTCCATGCACGACTTTCCCATATCCGCGGGCGACGAGGGATTTTTCCTTATTCCCTCCGGAAACAAGGGGTGTAGAAACCGAGAATTTGCCCTTGGGTATTTTAAGGAGCGCGATGATGACTCATCAATTCTGAAAAACTGCTTTCTTCAAATATACGGCTTTAAGCACTTTGACCTTTTGAGGTCGGTTATAGTAACGGGGATGCCTTTTGACGCACAATTTTGTATGTTTGTAAAAGACAACAAGTACCGCTTTACTCTTCGCTTTGCTACAAGCGGAGAAACACCTTACGAGCCGATAAAGCTTGAGGTACACGACTTGCGCGGCGCGGATCTCGGGTACTCCGACATGGCAAGAGTTTACCGCGAATATCAGCTTGCTCACGGCTATAAGGCAATAAGAGACAAGCTTACCCCCGAGCTTGAGTATGCCGCTCAAGCCCCCAATATCCGCATTCGTATGGGTTGGAAGCCCGTTCCCTGCCAGGTAATACACCAGACCCCCGAAACCGAGCCGCCCATGCACACCGCCTGCACCTTTGACGACATTATCGCTCTTATGGAGGAATACAAGGCGCGCGGAATAGAAAAGGCGGAAATTTGCCTTGTGGGCTGGAACTCCAAGGGGCACGACGGAAGATGGCCGCAGGTTCTTCCCATTGACGGGGAATTTGGCGGCGAGGAGGGGCTAAGACGCGCCATAAAGCGAGCTGACGAGCTTGGATACATAATTACCAACCACACCAACATCACCGACAACTACACCATAGCCGACTGCTACGACGAGTCAATCATAACACGCAAAAAAGACGGAACGCTTGAGGTTGAGTCTACCCGTTGGGCGGGCGGACGCACCTACAACATCTGCCCCGAGTACGCTTGGAAAACCTATCACAGAATGCACGATCAGGTCAAAGCGCTCGGTTTTCGCGGCACGCAGTACATTGACGTTATGACCTGCCTCCCTGTGCGCGCCTGCTATCACGAGGACCACCCCGTAAACAAAAAAGAGTGCGGAGAGTACTACGATAAAATCTTTAAGGCGGCTCACGACATGTTCGGCGCGTCGGGAAGCGAGGGCTCTTACGACCACTCGTTAAGGAATTGCGATTTTACGCTTTACGTTTCCTTCCTTGACTATCTCAATGACATATACGAGGAGAGACCCACACTGAAACGCCACCCGTTCTGTGAAAAATATATTCCCTTCTGGCAGCTTGTCTACCACGGAATTATTCTTTCAAACCCCTACACCAGAACCATAAACGCGCTTCTCAGCAGCGAAAAAGCCGACATGCTTAAGGTTATCGAGTACGGTGGAAAGCCACAGATGTACTACTACGGTCATTTTGTTGACGACGGCACAAACTGGCTTGGCAAGGTTGACTTGCACTGCCACACCGCGGAAGAACGCGCGGAAAGTGCCGACGTGGTCAAGAAAACTCTTGACATCTGGAACGAAATGAGTTATCTCCAATTCGAGTTTATGGAAAAGCACGAGGAGATTTCTGACGGCGTATTCGCAGTGACCTATTCCGACGGAAGCGTGGTTACCGTTGACTACAACAATATGACTTATTCATTAAAGAAGGCGAAATAATATGGGAGACGTTATAACAAAGATTTTCGGTGATTTCGGAAGTATGTCCACCGCGCAAATAGTTGCGCAAATCTTTGGGCTTATCGGAATCGCGGTATTTTTGCTCTGTTTCCAGTTCAAGGAGATGAAAACCGCCAGAAAAATAAAAATGGCGGTAGACGTTATATGGGCAATTCACTATTTTCTGCTTGGAGGATATCCTGCATTTGCCATAAACGTAATATGCTTTTTCCGCGAGATAGTTTTTATTAACAGCGACAAAAAATTCTTCTCGGGCAAGATATGGCTGTATATCTTTATTGTCTTTAATCTTGCCTCGGCAGTGTTGACGTGGAAGAACATTTTCAGCCTTCTCCCAGCCGTAACCGCTTGCATTGCCACCTACTCGTTCTGGCAAAAAAACATCAAAAAAGCCCGTGTTCTTGCCCTTACAAACAACGCGCTGATGTTTACCTATGACATTACCATGGAAAACATTTCTTACATGGGGCTTATCAGCGAATCGTTGGCATTCTGTTCTGTAATAATTGCAATTATCAGACACAGAAAAAGCAAGGAAACCGAATAAAACAAAAAGCGGATTTTATCCGCTTTTTGTTTTAATTGTAAATCTTTCTAATCTTTCAAAAACCCTCTTGAAGTCGGTAGGTTTTTATGATATACTTATTATGTATATTTATATAGTGGAGGAAACTTAATGCTTAAGATCTTACATTGCGCCGATCTGCATCTCGACAGCCCTTTTTCGGGGCTTGATCCAATACAAAGTGAAAAAAGACGCGAAGAACAACGCGAGCTTCTCCGCGCTCTCATTTGCTACATAAGAAATCAACACATTGACCTCGTTCTTATTGCGGGAGACCTTTTTGACAGCGGTTTTACAAACGCTCAAACAGTAAAATACACCGCGGATATGCTTGCCACAGTGGGCTGCCCCGTAGTTATTTCTCCCGGCAACCACGACCCTTACGTTAAAAACGGAATATATTCAAACGGATTTCCCGACAACGTTTTCATATTTGACAGTGAGGAGCTTTCTTCATTTGACTTTGAAAATATCGGAGTCAGCGTCTGGGGATACGCCTTTACCTCGCGTTCCTACGAGGAGCATCCGCTTGCTCGGGAGTACAGCGTAAACAAGGACCGTCTTAACCTCTTGTGCGCTCACGCTGACACCGTTCAGGCGTTGTCAAAATACGCGCCCATTACCCAACGCGAGCTTGAGGATTCTCCTTTTGCCTACGCCGCGCTCGGGCACGTACACAACGCTCCGCCTGTTGTAATTTACAACGGAACGCTTACCGCTTATTGCGGTTGCGCTGAGGGCAGAAGCTTTGATGAGTTGGATTTTGGCGGTGCGATTCTGCTTGAAATTGACGACAGCAAACAAATTACGCCTAAAAAAGTGCGTCTCGCAAAGCGCAGATACATGATAGAAAAGGTAGACGTAACTGGGGCTGAAAGCGACACCGAGATTATTGAAAAAATCCGTCAGCGCATCGCATTAAAGACCTATCAGGACGACACCTCGCTCAGAGTTCAGCTTTACGGCGGAGTAAATCCCGAGTACGCCCCAAACCTTAAGATGATACGTGACTCAATAAGTGGGCTGTATTCGCTTGAAATTAAGGACGAAACGGTTCCCGCCTTTGACGAGGAAAAGCTTGCCGAAACAATAAACGTGCGAGGCGAGTTCTGCAGAACGCTTTTAAAAACCATACGTGAGGGTACCGCTGAGGAACGTGAAACCGCTACGCTTGCCCTTCGTCTCGGTCTTGCGGCGCTTGACGACAAGCCTATCCTGATTTGATGAAAGGACAGACAGATGAGAATAGATAAAATTACGATAAGCGAATTCGGTGCGCTTAAAAACCGCTCCTTCGCCCTCACCGACGGAATCAATATTTTTGAGGGTCAGAATGAGTCAGGAAAAAGCACCGTGGTATCTTTCATCCGTTTTATGCTTTACGGAATGCCAAAAAGAACCGCATCCACCGAGATTTCCGACCGCGACAGGTGGCTCTCGTGGGACAACCTTACCGCGGAAGGAAGCATGGAGATAACTCTTCCCGACGGAAGCTTTAAAATTGAAAGAAGATACCGCGTTATGGGTGACACGGCGCGCGACTGTATTGACGAATGCAAAATTATTGACCTTGCCACCGGTACAGAAGTCTTTAAAGACGAAGTGCCCGGAAAGGTATTCTTAGGTATCACTCCCGAGGTATACGACAGCACATCTTGCGTGCGCCAGCTTGAATGCGCAAATATTGACGGTGTGTCGGTACGTTCTTCTATCGAAAACCTTCTGCTTTCGGCTGACGAAAAGATAGATACCAAAAAGGCTCAGGCAAATCTTGACAAAATAAGACGTACTCTTTTGCACAAAAGCGCAAAAGGCGGACAGATTTACGAGCTTGAACTCAAAAAAGCCGAGCTTTTGGCGGTTCTTACAAAGGCAAAAGAGGACGCCGAGGTTATTATTTCAAAGCAAAACGCGGTTGCTCATCTTATTGAGCTTGAAAACGGACACGAGCAAAACGCCATCGCTTTTGCCGAAAAAATCAGAGTTTACGAAAACTGCGTGATTCTTAAACGCTTTATCGAGCTTCACGCCGAGGAGGACGAAATACGAAAGCTTCGCTCCTCGCTTGACGAGCTTACCGCCACTCGCGGATTCTTCGGAAAGCTTCCCGACAGACCGCTTATTGACAGCTTTGCCGATACCGAAAGGGCTGTAATCTCCGCTTCGGACAAGCTGGGAGTAGCCAAGGGTGAGTCAGCCAATGCTGACGCTTCGCCATGCGGTGACAGAGCACTTGCGGCTATACACGAAAAAGCAGAGCAAGACGGCGGAAAGACGGCTATTACCGAAACGGCACGAAAGCTGCTCAAAAAGCAAAAAAGCGCAGTTTCGGCAGCGGTATTTCTGTATATTCTCGGCACGGTTTTACTGTTAGCGGGAGCAGTTGTTCTTCTTGCGCCCATGATTCCTGTTGACCTTTCTTCTTTGCTTGCGCTTATTCCCCTGCCCGTTATGCTTCGCACCTATATTTTTGCGGGTGTGGCGGCGCTTGGCACGCTTCTCTTTATCATAGCCATAACGCGCAGTGCGGCGGCTTCAAAGAGAGCCAAGGAGCGTTTCGCTCTGTTCGCTAAGTACAGCCTAAATACAAAGACAGCGGAAACAGGCGAGCTCGAGGAGCATCTTGACAAGTGCCGTGAAAGCTACGAGCTTTGCGTTAAGCACGACGCGGCTTGCGCGATTGCCAAAGCAAAACACGAAGAGGCTAAGGCTGCTCTTGATACTGAAATTGACAAAGCCCTCGGGCTTCTCGCTTCGGTTGATACCGCTTGCGATGAGAGAGAGCCTCAAAAGCTTGTTGAAATTCTTCAAAAGCGTCGCGGAGAGCTTATTGAAATCTGTGACGCAAAGGAAACTCTGGAGCTTGAGCTTAAGAGCCGTCAGAGTGCCGCGCTTTCGGTAAAGAGCTCTCTTGATGAGTACAACGAAGCCGAGCTTAAAGACAGTATTCCTAATGACACCGATATTATTGCCGTAGCTACCAAAACCGACCCTGCCGACTTAAAGCGCAGATACGATTTCTCACACGGTCAGCACAACTCCACCATGCAAAAGCGCATTGAGGTTGAAAAGGAGCTTGTAGCGCTGAATGCTACCGCGCAAGACCCCGCAAAGCTTGACACAGAATACAACGGCGTTTGCGCTGAGCTTGAAAATTGCAGAAAGCTTCACGATGCGCTGGTTATGGCTATCGACGCAATAACCGTTTCCGCAGACACCATCAGACGAAACGTAACGCCCACCATAAGAGGTCAGGCAAGCAGTATTATCGAAAAGCTGACTGCCGGCAAATACGGCGAGCTTGGGCTTGACACAGACTTAAAAATCACCGTAAGCGTAAACGACTCAACAAAGAGTATTGACGCATTGAGCAAGGGTACGCGCGATGCGGCTTACATCTCTCTCCGCATGGCGCTTGTAGACCTTATTTGCACCAAGAATCCTCCCCCGTTGATTTTTGACGAGGGATTCTCCCTGCTTGACGACGTGCGCACAAAAAATATGCTGACTATGCTTTACGCATACGCCCAGCACGACGGACAGTGCTTGCTTTTCACCTGTCATACGCGCGAGACGGAGCTTCTTAAAAAAATCGGTGAGTTCAACCATGTAGTACTTTAATATTTATCCCCCGCAATGCGGGGGATTTTTTCACAAAAGACTTGATTTTTTTCTGAAGTAGTGATATAATCATTACAACAAAGAAAAGAATAAACACAGTTCATCCGTTTTTCGGTTGTCGGGTCCGCGAGTCGGACTCGGGGATAAGGAAATTGCAGTGAGAATCTGCAGCAACAGCCATTGCCGTAACGCTTAAAGCCAAGTCGGAATGCTTATCGTTCTGTGCCAATAAAAGTCTCTTGGGCAAGTGGGGAGACGTGGCGTCGGATACGGCAGGGTATCCTTTTGTCTCGTTGCACCCATTGGAGGGTGCTTTTATTTTTACCTTTTCTAAAAAGAAAGGATTGATATTATGAAAAAAACAGTTTGTTTAGCTTTAATAACGGTTTTACTTCTGTCTCTCTTTGCGGTTTCCTACACCAAAGACGTAGACACCGACCTGCTTTGGAAAGACGCGATATATACCGAGGACACAACCTTTGGCGACGGTGCCACAACGGTTGAGGTAGAGGTGAAAGCAGGCAATAAATCGGTTACCTTTACACTTAAAACCGACAAAACCATTCTCGGTGACGCGCTGATTGAGCATAGTCTCATTGACGGTGAGGAGGGGCAGTTTGGTCTGTATATAAAATCCGTCAACGGAATAATTGCCGACTACGACGTTGACCAAAGCTATTGGGGCTTCTACCAAAACGGCGAGTACATGCTGACCGGTGTGGACGGCACAGAATTTGAAAACGGAGATCGTTACGAGCTTGTTTACACGAAATAATCAACCGCAAGTCGGCAAAAAAAGCTCGCTAAGCCTTAGAGAACTATGCGTCTTTGCCATGCTTGGAACGCTTATGTTCTGCTCCAAAATTATAATGGAGCTGTTGCCAAACATTCACCTGCTCGGAATGTTTGTTATGGTTTTTACGGTAGTATTCAGAAAAAAGGCTCTCATACCCATATACGTTTTCGTGTTTATCACGGGGCTATACGCGGGATTCGCGCCCTGGTGGGTTCCGTATTTATATATATGGACTGTGCTTTGGGGGATTACTATGTTGATTCCGAAGGACGTCAAGCCTGAGGTTGCGACGGTTATTTACCCAATAGTCTGCGCCCTGCACGGATTTTGCTACGGCGTGCTTTACGCCCCCACTCAGGCTTTGCTTTTCGGTTTTAATTTTACGCAGACGCTTGCTTGGATTGCATCGGGATTTTATTTTGACATACTGCACGGCATAGGTAATTTTATAGCGGGATTCTTGATTCTCCCATTGTCAAAGCTGTTAAAAAAGCTGGCAAAAGTATAAAAGCTAGGAGCTGTCTCTTAATGAGACAACTCCTTTTTAATATCGTATCTTATTATTCCTATAACCGTAGAGCTTACGGTAAACACCTCGTTAGCTATTCCCGCCCATGAGTTGGACATTATGGCGTATGTAAGCATACACGCTGATATTGGCAATGAGAGAAGCCTTGACACGCGGGGCTTTTGCTGCCAAAAGCTTATAACCGACAGAAAAGACGCCGTTGCGGGCAGTATGCTGAACCAACCGCCCCAGGTAAACCACGCTGAAAAGCAGGCGCACCCCAAAAACACAAGCAAAAACGGGCGGCGGTCTATTCCCTTTTTATCGGTTACGAGAAAGGTGCTTTCTCGTGCTATTCCGATTGCTGCCACCGCCGCGCCCGAATAGTTTCCGGGAATACCGTAGTGCAAAGTCCACACTACGTCGGATATAAGCTTGAATATAAGCAGGCGGTCGCGCTTTTTTTGCTGATACACCGCGGCGTTAAGCGCTACGCCGATAAAACCGAGAATCTCGGAAATCAATTTCATTACTCAACACATCTCCTTACTATATGGCAAAACTTGTAAGCTTCGCCACCACTCCACAGTAATTATATCACCGTACAGCCTTTTTTTCAATATCAAAAAGCAACGCAAATCTCTCTAAAACAAACATTTAACATTTAGTTATTGATTTAGATAAGCCTTTATGCTACAATAATTACAGTATAAATCTTCAAAAAACAAATAATGGAGTTAGTATGGATATTTTTCTCAGATACGCTGTCGCAACCTCGTATCTTCCCAACCCGTTTTTCACTCGCGCCTACGACTCACGGCTACTATATATTCTTGACGGAGAGGGCGAATTAAGACTTCCCGATAAGGTATTTCCGCTAAAAAGCGGCACTCTTTGCTACTATCCGTCGGGGCAACCCTACTGGCCGCACTCATCTGAGGACAAGCCGTTATATTTTGTTACTATCAATTTTGATTTCACACGGGAGTATTCGCACTTTTCGCACGTGACCCCCACTCTCGCGGCTGAAAAATTCGTTCAAGAATCAAGTATGCCCTCTCACTTGAATCAACCGTACGAGATGTTCAAGCGATATTTCGTTATTCCCGAGCTGCACCGATTCCGCGAGGATTTTCTTGCCGTGGCAAATCTTTCCACAACGAGACTTCCCCACCACCGAGAAGCCGCCGCCGCGCGCTTGGCTTCAATTTTATACGCGCTGCTTGACTGCGCCGACACCAAGCAAACCACCTCGGTGTCGTTAGCCATTGAATACATAGAGAAAAATCTTTCTGATATAAGCAGCAACGAGGACGTTTCTCGCGCGTTGCACTATCACCCCAACCATCTCAACCGCCTTTTCAAGCAACAGCTTGGAACTACCGTACACCGCTACATTACAGAGACTAAAGTGAAAAAAGCCGCCGAGCTGTTGATGAACTCGGATATGTCAATATCGGAAGTTTCCTATGCCGTAGGCTTTAAGAATTCAAACCATTTCTCCTCCGTATTTACTAAAATATACGGAATCCCGCCCACAAAATTCAGACGTTCAACAAAGTATATATAAAAATAAAAGCAGATGAAATCATCTGCTTTTATTTTCAAGTGACCAAGAATTAGTCAGCGTATACGCTAACCTGCTTCTTATCCTTTGTCTTCTGCTCGAACTTAACCTTACCGTCGATAAGAGCGAAGAGTGTATCATCCTTGCCGATACCAACGTTGTTACCGGGATGGATAGCTGTTCCTCTCTGTCTTACGATGATGTTGCCGGCTACTACTGCCTGTCCGTCAGACTTCTTAACGCCAAGGCGCTTAGACTCACTGTCACGGCCGTTCTTAGTAGAACCTACACCCTTTTTATGAGCAAAAAACTGCAAACTGAGCTTCAACATTTTAGCTTACCTCCATTTAATGTAATTGGTTGCCTCCCCAACGGAGACCTGTCAAATCCAAGATTCGAAAATTATTCGGAATAGTCCTTGTCCACCACGTCAACCTCAAGATAATCGTAGTAATCTTCTACCATATCGTTGAGTTGATAAAAGTAAGACATAAACAATCCTGAAACCGCGTATCTCTTGCACTCATCCTCTTCAAACTCGGGCAACGCCGCTTTTGAAGTTACCTTGATTCTGGTCGTATCGTCGTCAATTTCATAATCGACGTCAGACGCGTATCCTACCTCAACGGTATTGATGATAAGCATTGTCATAGCGGAAAGTGCGGCACAAAGCACGTCGTCGCCACTTTCATTGTAGCACGCATGTCCCTGCTCCTCGAAGCCGTAAAAGCTTCCGCCGCTTCGGTAAAAAATGATCTTTGTCATTTCCCCTTAAATCAGCCCTCGATCTTTGTAATCTGTACCTTTGTGTAAGGCTGTCTGTGACCGATCTTCTTCTTTTCGTTCTTCTTAGACTTATACTTCATCACATAAATCTTCTTAGCCTTGCCGTTTTTAAGAACGTTTGCTGTTACCTTTGCGCCTGCAATTACAGGAGTACCAACCTCGAACTTCTCTCCGTCCGAAATAGCCTTTACGTCAAAGGTTACTGTGTCACCCTCGTTAACGTCGAGCTTTTCGATGAAAATGATCTCGCCCTCGCTAACCTTGTACTGCTTTCCGCCGGTTTCAATCACTGCGAACATGGAAAGCACCTCTCTTTCATTTTAGACTCGCTATAGCAGGCGGCAAATGACGCACTTAAAAAAGCCTACTTTATGCGGCACTATATTATAGCATATTGCCATAAACTTGTCAATAGTTTTTGGAAATTTTGACGAAAATTATTTTTTCTTTAAAATAATTACGTATCCACCGTCGTTTAGGTATTCCTCGTATCCGTTTTCGAGAAAATATTTTGTGGCTTTCTCGCAATCTTCTGTATATCTCGTGTCGACAGCTACGTATTCGGTATCGGTTTTATACTTGCCGTTTTCTTTATGGTACTCTATCTCATATATTTCTGAGCGGTCGGCTATATGAGGCAGCAAAAAGGTTGAGCAAGCCACAGACACGTCGTCGGGTAACACGTCTGAAAGCACGTAATCGGCGTGCTTATAGCTTTCCTTCTCCTTTTCGTATCTGTTTACGTAATAGCCGAGGTTACCTCCCACAAGCATAACAAAAAGCAGTAGCGATGCCACCGCTGAAAGCGGGAGCATAATTCTTTTGGCTTTTTCGCCAAGCTCAGAAAGATTGAGCAGAGTTACGTAAAACAGAAACGCCGTTATTCCGAAGCTGTACTGAAATCTTATATTTGGCTGATAAACGTACATGGTAATAAGATTCATAAGCACGGGAACAACAAGAATATATCTCGCAAGCTTTTTGGTAGCAAAAGGCATAGCCGCCAGCGGCAACAGCAATTGGAGAGTATAGAGAATTTTGGAGTTGTCACCGTCCTTTGAAACAAACATTTGGGTAAGCAGGTATCCCGGGTTAAGCAGCGCGGTTTTAACTACGCCCCAAAGTCCGTCCTCGGGATTGGCGATAAGATTATCGTATCTTCCCACCATAATTCCGTTACCGAAGGCACTCATAAGCCCTGCAACTATTACGAAATAAGCAAGCGCAGAGGCGGCAAGGACAAGCGCAACTTTCTTTTTGTTTTTTAAGAAGAAAATATACACCGCGAAAACAAGCAGGTATACAAAAGCGTCCTCTTTCACAAGCAAGGTAAGCGCGGCAAACACCGCCATGGGGATATACTTTTCTCTTTCGAAAAGGAAAAAGCACCACAAAAGAAGAGGAACTAGAAAGCAATTCTCATGCAGGTCGTAGAAAGTTCCCGTAGCTATTGCGGGATAAAAGGAATAAACAAATGCCAAAAGCACGGTAGTTCGGTCGGAAATCCCTTTATCCTTAGCCATCAAACAAAGCGGAACAACACCGGAATACAAAATAACCGCTTGAAGCACCTGAAGCGTTATAGGAGATGGAAAAACGAAATAAAACGGCAACATAAGATAATAAATCGGTGAAAAATGCACTGCGAAGTGCGAAAGCAGTCCATCACGCTCGCAAGTGGTTACGGGCAAGCCGCTCTCCTTCATATTATGGAACATATTGCACCAGATACCAAAGTCGAAGTTTGGAGCTGAATAGGAAAGATATCTATACACTCCTATTGCGGCAACCACGGAACACGCAATTACCGCAAAGGCAACTACAAGTCCCCATTTAACGCTTTTAGCGAAGTCACTCGGTACGGTGTCAAAAGTTCCGACCTTTACCAAATAGTTAAGTATAACCGCAAAAGCTGCAATTATCGCGGCGTATAGGTGATACTGATTTCCCTTGCCGCCTTTAACCACAAGAACCAATGAAAACAGCAGTGCACCCCCAAGCATTATCCACTCAACGGTTTTATACTTTCCGTAAAACAGCTCAAGCGCCGCCATTACAAGCGTCAGAACGGCAACAGACACCGCCCACTGTACAATGGAAAAATCCGAGGCAAAAGAAAGCTCCTCAAAGCTTTTTTCCGAAAATCCAACCGCAAGAAAGCTAACGAGGAAGAACGCGGTGAAAATAAATTTCACCGCGTTTCCTACGGTACAAATATTTTTCATTCTTTCTTTGATACCGATATTTTCTCCCATTATATTCTCCGATTTTACTTGATTTTTCTGCACTCCAGATAATATCTCTTATCCGCGGCGTGCCCCATTGAGAAGGTCTTTCGGGGAAGCGCACCGTCACAGATAACGGTTTTGAAAAGCTGATTCTTTTCCATTCCGCCAAAGATAAATCCGATAGCATTGGGGGTTTTAGCAAGGTTTTCGGTTGCCTCTACGCCGTGGATGTAGTCCACGCTGGCATCGGGATGTGCCGAAATATATTCGTCGATAAAGTTCTGCAAAGTTCCTACGGTAAGCTGAGCCGAGGGGTGCTTGAACACAAGACTTCCCTTTCCGCCTGCGTGAATATACTCAACGCTTTGCGGCTTTTCTGCACCGTCGAGATTATTTGCGTATTCGCCAAGTGCCGCCAGAACCGCCACGGGAGAAACTCCGAACATTACGCGGTATATAGGCTCAAATTTAAGCGCCTCATCGTGAAGATTTACAATTTCCACAAGGGCGTATCTTGCGGGATGGGTAAGCGCTGCGTCGCCAAGCCTTGCCTTCACTTCCTCGTATGCTGCTTTTGCGGACGCCAGCGAGTGGTTACCGTCTCCTACCGCAAAAGGCAGGGGGGCGTAATCGCCGCCGTATTTTTCTTTCATTTCCTCAGGGGTAGAAAGTGCCGAAAGTGCCTCGTCAATTCTCTTTTTACCCGCATCGTTTACAAAGTAACCCTTTATATGACCGCCGCCAAGCATAAGGTCGAAATCGTACGCCTTTTCATAGTTCTCGCACGCCTTTATCTCAGGCTCGATAACCGTCTTTTGTGGGTCGTCGATAAGCACCATTACGTGGGGAAGCTCAATAGCTGCGTCACGTCTTACGGCAACTCTCGGGGGAATGCGCTCAAGCACTGTGCCCTCGGTGGCTCTTACAAGCGAGGTTGCTCCCTTGCGGTAGTCGTAGGCTTCAAGGTCAATTTTGCCAACCAAGCCGCGTCTCACCGCTCCATCGGACTGCGTTCTTTCAACGTATATAAGCGCGTTGCTATGCTCAACAAGCACGTCGGAAACGTACTTTTTCATAGTCTCGTTAATTTCAGGCACTCGCTCTTCGGTTTCCGCAAGATAAACCTCGGGCAATATAAGCTCAAGCGTTGTGGGAGAGTTTAAGGACATCTCCTTGGCTTTTTCCCAATATTCGGGTTCGCTGGTATGCTGATCGCAAGCAATAACAGCCCATTTTTCGCCATCGACCTTATTAAAATCTGGCATCAGTATATCAGCGGGATAAAAACAATTTTTCATATAAAACAATTCCTCTCATTAGCTTTACATATTATTGTATCATATTTTCCGAATTATTTCAATAGGTTGGAAAAATTCGTCAAAAAATATGGCATATATAATTTATTTTCTTTCTTTTTGTGTAAATTGCCCTTTGAAAAAAACGAAAAAATTTGGTATAATTATATTGTGGTATATTATACCCAAACATCGAAAGGCAGGAAAAAAAGTGACAGTTCCAAACATCATCAAAAACGGACACGTAATTTACGCTTCAAACGGTGTGTGTACCGTAGAAGACATCAAAAATATGGCTTTCGTTAAGGGAGATCCCGAAAAGACCTACTACATTTTAAAGCCTCTGAACGACAAGAACTCCACAATTTACATTCCCGAGGACAATGAAATACTTATGGGAAAAATCCGCGACATAATTTCACCCGGGGAAATTGACGACATAGTAGCGGGTAAAAGTGAAATTGATTGCGAGTGGATAGAGGACAGAAAACAACGTACCGCGCACTACAAAGAGCTGTTCACGTTCCCTCACCCCGCCAAGCTTCTTCCTGAAATCAAGCTGATTTTGAGAAAAAAGGAAGAGGTTCTTCAAAACGGAAAAAAGCAATGCGCAATTGACCGCGATGCTTTTGAAAATGCGTTGCGCTTCATACGAGAGGAATTTACATTTACGTTAAACAGTGCCGAAAAAGCACTTGAACTTATAGAAACAGCAATCGGCGCCACGCCGACTGTATAAATAAAAGCTGAGTCGTTGACTCAGCTTTTATTGTTTTATCCAAGCTCTACCGTTTTGTTGATAGTTCCTTTGTTTTCAATCATAACGTCGTCGCCGCAATCTATATCAAGAAGATAGAGCTTATCTATCTCGCCCTCGTTGGTCATCATCGGCACGGGTCTGCCCGTATGATTTTCGTGATTGATATGCTCAAGAACAAGCGTCTTAATCTTGGTATCGGGCAAAATACGGATGGTTTCTATATCTCCAAGCTTTTCGTTACGTCCGATATTCTCTATGCGAACGTGACCGATATCCATTCTGCTATCTATGAAGATAAAGGCAAACTGGTACTTCTCTGTTTTCTGATAAATCGGAAGTCTTGGAGCGTTAGAAGCAAAGATATTCTTGATGCTTATATGATCCATAATTCCGCGTGTGGTCTCATGGTAGTTATAGTATGTCAAGCTGACGGGATTTTGATAGTAAGTACCAAACACATTGGAAATCGAAATACGTTCAAGACGGGAATGAGTAGAAAGAAGCCTTACGGCACGAAGCGAGTTTTCTCCAAACACACCGTCAACCTCAATGTCGGTAATGGGTCCTGGAAGACGATCATCGGCATTGAT
>JAZKYO010000053.1:0-11451 GCA_045612185.1 Eubacteriales bacterium
AATTTGCATCGCTATGTATAACAAATTTATTTAATTGATATAACAACCATTTTGTTTGATATTTTAATTGTGTTTGCATGGACCGTCGAGGACGCCGGTCCCTACAAACGAACGCATTTGTGCGCAGAAAAACGAGGTGTCTAACCGAGTTTTTCGGTGTGCGACAGCTATGTTCGCACAGTCCCTAAATCGTGAACGCCGAAGGCAGAAATGCCCCCGCCGGCGAGGCGGCAAACTACAATTTTAACGTATAAATAAAGTAGGAGCTGTGCTCTTAATGAGACAGCTCCTTTTATATTTGAACTCTTATAACAAATGCGCTCTTAGCTCATCACCCGATTTGGGACTGAGGTAGGAGGGGGGAAGGTCGAATATCGTCTTTCCGCCTTTTGCGCCATCCTTGTAAAGCCTTACCGCCGCGCGGGCGCAGGCCACTATTACCGAGGCGGTGAATTCGGGGTTGGAATCAAGCTTCAAGCTGTACTCAATAATGTGTTTATGCTCAAGGTCGTTTCCGGTTTTTCCGCTTCTGATAACAAAGCCGCCGTGGGGGATTCCGCTGTGGTCTCGCTCAAGCTCCTCTGCCGAAATAAAATGAACGGTGGTGTCGTAATCGGCAAAATAGTTGGGCATTGTTTTTATCTCGTTTTCGATTTTTGCAAGGTCGGCGCCCTCTTTTGCCACAACAAAGCATTCGCGCGTGTGCTTTTGTCTTGTGGAAAGATCGGGATTTGAACCGCTTCGTACAGCCTCAAGTGCCTCGGGAACGGGAATGGTGTACTGCTTTGCGTCAGCCACTCCCTCAATTCGTCTTATTGCGTCCGAGTGACCCTGGCTTACGCCTTTACCCCAAAAGGTGTAGTCTTTGCCGTCGGGCAGAATTGCCTCGGCGTAAAGTCTGTTTAGTGAGAACATACCGGGGTCCCAGCCGCAGGAAATTACAGCCACTTTACCGGACTCCTTTGCCGCCGCATCAACCTTTGCGAAATGCTCGGGAATACGCGCGTGGGTGTCAAAGCTGTCAATTACGTTAAAGTGCTTTGCGAGCGCCGGGGTTTGGGTGGGAAGGTCTGTGGCGCTTCCGCCGCAGATAATAAGGCAGTCAACCTCATTCTGAAACTCGGCAACTCTGTCCGCATGGTATACAGGTACGCCTGCCGTGTTTATTTTAAGCGTTTCAGGAGGACGGCGGGTAAAAACTCCTACCAGCTCCATATCGCTGTTTTGCTTTATAGCCGCCTCAACACCTCTGCCAAGGTTTCCGTAACCGAAAATTGCTATTCTGATGCTCATATATTAAAACCTCACAAATTAAATCTGCTTATCTTTCAAACCAAGCGGCGCACTCGGACTCTTCGTCAAAGGTACTGCCCGCCGAGGCGTAGTCGACAACGTGGAGAATACTTCCGTCGGTCTGCTTTACGCCAAGCGAAAGATTATAGTAGGGAAGCGCATCGCACTCAAGCTCGCAAGCCTCAAGCTTGCCGTCTGTGGCAAGCGATACTTTGGCGCGCGGGTCTGAAATGCGCTTGTCAAGTGCAAGAATTATTGCGCCCTTGCGGAGAGCCACGTAGTTGTCCTTGTAGGGCGAATCTTCGGGGGGGAGGATAGCGTAAACCGCATCGTCGAGCGAAAGCTCGATAACGTCGCCGTTCTTCCAATCACGGTTTATTTTTGTGTAGCCAACCTTTGCGGTGATATCCTCACCGTTTATTTTAAGAGAGGTTTCCTTACTCCAAGCGGGGATTCTCAGCGCAAGCTCAATAATGCCGTTACCCTCAACCGTAATCTTTACCTTTCCGCCGTAGGGGTAGCCCGACTCAATATTGAACCTGAATCCCTTGGCGCTAAGATAGCCGTTGACATAGCTGTTTATTGCCACACCGTTTTCCGAAGCAAGTGCCGCGGTTTCGGTAAGCGTGCCTATACCCATAGGCGCAATGCAGGCGCAACAGCCGTAGAAGGTACCCTTGGGGTCAAGCTTCATTCCGCCTATCTGCTTGCCTCTGCGACCTGCGCGGAGTGGGCTGTAGCTGTCAAAGGGAAGAACTCCCTTGATTTCGATATGCTCGGTGATATTGTTGCCCGAAACGATGTGAGTAAAGGGCTTCATCATAAAGTTAGCCGCTCCGAGATAAGCGTTGAAGAAGGTTTGCTCAATAGCGTCAGCGTACTTGGGGTCTCCCGTGAGTCTGAGAAGCTGACCGCAGAATTTCATCCAGGTAACGCTTACGCAGGTTTCCTGCATAATGCCGTTCTTGTTGGGATCTACCTGAGAGAGGCGTGTATTGTCAAACAGCTCGTGAGTGCAACCGCAGCATCCGATTATAGAAACGTCGCTTTCAAGTACTCTGCGCGCAAAGTTTACGCAAGCCTTGAGGTGCTTTTCATCACCCGTGAGGCGGTAGTATTCAATAAGACCTTCAAAGCAGGACATAGTTTCGTAAGCCTTACGCTCGCAATACTGATACGGGTCAAGCTTGTCCTCAAGAGCTTCCTTGAAGATTTTAAGCTCTGCCTCGTTGCCGTAGCAAACGTCAACTATGTAGTCGGCAAATTCCTTGTATTCCTTTTTGCCCGTGACGTTGTAAAGTCTTACTACGGGCTCAAGGATAGAGCAGGAATTTGCGCCAAGCCAATGGCGGGATGCCGAGGTGATGGGCTTTTTGCCCTCTCCGCGACCAATGCCCTTGATAACGCAGTCAAGCTGACGGCACATTTCATAGTGGCATCTGTCAACAAGCTCTTGCTCGTGGCAGGTTTCACAGAAATATTGAAGACCGAGTATAATATACTTTCTGCCCCACATATCCCAGCCGTCAAATTCCTTGTCGCGGGAGTAGGAGGAGATACGTCCGTCCACTTCAGCCACGTCAAGCAGACCTACGACGGCCTTTTTCAAAACCTCGTAGAGAGCCTCGTCGTGGGTGTAGGCGTAAACCGAAGCCGCACCGCGCATCATTTTGCCCCAATATTCGCATCTCCAACCGCGGTCGCCTACGTCTGAAGGATAGGTAAATACGTTTATAAATCTTTCCCAAAGTACTTTGTTGTATATCTGGTGGTTCTTTTCAAACTCAACGAGCTTGTCAAGAATGCCTCCCATTTTTGAGTCTTGTTTTTCAAGCTTTAAAAATACGTCTGTATTAAAATTTGCTTTAGAGTAAGTCATAATTAGCTCCTTTACAGTTTTTTACAGTTAATTGTAACACAGAATAATCTCCGTGTCAATAGGACGCTTCTAATTTTAAAGCCTTATTGTTTTACTTTTTTTGCTTGGGCGGGGAATAAGAGGCGAAAAACGCTAAAAATGTGCGGCAACGTATTGAAAAAAAAGGAAAAACGTGATATAATAAAATAAGTATAGCTTTTTGCAAAAACATTCTGCCGAAAGGAAGAAAAGAGTATGAAGATAGTTCTTGAAAATCTTACGAAAAAATTCCCTAACCGAAATAAAAAGGGAAGTGACGTAATTGCCGTAAATAGCTTTAATTTTGAGTTTCCCGACGGAAAGCTTATAGGGCTTCTCGGTCCATCGGGCTGTGGAAAAAGCACTACGCTTAATCTTATCAGCGGACTTGAAAGCGTCACCGAGGGAAAAATATATTTCGGAGAGGACGACGTTACCGCCGTTCCCGCTGAAAAACGCGGAGTGGGGCTGGTATTCCAGAGCTATGCGCTGTATCCCCACCTTACCGTTTTGCAGAATATAATTTTTCCGCTTGAAAACCTTAAAGGCAAGGACAAGCTTACAAAAGAGCAGATGTTAAATAAGGCGCGCGAGGTGGCGGCGCTTGTGCAGATAGACGGACTTATGGAGCGCAAGCCATCGGAGCTTTCGGGCGGTCAGCAGCAAAGAGTTGCCATAGCCCGCGCACTTGTGAAAATGCCCCGGGTTTTGCTGCTTGACGAGCCGCTTTCAAATCTTGACGCACGCCTGAGACTTCAGACCCGTGAAGAGATAAAGCGCATACAGACCGAGACGGGAATCACTACCGTTTTCGTCACCCACGACCAGGAGGAGGCAATGAGCATTTCCGACCTTATCGTGGTTATGAAGGACGGTGTGGTACAGCAGATTGGCAAGCCCCAGGAGGTTTACGATAACCCTGTAAATCTTTTTGTGGCAAAGTTTTTGGGAACGCCCCCTATCAACGTCTTTGACGGCGAGATAAAGGACGGCAAGCTTTTCGTGGGAGACGAGGCGATTTGCGATACCGCTCTTGAAAACATGGAAGTAAGCGTTGCTATCCGCCCTGAGGGACTCAGACCCGCAGAGGACGGCGTCCTTACCTGCAAGCTGATAAAGATTGAGGTGATGGGCAGAGACATAAGCGTCATCTGTACACATCAGCTGTCAGGCTCAGAAATCCGTGCGGTTATTGATTCGGACACAAGGATAGACGAGAGCGCTGGCACCGTAAAATTTGCCCCCCTTGCCCACAAGGTTTTCGTGTTTGACAGAAAAACGGGCGAAAGGCTTTGCCTGAAGGGAGAATAACATGAACAATAACGGAAAAAAAGGCTGGCTGTATCTCCTGCCCGCCATGCTGTTTTTGGGCGCATTTATGGTTTATCCCCTTATAGACGTGCTTATATACTCCTTTGAGGAGGGGTATAATTCGGCTTCGCAGACATTTTTCGGGTACGGTACTTTTAACTATCAATACGTCCTCAGAGATCCCTACTTTTTGCAGGCGCTTAAAAACACCTTCATTCTCGTTGTTATTACCGTTCCGCTTTCCACCTGTATCGCGTTGCTTATATCGGTGGGGCTTTCCTCAATAAAACCGCTTCGCAATCTTTTCCAGACGGTGTACTTTCTTCCTTACGTAACAAACACTCTGGCAGTGGGAATGGTATTTATGTTGCTTTTCAAAAAGACGTCCTATTCCGACGGACTTGTAAACGCCTTTCTTAAGCTTTTGGGAAGTGGAGCGATCGACTTTATAGACGGTCCGTATTGGGCAAAGATGTTCGTGCTTTGCTTCTATACCGTGTGGGTGGTAATGCCCTTTAAGGTGCTTATCCTTACAAGCGCGCTGGCTTCGGTGAAGAAGGACTATTACAACGCTGCGAAAATAGATGGAACCTCGCCTTGGCGCACATTCACGAGAATAACGATTCCCATGATATCGCCTACGCTTTTTTATCTTGTGATTACAGGATTTATAGGAGCGTTCAAGGCATACAGCGACGCGGTGGCGCTATTTGGAACAAACCTTAACGTGGCTGAAATGAACACCATCGTGGGATACGTATACGATATGCTTTACGGCAACGGCGGAGGATATCCCTCATACGCCTCTGCAGCGGCGATTATACTGTTTGTTATAGTGCTGACCATAACCTGCATTAACCTGATAGTCAGCCGCAAGCACGTGCATTATTCGTAAGGGGGTGCCGATATGACTGAACAATTTGATTACGAAAAAATCGAAAGGTCGGCAAAGCTCCGCAAAAAAGCCGCTACTGTGGCGGTCTATATACTGCTTGTAGTGTGGGCAATAATCGTGCTTTTTCCGTTTTACTGGATGCTGCTTACCTCGGTCAAAAGTTACAGCGCGTATAGTTCGGAGTTTGTGCCAAAGCTCTTCACGTTTTCGCCGACACTTGAGAACTACGTCTACTCCTTTACCGCCGTTCCGCTTGGCAAATATTTTTTGAATACGGTGATTTATACCGTGATTACCACCGCCCTTATGATGGTGATAATAATTCCCGCGGCGTTTGCCTTTTCAAGACTTAAATTCAAGGGCAGAGACGCGGTGTTTACACTCTTTTTGGCGCTTATGATGATTCCCAACGAGCTGGTGGTAATCACCAATTTCACAACCATAACAAATCTTGATTTGAGAAACAGCTTTACGGGTCTGATTCTTCCTTCGGCGGTGTCGGTGTTCTATATCTATCTGCTTAAAGAGAATTTCTCGCAGATACCCGACGATATGTATTACGCCGCAAAGGTTGACGGAACTTCCGATTTCAAGTACCTTTGCAAGGTTATGATACCGATTTGCCGCCCCACCATAGTGACCATAGCGATTTTGAAAATAATCGAGTGCTGGAATTCCTACGTCTGGCCAAGACTTATTACCGACGAGCAGGCGTACTACCTCGTTTCCAACGGAATACAGGAGATTCGCGAAAACGGCTTCGGACGTGAGAATATGCCCGCAATGATGGCAGCGGTGGTGGTAATTTCGCTTCCGCTTATCGCGCTGTTCCTGATATTCAGAAATAAGATAATGGAAGGCGTTGCGAGAGGAGGTACAAAGGGATGATAAAGAGAATATTCAGCCTTGCGCTTGCGATTTTGCTTCTTGCGTCGGCTCTTACGGGCTGTCACGGAACGCTCAAGGAGGGCGATGTTCCGGTGGCGGAAAGCGGCGAGGAAGAGCCCACGCCCCCCGCTTACGTCTTTGAAGTGCCCGAGGAGTTTGACACCTCGCGCGAGCATGAGATAACCTTCTGGGCAAAGAACGACACCAACCTTACACAGGTGGCTATATACCATAAGGCGGTAGCTGACTTTGAGGCGCTTTATCCCAACGTAAAGGTAAAGCTTAAGCTGTATACCGACTACGGCAGAATCTATAACGACGTTATTACCAATATTGCCACAAAAACCACGCCAAACGTGTGCATTACCTATCCCGACCATATAGCAACCTATAAGACGGGAGAAAAGGTGGTCGTTCCGCTTGAAAGCCTTATGTCTGACGAAAAATTCGGGCTTGGCGGCAGTGAGGTAAAATTCGACTCGCCCACAAAGGACGAAATAATTCCCAAGTTCCTTGAGGAATGTAAGATAGACGGAGAGTATTACGCCATTCCTTATATGCGCTCTACCGAGGCGTGCTACGTCAATAAAACCTTTGTGGAAAAGCTTGGCTTTGCGCTTCCCGAAACGCTTACCTGGGACTTTATGTGGGAGGTTGCCGAGGCGGCTACCGCAAAGGACGCTGACGGCAATTATACCGTCAACGGACAAAAGGTTATGCTTCCTATCATTTATAAGTCGACTGACAATATGATGATTCAGATGCTTAAGCAAAAGGGCGCGGGCTTTTCTACCGAAAAGGGCGACGTGCTTATCTTCAACGATACCACCGAGGAAATTCTCAAAAACGTGGCAACCCACGCCGAAAGCGGAGCGTTTAGCACCTTCAAAATTTCAAGCTATCCCGCCAATTCGCTTAACGCGGGTCAGTGCATATTTGCAATAGACTCCACCGCGGGCGCAACTTGGATGGGCTCCGAAGCTCCACTTGTTGACATAAGCGAGGATAAGCTTGTGCGTTTTGAAACCGCGGTTATGACCATTCCGCAGTTCGACCCCGAAAATCCGCAAATGATATCACAAGGACCTTCAATGTGCGTCTTTAATAAGGACGACCCGCAAGAGGTGCTTGCTTCGTGGCTGTTCGCTCAGTTTATGATAACCAACGAGGTGCAGATATCCTACGCTTGCACCGAGGGCTACGCCCCCGTAACCTCGAAAGCGCAGACCGCTCCCGAGTACGTCGACTATCTCGCCAGAGAAGGCGAGGATAACGATATGTATTACGACGTAAAGCTCAAAGCCACAAAGCTGTTGCTTGACAATATCGACAATACCTTCGTTACTCCCGTGTTCAACGGCTCAACCTCGCTTCGTGACGCAGCGGGACAGATGATAGAGAACGTTACCAAATCGGTTCGACGTAAGGAAAAGGTGGATAACCAATATCTGTCCAATCTGTACGAGAAGATTTCTACCCTTTATCACTTGGACGAGGGTGGCGGAATAGGCGGAGAGGGAACCGAGCTTGGTCCAATGCCCGCCGCGTCGGTGGCTTTGATTGTAACACTTGTAGCCGTTTGGGTGCTTATAGGTGTCTATTTTGGTGTAAATACAATAAAAAATTCGAAAAAAACAAAAAAATAGCTTACAGACCTTGACTTTTTTCGAAAAAAGAGTATAATAAGTTCAATATATTATATCGAAAAGGAGATTTTCAAAATGAAGAAATTTCTTGCAGTTGTTCTTGCGGCTCTCATGCTTGTTGCTTGTGTAGCTTGCGGATCCAAAAGTGACGTTATGTCCTACGCTGAGTACGACGCTGCTGAGCTTGACGCCGCAGTTGTAATCGAGGCTTACGTTCAGGCAACACAGTCTTGGTGGGACAACAAGATCACCGTTTACGCTCAGGATAAGGATGGCGCGTACTTCCTTTATGAGATGGCTTGCTCCGAAGAGGACAGCACTAAGCTTGTTCCCGGCACAAAGATCAAGGTAACAGGTCATAAGGGCGCATGGGCAGGTGAAGTTGAGGTTATGGACGCTACTTTCGAGTTTGTTGAAGGCGGCGACACATATATCGCAGAAGCGCTTGACGTAACCGAGCTTCTCGGTACAGACGACCTTATCAAGCATCAGAACAAGTTCGTAGCATTCAAGGGTCTTACAATCAAGGCTATTGAGTACAAGAACGGCGAGCCCGGCGACGATATCTACGTAACAGTAGAGAAGGACGGCGCAGAGTACAGCTTCTGCGTAGAGCGTTATCTTACAGGTCCCGAGACAGAGGTTTATGCCGCTGTTGGCGCACTTGAGGCAGGCGCAAAGGTTGACATCGAAGGATTCCTTTACTGGTACGAGGGTGTTAACACACACATCACAGCTGTAAAGGCTGCTGAGTAATTCAGACAAAATTAAGGACGAGTCGTGCGGACTCGTCCTTTTTTTTGCGGTGGTTTTTATAACAATAAATTGTAGTTTGTAGGGGAGTTGGAGAACGGGTCGCTTTTTTGTAAAAAAGCCCCGCAAAAAACTTTTCTGAAAAAAGTTTTTATTAATTTGGTATATTATTTGTGCCACAGAATAACTTCAGCGCACACTGCCGCGGATGTTTAGTACGTAGCCAAAGCAATAGCTTCCGCAGGTGCGGCGAGGTTAAATTCCAAAAAGCATTTCTCCGTAGGTGGGGAAGGGCCAATAGTCGGAGGCGGTCAGCGTCTCCATGGTGTCAACCTTGGCGCGGATTTTGTTCATCAGCGGAATTACCTTTTCAAGATAACTTTCAGCCATTTTTTCGTGGGTCTCCTGAGAAGCCGCCGTTTTTTCAGCAGAGATAAGCGACTGCACAAGGTCGTAGGTCTCGGACGAAAGAGCCGAGAGCTTTTTGGCAATCGTCTTTTCCACTCTCGCGCTGGTCTCGCCAAGCGCCGCCTGCTTCGCCACTATGTCAGCGGCAAGCTTTCCCGAATAGGAGTTTACCGCGGGCAGAATGTCGCGTATCACCATTTCGGTCATTGTCAAAGCCTCAATGTTTATGACCTTTGAGTAATTTTCAAGCATAATTTCCTGGCGGGAAACTATTTCGGTCTCGCTCATAACGCCCTGCTTGCGGAAAAGCTCCACGTTTTTGGGGTCGTTAAAGGTCTTGAAAGCGTCGACCGAGGTCTTGAGATTGGGCAATCCGCGAAGCTTCGCCTCTTTTTCCCAATCATCCGAGTAGCCGTTTCCGTTAAATATAACGCGCTTGTGCTCGCTGAAGGTCTTGCGGATTATCTCAGCGACCTTTTTGTCAAAGTCCTCACCGTCCTCGCACGCCTCAAGAATGTCGGCAAACTGTCTGAACTCCTCGGCAACCGCGGTGTTGAGAACGATGTTTGGCATTGCGATATTTTGCGACGAGCCTACCATTCTGAACTCAAACTTGTTGCCTGTAAACGCAAAGGGAGAGGTTCGGTTTCTGTCGGTAGTGTCCTTGCGAAAAACGGGAACTGTGGGAACACCCAAATCCATCATGCCCGCCTTGCTTGCCTTGTAAGCCGTGCCGTCTACGATAGAGTCTATAAGCGCCTCAAGCTCTTCTCCAAGGAAAACCGAAATTATGGCGGGGGGGGCTTCACCGCCGCCGAGACGGTGGTCGTTGCCCGCGTGGGCGACCGAGATTCTCATAAGCGACGCGTATTCGTCGACTGCCTTGATAATAGCGGCTAGAATGAGCAAGAACTGCGCGTTTTCCTCGGGCGTTTTTCCCGGGTCAAGCAGATTTTTGCCGGTGTCTGTGCATATTGACCAGTTGTTGTGCTTGCCCGAACCGTTTACGCCCGCATAAGGCTTTTCGTGAAGGAGACATCTCAGCCCGTGGCGCTGTGCCACAAGCTTCATGCACTCCATTATCAAAAGATTCTGGTCAACCGCCAGATTGGTTGTAACGAAAATGGGCGCAAGCTCGTGTTGGGCGGGAGCTGCCTCGTTGTGCTTGGTCTTGGAGTTGATACCCAGCGACCAAAGCTCTGCGTCGAGGTCCTGCATAAACTTGCTGATGCGTGGCTTGAGAGGACCGAAATAGTGGTCTTCAAGCTCCTGACCCTTGGGCGCAGGAGCGCCGAAAAGCGTTCTGCCGCAATAAAGCAGGTCGCGACGTTTTTTGTAAACTTCGTTGTCTACTATAAAATATTCTTGTTCAGCGCCTACGGTGGTGTTAACTCGCTTAGCTTGAGCATCTCCGAAAAGGCGTACAATTCTCAGCGCCTGCGTGTTTATAGCCGCCATAGAGCGGAGCAGGGGAGTCTTTGTGTCAAGTGCTTCTCCGGTGTAGGAGCAGAAGGCGGTGGGAATGTAGAGCGTTCCGTTTTTTACGAAAGCGTAGGATGCGGGGTCCCAAGCAGTGTATCCGCGCGCCTCAAAGGTTGCGCGAAGTCCGCCGGAAGGGAAGGAGGATGCGTCCGATTCGCCCTTTATAAGCTCTTTTCCCGAAAATTCCATAACAACCTTGCAGTTGCCTACGGGAGATATGAAGGAGTCGTGCTTTTCGGCGGTTACGCCCGTAAGGGGCTGAAACCAGTGGGTGTAGTGGGTCGCACCCTTTTCAATAGCCCAGTCCTTCATGGCGTTGGCAACAACGTTTGCGATGGAGGGGTCAATGGTCTTTCCCTCAGCAATTGTAATAGTAAGCGATTTGTAGACGTCTTTGGGAAGCTTCTCCCTCATAACGTCTTCGTTAAAGACCATTTCACCAAATATTTCGGGTACTTTTTTATCCATAAATTGAATCAGTTCCTTTCAAAAATCAAATAATCACATACATATTATACAACGAAGCGGCAAAATTGTCAAGCTTTTTTGAAAAAACATAAAAGTGGTGAATTGTTGCTTGGTTTTTGCAATGTGTATTGCAAAAGTGGTGCGTAGGTGGTGATTTGCGTTGGAATTGTGACACGCCGCTTGATAAAAAAGGGGCTGAGTTATTAACTTAGCCCCTTTACTCACCGACAAATTGTAGTTTTTAGGTGTGTTCGCACAAACCCAATAGAGAAAAGTTTTGCGGAGCTTTTCCAAACGCGCCACCTCGCCGGTGGGGGCTATCGGCTTCGCCATTCACGACTTAATGTGATGTGCTAACACTTCCCACCGCACCCTTAGAGAAAAGTTTTTGTCCAACTTTTTAAGTCGGA
>JAZKYO010000054.1:0-6467 GCA_045612185.1 Eubacteriales bacterium
CGGATAAGTAGGCGCGAAAGAAAAAAGGACCAAAAAAGAAAGACGCCGATTGAGAGTTTCGCTCGTTGCGACGAGCGACAAGGCTTACTCAGCCTTGACTCGAGCCACCTCGCCGGTGGGGGCTCCACGTGGCTGCTGTGCAAACACACCGACAAACTACAATTTGTTTTGTTTTCCCAAAAACTGTTTTGCGCGTTTTTTGTATGCCGAGGGGGTGATTCCCGTGATTCGTTTAAATGTTTTGGTAAAATAATTCGGCTCATTGAAGGACAGTTCGACGGCAATTTCCTTTACCGTCAGCTTGCCCTCAAGAATAAACTGTTTTGCCTTTTCCATTTTCAGCTCAAGGAAATATTCAATAATACTTTTGCCCGTCTCTGCTTTGAATACGCGGAAAAGGTAGGCGCGTCCGTAGGAGGTCTGCGCGCAAATTTCGTCTATTGAAAGATTGCCCATTACGTTTGCCTTTAATACCTTCATAACCTCGTCAACCGGCTTGCTTGAAAGTCGGTCGCTTTGCAAAAATATCTCGTTTCCGCTTTCGGTCTCGGTGTAAAAGCGCAACAGATTTATTAAAAAAATTTCAAGATAGTTCTTGATTATCTGACCTCCGCCGAGGGAAGGGGAGCCTCTTAACGCCATTTTCTTTTGCTTGGGGTCGGCAAAGGGAATGTCAAAGGTTCTCGCGCCCTCCTCAAAAATTGAGTAGATATACTTGGCAAAGTTTTTGTTTGGCGCCAGCTTCTTTCCCTCAAAGAACTTCATAGCCGCGCTTTTGCAAACGAAAGAAAGAATGTATACGCTTGGTGAACGGTAGCCGTTTGCCGCAAGCGAATGGAATTCGCCCGGCTTGTGAAAGAGCAATTCTCCTTCCTTTAGATTTATCACGCGGCTGTCCGCGGTGCATATAAGACTTTCGCGGTCGGCGTAAACTATTTCCCAAAAGTCGTGGGATTCGCCTCTGAAAATAAAATTCTTTTCAAATTCAAAGTGGTTTACGGTGACTATTTTCGTTATGTTTATTAAATTTTCGGGTTTGTGTTTAAAATATCGCTTCATGACAATATTATACTATAATTGCATGGCGTTTGTCAAGTAGATTATTTTACTCTTTTTGGAGACTTGTATATATTGCAATGCTTGCGAGGGTGTGATATAATTATAATGTAATAAATTTTAACACAGGAGGTACTATATGAGAGTTCTTTTTATTGGCGCTCATCCCGATGATATCGAGATAGAGTGTGGTGGCACAGTTGCCAAATGCGTAAAGCGAGGGGACACGGTTATTTGCTGTCACCTTTCTGACGGCGATTTGGGTCACGTTCAGATTATGCCCGAGGAGCTTGGCAAGATCCGTCGCGAGGAAGCAAAGCGCGCGGGCGAGATATCGGGCGCTGAGGTTATCTGGGGCGGCTTCCACGACCTTGATATTTTCGAGCATAACAGAGAGTCGGTTGACAAGGTGGTTGAGATTATCAGATACGCCAACCCCGACTTTATCGTTACACACAATCCCGACGACTATATGCCTGACCACACGGCTACCTACCAGCTCGTGTTTGCGGCAAGCTTTGCGGCGGGCGTACCTCACTATCCTAGCAAAACCGAAACAACTACGGCTACCGTTCCGATCTATTTTATGGAGACGGCTTCGGGCGTGGGATTCCTTCCCGAAATTTACGTTGATATCACCGACGAGATGGACGCAAAGAAGGAGATGCTTCAGTGCCATCAGAGCCAGCTTAAGTGGCTCCTTGATCACGACGGTATTGACTTTACCGAAAAGCTTGACATCATAGCAAGATATCGCGGATATCAGTGCGGCGTAAAATACGCCGAGGGTTTCAGATGTCTCCGAGCTGACCTTAGGCAGACAACCAAAAGATTGCTTCCGTAAGGAGAGAAATTTCTATGTTTCATATTAACAAAATAACCTCAAATTCGGTTGTGGATTTCGCGGCGGAGGAAATGAGAAAATACCTTCGCATGATGATGCCCGAGGGCGGTGACGTGCAAATAAGCTACAACCCCGACGCGCGCGACGGCTTCAGGCTCGGTCTTATGCAGGATTTCGCGCTTGACGTTTCGGATGCGAAGGACGTTGAGCTTGACGACATCTTTTACATAGACACTGACGAAAATGGCGGTATTGTGGCGGGAGACAATCCTCGCGCGGTACTTATTGCCGTGTACGAGTATTTCAGGCAAAACGGCTGCCGTTGGCTTTTCCCCGGTGTGGACGGTGAGTATATTCCCATGCAAACGGTAAAGGCGGTTTCTTACAGACACGCCGCCTCCTGCAGATACCGCGGACATTGTGTGGAGGGCGCTATGCCGCAACGCACGGTGATTGACATGATAGAGTTTCTTCCCAAGGTTGGAATGAACGTCTTTATGTCGCAGTTTTTGATTCCCGCTACCTTTTACAACAGGTATTACACGGGCAGGTACAATAACTTTTATAAGCCGGAGCCTATAAGCAACGAGCAGATACTTCAATGGAAAACTTCTTTTGAGACCGAGCTTTCAAAGCGCGGAATACAGTTCCAGGACGTTGGGCACGGTTGGACCGCGGCACCTTTTGGCTTTGACATTTCAAAGGGCTGGAGCAAGACCGACGGAAGTGAGGCTCCTGAGGGAGCAAAACAGTATCTTGCGATGGTAGACGGAGTACGCGACCTTTACAAGGGAATTGCGATAAATACCAACTTTTGTATGTCAAATCCCGAAGCGAGAAAGATAGTTGCGGAGTATATTGCCGATTATTCGGCAATTCACAGCAACGTCGATTACGTTCACGTATGGCTTTCCGACGGCTTGAGAAATCATTGTGAGTGTGAGGAATGTGTAAAGAAGCTTCCCAGTGACTGGTACATTATGCTTCTTAACGATATTGACAGCGCGCTGTCCGCGAAGGGCTTGAATACCCGCATCGTGTTTATCGCATACCACGAAACTATATGGGCTCCACTTACGGAGAAGATAGCCAATCCCGACCGCTTCTGCCTTATGCTTGCGCCGATTTCGAGAAGCTACACCAAAACCCTTGTGGGAAAAGAAAATATCGAGCTTCCCGAATTCAAGCTTAACGTCTATAACGCGCCTACCGACCTTGATACCTTTCTTGCTTATTTCAGGGAATGGAAAAAGAACTGGCATGGCGCGAGCCTCTGCTATGAGTATCATTTCTGGAAGCACCAGCTGTTTGACACGGCAGGGCTTGAGTTGGCAAAGAGAATCTATGAGGATATTGAAGTGTATCGAGAAAACGGCATAAGCGGACTTATCGCTTGTGGCAGCCTGCGTTCGTTTTTCCCCAACGGATTCGCTTACTACGTTTTCGCAAGAAAACAGTATGACGCGTCACTCACCTATGAGGAGATTCTTGAGGATTATTATTTCCACGCTTACGGAGAAAATTGGCGCCAATTTGCCGATTACCTTTCCGAACTTGGCGAGGCAATCGGATTTGCTTACCTTGAGGGTCAGGAGTCGGTGGACGAAAGCCGCGGAAAATACTACAATCCCGAACGCGCGCGTAAGCTTAGCGGTGTCCCCGATATTGTCAAAAAGGGCAGGGAGGCAATCAGGGAAAATTACAATTTCCCAATCCGTGTAAGAACTGCTTCGATGCGTGTGCTTGAATACCACGCCGAGTGCGCCGAGCGTTTGGCTAAGGCACTCACTCTTAAGGCGGACGGCAATGATGCGGAAGCTTCTAAAATAATGAAAACCGAGCTTTTCCCACTTGTGTGCGAGAATGAATGCAGATTTGCGACCCACTTTGACACCGAGCTTTTTACAGAGCACGTTGTTAACAAGATAGGCGCGGCGCCCACTACTTAATTCAAAACCAATAAAACAAAAACAATAAAAATAATAAAAAGGAGAATTATTATGAATTTCAATTCAACGGTAAAAGGCAGTGCCCTTGAGGGCTTCTATCCCGCAGGATGGGATTTTGACAAAATCGATGCGTGCGTTGGTGCGCCCGAGACTGTTTGCGACAGACAGGATTTTTGGAACAAGGACTTTACACCCGTCAAGTGCGAGAGCCTTGGCGAGTTTGAGACTTACATGGGTCATGAGATCGCAATGCAGATAAGACTTTCGAAGGAGCGCGGTGAGAAGATTGCCTTCATTCTTCCCGTAGGTCCTATGGGAATGTACAAATGGGTGGTTTATTTCCTTAAGGAGTGGAAGGTTTCCTGCGAACACGTTTACACCTTTAATATGGACGAGTGGGCTGACGGCGATGGCAACACCCTTGACAGCGACAATGCCGGCTCGTTCCAGTACGCAATGGAGCAGGCGCTCTTTAATCCTCTTGGAGAACTTACAGTTCCCAAAAATCAAAGAAACTTCGCTACAAAGGTAAATCTCCCCACCTACCCCGAAAAGATTGCGGCGCTTAAAGCCGAGGGTGCAAAGCTTGTGCTTGTTTACGGTATCGGAAGAATGTGCCACATCGCGTTCTGGGAGCCTACCTTCGCGGCTGATTACGCTACCGCCGAGGAGTGGGAAAAAGCGCCTTACAGAATTGGCGCGAAGATCCACCCCCTTACTGTTGAGCAGAACGCGCTTACAAGCTTCAAGTCGAGAACCACTCTCGTTCCTTGCCGCGCCAATACAATAGGCCCCGGTCTCTTCCTTCAGGCAGATTACGCCATAGGCGGAGCTGACGGAACCCTCGGCAGAGGAATGCAGTGGCAGGGACTTTCCTTGTGGATGACGCTTCGCCACGGCAAAACGCCTTGGATCACATCTTCCTATATCCCCACGCTTGCGGGCAGACTTTTCTTCCTTTCCGAGCTTGCGGGTCCTCTTGTGGCTGAGTGTAACTGATTTTAATTGATACGGAGGTTTGCAGTATGAAAAGGTTTTTATCCGTGATACTTGCGGCGTTGTTTCTCGTTTCTTGCGGAGCTCCCGCGGATACGACGGTTGACAACGTGACCGAAGCCCCCATGGTTACCGATGCACCCGAAACCAACGCACCCGAGAATCCCGTGGACACCACCCCCGACGAGCCCTCGAAAATAGCGGGAGTTGCTCCTTCGGGTGAGGGAAAGTACAAAATCAATTTTGAAAACGGATACTCGGTAGAACTCAAAACGGCAAGTGCCGAGGCTTTGCTTGCTACCGCCAATGAAAAGGGATATCCCGGCACGCTTATAGGACTTCTCGCGTCCTCCGCGCGCGCAATCGAGTCGAGCTTCTTTGACAATGAGGACGGCGCAAGGGCAAAGGGCAGAGCGATAGCGGCGCTGCTCGAAAATATGGAAGAGTATTTCGAGATTATCGTTCCCGGAGAAAAAAGAGTTATTCCCGTAGTAAAGTGTGAAAATTATTATTTCCAAAACGACGGAAAAGTGTACCCCGAATGGTCGGGAATAGATCTTGCCTGCGCTCAGATTATTGAGGTCAGAGGGGGCGACACGGTTGAGCTTTTGGCTGATGGCGAGGCTTGTAAAATGTCAAACATACTTCCTTACAGAGACGGAGTTACCGTTGCTACCGAGCAAAGAAGCAACGTAATGAAATATGTTGTTCCCACCGGAGGTTCACACGTGGCGATCAGCTTTGTTGATACCGACGCAAAGTTTGAGGTGGTTGTAACTTCCAAGGACGGAATGACAAACGTAGGCGTTAACAGAAAGGTTACCGACGACCTTGTAGCAGAGCTTGCTACGGGTAAACCCGTTGTTTATATTCCCAACCTTGTAGGCGAATCCGCAAGCCTTAAAGACGATTATATCAAGCTCCAGAGCAACCATATTATAAACAATAAGATTCTTACCTTTACCTTTGACGTTGACCGACTTAAGGAAGGCGAGATTATCGGTATGGGACATGGAGAAACCTCCTACGGCGGCTCAGGCATTGAGATAACAAAGGACAGATTCTCAAGCTATAACTATGCTGCGGGCAGACGAACACCTCTTGTTAACGAGGAGCACGGAATCGACATTTCGGGTAACGTCACCGTAAGAATAAAGACCGACCTCCGCACAGCGGTGGTTACAATCGAGACGGCTGACGAAAGATACGTTTCCACCAACTTCCAGTGGTTTGGAAGAAACGGTGAAATATTTGCGAGAAGCATTGGCGCGGAGCTTAAAAATGCCAAGCTTGAGTGGACCTGCGAGGCGTATAAGAGCGACGTATGGTTTTTCGGTGATTCTTACTTTGATACTACCACAACCTACAGATGGCCCTACTATATGGTAGAGGACGGTATTACGGATGTGTTCCTTAACGCCTTCCCGGGAAGAAACACTGAGCAGGCTCTTGAGGACTTCAAGAAAGCTATAGAGTTTTCAATTCCCAAATACGTGGTTTGGTGCATGGGAATGAACAATAAGGACAGCGAAAACGCAATAAGTTCAAGCTACAAAAAAGCGACCGACGAAATGCTGGCAATTTGCGAGGAATATGAAATTACTCCTATTCTTTGTACAATC
>JAZKYO010000055.1:0-7721 GCA_045612185.1 Eubacteriales bacterium
TCTGTAAATATGTAGAATAGTTAGTTTATTCCCCTTGTCCTTTTTTCTTTCGGATAAGTAGGCGCGAAAGAAAAAAGGACCAAAAAAGAAAGACGCCGATTGAGAGTTTCGCTCGTTGCGACGAGCGACAAGGGCTACGCGCCCTTGACTAGCGCCACCTCGCCGGTGGGGGCGCCACGTGGCTGCTGTGCGAACAACTCCCCTATAAACTACAATTTGAACACATCAAACCTATTTGTGTGCAGAAAAACGAGATGTCTAACCGAAGTTTTTCGGTGTGCGACGGATATGTTCGCACTAACTCCAAATCGTGAATACCGAAGGATATAGGCCCATCCGGAAAGAGTAAGGAAATAATATGAGTATCATATCAGACGTTATAAGAACGGATAAAGAATACCGCGAGCTTCTCCATACGGTAAAGCTCGCCTTTTCTGCTGTCAAGCCGTTACGAATAGCAGCAGGCGGTCTTTGCGACGGCGCTTCCGATGCCGCGGTAATATCGCTCGTAGAGGATTTGAAGAAAGAAAAAAAGGGCGCGGCTCTCATAATCTGCTCCGAGGAAAAAGATTGCGTGCGTACAAGAGACGCCCTTGAGCGTTTCGGTCTCCGCGCTGCCTTTTACAGCTCCCGAGACCTTAACCTTTATAATATAACCGCCTCTCACGACTACGAGCATGAGAGGCTGAGCGTGCTTTTCGGGCTCTCATTGGGGCTGCTTGACGCTGTGGTTACCACCCCAGACGCGGCGCTTGGCTTCACAGTTCCTCCCGAAGTCCTTTGCGACTACACTTTCAAAATTAATTACGACACGCAAATAAACGTGGATGAAATCTCTCTCAAGCTTGTCCGCGCGGGCTACGCACGCGTGGATATGGTGGATTCTCCGGGTCAGTTTGCCGTCCGCGGCGGAATTATCGACATCTTTCCGCCCTTTTGCCGCGCCGAGGGAAAGCTTCCCTCGGGAGTGTTCCCTTTCCGAGTGGAGCTTTTCGGCGACGAGGTAGACAGAATTGCAGCCTTTGACCCCGAAAATCAGCGTTTTATAGCCAACGCTGACAGCATAGAGTTTCCCCCTGCGCGCGAGGTTATTCTTACCCCCGCAAACCTTGGCGAAATAAGCGTGGCGATAGCCTCGCATTTCAAACGCTCCAAAAACGCCGACGCCATGAACGAAATGGTAGGTGAGATTTCCGCTATTGACGAGGCGCTTAAAAACAACGACACCTACGTTAAATTTGCCGACAAATATCTGTCACTGGTCTACCCCCAAAAGGTCAGCCTTTTCGACTATTTTGACAAGCGATCTCTTGTAATTCTCCGCTCCGCTAACGCCATTTCCGAGCGCCTTGCGGGTTTTGAGTGGCAGTCCAATCAGCTTGTAAAAGACCTGCTTGAGGGCGGCACCATAGCCGCAAAATATACCGAGTACTCAAAGCCCATAGCGGAATTTGAGCATTTTCTCGCGCAAAACGTAACTCTCCACCTCGACTCGCTCCTGCAGGGGCTCTCCGGCATGAAGCTTGGCGGAATGTTCACCTTCCGCACCAAGCACATAGTGACATACGCCGACAAATACGACCTGCTGTTTGAGGACGTTGAGGATTATATAAAAAACGGATACCGTCTTGTATTGATTGCCGAAAACGAAACCGCCGCAAAAAACCTTGCGGGGCTTCTCAACCAACGCAAAATTAAAGCCGTATGCGAGGTTGAAAACGGCGACTACACTGCCGAGACCCTCTCGGTGGGCACGGTTTTGGTCAAGTGGCGCGAGTATCTGCGCGGCTTTGAGCTTGCCGTCTCGAAATTTGCGGTGCTTTCCACCAACCCCGACTCAAAAAGCGGAAACCTTGCCCTGAGCAACCGTCTTAAGAGCCGTTCTCAGCGCAAGAAAAAAACTCGCTCGATAATGACCGCAGACGAGCTTGAGGTAGGCGATTACGTGGTTCACGACGCTTACGGAATAGGCATCTACAAAGGCATTGAAAATCTTACCATTGACGGTATCTCCCGTGACTATATAAGTATCCAGTACGCGGGCAGTGACAAGCTGTTTCTCCCCACCGAAAAGCTTGACATGGTGTCAAAATATATCGGTGCGCGAAGCGAGGACGGCATTGTTAAGCTTTCCAAATTCGGCGGCGGTGAGTGGGGTCGCGCAAAAACCAAAGCAAAAAATGCGGTAAAGGACATCGCCAAGGACCTTATCAAGCTCTACGCAGAGCGTATGCGCCGCGAGGGCTTCGCCTTTCCTGAGGACGACGACCTTCAGCTTGACTTTGACAACTCCTTCCTCTACGACGAAACCTCGGCTCAGCTTGACGCCATCGAGGACATCAAAGAGGATATGATGAAGCCCACCCCCATGGACCGACTTCTCTGCGGAGACGTTGGATACGGCAAAACCGAGGTGGCTTTCCGTGCCGCTTTCAAGGCGGTGCTTGGCGGAAAACAGGTGGCAATTCTCGTTCCCACCACCATTCTCGCAATGCAACACTACCAGACCGCCATGAGCCGTATGCGCGGCTTTGGCGTTGAGGTAGACATGATTTCCCGCTTCCGTACCCCCAAGGAAATAGCGCACTCGCTCCGTAAGCTTGCACGAGGCGAGACCGACATCATAATAGGAACTCACCGCCTTATCTCAAAGGACGTTGAGTTCAAGGACCTGGGACTGCTGATTGTCGACGAAGAGCAGCGCTTTGGTGTGGCGCAGAAAGAAAAGCTGAAACAGCTTACGGGCAACATTGACGTTCTCACCCTGACCGCCACCCCGATTCCCCGAACGCTGAACATGGCGATGGGCGGAATACGCGACATCTCGGTGCTTGACGAAGCGCCCACCGACCGTCTTCCCGTACAGACCTACGTGCTTGAGGACGACGAGCTTATTATTATGGAAGCCATTCGCCGCGAGCTTCGCAGAGGCGGACAGGTGTTCTATATGCACAACTTCGTGGACTCAATAACGAGTGTGGCGGCACGAATAAAGAACGCCATTCCCGACGCCAACATCAAAATAGCCCACGGAAAAATGGAACGCGAACAGCTTGAGGACATCTGGAACTCCATGCTTACAGGCGAGACCGACGTTCTCGTCAGCACGAGTATTATAGAAACGGGAATAGATATTCCCAACGCCAACACCCTTATCGTTGACAACGCCCATAGGCTTGGACTTTCTCAGCTCCATCAGCTCCGCGGACGTGTGGGACGCTCCTCAAGGCGCGCCTACGCTTATTTCACCTATCCGCAAAACATGGCGCTGACCGAAATTTCGCAAAAACGCCTTGAGGCGGTGCGAGATTACGCCGAGTTCGGCGCGGGCTTTAAAATTGCCATGCGCGACCTTGAGCTTCGCGGCGCGGGCAACCTGCTTGGTGCGCAACAGCACGGACATCTTGATGCGGTAGGCTACGACCTTTATATCAGACTTCTCAACGAGGCGGTACTTGAGGAAAAAGGAGAGGCTCCAAAGAAAGAAGCCGAATGCAAAATCGCGCTTTCCTACGACGCCTACCTTCCCGACAGCTACGTCAAGCACTCGGCTCAGAGAATGTCGCTTTACAAGAGAATCGCGCTTATTCGCAACGAGGCTGACTATTACGATATAGTAGACGAGCTTATAGACCGTTACGGTGAGCTTCCCAAGCCCGCAAAGAATCTTCTTCTCATCGCCCTTATTCGCGGCAATGCCCTTGCCTGCGGAATCGAGGAAGTTGCCGATGAGGGACAGACGGTTAGAATCTATCCCTCGCACATCGACATAGACGTGTGGATGCAACTTGCCGACGAATTTGACGGTGCTCTGAAAATAGTTATGTCGTCGCGTACCCACGTCGCCCTTGCGCTGAAGCGCAATCCCAAGCCCCTTGAGTATATTAACAAAATATTTGAAAAATATCTTGTGTTTGCTCAAAAAGAGGAGTAGACAAATCGTGAAAAATAGTGTATAATGACGGTATGAAAAAGGAGAGGGCTATGATTAAAAATTTTGTATTCGATTTTGGCAAGGTCATGGTGCATTTCGAGCCGTCCTACATGGTGGGCGTGTACGTTGACGACGCCGACGACGCACTTCTGCTTGCAGAGGTGGTCTTTGACCGTCTGTATTGGGATAAGCTTGATGCGGGCACTATCTCCGACAGTGAGGTAGTAAAGGCGTGCAAATCCCGACTGCCCGAGCGCTTGTGGCAGGTTGCCGAAAAAATCTATTACAACTGGATATACAACATTCCCGAAATCGACGGCATGAGCGATTTGACGCGCTACGTGAAATCCAAGGGTGCGCCGCTTTATCTGCTGTCCAACATTTCGGAATATTTCGCCGCTCACAAGGACGAAATCCCCTCACTCGCGCACTTTGACAGGTGCTTTTTCTCGGCAGTCTGCGGTCACGTAAAGCCACACGCTGACATGTTTGAGTATCTCTGCCGTGAGTGCGGCATCAAGCCTGAGGAAACGCTTTTCGTGGACGACAGCCCCGTCAATATTGCGGGTGCGGAAGCTTTTGGAATAAAGGGCTATCTTTTTGACGGCGACGTCGAGAAGCTCAGCCGTTACATATACCAATTAATTTGACAAAACAGGAGGTCGGTTATGTTAAAAATCACTTGGCTCGGTCAGGGCGGATACCTTCTCCGCGACGAAAATACCACTCTTTGCGTTGACCCTTATCTTTCGGACAGCGTTTTCAAAAGCTCGGGAAAGGCTCGTCTCGTTGAGCCACCCATAAAGCCCGAGGAGCTTGCGTGCGACGTTATGGTCTGCACACACAATCACCTTGACCACGTTGACCCCGACACAATTTCGGTTATGAAAACCCGCAACACCACCCTTTTCCTCGCCCCCTGCGACTGCGAGGAGAAAATGCGTTCTCTCGGGGTGGTAAACTACCAAAAATTTGACGAGGGAGAAACCTGCCGTGTGGGTGACTTTTCGCTTGAGGCGGTATTTGCCGACCACACCTCAAAGTCGGCTATCGGTGTGGTAATACGCCACAGCGGGCTGACCTTGCTCATCACGGGAGACACCTTTTACAACGAGCGCCTGCGCTACTATAAGCGCTTTGGCGTTGACGTTCTCTTTATCTGCATCAACGGAAAGCTTGGCAACATGAACGTTGAAGAAGCTATAAAGCTGACGGGCGAGATCGGCGCAAAGGTTGGCGTTCCAACACACTACGGAATGTTTGCCGTAAATACCGAGGACCCTACAAAGTACACTTCGCGCGTCAAGCCCTCCTTTGAGATGCGTGTGGGCGTTGAGTACGACGCGCGCGAGATTGCGGAGACCAAATGATGAAAATTTCGGGACTTATGAAGCTGACCTTGCTGGATTTTCCGGGCAGGGTGGCGTGTACGGTATTTTTGGCAGGGTGCAATTTCAGATGCCCCTTTTGTCACAACGGCTCACTTGTACGCGGCGGTGACGATGAAATAAGCCGTGAGGAGCTTTTCACCTTTCTCAAAAAGCGCGTGGGCGTGCTTGACGGAGTTTGCGTAACGGGCGGCGAGCCGTTACTCAACCATGATATCGGTGAACTTATCGCCGGCATAAAGGCGCTTGGATACGCGGTCAAGCTTGACACAAACGGAAGCCGCCCCGATGCGCTTTCGGAGTTGATTTCAAGCGGCGCCGTCGACTACGTGGCGATGGATATAAAAAACACTCCCAAGGGGTATTCTTTGGCGTGCGGCGTTGAAGTTGACGCGGAAAACATCAAAAAAAGCGTTGAGATTCTGAAAACAAGCGGTGTGGCTCACGAATTCCGCACCACGGTGGTAAAAGGAATCCACACTGCCGCCGACATAGCCGAGTGCGCCGCGTGGGTAGGCGAAGGACAGCCCTATTTTCTCCAGTGCTACAAGGAGTCGGAGGACATCATAGCCCCCGAAGGGCTTTCGGCGTTTACACAAGCCGAGCTTGAGGAAATCCTCGCCACCGCTAAAATTCACAACTCTCAAACCACACTACGCGGTGTGTAAAAAAGCTACACTCTACTCTAAATTTCAGTACTAAAAGGACAAAAAATATGAAAAACAAAACCTTAGCAAGGCTTTTGTGTCTTGTGCTTACAATAGCTATGGCGCTTCCGTTTGCCGCCTGCGGCAAAAAGGCTGAGACTTTTATGTCGCTCGAAGGCGAGGAAATGTCCTCGGGAGTTTACAACGTTATGCTTTCGGTGCAAAAGGGCAACATGGCTTATCTTATAAATCAGTACTACGGAAGCCACGACAGCGCCGAGTTCTGGAACACGGTTATAGAAGCCCCCACAACCACCAACGACCAATACTACACTGCCGCCATATACAATAAGGCGAAGAATCTCCTTTCCGCGGCGGCTCTGTTTAAGCAAATGAAGCTTACGCTCCCCGACTCCGCAACCAAAGCGGTGGACGCAGACCTTGACAGACTTTGCGAGGAGTTTGGCGGCGGAAACAAGGAAAAATTCAATACTGTACTTGAGGAGTTTGGGTTTAATTACGATGACCTGCGAGATTACAAGATTCTCAACGCCAAAGCCTCTTACATAGCAAACGAACTTTACGGAAGCGGCGGCGAAAAGATTGGCGCGACACTCAAGCAGAAATATCTTGACACGCACTACGCGGCGTTCAGACAGATATTCCTCGCCAACGAGTACTACGTTTTCAAAACCGACTCAAACGGTGATATAATTTACTACGACGGCAACGGAAATATTGCTTACGACACCGACAAGGGCTCACCCGTAATGGGCGAAAACGGCAAGCTTGTATATTACACCGAGGACGGAAAAATATCTTACGATAAAAAAAGCGGAGTTCCCTCCCCCGTGCTTAGCGAGGACGGTTATCAGATAACCGCCGAATACAGCTACGAGGAGCTTCTCAAGCGTCTTGACCTCGCCGCCGAGCTTATGGAACTTGGGGCTGAAAGCGAGGAAAGGTTTGAGTCTCTCGCCTCGGCGTACAGCGATGACAGCGCATCGGCAAACGGCAACATTTACGTGGCGAACAACGTAAGCTACGAGAGCTTCAACGCGTCCTTGCTTTTCCTTGACAAGGTCTCCGAAAAGCTCGCCGAGATGAAGGTAGGCGAGGTTACGTTGCTCCAGGACGAAAGCGGACTTCACATTATCAGAAAATACGCCAACGAAGAAGGAGCGTACTCCAAAAAGGAATACGCGGGCTGGTTCAATGACAGCACCTACGGTGTTTACGACTTCACTTCCAACCTCAAGAACGACCTTTTCAATATCGCGCTTGCGGAATTTCACGGCAAAATCGTTACAGACGAGGAAATTCTCACCGCCGCCACCCTCCGCACCGCAAAGCCCAATTATTATTACCATTAAGAAGCACAATTACGTTAACGTATCGGACAACCCCTGCCGGGGAGGCATCACGGCTTCGCCCCCACGCACCTGGCGGTGGGCTGGTAGGCTTCGCCCCCACGAATTTTAGATTGTGCTAACATAGCTGTCGCACACCGAAAAACGCCGTCTAAACAACGGCGTTTTTCTTTATAACAAAAGAATAATTTGTTTTTCAAATTGTAGTTTGTCGGTGTGTTTGCACAGCGGATACGTGGCGCCCCCACCGGCGAGGTGGCGCCAGTCAAGGGCGCGTAGCCCTTGTCGCTCGTCGCAACGAGCGAAACTCTCAATCGGCGTCTTTCTTTTTTGGTCCTTTTTTCTTTCGCGCCTACTTATCCGAAAGAAAAAAGGACAAGGG
>JAZKYO010000056.1:0-33916 GCA_045612185.1 Eubacteriales bacterium
GGGAAGCCTTCCATACCAATTTACTCACAGATAAACTACAATTTATCTGTGCATAATAAATTTAAGGAGCTATCTGTTTAATGAGACAGCTCCTTTATAAATATTATCGCGTTTTTTTGTTGTTGGATTTTTTTCGCCAGATAAACAAGCTCCAAACAGGAAGCAGAATTAAAAACGCCGCAAATATAAGAGACGAGTTGGGCGCGCCTACCGAGTCAAGCGGCACCCTGCAAGCAATAGACCATGGGAATAGCGAGGAAACAACCACTGCGCTGTTTTCAAGGAATATCGCCACCCTTTTTTTGTCGCTTTCCATATCGTTACATAACTGATCTGTAAGCATAATAGTAAGCGTTTGGTTACAGGCAATAGAGGCCGCGACCAGTGATGTAATAAGTGTGACTGCGTAAGTGGATATTTTTTGGCTTGATTTTACTATAACACTTTTTACAGAGTTAAGAAGTGGCGTTTTTTGGAAAATTCCCGAATAGGACGAGGATATACAAACGATTGCGCCAACTCTTAACATAGAAACTATTCCGCCGCCGTTTATCATTTTTGCTACAGCGGTGTTTGTGGCTTCATATCCCGAAAAAGAATAAGCGAGCACGTCAAGCGGAGAGGCGTTTTGATAAAGAATACATATAATTGCCGAAGCAAGTATACTAGCAAGCATAGTTATCTTTACGTTTAGCCTTGCAAAGGACAAAATGAGAATAAGTACAGCGGGAATAAGCGGAACAAGGCCAAGCTTGAATTCATTTGAGAATAGTGAGTTTACATCCATAATTTGCGCGTTTTCGGGAGAAAACGCAAATCCAAGAATCGTGAAAAACGCGCAAGATGCCGCAAAGGGCACAACTGCGGACGACAACATCTTTTTTATGTTATCGTATAAATTGGTCTTTGTAAGCTCCGCAATTAACAGCGCACTTGTGGAAACAGGGGAACACCTGTCTCCGAAATACGCGCCCGAAATGATTGCACCTCCCATTATCATTGGCTCAACGCCAAGCGTAAGAGCAATGGTCATACATATCGCTCCCATTGTTGCTGAAGTGCCAAAGGCGGTTCCCGTTAGAAACGATACAAGGCAAGTAAGTAAAAAGGAGATAACGACAATTATGCTTGGGTGCATTATTTTTACCGCATAGCAGACTATTGAGGGAATTGTGCCTGATGCCCGCCATAGCGCTGTAAGCATACCTATAAGTAAAAAGTTTATAATTATATTTTTTGCCGAAAGTATACCGCTTGCAGACATTTTTAATACGTCGAGAGCTCCAAATCCCTTTTTCAAGGCGTAAACGAAGAATATAGCGTATCCAATTAAAAGCGCATAAACTATGGAAATATCAGCGATAACAAATCCAAGCAGTACTGCAACGAAAAGCAGAATAAATAATATTTCCATTGCTATCAGAGTAAGTCGGCAATGTCGTAGATAAGTCTTTCTGTCTTGTCCCAACCAAGGCAGGGGTCAGTGATAGACTTTCCATAAACATTTTCGCCAATCTTCTGGCAACCGTCCTCGATGTAGCTTTCAATCATAAGACCTTTAACAAGCTTTCTAACCTCGGGGTTGTATCTGCAACTGTGAAGAATTTCCTTGGAAATACGAACCTGCTCAAGATACTTCTTGCCGGAGTTTGCGTGGTTAGCATCTACGATAACCGCGGGATTTGCAAGACTCGACTTTTTGTAGGTCTCAGCAAGGTGTATAAGGTCCTCGTAGTGGTAGTTGGACATAGACTGTCCGTGCTTGTTTACGTATCCGCGGAGAATAGCGTGAGCAAGCGGGTTGCCCGAGGTCTCAACCTCCCAACCGCGGTAAATAAAGGTGTGACTGTGCTGCGCGGCTGTGATAGAGTTCATCATAACCGAAATGTCACCGCTGGTGGGGTTCTTCATACCAACGGGAATGTCAAGACCGCTGGAAGTAAGCCTGTGCTTCTGATTCTCAACCGAACGCGCGCCGATAGCCACGTAGGAGAGAAGGTCGGAAAGATATCTGTAATTTTCGGGGTAAAGCATTTCGTCTGCGCAACCGAAGCCGGTTTCCTCAATAGCTCTCATGTGGAGCTTTCTTATAGCGATAATTCCGTGAAGCATATCGGGCTTTTCATTGGGGTCGGGTTGGTGGAGCATGCCCTTGTAACCGTCACCGGTCGTTCTGGGTTTGTTGGTGTAAATTCTGGGAATAATAATAATCTTGTCGCTAACCTTGTCCTGAACGGTGCGGAGTCTTGAAATATAGTCGATGACCGCATCCTCTCTGTCGGCAGAGCAAGGACCGATAACGAGAATAAACTTGTCAGATTCTCCCTTAAATACCTTTGCTATTTCAGCATCGGTTTTTACCTTGCTTGCGGCAAGCTCTTGGGAGAGGGGATATTCCGCTTTTATTTCTTGCGGAATCGGGAGTTTTCTTTTGAAATTCATGTTCATAATGTATATACCTTCTTTCAGGGAACTAAATTAAATTGAGTGGGTTTCGTCAAAGCTGCCCACTATCTTAAGCTTGTCGCAACATTCCGAAAGCTCTTTAAGCATTGCCTCACCTTCGGGGGTGTAAGGATTTCCGTCCCCCTCGATATAAAAGTAATATTGCCAAGCAAGGCTTCTCATAGAACGGCTGCGGAGCGATTGCATGTTAAATCCGTGCTTTGCTATAATTCCAATACTTTTAGCCAACGCCCCCGCCTCGTTTTTCACCGAGAAAACGAGAATAAACTTTTTCTTTTTTTCGATATCTTGAGGCGCTCTTGAGAAAATCGCGAAACGCGTCGTGTTGCTTCGCGCTGAATTTATAGCTTTTTCAATAACCTTTAAGCCGTAAAGCGCGGCAGTTTCTTCGCTGGCAATAGCCGCTATGTGTCTGTTGTTTTGCGATGCAACGTACTGTGCCGCAAGCGCGGTGTTGGCATACTCGGTTTGATTAAAATGATGGCTCTTGATGTATCCCGCACATTGCGAAAGCGCTTGAGGGTGGCTGACTACGTCGGTTACGTCGGCAACCGTCGCGTCTTGCGTGCCGAGAAGATTTTGAATAATCGGTAACTCAAAAATTCCGTTTATGTAAAGCGAGCCGGAAAAAATCAAGTCCATAACCTGTCCAACTTCACCCGCAAAGCTGTTTTCGATAGGGAGAACCGCTGAGTCGCAAATGCCGTTTTCAACTGCGCGGTATGCCTCCTCAAAATCTCCGTAAGCAATGTGAGACGCATTGGGGAATATTCGTGTGGCGGCTATGTGAGCAAATGCTCCTTCTATTCCGCTGTAAGCTATTTTCATACCGTTTTGAATGCGGCTTTGATAGCTTTTTGCGATAGAAAGGACGTGCTTCATAAATCGCACGTAATACTCCTTTAGTTGAGGTGTTTCAAGATAGTTTTGTGAAATTTCAAGTATACGGCTGTCGTATTCGGCATCGTTTACCGGAATTCCGTTTTCGCATTTTCGGGCGGCAATTTCTTTAACCAAACCCATTCTGTGGGCGAATAGTTCTGCCATTTTGCGGTCGATTTTTTCGATATCGTTCTCAAATGCAAGTATTTCGTCGTTCATAATGCAGCTCCTTTCCAAGTTATTTTCAGATTAAAAATCTGAAATCTATTATATCACTTTTATCCTTGAATTGCAATAGTTTTGGGCTGTTTTTTTAACCGATTTTTTTGGCAAATTTTTAGTTTTGATATATGGAATTTTTGAAAAGGAGTTGACAAATCGACGATATTCGTGTATAATTAAAAATGAACAGAGTTCTGTTCAAATAACCACATAGAAAGGAAGACAGATTATGAAGAACTATGTAAGAATTATTGCGGTTGCGCTTTTGGCGGTTATGGTACTCGCTACTCTCGCAAGCTGCGGCTCTGCTTTCGGAGCTATCAAGAGCAATTTTGAGAAGAATGGCTACAAGTATGTAGAGAACGATGACGGAAACGGAATTTTCGATGCATTCGTAGCAGATCTTGAAGAGGGAGAAATCTCCGTAACTCTTCATGTTTTCAAGGCTGAGCCCAAGGAAGACAAAGAGGATAAGGGCTTCCTCGGAGGACTTGTTGACAGTCTTGTTAATGCGGTAGACTACTGCGGCGTTATTGAGTTCGGTTCCGATGCGGATATGAAGAAGGCACTTGAAGAGAATAATACTCTCAGCGGACTTATCAAGGACGCAAGCGAGTCTGATCTTGTGAACGGTAACTGTGTGCTTATCACAGGTCTTGTTAACGTTGAAGAAAAGATTGAAATCTTCACAAAGTCCAAGTAATTAAATCTTAAATTACATAAAAACCCCTGTCGCAATGCGACAGCGGTTTTTTTATATCTCTTTGAAAAATTCAACTTGTTCTCCGTCAGGCCCCTTAACGAAAGCAATGTTAATGCTTATCTTTTCGGGAGTGGAGTCAAGCGGAACTACCTTGGGAAGAATGTGGGGGACTGCACCCGCCGCAATAGCGGTGTCGTACGCTTTTTGCACGTCGTCAACCTTCATGGCAAAGTGAACCCACTTTCCACACTCTGCAAACTCGTCACCACCATTGGCAAAAAGCTCTATGCGTCCGCCATCGCCAATGTCAAGCATTGCAATAGTCTTTTCACCTTCGCCCCACCGAACAACCTCTTTAAGACCAAGAGCCTTGTAGAAGGCGAGAGATTTTTCAAAATCAGCGGCTTTCAGACCGATGTGATGAAAGCCCATACCTTTAATAATATCGTTAGCCATGATTATACCTCTTATTTGTTTATTCCGCTTAAGAAAGAGCGGAGAATTTCACTCTTGGGATTTCCAAAAAGCTCCTCAGGCGAGCCTTGCTCCTCAATTACACCGTTAGCCATAAAGATTACGCTGTCCGATACCTGGCGCGCAAATTCCATCTCGTGAGTAACCACTATCATGGTGCGTCCCTCGTCGCGAAGACCCTTGATAACCTTAAGAACCTCGCCCGTAAGCTCGGGGTCAAGCGCCGAAGTAGGCTCGTCAAAGCAGAGAATATCCGGCTTCATTGCAAGCGCGCGTGCAATGGAAACTCGCTGTTGCTGACCGCCCGAAAGCTGGCATGGATAAGCATCGCGCTTGTCGGACAGACCTACCGAATCAAGGAGCGCTTCAGCGTTCTTTTCAATGTCCTCATATATAACCTTCAACTCGTTGCTGTGAAGCTTCTTAGCCTTAGCCTCTTCTTTTGCCTTGAGCTTTGGCGCAAGGGTAAGATTGTCGAATACGGAATACTGGGGGAAAAGATTGAAGGACTGAAATACAAGTCCAAATCTTAGGCGGTTTTTGCGTATTTCGGCAGCCGATTTTTTGTGGTGGTCGTCGGCGTCAAATATCAGCTTGCCGTCTACTGAAATCGTACCTTTATCAGGTGTTTCAAGAAAGTTGAGACATCTTAAAAGCGTTGTTTTTCCGCTTCCCGATGAGCCGATAATTGAAAGCACGTGTCCTTTTTCAAGTGAAAAATCTATGCCCTTTAATACGTCAACCTTGCCAAAGCTTTTTATTATGTTTTTAACTTCAAGTAATGCCATTTCGCGTCCTCCTATACCTTGTAGTAGTCAAGCTTTTTCTCGATAAATCCGAAAAGAAGCGTAAGGAGTCCGACAAAAGCAAGATAGAATACTGCCGTATAGAACAGAGGCCAGATAAGACCGTAAGCCGCATATTCCTCAGCCGCTTTGATGATTTCCACCACCATAATAACTCTGGCAAGAGCAGTATCCTTGACAAGGGTGATTATCTCGTTTGACATAGGTGGAATAATACGCTTTACCACCTGCATAAGAACCACCTTGAAGAAAATCTGTGACTTTGTCATACCAAGAACTTCGCCCGCCTCGTACTGTCCGCGTGGAATACCCTCAATGCCGCCTCGGTATATCTCGGAGAAATAGCAAGCGTAGTTAATAACAAACGCAACTATTACCGCATTGAAGCGGGTGAAGAAAGACATCTCCCAAAGAAGTCTCGGAACGTAGAAAACCACGAATATCTGGAGCATAAGCGGAACGCCGCGTATTATCCAAACAAAAACTTTCGTGATATAAGACAGAGGCTTGAACTTTGACATGGAGCCAAAAGAAATCACCAAACCCAAAGGAAGCGCTAACACAAGTGTTAGCGCAAAAATCAGGCAGGTTGATTCAAATCCTTTAAGTAAGCTTAACGTTACTTTTAAAAACGATGACCAAGTTATTGCCATTATTAATTCCTTTGTAAGTAAAATCAGTCGATTGTCTCAACAAGCTGAACTACGTTCTCAAAACCGTACTTAGCTGCAAGCTCAGCGATCTTGCCGTTCTCGAAGAGAGTCTTGATAGCTTCGTTTACCTTAGCTGTAAGCTCACTGCCTTTTTCAAAGCCGATTGCGTAGATTTCGGAATCAAGTACGATTTCCTCAACGATCATAAGGTCAGCATAGTCGCCCTGACCGCAAATATTTTTAGCAAGAACGATATCCATAACAGCGAAGTCAACCGCACCGGACTTAACCTCAAGGAATGCTTTGTTCTGAGCAGGGTACTTCTCAAGGCTACCGTTTTCACCGATAACAGATGCAGCGTAGCTTTCGCCTGCGCTACCGCCCTCAACACCTGCCTTCTTGCCTGCAAGGTCAGCCTCGGACTTGATAGCGTCCTTGTTGTCAGCCTTGATAACTACGCACTGCTGGTTAAGCATGTAGCCGTAAGAGAAATCAACGAGATCGGAACGCTTTGTGTCAACGCCGTCGATTTTATCGGAAGAGTTAGCGGTGAAGCCGTTCCAGATGCAGTCGATAGTGCCTGCCTCAAGCTCCATGTACTTCTGACCCCAGTCGATTTCCTGGAAGTCAACGTCCATGCCTATAAGCTTACCAACTTCGATAGCAAACTCGGACTCAAAGCCTGTCCAGTTGCCGTTTTCATCTTTTTCGTTCATGTTTTCGAAAATAGTAACACCGCAAACGAGTGTGTTATCTGCTACGTCAGGTCCGCAGCTTGCGAAGCAGAACATTGCGCTCATGATCATAATAAGCGCGAGAGTGAGAGAAAGAATTTTTTTCATGATGTGTCTCCTATGTAGAAAAATAATATTTTAACGCTTTACCTTGGTAAAGCACTACTATAATACCATATTAAAACGCATTTGTCAATAGTTTTTTTGAAAAAGTATGTATTTTGTTACAGATGTCGAAAATATATATTAAATAATGAAACAATTATTGGAAATTGCGTGAAATATTTTCAATCTTCTTGACAAATATTAATTAAAAAGGTATAATTGACTTGTTTAACAGGCTTGAAGGGGTGAGATGATTTGGGAAAAAAAGATAATATTCCATTGCCGCAGAACATAAAGGCTCTGAGGTTTAAGCACATAGGTATAAGGGTTATGTATGTTGTGTTGGTTGCGCTGGTTATTTTTACACTTGTAAGGTCTGCCGTGCGCGGTGAATATAACAACGTGTTTTTCTGTATTCTTACGCTGTTGCTTTTTACCTTGCCTTCGCTTGTGGAGCATAAGCTTAAGATTCAACTTCCCAACGTCTTTGAAGGACTTGTGTTGGTATTTATATACTCAGCCGAAGTTTTGGGAGAGATAAACTGTTATTATGAAAAAATTCCGCAATGGGATACAATCCTTCATACGGTAAACGGATTTATTTTCGCGGCATTCGGCTTTGCGTTGCTTGATATAATTGATAGGAACAGCAAAATTAAATTTAAGCTTTCGCCGCTGTTTATCGCGCTTACCGCCTTTTGCTTTTCCATGACCATAGGCGTGTGCTGGGAGTTTGTGGAATATTTTTGCGATTTGCTTCTTGGAACCGATATGCAAAAAGATACGTATATAAACGCCATAAATACCGTTGTCCTTGATCCCGCTTCATCAAACACAATAGTAACGCTTCACGACGTTACCGAGGTCGTGGTGAAATATGGTTCAGGGCAGGAGGTTGTCCTTGAGGGATACCTTGACGTGGGACTTATAGATACCATAAACGATCTTTTGGTTAATTTTATAGGGGCGTTTGTTTTCACTATTATAGGTTTCTTGTATAACCTTAAGCGAGGAAAAGGACGTATAGCCAAGCAGTTTATTCCTACGCTCAAGCCCGATGCCGACGAAAGTGAGTCGGAAAATTCGGGAGAATAACAAAAGAAAAGCGGTGAAAAGCCGCTTTTTCTTGCTTTTTTGATAAAAATGAAAAATTAATTAAAAAATTTTGAAAAAGGACTTGATTTTTTTAAAAAGATGTGGTATTATATTAAAGTCGCAGTACGGAGAGATGGCTGAGCTGGTCTAAGGCGCACGACTGGAAATCGTGTTAAGGCTAATACCCTTACGAGGGTTCGAATCCCTCTCTCTCCGCCAGACGATGCTGGTATGGCTCAGTCGGTAGAGCACGTCATTGGTAATGACGAGGTCATCGGTTCGATTCCGATTACCAGCTCCAAAAAAGCTGTCTTAAAAAGACAGCTTTTTTATTTTTTTATCGGAAAGAGCTCTTTTTTCGTTGCCACAAGACAAACGAAAAACAAAGTTATAGATATAACTGCGTATTCGGGGGTAAAAAACGAATTAAATGAAGGGATTGCTACGGCTTTGGGTGAAAAATCGGTGGCAAGAGCAAACGCAAGCGCCGCCAAAGCACATATCAAGCCTTGAAAAAGCTTTTGTAAAAAGTATTTTTTGTAGCTTTTGACGCGGTCGGACAGCAACGCCATTGTCTGAAAGTGCACCGATAAACCCGACCATCCTATGGCGAATCCGCATAGCACTGCGCTTGCGATGCCGCCAACGTCTGCGCTTGAGGCTACTCCCGCCGATAACTCAAGAACCGCCCCAATAGCCGCGCTTACATAACGGTTTATTCCCGACGAAGTGATACAACCCACTATGCAGGAAAAGAAAACTACGTAAGCGCATAAAGTTATAGTAGCCCCTGTGGCAGAGGAAATAGCTCCCGTGATTATTTCGGTGGAGCTTTTTTTATTTTGTGGGGGGGGTGAAACAAACATGTAATTGAGGTTTTCTTTTTTTGAAAATACTAAGCCCGATATTACGGCAGACAGAAAAGCGCAAACGTACATAGTGAGTCCAAAAAGCTTATCGTGGAAAACCGATATTCCCATTACGTTAACAATGAATCCAAAGCTGGGAATCCCGCAAAAGCCGATTGCGCGGGTCAGCTCTTCTTGGGAAACCTCGTTTTTGTCATAAAGTCCAATAAGGGCGCGTGTGCCAATGGGAAATCCAAGAAGAAGCCCAGCGAATATTGCCGCAAGAGATTTCCGGGAAATGCCGAAAAACACTTCACTTTTTTCCCCGAGTATGCCGCCAAGAAACGTAGGAGCACCGCACTCGCAGAAAATTTCCGCAATAACCATAAAAGGGAACAGCGACGGAATTATCGTTAAAAAGCAACTTTCAAGCCCCTGACGCACGTAACACATGGTAAACTCGGCGTTTTTCAGAAAAAGCGCTGCTGTAAACAGAGATAGCAATAAAGGGAAAATATATTTTTTACCGATTGATAGTTTGTTCATTTGCCGACTCCCGAAGCATATATTTTATTATAAATTTATTGGCGTTTCGCCGGATATATTCGTTGGAGGAAAGAATGGGAGATAAAAATAAGAGAGCAAAGAATAGCAGAGTCGGAATGTTTGAGAGGATAAACAGAAGACTCGATATAGACTGCGATATGCTCTGCCGTGGATTTTGCGCCGAGCTGAGAGGGAAAAATCACGCCGAAATATGCGGTGTGAGAAGAATATTTACCTATACCGACACTCAAATATCCTTCGTTACTGCCGACGGAATATTTTCGGTGCGCGGGCAACGGCTTTGCTGTGTTTCTTACAAGCGCGGTGCGATTATAGTTGAGGGGAATATTGTGGGCATGAGCTTTGAACAGGAGGAGAATAATGGCACTTGTTAAATTTTTTCTTGGCGAATATCGGTTATCCACACGCTCAAAAAATGCGGCTAAGCTCCTTAACCTGTGCATGAAAAAAGAGATAGAGTACTCACGTCCGCTTTTTAAGGACGGAGATTTTTTTGTGAGCTGTCACAAAAAAGAGGCGGAAATGCTTTTGTCATCCTGCCAAAAAAGCGGAATAGAAATAAGTGTTAAGTCTGTTGGTGGGTTTCCCTCTGTTTTGTCTGCTTACAGAAAAAGAATCGGACTTGCGGTCGGTGGCTTGCTTGCCGTCTTTATGGTGATTTTGTCGCTTAATATAGTCTGGAGAATCGACGTCAAAGGAAACACCTTACTGTCGGTTGGCGACGTTGAACGGATATTAGGAGATAACGGTTTTTCGGTGGGAGATTTTGTTAGGTCGGCAGACCTGACCGACATTGAAAACTCGGTGATGAAAAACACTCCTTCGATAGCGTGGATATCAATAAATATGGACGGTACAGTAGCAACCGTCGAAATACGCGAGACGAGAAAAGGCGAGGAAAAATCAAACGAGCCTGCAAATCTGGTAGCCGTGCGCGACGGAAAGATAGAAAGGATAGAGTCGTATAACGGAAATTGTGCGGTAAAAGTGGGAGACGTAGTGAAAAACGGCGATATTTTGGTAAGCGGAATATACGCTGATGAGACTGGAACTAAGCGTGTTACACGCGCCGAGGGCGAGATTTATGCGCGTACAGTAAGACAAATAACAGTTGAAATTCCTTATGAAACCACCGAAAAGGTATACACAGGGCGGGAAAAGAGCGAAATATATATAAATTTTTTCAAAAAAAGCATAAAAGTTTTCGCAAATACTGGAAATTTACCACCAAGTTGTGATATAATATATGAAAATGGGGAAGTGGGTCTTGATTCAATGCCGAAAATCCCCGTGGGGATAAATAAAACACATTATCTCGAGTATGAGGAGATTCCCGTGACGCTTAATGAAACGCAGGCAATGGAAAAGGCTTTTTCGGTGCTTGAGGCCGAGATGAAGCTTATCTCCGATAAACTTGAGTTGTTAAGCAAAAATACAGAATTTGAAATAACCGACAGTGCGTATATTCTCAAATGTAGCCTTGTCTGCATTGAAAATATAGCCGAGATAATAGAAATAAACTTGAAGTAAAATACAAGGAAAGAGGTACTATGACTCAAAGAATCGTAAAATCCGAAACCAGCGAGCTTACGTCAAAAATATTCGGAAGCTTTGACTGTAATGCAAAGGCTGTGGAGAACGCCTTTGCGGTTACGCTTCAAAACCGAAATGCCGATGACGGAGATGCAATTCTCATAAGCGGTGAGCAGGAAAATGTAAACGCCGCCGCCAAAGTTGTGGAGTATCTTATGGGAATTGCGAAGATAAATGAAACAATTGAGGAGCAGTCGGTAAGATACGTTATAGATATGGTAAAGGGCGGAGATTCCGAAGCCCTTGAATCACTTGACGGAGATTGCGTGTGCATTACTCACCGAGGAAAGCCCATAAAGGCTAAAACTGTAGGACAAAAGCACTATATAAAAGCTATCGAAAAGAATACCATAGTACTCGGTGTCGGACCTGCGGGTACGGGTAAAACCTTCCTTGCGGTAGCAATGGCGGTGAAAGCTCTGCGCCAGAAAAGCGTGAGCCGTATAATTCTTACACGCCCAGCTATCGAGGCGGGAGAAAAGCTCGGATTTCTTCCGGGAGACCTTCAAAGCAAGATAGACCCCTATCTTCGTCCGCTTTACGACGCACTTTACGAGATGATGGGCAGCGAGGCTTACGCCAGATACGTTGAAAAAGGCACGATAGAAATAGCACCGCTGGCATATATGCGAGGCAGAACGCTTGACGATTCCTTCATAATTCTTGATGAGGCGCAAAACGCCACGCCCGAGCAGATGAAGATGTTTTTGACACGACTTGGATTTAACTCCAAGGTGGTAGTAACGGGTGACCTTACGCAGACCGACCTTCCCACGGGTCAAAAAAGCGGTCTCGCGGCGGCGGTAAAGATACTTGACGGAATAGAGGATATAGCTATCCACTATTTCAGTGAGAGAGACGTGGTAAGACACAAGCTTGTTCAAAAGATAATACTCGCATACGAAAAACACGACCGTGAAGTAGCTCGCAAGGCAGAGGAACGCCGCGCTGCAAAATCAAAACAGTAAGAGGACCATATTATGAAGCTTAAAATATATTACGAAAACAATCAGGACAAAGAAAAGGTTACTTATAAACTCAAAATGCTTATACGCAGAGCCGTTATTGCGACACTTGAGTATGAGAATATGGAAGAGGACTGCGAGGTCTCCATTACATTTTGTGACGATGAGATAATTCGTGGATTGAACAGTAAATTCCGAGGAATAGACAGAGCCACAGACGTGCTTTCATTCCCGCTTTTTGACGATAGTGAATCGGAGCATTTTATTCCCGAAATAGACTGTATGCTTGGAGATATAGTAATTTCGCTTGAGCGCGCGAGGGCGCAGGCCGAGGAGTACGGACACAGCTATGAGAGGGAAGCAGCTTTTCTTGCGGTGCATTCGGTGCTTCATTTGCTCGGTTATGACCACGAAACGGGCGAGCAAGACGAGCTTGATATGCGAAAAAGGCAGAGCGAGATAATGGAAAGGCTTGGGCTTTCGGTAAAATAAGAAAGAGGATTTATAAATGAAAAAAACAGGATTTATAGCAATAGTAGGACGTCCAAACGTGGGTAAATCCACGCTTATGAATAATATTTTGGGAGAAAAGGTGGCAATAGTTTCAAGCAAACCCCAAACCACCAGAAACCGAATTTTGGGAATCCACACAAGAGACGAGGAGCAGTACGTTTTTGTGGATACTCCCGGTATGCACACCCCAAAGAACTATCTTGGTGAATATATGGTAAATGCCGCCAATACCTCCATGCGTGAGGCTGACGCGGTGGTGCTTGTGGTGGATGCGGGCAGAGAATCCAGCCACGTCGAGGACGAGGTAATAGAGTATCTTCAGAAATCCGAAATTCCGTCAATTCTTGCGCTTAATAAGGTTGACCTTTATAACCGCGAGCAGATAGCGGCAACCATTGCCCACTACGCGGAAAAATACAGCTTTGACGCCTTTGTGCCGATTTGCGCCAAGAACGGAAAAGCGGTGGACGAGCTTCTTGACGAATGCTCGAAATTTCTTGTTGAGTCGGAGTGGTTTTTTCCCGATGATATGATAACCGATCAACCTGAAAGACAGATAGCATCGGAAATTATCAGAGAAAAAATACTTAAAACGCTTGATAAAGAAATACCACACGGAACTGCTGTGGTTATTGAAGAATTCCGCGATGAAGGAACACTTATCAGCATAAGAGCCGAAATTTTCTGTGAAAAGGCTTCCCATAAGGGTATCATTGTAGGTAAAAACGGCGCGGGACTTAAGCTTATCGGAAGCTACGCCCGTCAGGATCTCGAAAAGTTTTTCGGAACAAAGGTGTACCTTAACCTTTGGGTAAAGGTTAAGGAAAACTGGCGCGACAGCGTGGGAATGGTAACCAACTTCGGTTACAATAATAAGGAAGATAATTAAAGCTTGAAAGGCGGTGCGGCGATGCAGTATACTGTTGACGGCCTTGTTATCCGCGAGGTTGAAGCGGGCGAAAACGACAAAAGAATAACGCTGCTTACCGCCGAAAAAGGCAAGGTTGTGGTTTCGGCAAAGGGCGCGCGGTCGTTTAAAAGCAAGTATATGAACGCGGTCGGACTGTTTACTTACGGAAATTACGAAATAACCGAGAGAGCAGGGTATTCGTGGCTTGCGGGCGCCTCTATAATAGAACCGTTTTATCCCATAAGAGACGATATCGACCGCCTTGCCCTGGCGTCATACATAGTAGACGTGGCGGGGGAGCTTTCGGGCGAAGAAGAACCTGCCGAAGATATACTCAGACTTACGCTTAACACACTTTACGCGATTTCAAAAGACATGAGACCGCAACAGCAGATAAAAGCTGTGTATGAATTGCGTGCCATGGCAATGTCGGGGTATATGCCTGCCCTTGATGGGTGCGGGCTTTGCTCCAAGGAACGAAGCGAGACTATGTATCTTGACATAATGAACGGAATACTTAAATGTGACGAGTGTATACGCAAGCTTAATTCAAACCGTGAGGTTACGGTAAGGGAGGACGGATCTGCCGTAATAATTACTCCGCTTGACAGTGGTGCGCTTTCGGCGGCAAGATATATAACCGACGCTCCGCTTGAAAAGCTGCTGTCCTTCACGCTTGGTGAAAATTCGCTTAAGCTGCTTTCAAAAATGAGTGAAACTTACTTGCTTCACCACCTGGAAAAAAGCTTTTCTTCACTTGATTTTTATAAATCAATAAATAATTTTGATCCAAAAGGAACTTGATGTAAAATAAAAAATGGAAAATAACGAAAAAAACATTCAAACGCTTGAATTTGATAAGGTGCGTCAACTGCTTGCCGAATGTGCCGCCACCGAGGGCGCAAAGGAGTGCGCGCTAACGCTTGCGCCGTCGGTTTATCCAGAGGAAATACTGCGTAGGTTGAGAAGAACCACAGATTCCCGAAGGCTTATCGATATAAAGGGTATGCCGTCTTTCGGTCTGGTTGCCGATGTTACGGATACTTGCGACAGAGCGGAAAAAGGCGCAACCTTAAGCGCAAGAGAGCTTCTTGACGTGGGAAACGTGCTTAGAACCTCGCGCTCGCTTCTCGAGTATATACGCACCAATAAGCTGTTTGATACATCGCTTGACGAAATTTTTGAACGGCTTATCCCAAACAAAAATCTTGAGGACAGAATATATCGCTCGATTATTTCTGAGGAAATGATTCCCGACGAGGCAAGCAGAGAACTTGGAGATATAAGACGAAAAATCAGAATAGCGGGAAACCGAGTAAAGGAAACTTTGCAGAAATATATCGCAGGTGGCTCTTATTCAAAATATCTTCAGGAAAATATAGTGACCCTAAAAAACGGACGCTACGTTATCCCCGTAAAAATCGAGTACAAAAATGAGATAAAGGGTCTTATTCACGACACGTCGGCGTCGGGTTCTACTATATTCGTCGAGCCGTCGGGTGTGGTAGATGCCAATAACGAAATCAGAATTCTCGAAACCAAAGAAGAACGCGAAATCGAAAAAATACTTCGCGAAATGTCCGCTGATGTTGCAACCTACAGTTCGGCAATAAAGCTTAATTATCTTAACATTACCGAGCTTGCGTTTGTGTTTGCGTGCGGTAGACTTTCCGAAAAGATGGACGCCTGCGCACCGATGATTTCGGGCGACAGAACGCTTAATCTTATCCGCGCAAGACACCCACTAATAGAAAAAGAAAAGGTGGTTCCCGTAAATATTTCAATGGGGGACGGCTACGATACGCTGGTTATTACCGGACCTAATACAGGAGGTAAAACAGTTTCGCTTAAAACTGTGGGACTGTTCGCGCTTATGGCACAGTCCGGACTTCATATACCCGCCGAGGAGCGATCGTCGGTTTGTATCTTCGATAATATTCTTGTGGATATCGGAGATGAGCAGAGTATAGAGCAGTCGTTGTCAACCTTCAGCTCGCATATGGTGAATATAGTCACTATGCTTGGGCAGGTAGGGAACCGTTCGCTTGTGCTTTTTGACGAGCTTGGCGGAGGAACAGACCCAATAGAGGGGGCGGCGCTTGCTGTATCTATTATCGAATACGTGAGAAGCAAGGGCGCAATGTGCCTTGCTACCACTCACTACTCAGAGCTGAAGGCGTACGCGCTTGATACCGAGGGCGTTTGCAACGCCTCTTGCGAGTTTGACGTAGAGACGCTGAAACCTACCTACAAGCTTGTAATAGGAACACCCGGTAAGTCCAACGCCTTTGCTATTTCATCAAAGCTTGGGCTTCCTACGGAGATAATTGACAGAGCCAAGGATTACGTAAGCTCGGATAATAAACGCTTTGAGGATATTATCGAAAAGCTTGAGTCAAGCCGAGTTCAAATGGAAAAGCTCAGGGAAGAAGCGGATAAGCTGAAAAGCGACTACGAGCGCTTTAAAACCGAGTCCGAGAAAATTATTGACCGAAAGCTTCGCGAAGCCGAGGAAACACTTGAAAAAGCGAGGTCAAAAGCCGCGGGAATGGTGGAAAGCGCCAAAGCTTCAAGCGAATTTATTTTCGATCAGCTTGAAAAAGTTAAGAAAAAGCAGGAGTCGGAAAACTTTGGCAGTGAGCTTGAAAGAACGAGAAAAGCCGTCAGAGAGCATATCAGAGCCAACGACGATAAATATAATCCCGTTGACGAAAAGCAAAACGAGAATTACGTTCTTCCAAGAACTCTCCGTAAGGGAGATACCGTGTTTATAGTCAATATAGGCAAAGAGGGCGTTTTGCTTGAGGACCCCGACAGAAGCGGCAACGTTATGGTTCAGGCGGGAATAATCAAAACAAGGACAAAGCTTAAGAACCTCCGCCTTGTGGAACAAACACCGCAGTTTGTCGATAAAAACGGCAAAAAAGCCGATGCGGGCAGCTATAAGGCAACTGTCAGACGCGATTGTGTGGACGAAATAGACCTGCGCGGAATGACGGGTGACGAGGCGTGGCTCGCGGTTGACAAATACCTTGACGAGGCAATGCTGACGGGCTTTAATACGGTGAGACTGATTCACGGTAAGGGAACGGGAGCGCTAAAAACTGCGCTTTGGCAGTACCTTAAAGGTGACAGAAGAATAGCAAGCTTCCGTATCGGAAGATACGGAGAGGGCGACGGCGGCGTAACGGTTGTCGAATTAAAATAATTTATAAATTTATTTAAATAAGGAAGGTACAAAAAATGAAAACATTGAAAATGCTTGCAATAGACCTTGGCGCGTCAAGCGGAAGAGGTATAGTAGGTAGCTTTGACGGTAAGAAGCTTGATCTTGTGGAAAACCACAGATTTGCCAATGAACCCGTAAACGTAGCGGGAAGATTTACTTGGGATATTCTTCGTATATTCCATGAAATAAAAAACTCTATAAGACAGACGGTTCTTGACAAGGACAACGTAAAAAGTGTAGGTATCGACACTTGGGGCGTTGACTACGGTTTTATCGATAAGCACGGCAGACTTCTTTCCAATCCTACTCATTACAGAGATACGAGAACCGACGGAATAACAGATTACGTAAGTAAGTTTGTTCCTATCGACGATATATACGCGGTTACGGGTACTCAGACCATCGATTTTAATACAATTTTCCAGCTTGCGTCCGAGCTTCGTGATAATCCCGAGCTTGTGGAGATAGCAGATAAAATGCTGTTTATCCCCGACCTTCTTGACTACTTCCTTACGGGTAAAGCGTCCACAGAATATACCGTAGCTTCCACAGGTGAGCTTCTTGACGCGGCAAAGCGTGACTATGCGTGGGAAATCATTGATAAACTCGGTATTCCTCGCAGACTGTTTTGTGAAATCGTACAGCCCGCGTCTTACGTTGGTAAGCTTCTTCCTCAGATTATCGAGGAGGTTGGTCAGACCGACCTTGACGTAGTAAAGGTTGCCGCTCACGATACAGCAAGCGCCGTTCTTGCAGTGCCCGCAAAGAGTGATAAGTTTATCTACATAAGCAGCGGTACTTGGTCGCTCATGGGTACAGAGCTTAAAGAGCCTCTCATTAATGCCGATACCTGTCGTCTTAACTATACAAATGAGGGCGGCGCGGAGAATACCATTCGTTTCCTTAAAAATATTATGGGTCTTTGGATTCTTCAGGAGTCGAGACGTCAATGGAAACGAGAGGGTAAGGATTATAGCTTTGGCGACCTTGCCGTTATGGCAAAGAGCGCCGCGCCCTACCGCTCAATAATCAACCCCGACGATAAGCTTTTCGCAACCCCCGGAAATATGCCTAAGCGTATTGCTGAGTATTGCCAAAAGACAGGTCAGCCCGTACCCCAAAGCGAAGGCGAGTTTGTTCGTTGTATTCTCGATAGCCTTTCTATGCGTTACAGAGCTACTGTTGAGAATATTGCAGAGCTTACGGGCGATAAGGCTACAGCTATCAATATCGTTGGCGGCGGAACTCAGGATAAATTGCTTTGCCAGCTTACGGCAGATGCTTGCGGACTTGACGTTGTGGCAGGTCCTGTTGAGGCAACCGCAATCGGAAATATATGTGTTCAGGCAATCGCCGCAGGCGAGCTTGCAAATATGAAGGAAGCTCGTGAGGTGGTGGCTGACTCCTTCGACGTAGAGTATTATTCGCCCAATCAGTCAGTAAAGACCGCGGTTGACGAAGCGTACGGAAAATTCTGCGCTCTCACAAAATAAAATGCTCGGTAATCTTATTTTCAGTATAAACGCAATCCTCCCGGTGTTCATTATGGTAATACTGGGATGGTTGCTTAAAAACAAAAACTTCCTTCCGGAAAGCTTTTTCAGCCTCGCGGATAAATTTGTGTTTAAAATAGCCCTTCCTTGTAACCTGTTTATAAGTGTTTTGGGAGGCGATGCGGCACAGCTTAAACAGTATTTTCCGCTTATGGGCTTTATACTTGTGGGAATAAGCTTGTTTTTCCTGCTTGCTTGGGCTGTCGTTCCGATTTTTCTTAAGGATAACGCCAAACGCGGAGCTTTTATTCAGGGAGTTTACAGGGGTAATTTTGCTATACTCGGACTACCTATTGCCGAGAATCTTTTTCCGTCGGTGGGAGGTACTACCGTAGCCGTGGTTATGCCTGTGGCTATCGTGGCTGTGAATGTTTTTGCGGTGATAATTCTCACCGTTTACGCACCGTCGGATATCAAAAAGTCTCCGCTTCAAACCGCAAAGGATATCTGCCTTTCAATAGTTAAAAATCCACTTATAATAAGCTGTGTCCTTGGTTTGGTGTTTATGGTTTGCGGAATCAAGCTTCCCACTTTTGCTACCAAAACCATAACCGAGCTTTCGGATACCGTGTTTGCTCTCGCCCTTATGAGCCTTGGCGCTGAGTTTTCTTTTGAGGCGCTTAGGGGTAGGGTAGGAACTTCGCTTGTCGGTGCGATTATCAAGACCGCGGTGCTGCCTTTGGCGGCGGTTTCTGTGGCGGTTGCGCTTGGATTTAGAAGCGTGGAGCTTGGCGTTATTCTTATTTTCTTCGGTGCACCCACAGCGGTAAGTAGTTATATTATGGCAAAAAACATGAAAAGCGACCATGAAATGGCAAGTCAGATACTTCTCATTTCTACCTTGATGTGTATGTTTACTCTTTTTGTTGGAATATTTGTTCTCAAATCTTTCAAACTTATATAGGAAAAGTAAACATAAAAGCCGTGCTTTTTTGTATGAAAATCACAAAAAGCAGAAAAAGGCTTAAAAAAATCGAAAAAAGGCTTTTCAAACGCGCTTATTTGTGTTATAATGATATGTAAAATTTTATTATACACAAAAGAATATTAAAAATACGGAGGATTTTATGAGAGAAACTCTTTTTGGTGAATTGAGCGTTATCGGAATGAAAGGTTGCGAGCAGTTTGTATCGCAGGTTGACTACTATCTGAAGGAGTGGAGAAATCACGGAGACGGTCATACCTTCACGGTTTCCGCTGAGTGTCCCAGATTCGGTACCGGCGAGGCTAAGGGTATGCTTCACGAGTCGCTTCGCGGACATGACGTGTATATCATTGCCGACGTATTCAACTACGGCGTAACTTATAAGATGTACGGTCAGACTGTTCCCATGAGCCCCGACGATCACTACGCTGATCTTAAGCGTATTATCGCTGCTATTGAGGGTAAGGCAAGACGTGTGTCGGTAATTATGCCCATGCTTTACGAGGGCAGACAGCATAAGCGCTCGTCCAGAGAGTCGCTTGACTGCGCTCTTATGCTTCAGGAACTCGTGGCAATGGGTGTGTCCAATATTCTTACTTTTGACGCTCACGACCCCCGCGTTCAGAATGCTATTCCGCTTAGCGGATTTGATGACGTGCGCCCCGCTTATCAAATGATAAAGGCGCTTATTCGTAACGTTCCGGATATTGTTCTTGATAAAGAGAATCTTATGATAATCTCCCCCGATGAAGGCGCAATGGGCCGTTGCATGTACTATTCTTCGGTTCTTGGCATAGATATCGGTATGTTCTACAAGAGACGTAACTACGCGGTTGTAGTAAACGGAAAGAACCCTGTTGAGGCTCACGAGTACCTCGGAAGAGACCTTACCGGTAAGGACGTAATTATCGTTGACGATATGATAGCTTCGGGCGACTCGCTCCTTGACGTTGCCGTACAGCTTAAAGAAAAGGGCGTAAAGAGAATATTCAACTTTGCAACCTTCGGACTCTTTACAGAAGGACTTGAAAAGTTTGATAAGGCGTATAAGGACGGCACTATAGACCGTATCTTCACCACAAACCTTGTTTACCGTACACCCGAGCTTCTCTCTAAGGAGTGGTACGGTGAGGTTAATATGTGCAAGTACGTTGCATATATGATTGATACGCTTAACCATGACCACTCTATCAGCGGACTTCTTAACCCCGTGCAGAGAATACATAATATCGTTGAAAAGCACAGATCGGGTCAGAACGGCCAGATTAAAATGGATATATAAAATTTTTAAAAACACTCGCAAAAAAATTGCGAGTGTTTTTTTAGATTTAATACTTTGTTCATATGTATGGTGTATAATTATTTTGTATGTTTGTATCAGGAGGTGCAATTTGAAAAACTCAAAATCTTGTAATATAAAAACGTCCATAGGCGGTCAGGCACTTATAGAGGGCGTAATGATGCGCGGTCCGCAAAAGACCGCCATGGCAGTCAGAAATCCCGAGGGCGAAATAGTCCTTGAACAGTGGGAAAACGAAACCAAAAAGAAGAACGCCTTTTTCAAGCTTCCCATAATCCGCGGCGTGTTCAACTTTATAGAGTCTATGAAATTCGGCTATAAATGCCTTATGCGCTCGGCTGAAATCGCGGGACTTGAGGAAATAGAAAAAGAGGAAAAGGAAAAAGCCGAAAAGGAGGGCAAAAAGAGTCACAGCGAGTTCTGGATGAATTTTGCCATGGTAATAGCCTCTGTTCTTGGCATCGTGCTTGCGCTCTTTCTGTTTATCGCGTTGCCTACTCTTATTTATTCGCTGATTTGTAAAATAAGCCCCAACGATATTTTCGATGAATCAAACCGATACCTTAAATCGGCGTTTGAAGGCGTGCTTAAGGTGGTTATTTTGGTGGGATATATGGCAGCGATTTCATTGATGAAGGATATAAGACGAACCTTTATGTTCCACGGCGCGGAGCATAAAACAATTTTCTGCTATGAAAGCGGAGAAGAGCTTACAGTTGAAAATGTCAAAAAGCAGAAGCGCTTCCACCCAAGATGCGGCACGTCCTTCCTTATCCTTATGGTGCTTGTCAGCATACTTATAGGCTTCTTTATTCCGCCCGAGCTTCATACAGCCATAAGAATAGCGATAAAAATATTGCTTTTCCCCATAACGATGGGACTTGGCTACGAGCTTATTAAATTTGCCGGAAAACACGATAATATCATCACTAAGATTATTTCAGCTCCCGGTGTCGGACTTCAACACCTTACCGTTTTTGAGCCTGATGACGATATGATAGAGTGCGCCATCGCGGCTATGAAGGAAGTAATTCCCGAGGACGGAAGCGATAAAATTTGATTGAATGTATTGGACCGACTTTTTGCAAACAAAAAGTCGGGTTTGTCCAACAAAAGTCTAAATCAACCATTGACGAAACGCTCTTTTTGTGGTTAAATAACTATAATGACCGACAAATGCAGAGCGGGGGTGTAAACTATTAAATTCTATTACTTTGATCTTAACCGAATTATAAAGGTTGATTTGTTTAACAAGGAGCATCTTATTCCTCCCAGACAGCATACCTCGAGGCGAATACAGTGTTATATTATGTATTTTATCACAAGGGGAAGGCTGGGGCTGAAAAATGAAAACGGTGAGCTGATTCTTAATGAGGGCGACGTATACATATTTGAGCCGGGTGAGATACAAGAGCCGCTTTTTGCCAGCGATTGTGAGTATTTTTACGTTCATTTTGAAGGTGATACGGTACGCCCCGAAAATCTTGAATATAACGAATACTGCCAATTGATTCAGAGCAGCTATGTTAATTGCTCAAGGGCTGATGCGAGGGGCGTTGAGAAATACAATTTTCTTAACGCGCGTATAATGAAGAAAACGGAATTGTCCGATAAAAGCTTTTTTTGCTACCTTGCGGACATTTTTGGAAACAACTGTATAGGCGTTGGTGACGTCAGTGTTGAAAAAAGGCTGAAAACCTCTTGCGTTCTGGCAGATATATTGCTTAAGCTTGAAAATTTCACGGTGGGCTCGCTTGGCGAGTGGGGTGTGGGATATTTTAAGGCATATAATACGGTAAACTCCGTAAAAGAATATTTGAATTCCAATTTCTGCGAAGAAATAGACAGTAAGGAGATAGAAAGGCGATTTTCCTTCCAATACGATTACGTGAATCGGCTCTTTAAAAGAGTTACTGGGGAAAGTATTATAAAATATAAAAACAGACAGCGCATAGAAATGGCAAAGTTTTTGCTTTCCACTACCGAAAAGGATATACAAACGATCTCTGAGGAAATAGGCTTTAAAGATCAGTATTATTTTATTCGGTATTTTAAAAAAATAATAGGCTATTCACCCGCTCAATTCAGGGCAAAAGAAAAAAACGATGTTTTATAACAGATCAATATCGGAAATAGAAGAAAACGGGAAAAAAATAACGCTACTTTCGCTGTCGGTACCGCTTTTACTTGAAAACCTTTTTCTTCAGCTTTACAGTACTGCGAACACCCTTTTGCTGAAAGGGTATTCGGAGTCAACCGTTACCGCTACGGCTGTAAGTGAAAATATTATAGGCATATGTACAGTTTTTATGACCCTGATAATAAACGGAGCCGTTATTCTTACAAGCTTTTCTTTGGGAAAAAGAGACCGGGAGGAGGCGGCAAAAATTGCCGGAACGGCGTGTATAACCGTTTTTGTATTTTCTTTGGTTATGGGCTTGGCTGTGGCGGCTTCTTCCGGCTTTCTCGTCCGTGCGATGAAGCTTACGGGAGAGCTTGCTGATATTGCGGCGGTATATCTTACGGTTCGTGCGCTGTTTTTCCCGATCATGGGCTTGATGAGCTGTTTCAATAACTTGCTTATATGTAACGGATATACCAAAAATACTATGGTAGTAGGCTTGGGTAGTAATATTCTTAATATAATATTCTGCTACATTTTCCTTTACACCGATATTTCGCTTCCTTTTGACGGTGTTACAGCGGTTGCGGTGGCGAATTTAATGTCGCAATTCTGCGGACTTGTGATGGCGATAATATTTTTTGTAAAAAACAAATGTCCGTTCTTGATGTGCTTTGCCAAAAGGTTTCTGGGGAAGATAATGGGGTTGGGAATACCGGGCGGTATGTGTCAGCTCTCGTTTGCCATGTCACAAACCGTAACCACAAGCTTTACGGTGGTTTTGGGGGAAGCGATAGTAAACGCTAAGGTTTATATATATAACATAGTTATGTATACGTCCCGTATCAGTATCGCACTTGGAAAGGCGACCGGAATTTTGATGGGCAGATATCGTGGAAGAGGTCAGCTTGATACGGTAAAACAGCTTTTTCGTCAGAACATATTTATTGCCGTCGTGTGCAACACCTCGCTTTCGTTGCTTGCCTTCTGCTTCTGTAAGCCTCTTATATCGCTGTTTACCGACAGCGTAGATATAGTGGCGCTTGCCATTCCTATAATGTTTATAGATATACTTGTTGAACTTTGTCGAGGCATAAATCATATTTCCGAAAATTCACTTAATGCAAACGGAGATGTAAAGGCAACCTTTTTAATATCGGTGTTTTCCACGTGGATGTTCGGCGTGCTTATGGCATATTTGTTGGGCATAACATTGAATATGGGACTTGTGGGTATTTGGATTGCCTTTGCCGCGGATGAGTTGTTCAGAACCGTGACATATCTTGCTCGTTGGAAAAAGGGTATATGGAAAGAAAAAGAAATATAAAAATTAAAATCGTTAAGGAGAAATATTATGAGCATCAGAAAAAGCTTTAATTCGGGGTGGGTGTTTTTTAACGGAGAGATTCCGCAGGAAATGCCGTCTTGGAAGGGTCCTGCGTATATTCAAGCAAAAACCGAGCGTTACAGAATAGGCCCCGCTTCTATTTTCTATAGGGATCAACCCGACGATTACGGAATGAGAAAGCAGGTGTACCAAACCAAGGAGCTAACGAGTGAACGTTGGGAGCACGTTACCTTGCCTCACGACTATATTATTCGTCAGACACCAAAGGAAACGAATAACAACGCGCTCGGCTTCTTTGAATATCACCCCGCTTGGTACAGAAAGCATTTTACCGTTGAAGAAGAGTATAAGGGAAAGCGTGTTACCCTTTATTTTGAAGGCGTAACTGCGGGGTGCGAGGTTTATCTTAACGGCGCGCCGTTGCTTAATTATCATTCGGGATTTGTCCCCTTTGAAGTAGATATTACCGATTTCGTGCGATTTGGTGAGCAGGAAAATGTTTTGGCTGTTCACGTAGTGCCCGAAAACTTTGATAGCTGGTGGTATGCCGGCGCGGGAATTTATCGCGACGTATGGCTTGAGATTAGCGAAAAGGTGCAGATTGGACGTTACGGAATTTACGTTGCTCCCCAAGAAACCGAGTGCGGCTGGAGAGTGCCCGTTGAAATAGAGGTGCTTAACACTGATTGGGAGGACAGAGAGGCTTCTGTAAAGGTAGAGCTTGTTGCTCCCAACGGAAGCGTGGTTGCTGAGTTTGAAGGTAAAACCGAGGTGATAACCCGCGAAACCGCCGTACTTAAGTTTGAGACTGTCCTTAAGGACGTAGAGCTTTGGGATATTGACAGCCCCGTTCTCTATACCGCAAGAGCTACCGTTTGCTCCGAGCTTGGCGAGGATAGCGCGGAAACCTCGTTTGGCTTCAGAACCGTAAAATTCGACCCCAACGACGGCTTCTTTATTAACGGAAGAAACGTAAAAATAAAAGGCGTTTGCGGTCACGGCGACTTTGGACTTATGGGCAAGGTAGTCCCGGATAATATTCACAGATACAAAGTAAGATTGATGAAAGAGATGGGCGCTAACGCCTACCGTTGCTCACATTATCCTCAGGCTGAAATTCTTATGGATGAGTTTGACAGACAGGGAATGGTGGTAATGGACGAAACGAGATGGTTTTCAAGCTCACCTGAGTGCGTTGAGCAGCTTCGTACGCTTGTTAAGCGTGACCGAAACCACCCGTCCGTTATAATGTGGTCTGTTGGTAACGAAGAGCCGTACTTTATTACCGAGCAGGGAGCTAATATTGCAAGAACGCTTCGTTGCGAGGTGCTGAAGCTTGATAAAACACGGGCAATTCTTACCGCAAACGATAAAAAACCGGAAATTTGTACCGTTTACGATTACAGCGATATAGTTGGTGTAAACTATAATCTCAATATGTTTGACATGCTCCACGAAAAATTTCCCGACAAGGGAATTGTGTCAACCGAGTGCTGTGCTACGGGTACTACTCGCGGCTGGTATGAGGACGAGTCCGACGAGCACGCCTACATAAACGCCCGCGACCACGCGGCGAATAACTGGTTCCTTGACCGCGAAAGCACGTGGAAATTCGTTTGCGACCGCAAATGGCTTATGGGCTCTTTCCAATGGATTGCCTTTGAGCACAGAGGCGAGGCGATATGGCCAAGACTTTGCTCCCAGTCGGGCGCAATAGACCTCTATTTGCAGAAAAAGGACGCGTTCTATCAGAATCAGTCACATTGGCTTGAAAATCCTATGATACATATGCTTCCACATTGGAATTTCCCCGAACGCGTGGGTGAAACCGTGGACGTTTGGGTGTATACTAACTGCGAAGAAGCCGAGCTTTTCCTTAACGGAAAGAGTCTTGGCAAAAAGAAGGTGGAGTACCCCTTGCATCTTGATTGGCAAGTAGAGTATACTGCGGGAAAAATTGAAGTCGTAGGATACAACGGCGGCAAAGAAGTTGCTCGTGACGTAAAGGAAACCACGGGACGCGCGGTAGCTCTCAAGCTTCGCCTTGATAACGGCGATGATATTAAGGCAAATGGAAAAGACGTTGCGCTCTTTACCTGCTACGCTGTTGACGCAGAGGGCAGAGAAGTGCCTAACGCCTCCGCGTTTGTGCGCTTTAGCTGTAATAAATTCGGAAAGATAGTAGGCACGGGATCTGACGTAAGCGACCACAATCCCGTAACCCTGCCCGACAGACAAATGCGCGCGGGTGCAATAACCGTTGCGGTGCGCCTCGGCAGAGAAAGCGGAAAGCTCCGCCTTCACGCCTCATCCGATACCCTCGACGCAGGGGCGATTACGATAGAAATATAAAAAAAGGGGCGGCTTGGCGCACCTGCTTTATCGCAGGTGCGCCAATTTCACTATTGTGGTGAAAAAAGCTCTCTAAACGTGATATTGAATTTGTTTGTACTCTATGATACAATATAGTCAGAAAGAAGCGCGGCTTTCAATTTTTAATGAGAGGTATTCATTATGAAACTGAATATTGGAGAAACAATAAAAAAATTGCGAAAGGAACGAGATATCACACAGGAAGAATTTGCAGAGGTTCTCGGAGTGTCTTGCCAATCGGTTTCTCGTTGGGAGAATAATTCTTGTTATCCCGACATTGAGCTAATTCCGACGATTGCCGCATTTTTTGATATATCTACCGACAAGCTTATGGGCATTGACGCTGTTGCCGAAAAGAAAGCTGTGGATAAGTATTTGCAGGATTTCCAATCAGCAATCAGCGTTGGCAATATCGATGAATGTATTCGCATTGCACGTGCGGGAGTTGCTGAATTTCCGAACAACTATGCTCTGTTGAATAAGCTTATGTATGCGCTGTTCCTTTCTTGCAGTGATGATGCTGATATAGTAGATTGGGAGGAAAATAAACAGAAATATGATGCGGAAATTGTTGCTCTCGGTGAGCGTATTATAAAGTATTGTTCTGACACGGATATTAAATACGAAGCTACCGATCGACTTGCTTTTCATCATTGCGAAATGGACAGAAAAGCTATTGGGCGTTCCATTTACGAAACGCTACCCTCTATTTCTTGTTGTAGAGAAGTGGCAATTAGATGGGCATTGACAGAAGAAGAGGAGCTGCCTTATACGAAAAAGTATATTGGTAAAGCGTACGGTGTTTTATCCAATGGACTTTGGCGGTTGATGCATTTGGTTTCCGATGAGGATGCGATAAAGGTGATAGAAAAAATGTATGAGTTAGACCGTTTCATATATGACGGCGATTATCCCAATATAACATACTGGAGAACAAAAGGGCCTTTCCTGTATGCCCAGTACTGTATGCGATTAAATCGTTATGACGAGGCAATAGAGCAACTTAAACTTTCTGCGCAAATGGCTATTGAATTTGACAATCGGCCCAACGAAACAAAAACAAATTCTTTTTTGCTTGGCGAAAGGATAAGAAAGAAAACTGATTTTGAAACTGCTGATTCGCGCCCATTATGTGAAATTCTTCGAGACTCGTGGTTAACTGAAAAAGAATTTGACGCTATCAGAGATACCAAAGAATTTAAAGCGATTTTGGAACAATTAAAATAATCTCTTGCCCCGCCTCGCGCGGGGCTTCGCTTTTGTGTCCACAAACGCAGTGCTTGTCAGGAAAATTGACAAGGCATAGATGAACAAAAGAAAGGCTCCCTTGTGTAAAGGGAGCTGACGCCGAAGGCGGCTGAGGGATTGTTTTACGATGAAATTTTGTTTTTACAATCCCTCCGTCTCGCTTGCGCGAGCCACCTCCCTTTACACAAGGGAGGCTCATTACTGCCCGACAGTACGCCTAAAAGGTGTAACGCACTAACCTAAACAGGCAAGGCGTGTGAAAAGGAGTACGAACAAAACTGTCCGTACTCCTTTTGATTTTTCGGCAAGTAAACCTGCTTTATAGCAGGCACACCTTATCCGACTCTTTTATTTTATTCAGCCTCTTTTAATTCTTTTGGCGTGGTGGGCTTTTTAAGCACGTACTTGGGCTTTTTGCCTTCTTTTACACACGCCTCGGTGATTTTGACCTCTTTTACGTCGTCGCGGGAGGGAACTTCATACATTATCTCAGTCATGATGCTTTCCATGATAGCGCGAAGTCCGCGCGCGCCCGTGTTTCTTTCAAGCGCAAGCTCCGCGATAGCTACTACCGCTTCCTTGTCAAAGGTCAGCTTTACGCCGTCCATTTCAAGAAGATACTCAAACTGCTTCATTAACGAGTTTCTGGGCTCCTTGATTATGCGGACAAGCGCCTCCTTGTCAAGCTCGTTGAGTGTTGCGATAACCGGAATACGGCCAACAAGCTCGGGAATAAGACCAAACTTGACGATGTCATGGGGCGTAACACCCTTGAAGATTCCGTCTGCGCTCTTTTCGGCCTTTTTCTTTATCTCACTTCCAAATCCTACAAGCTGATTGCCTTTGCGTTTTTCGATAATCTTTTCAAGTCCGTCAAACGCGCCGCCGCAGATAAAGAGAATATTTTCGGTATTTATCTGAATAAACTCTTGGTTGGGGTGCTTTCTTCCACCCTGAGGGGGAACGTTGGAAACAGTGCCCTCAAGAATCTTGAGAAGCGCCTGCTGTACGCCCTCGCCCGAAACGTCACGGGTTATGGAGCGGTTTTCGCTCTTTCTTGAAATTTTGTCGATTTCGTCAATATAAATAATACCGCGCTCAGCCAACTCAATATTGTAATCAGCCGCTTGAATAAGTCTGAGAAGAATATTCTCAACGTCCTCTCCAACGTATCCGGCCTCTGTAAGCGTTGTAGCGTCGGCAATAGCGAAGGGAACTTTTAGCGTTTTTGCCAAGGTTTGCGCAAGATAGGTCTTGCCCGCACCCGTAGGACCTATGAGCATAATATTACTCTTTTGAAGATTAACCGTCTCAACCTTTCCGCTCTTGGTTGCTTCTTTGCTGAGAATACGCTTGTAGTGGTTATATACGGCAACGCTGAGAGCAACCTTTGCCTCGTCCTGACCGATGATATACTCGTCAAGCGATTCTTTAATCTGTATGGGCTTGGGAAGAGTATCCATAGACAGCGTACCAAATTCTTGGCTTTTGCTGTCTTCCATAGGTTCTTCGCCAAGCTGATCACTTATCAGCTGTGAGCAGAGGTCAACGCAAAAATCGCATATACAAGCGCCCGAGGGCGAAGGAATGAGAAAATCCACCTGCTCCGCGGATCTACCGCAAAAGGAGCAGCTTTTAATGTCTCCGTTGTTAGTGTTTTTAGCCATAATAAAGCCTTTCGAAATATTAAGCTGTAAAAGTCAGGCGCGCTTGCTGAAGATCTTGTCAACAAGACCGTATTCAAGAGCTTCCTGAGCTGTCATGTAATTGTCACGCTCGGTGTCACGCGCGATAACGTCAACAGGCTTACCCGTGTTTTCCGCAAGAATCTTGTTAAGGTTATCTCTTGTGCGGAGAATAAGGTCTGCCTGAATCTTTATATCGGTAGCCTGACCTCTTGCGCCACCCAAGGGCTGGTGAATCATAATTTCGCTGTTGGGAAGAGCAATACGCTTGCCCTTGGCGCCCGAAGAAAGTAGGAATGCGCCCATGCTTGCCGCCATACCGATGCAGATGGTGGAAACGTCACACTTGATGTAGTTCATGGTGTCGTAAATAGCCATTCCCGCAGTAACCGATCCACCGGGGCTGTTGATGTAAAACGCGATATCCTTGTCGGGATCCTGAGCCTCAAGGAAGAGAAGCTGAGCTACTACAAGCGAAGCGGTAGCGTCGTTTACCTCATCGGAGAGGAAAATAATACGGTCATTGAGAAGTCTTGAAAAAATGTCAAAAGAGCGTTCACCGTGACCTGTCTGCTCAACGACCATAGGAACGAGAGCGTTTTTCATTGCGTCGAAATTATACATAATATACTCCTTTTCTGCCGCAAAATGCGACTTTTGTTATTATACTTTTGTGGCATGAATGTAGAAAATCTGCCATTCATGCCATCATCAAAAGTTATTTATTCAGCGTCGGTCTTGGGCTCTTCGTCAGCCTTTACCTCAGCCTTCTTGGTAGTGGTTTTTTTAGTTGTGGTAGACTTCTTGGTAGTTGTGGACTTGGTGGTAGAAGTCTTTGCGGTTGTGGACTTAGCGGTTGACTTTGCGGTTGTCTTCTTAGCGGGTGCCTTCTTGGGAGCAGCAACGCCGATAGCAGCCTTTTCCTTTACGAAGTCCATAGCCTTCTTAACTTTCATATCCTCAGCGATAGCCGCGGGATCAATAGCCTTCTTAACCTCGTCAACAGAGATGTTGTAAGCCTCTGCGATTCTTGTGTATTCAGCCTCGATTTCCTCCTCGGTAGCCTCAAGCTTTTCAAGCTCTGCAATCTTTTCAAGAGCAAGACGCGCTTTTACCTGCTTTTCAGCTCTGGGACGGAAGTCCTCGCGAAGCTTATCGAGAGAGCCGCCGGTGTACTGGAGATAGGTGTTAAGATCAAGACCGCTCATGCGAAGGTTGTTGTCATAATCGCGAAGCTGGTTCTCGGTCTCGTTTACGAACATAACCTCGGGAATGTCGGCAACAAGCTTTTCAATAAGAGCGTCAACAAGCTTTTCCTCAACCTCAGCGTCAGCCTTGGACTCGTGTCTCTTTTCAATCTTTGCCTTAAGATCGGCTTTGTATTCAGCAAAGGTATCAAATTCCGAAACGTCCTTTGCAAAATCGTCGTCAAGCTCGGGAAGCTCTACATTGTTAAGAGCGTTGAGCTTGATTTTGAATACTACGGGCTTTCCTGCCAGATCCTCAGCGTGATACTCAGCGGGGAAAGTAACGTCGATGTCGAACTCCTCACCGATATTGTGGCCTACTATCTTTTCCTCAAATCCGGGAATGAACTGACCGGAGCCAAGCTTAAGCGAGTAGCCCTCAGCCTTGCCGCCGTCAAAGGCAACGCCGTCAGCGAAGCCCTCGTAGTCGATAACAGCTGTGTCGCCCATTTCAGCAGCGCGGTCTGTTATTTCGATTTCGCGGGAGTTTCTCTGTCTAACCTGCTCGATTTCTCTGTCAAGTTCCTCGTCGGTAACGGGCTCAACGTTCTTCTCAACCGCGATACCTGCGTAGTCAGCGATTTCAACCTCGGGCTTAACGTAAATCTTTGCGGAAAGCACGAGACCGTTGTCGTCGATGGAAACGATGTCAAATTCGGGCTGGGAAACGATGTTCTCTATGTTAGCTTCCTTAATAGCATCAGCGTAAACTGTGGGAAGAAGATCGTTAACAGCATCTTCATAGAATACACCCTTGCCGTACATCTTTTCGATAATAGAGCGGGGAGCTTTGCCCTTTCTGAAGCCGGGAACTGTTATGTTCTTAACCTGCTTGCGGTAAACCTTTGTGCAAGCCTCCTCAAAAACTTCTTTCTCGACTGCGATTTCGAGCTCGTACATGCTCTTTTCTGTCTTTTCAACCTTGTTGAGTTTCATGTGTTTTACCAATCCTTTCTTTCTTAGGGGAATACAGCGCTACACGCGCCCCGATAACTAAAACCCCCTCGGTAATTACATATTCAATATATTGTACAACTTTTTTGAGATAATGTCAATACTTTTTTCGATTTTTCTTGACTAATTGTTGATATAAAGTGGAGTGAAATTGAGAAAATCAGCGGAAGTCATAATAAATTTGATATTTTCGTGTATAAAATTCGGAGGAATATCGTACAGACCGTGGATGTGTCCGAAAAAGCAACGCTTTACGTCAAAGCTTTTCAGCACATCAACCATCTCCTCGCACACAAAGTCACCCCAAACGGGAGGAAAGTGAAGAAATACAAGCTTTTCACGGTCTCCGCCAAGCTTTTCTCCCTCACAAAGGCTTATTTTCAATCGCGCCGCCTCGCGAGATACAATTTTTTGATAGTCAGCGGTTTTTGGCATCGTGGAAATTTTGTCGTCGTTGTACCAACCTCGGCTTCCGCAGATAACGAAATTTTCCGCGATATGGGCGTTGTTGTGAAGAATTTTTATGGTGTCAAATTTGTTTTCCTCAAAAAAAACGTTTATCTTTGATAGCGTAGACCACCAGAAGTCGTGATTGCCTTTGCTGATTATTTTCGTGCCGTTCAAAGAATTCAAAAAATCAAAATCACTTTTCGCCTCATCAAGCGTCATAGCCCATGAAATGTCGCCGTTAACGATCACAGTGTCATTGGGAGCAACAAGGCGATTCCAGTTGTTTTTTATTCTGTTCATATAGTCTTGCCACTTGCCGCCAAACACTTCCATAGACTTGTCGGTGTCTCGGTTTGTGGAAAGATGAAGGTCCGAAAGAACGAAAACCGCCATTTGTTTCTCCTTTTTTTATTTTTGTGAATAATGCCGCAAAAAGCGTGTAATAATACTATTGTCTTACGGTTGCGTCATCGTGATGCGGTTGTAAGAATATTATTTGAGGCAGGTAAGAAATGAACTCTTCAAATGAGAACAAGTCTTGCTGCGGTCATATTAAGGGGATTAGCTGCGATGTGAAGAACTGCGTTCATCACGATGGCGAAACCTACTGTACCGCAGAGTGTATCGCTGTTGGCCCCAGCCACGCGAACACAAGCGCGGATACCATCTGCGCAACCTTTAAGCAAAAGGACGAGTAAGTCCTTCTCCCCCGCAGGCGCGGGGGAGTTTTTTATTTTGCGAATCCGTAAACCTTATCAAGCATCTCGGAGACGTCGATGACGTCCTTAAAGTTGACCTTGCGCTCGGCAAGACCGCGAAGAGGGCTTGTAATCTCTGTACTTGTGATCTTAGAGAGCATTTCAAGCGCCGCAAGATCGTCGTCAGGCTTTTCACCCGAAAGCGACTTGAGAACGTCAGCGGCAAATTTGTAGGGGCTTGCGGTGGAAGCAACAACCATAGGCGTTTTGTCACCGCTGTCCTTTATATATTTGTCGGCACAGCAAAGCGCAACCGAGGTATGTGTGTCGGCAAGATAGCCGTTTTCACCGAAGGTGGCTTTGATAGTTGCGGCTGTTTCAGCCTCGTCGGCGTAGTAACCGATAAAGGTTTCGTTTATCTTTTCAAGAAGCTCGGCCTCGATTTTGTAAGCGCCGCTTTCCTTGAGAGACGCCATATATTCAGCGGTTTTGGCGCTTCCCGCGGTGAAATAGAGAAGTCTCTCGAGATTGCTGGAAATAAGAATGTCCATAGAGGGCGACATTGTAAGGTGGAATTTGCGGTTTCTGTTGTATTCGCCTGTTCTGAGGAAGTCTGTAAGCACGTTGTTGGTGTTAGACGCACAGATAAGCTTGCCTACGGGAAGACCCATGAGTTTAGCAAGATATGCCGCAAAAATATTACCGAAGTTGCCTGTGGGTACGCAGTAATTTACTTTGTCGCCAAGCTTGATCTCGCCATCGGCGAGAAGGTCGCAGTAAGCCGAAATATAGTAAACTATCTGAGGAGCAAGGCGTCCCCAGTTGATAGAGTTGGCGCTTGAAAGGAAAACACCGATCTCATCAAGCTTTTTCGCTGCCTCATCATTGCCAAAAATAGCCTTGACACCGTTTTGCGCATCGTCAAAGTTTCCTCTTATAGCGCAAACGTTTACGTTGGAACCGCCCTGCGTAGCCATCTGAAGCTTCTGAACTCGGCTTACTCCGTCAACGGGATAGTAGACCATTATCTTTACGCCGTCAACGTCCTTATAGCCCTCAAGAGCTGCCTTTCCCGTATCACCTGAGGTTGCAACAAGAATGAGCGCTGTGTTTTTTTCGTTTGTTTTAGTAAGAGCTCTTGAAAGAAGACGAGGCATTATCTGAAGCGCCATATCTTTAAATGCTGCTGTGGGACCGTGCCAAAGCTCCAATGAAAAGATATCATCTGTAACCTTCTTCAAAGGTGCA
>JAZKYO010000057.1:0-30020 GCA_045612185.1 Eubacteriales bacterium
GTTTGGGTGCAATCCGTATGAGTATTCTATACGCCCGACTCCAATCTATCTGTTCAAGCCTTACGGTATCAAGTACGCAAACAGAAAGGAAAGCAAGGATATGAGCGAAGTTAAAAGTGTTTTTGTACAAGTAATCGAGAAGCCGGAAAGAAAGGTCATTATCAAACGTGGTAAGGAAGCAACGGAATATTTCAAATACAGCGAGGAAGTCGGCTGTGACGTATGGGGGTTACTCTGCAGTATAAAATCCATCTGTGGTGAGCCTGTTTGCCTTTGGCTTCCTTCTCAACACATTCTTCCGGGTACATCTGAATATGTACAAGGTGTTGAGGTATCAACCGACTATTCGGGTCAAATTCCCGATGGCTTTGACGTGGTTGAGCTGCCAAAATGCAAATATCTGATGTTCCAAGGAGAGCCCTTTGAAGAGGAAAACTTTGAAGAAGCAATCAAAGAAATTTGGGCGGCTATCGAAAAATACAATCCGAGCAGCATTGGTTATACTTGGGATAAAGCAAATCCCCGTATTCAATTAGAGCCTATCGGAGCAAGAGGCTATATCGAATTGCATCCGATAAAAGACATCTGACAAATTCCAATTTGTTGAATAGAATAACAACCCCGACAGACAGTAAAAAATCTGTCGGGTATTTTTTGTTTTCTGCATATCAAATTTTGCTTACTCGTAGGTGAGACCTACGGTCTCCCACGGGCGAACACAGTTCGCCCCTACCGTGTGTTAGGTAAACATCCTTATGAGCACCAGCCTTTAAGCCGCCTTTTTCAGTTTGTCGTATCACCGTCACCCGAAAGGTCTATTTTATCTCCCATATAAGTTGCTTCCGGCTTAACTATTGACATAGCCAAATCTTTAACTCTTGCCGCCCATTCTCTTACCGTGTATTTCGGTTGCCCCATATAGCTTCTGAGATTTGCAGAAACGCCGTAAGCCTCCGCGCCAAGCGCTTTGGCAAGATAAATTGCACGGTACAAATGATACTTCTGCGTAACTATAAGTATTTTTTTCGCGCCGTACAGCTTTACGGCACGGTAGACGCTGTCATAGGTATTAATTCCCGCGTGGTCAAGGAAAATCACCTTACTTTCAATTCCCTGCTCTACGGCAAATTTCTTCATCGCGGTAGGCTCGTCATAATCGGCGTTAAGGTGGTCTCCGCTCATTATCATTCTTTCCGAAAGTCCCGACTCATACGCATCGCACGCCACCACAAGTCTATCGTTAAGCATTGGAGTGGGAGTTCCGTCGGAATACACCCCCGCGCCAAGTACGAGTATACAGTCAAAATCCTTGTCAAGCTTTGAAATATCCTCTCTGTCAACTATATATCCCGACGAAGAAGCGCAAACTATAATATTGGGAATAAGCACAGCCAAAACGCCTATTGCTACCAGGCTTATCCCCCCTATAAGAACATGCTTAAGGTTTATTCTTTTCATTTGTTATCACTCCTCTCCGAATACTATAATTATACACTATATTTATGCTTATGTCAACAAAAAACCTGCCGCAAGCGGCAGGTTTTTATGTATTTGATTACATACCGAACGAAATCTCGTCAAGCTTATCAATAAGCTCGTCAAGAGCTGTTTCATACTTGGTCTTGTTAGACTCATATGTCTGAGCTATATCCGCGGTAAGGTTACGGAAGAGCGAACCGATACCGTCAAGGCTCTTTGTTGAGTAGCAGAAACCAAAGTTGAACACAAAGGTTTTAAGTATTCTGTCGTACATTGCGGCATCCTCAGGCTCGTCGGAATACTTACCCTGAAGACATACTTCAAAGTAAGCGGGAGTTACCTGCTTATATGCCTCTGCAGCCATAAGCTCAAGAGTGGCGCCTACCTTTTCGGTTGCTGTGCAAGTAGAAAGAACTACTACAAGAGAGGACGTATTATCAAAGGTGGTGTAGTAATCATCCTGCTCGGCATCAAACTTGGGAAGAGGAAGCACACCGTAGTCATCCTGCATATCACGAAGCTGAGATCCTCCGTTAAGGTTGGATCTTGTAAACAACTGGTTACCAAGGGAGAATCCGGTACCGGTTCCGCCAGCCAAAACGAGAGAGCCGGGATTCTCAAGGTGAAGTGCCTTTACTTTTTCAAATGCCTCAACCGTATGCTCATCGTAGAAGGTAAGCTCGGGATATCCGTCAACGATAGTGGTAAGCTTTATACCCATCGCGGGGATCCACGCATCCATACCACCGTCACTTGCACTTGTAGCGTTGTTCTTATAACCTACCGTGTCACCGTCAGAGATAACACCGTCGCTGTTTTCATCAATCCAAGCATCTTTAACAAGCGTGATAAGTTCGTCGATTGTCCACTTGCCCTCTTCAACCATTGCGTAAAGGTCGATATTCTGAGTCTGATAAAGCTCATCAAACAAATCCTTATTAAAGAACATTGCCATACCGTTAGCCGTCTCGGTTACGGCAATATCACCGCCCAGGTAATAAAGAGTATCAAAAAGAGTAAGCTCTTTTCTGATAGTCTGGTTCCACCAAGGCTGGTTAAGGTTAAGGTGAGGAAGGTCAAGCACGTTATAGTAAAGACCCTCTACCGCAAGAGCAGAACCTGTGGAAGCGTAGATAGCCGCTGCTTCGTAGTCGCCGCTCTTGGTAAGAACAGTGTTTCTGAGCGTGGAGTTCCACGAGTCGGACACAGAAAACGTTCCCGCCTGACCGATTTGCTCGATGGTAACACCAAGTCTCTGCTCTACTGTTGCGTTTCTGTAATAGATAGCATCAAAAAGAGTGTCGTTGGTTGTCTTTTCAACATCGATCTCGTTTTTCCACAATTCATTGTCATCTCGAACAAAGAAAGTAACGGTTTCACCGTCAAATTTGAGATCTGTGGGCACGGTATCCTTTACCGCGTTACGTCCTGTATCGTCGTCATTGACACCGGATGACTTGGGAAGAGTTGTTTCCTCTCCGTCACCGCAAGCAGCAAAGCAAGCTACTGTCATGAGAAGCGCCAACACAAGACACATAAGTTTTGTGAATTTCTTCATAGAGATTCTCCTTCATAAATTTTCTATAGAGTAATTTTAACACAAAACACTTACAATGTCAATAGCTATTAAGGCAAATTGAATAAAATTTCGCAAAAAACAGAAGTGCCGTTTTCACGGCACTTCGCTTTTTATTTTTACTGAACGAACGAAATATCGTCAAGCTTATCTATAAGATCGTCAAGCGCGGTCTGATACTTAACTCTGTTAGACTCATATTGCTGAGCTATATCTCTGTCAAGGAAACGGAACAAAGAACCAATTCCGTCAAGGCTCTTGGTAGAATAGCAGAAACCAAAGCTAAACACAAAGCTGTTAAGTATTTTATCATACATCTCCGCATCCTCGGGCTCGTCGGAATACTTACCCTGGAGACAGATTTCAAAGTAAGCGGGAGTTACCTGCTTATACGCCTCTGCAGCCATAAGCTCAAGTGTTGCACCAACCTTTTCGGTTGCGGTACAAGTAGAAAGCACTACTACAAGAGATGCAGTGTTTGAAAATGTGGTATAGTAACCTTCCTGAAGCTCATCGAATTTAGGCAAAGGAAGTACACCGTAATCATCCTGCATATCTCTCAAGCCCTCACCGGAGTTGAGGTTGCCCTTCATAAACAACTGATTGCCAATCGCAAAGGAGGTTGCTGTCTTGCCATCCGAGCACAAAGATCCGGGGTTGGATCTGTACAACGTCTGAATCTTCTCAAAAGCCTCAACAGTATGCTCATCGTAGAAGGTAAGCTCGGGATATCCGTCAACCATCTTGGTAAGGCTTATGCCCATTGCGGGAATCCACGCATCCATACTTCCGTCACCGTCGGAGCTAGCGCCTGCGGAAAATCCTATGGTGTCTCCGTCGCTGATAATACCGTCGCTGTTTTCGTCAATCCATGCGCCTGAAACAAGTTCGTGAAGCTTATCGACAGTCCACTTCTGGTCATTCACAAGCTGATAAAGGTCGACGTTCTGAGTCTGGTAAAGTTCAGCCAAAAGGTTCTTGTTAAAGAACAAGCAAACACCGCCCGCTACCTCAGTAATAGCAATATCACCCGCAAGGTAGTAAAGTGTGTCGAAAAGAGTTACCTCTTCAACGATAGAATTGTTCCACCAAGGCTGTTTAAGGTTTATATGGGGAAGGTCAAGTACGTTGTAGTAAATACCCTCTACCGCGAGAGCTGAGCCTGTGGAAGCGTAAATAGCCGCAGCCTCATAGTCACCGCTCTTGGTAAGAACGGAGTTGCGGAGTGTGGAATTCCATGCATCTGACACGTTATACGAGCCCGCCTGACCGATCTGCTCGATGGTAACGCCAAGTCTCTGCTCTACGGTTGCATTTCTGTAATAAATGGCGTCGTAGAGTGTGTTGTTGATCGTCTTTTCAACGTCCATCTCGTTTTTCCACAGTTCATTGTCATCACGAACAAAGAAAGTAACGGTCTCCCCGTTGAACTTCAAGTCTGTGGGCACGGTATCCTTTACCGCATTTCTTCCGGTATCGTCGGTAGTCGTTCCCGATGATTGCGGAAGAGTTGTGTCTTCTCCGCCGCCACATGCGGCAAAACAAGCAAGAGTCATTACAAATGCCAATGCAAGACACAGCACTTTTGTGAATTTTTTCATACTTATCCTCCAAAATAATATTTATACTTCATTATAACATTTTTACTCCGATATGTCAAGAGTTACCGATTAATTATGATATAAAAAAAACACCGCAAATGCGGTGTTTTTTCGGTTATCCCATAAATGAAATATCGTCGAGCTTATCTATAAGTGTTTCCAGAGAGGTTTGATATTTTATTTTATTCTGCTCATATCTCTGCGCTATGTCAGCGTCAATATCTCTGAACAGCGAGCCGATTCCGTCAAGGCTCTTGGTAGAGTAGCAGAAACCAAAGCTGTAAACGAAGCTCTTTATAATTTTATCGTACATTTCAGCGTCTGCGGGCTCATCGGAATATTTACCCTGGAGGCAGATTTCAAAGTAAGCAGGGGTTACTTGCTTATAGGACTCGGCAGCCATAAGCTCAAGCGTTGCGCCTACCTTCTCGGGCTGTTGGCAAGTCGAAAGAACCACTATAAGCGAAGCCGAGTTGTGGAAAATCCCGAAATACTCTTCCTGCTCATTGTCAAACTTCGGAATAGGAAGCACGCCGTAATCAGCCTGCATATCACGAAGACTATTGCCGGAATTCAAAATACTGAGCATAAACATCTGATTGCAGTTTATAAACTTCGTATCGTTCAATCCGTCTGCTCTGAGAGTTCCGGGGTTGTTTATGTAAAGCTTCTGCACTTTTTCATAAGCTTCTACGGTATGCTCGTTATAGAAAGTAAGTTCGGGGTATCCGTCAACCATTGTGGTAAGCTTAATGCCCATAGCGGGAACCCAACAATCCATATATCCGGCGCCCGCCATACTTGAACCTGCGGAGAATCCGACTATATCTCCGTCGCTTGCCACGCCATCGCTGTTTTCATCAATCCATACGTTGGAGACGAGGTTTGTCATATAGTCAATAGTCCACTGACCGTCTCTTACCACCTGATAGATATCTATATTCTGAGAACCGAAAAACTCGGCAAACATATCCTTGTTGAAGAAGAAAGCAAGGCCCTGTGCAATTTCGGAAAAGCAGACATCACCCGCAAGGAAATAGAGAGTATCAAAAAGTGTCAGCTCGTCAACGATAGACTGGTTCCACCAAGGCTTGCTAAGCTCAACGTGAGGAAGGTCAAGCACGTTATAGTACAATCCTTCAACCGCAAGAGCCGAGCTTTGAGAACCGTATATTGCCGCAGCATCGTAATCTCCGCTCTTAGTAAGCACAGCGTTACGAAGCGTTGAGTTCCACGGATCGGAATTAGAGGAAGGACAGCCCTGAGATACCTGGCTGATTTCTACACCGAGACGGTCTTCTACTGTAGTATTACGATAATAAACCGAATCAAAAAGCGTATCGTTAGTGGTTTTATCCACGTCCATCTCGTATTTGAGCATGTCGTTATCATCACGGACGAAAAAGATCATAGTCTCGCCGTTCAGCTTCAAATCAGTGGGAACGTTGTCTTTTACTGCGTTTCTTCCCGTGTCGTCATCATCGCTCCCCGATGATTTTGGAAGTGTTGTGTCTTCTCCTCCGCCACAGGCAACAAAGCAAACAAGCATCATTACAACAGCTAAAACAAGGCACAAAAATTTTGCTTGGTTTTTCATAGCAATCTCCTTTGAATTTTTATACGTATATATTGTAACATAAAACAATCAAAAAAGTCAAGAATTTTTATTTCGGAAAACAAGCATCCGCACTGTACTCTATATACGGCATACTATCGCTGTCAAATTTTATCTTAAGCACGACGTAGGTAGAGTTATAATAAAGCTCGTCCTTGCCACCCCAACGATCACCGAAATAGTAGTATTCTGTCACGCCGTCCTTCTCAAAAGGAAGAACGAAAGACGGTTGGCTGTCAAAAGTAGTTTCATTACCGAAATTCGAAATAACCGACCATTTACCCGCCACGCTTCCATTTCGCGAAACCGCCACGCCTCCCTGATTGGGGCGCCAACCTGTACACTGAGAAGTAAGCAGATAATGCTGTCCGTCCTTTTTGAAAAACGCAGGTGCTTCACGCATTTGGTTTTGGAAAAGGATCTTAACGTTATCCTCTATGCTGAGATAGTCCTCGGTAAGAGAATAAACGTACAGGTCTTTGTTCCCTCTTCCGCTTGAGATAAAATACGCCTCGCCGTCAGCCTCGTAAACTGTGCAGTCTCTCGATTGGTTTCCAAAAGGATTAAAGCAACCGTGATAAACGAAATCGCCGTCGGGGGTATCGCAAGACGCCACCGCGCAACACGCTGAAGAATAGTTCAATCCGTTTTCGTAGTGCATCCACATAACGTATTTCCCCGTTGCCTTACAGTAAAGAACCTTTGGGCGTTCGATATTCACCAAAAGCAAACCGTTTTCGTCTTTCCGCCTTAAATGGCCGTTTGGATTATCCTCGGTTTCCTCGACTTTCAGCGCCAAGTTGGGATTCCATATACAGGAAGCAGCCTTCTTACTGTTGGCTGTAAGGACGTTATTGCGGAATTCAAAGCTCTTAAAATCCTTTGTACGGTAGCACGATACAAAATTCAACTCGGTTCGATTCTCACCGTACCAATAGTAATATTCCCCCACCTTAAGCATCCAGCCGCCGTGTGCGTGGATAATATTGCCGTCCGTATCATACCAAAGTTCGCCGTTTTTCATGTTTACCTCACAGAATAATATGCACAGGAAGTCCGTTTTCGTATTTATTCTTGCGCTCACCCACAATAAGAGGAAGCAAATACTTACAGCATTCGTCGGTTACGTTGTTTCCTCTTTCGTTGATAAACTTACCGTCAACATGCTTTACTTTATTTGCTATTTCCGAAACGTCGGAGTGATTAATAATGGATGAATAAGTTTCCTTATCTTCGCGGAGAATTGTCATCATTCTGCGTGTAACACCCTGAGCAGCCGCAAACACCGCGCCTCTGCCAACTCTTACCGACTCGTCTATATCAGTCTCTGAGGCAAGATGTGCCGCGCATCTCTGCGAGATATTAAGCTCAACCGAGCGCACCTTACAGCCAATCTCGTTTTTAACGGCTATTTCAAGCGCTTTACCTGTTCCCGAAAGATACTTATGACCGAAAATGTCAACCGCACCGCTCTGCGCGCCTTCTCCAACGTAAGTTCCGTCGGCAAATCTTATGCCCTCTGAAACCGCTACGACTACGTTAGGTTGCTTTTCAAGCTCCTTTTTAACGTCCTCGAAAAACTCCTCCATGCTAAAGCTTCTTTCAGGAAGGTAAACGAGGTTGGGGGCAACTCCGTTTACCGCTCTTCCTATTGCCGAGGCGGCGGTAAGCCAGCCTGCGTCGCGTCCCATTATCTCAACGATAGTCACCGCCTTGGTCGTATAAACCGCGCAGTCTCTTATAATTTCTTGCATTGTGGTTGCTATATACTTAGCGGCAGAACCAAAGCCCGGTGTGTGGTCTGTTACCACAAGGTCGTTGTCGATGGTTTTGGGAACACCGATGATTCTCATTTCATAATCGCACATAGTGGTATATTCGGACAGTTTTGCAACGGTATCCATAGAGTCGTTGCCGCCTATATAGAAGAAATATCTGATATCATATTTCTTGAATATTGCTATAAGATTTTCAAAGAAAGCGGGATCGTCAGCGGGCTTGGGAAGCTTTTTACGGCAAGAACCGAGAGCTGCCGCGGGAGTGCTTTCAAGAATATCTATATCGGCGTCGTCGGCAAATCTTTCGCTGAGGTTTATAAGGCGTTCCTCAATAAGCCCCTCAACGCCGTTACGCATTCCGTAAAGCGTGCCGATTGCTCCGCCGTGTACGCTTTGATCCTTCACTCCTCGTATTACGCCCGCAAGCGTAGCATTTATAGCCGCTGTCGGTCCTCCGGACTGACCAACCACCGCATTACCTATAAGTTTGTTCATAGTTATATCCTTTCTTATTCGCCAAATGCTTTGGCATATTTTTTCATCATTTCTCTTATGGGAAGATTGTATGGACATCTCGTCTCGCAAAGTCCGCACTCTATACATGCGCTTGCTTTGCTTTGAAGCGTAGCGTAACGCTGTCTTGCCCAATCCTCAAGCCCGTATCTTTCGAGGTATCCACCAAAGAGGAAAACCCCCGAAATATTTATTCCCGCCGCGCAAGGTTGACAATAATTGCATCTTCTGCAAAAGTTGGTTCCCAAATCTTTTCTTATTCTCTCTATTTCGGCTATTTCACTGTCGTTCAAAGGCGATTTGTCAGAAACTGCGGAAACGTTCATTTCCACCTCTTTTTCGCAGCACATACCCGGAATAACAACGTCTACGTTTTTATTCGCGGCAATAAAACGCATTGCAAGCTCGGCGTTTTCAAGGGCGCCGCCCGCAAGAGGCTTCATGCAGATAAAGCCGATATTTTTTTCGTGGCATTTCTTGATTATTTCCTCACCGTGGGTTTCAACTATGTTATATGGGAACATAAGCGTTTCCACCCAGTCAAGAGTCGTAGCGTATTCAAAGACCTCAAGTGAGTGAGCGGTAAGACCTATGTGACCTATCCTTCCCTGCTCCTGTGCCTCTTTGAGCGCCTCAAGCGCGCCTCCCTCTCCGCAAACGGTTGCAAGCTGCTCCATACTCACGTTATGTACCTGATAAATATCGATATAATCTGTCTTAAGATTCTTAAGACTTACCGCTATATCCGCGCGCATAGCGTCTGCAGTACGCGCCATGCTTTTGGTAGCGATGATAAATTTATCTCTCATTCCCACAAGCGCCTCGCCTATAAGCTCCTCGCTGACAGTGTAGGCGCGCGCGGTATCTATAAAATTAATTCCATTCTCGCAAACGGCTTTCATAAGCTTTGCGGAATCCTTGGAAGTTACCTTTTGTATCGGTATTCCTCCAAATCCTACGCGCGAAACCTTCAAGCCGGTTTTGCCGAGTGTAACGTATTCCATAAATATCTCCTTCAGTATTAATACATGGGATAAGTATAACATATTTACCCATTTTTTTCAACAGTTTTAAAAAATATTCAGTACAATATACTCCATATCAAGTCTGCGGAGAGAGGTTGAAGAAAGAACATCACGCACACCGTTACCGCCACGGATATATATAATTCCCCCTGCTTGCACCTTAATAACAAATTGGGAAATTTCTTTCTTATCAGCTTTGCCACAAAGAAGCCTATAACCGTGCCCGCAATATTGGTTATAATATCGTTTATATCGGTCTTTCGATATGTAAACAGCTGCAACAATTCTATGGTAAGAGTAGTAAGAAATCCGAAAGCAAGAGTGTTTTTCAGTCTTAAATATTTATCGCAAAGGAACGGCAAAAAAATGCCAAGCGGCACAAAAAGGACAATATTCAAAAGGCTGTTGCTCCAATCGTGTATCATATCGACAAAGGGTATAAGATGAATAAAGTCATCGGGTCGCATATAAAACACATTCGGAAGTCCGGTTATAACGTATATTGCAGAAATATAAAACGCAAAAACAGACAGCGCAACCGTTGTTTTAACGCCACCGAAAAAGAACCTACCGAGAACAGCAAGCAAAGGAATGTATATCAAAGACCCCGCAAAAGCTTCTATGGCAGTGGCTACTATTCTTTGTGTCATAGTTTCGCCTCGGTATTTTTACTTTGTAAAAGCTTTTTGGAGACCACCCACCAAATTCCCCAAGCTATGCCGCACGCCGCCAGAATCACGGCTGAACAAATGGCAAGGACAAGGAATCCCAAGCTGTCCCACCCCTCAAAAACAAATATTAAAACAAAGAATATTGCTGTTAAAAATGAGAACAGTATGACAGGTATCAAACGAAGCAATTTATTTTTAACCTTAAAGCAAAGCAAAAGCTGAATTGCCGTCAAAGCCACGGAAAGGATCAAAACAAAAATGTCCGTTCTTATACTAAACGACCCAAAATGAAGCATGTTTACTCCCTCCTTTGTCAAATTCAAGTTTATCTATCGGTTGTATTATACCATATTATTTAGAAAAAGTAAATAGCACGGCTGGATTTTTCAAATTGAAGCGCCCCTGCAAAATTTTACACAAAAAAACAGCACCCACCAAAAAGTGAGTGCTGTAATTTTGATAAACCCCGTAAGGGGTAACTTATCTCTTGGAGTTTTAGCAATACCGTTTGATATCGTGAATATCGTTAAATATCGTGTGATATCGTGCATTTATCGTGTGTTTTCGTGCGATATCGTGAATATCGTGAGTATCGTCGCATAAAGTGTTGCACCAAATTTGCACCAAAATCACACCAACGCTTAACGCCTATTCAGCTCGACAAATTGGAATTTATCGTGTAAGGTACTCAATAGTTTCTTCCTTCGTCGCAACAAAGAAAACGTCCTTGCCCTTGTTGCTTTCATAGATAAAGTCCTTCAACGGCTTGCTTGTGTACCTCGAATAATCTCCCCAAATCGCAATCTTGGCTTGATATGTGATGAACTTCTCCAATATTTCGCCGGCAAGACCACGACTGAGAATAAAAAAATCCTCTGCTACCGCGTTTTTATCTATGGCAATCAAATTGGTTCCGACCTCATATTTGGCGGTCATAATAAGGTCAAGTGCAGATTGTACATTGGTCAACACCTTACCGTCGCTTGTGATAACGGCAACCGTTTTGCCGTTTTGTGTAATTTTCTCTATATTCATTATTTGTTCTCCTGTCGCTGTTCTCTCATAATTTGCATAATAGCTTCCCTCAACTTTGCGTTTGCGGATGATTGGGGATCGAAGCACATCTCCACAAATGCTGACATATTCTCATCAACCTCGGTTATCCTCGGCTGATATTCATATAACATTCCTTGAGGCTTATCGGTTCGTCCGAAGATGTAATCCAAGGAAACATTGAAAAACTCCGCATATTGCATCAACACACCGTAAGGCGGAAAGGACTGTGCATTTTCATATCGGAAGATTGCAGGCTGGTCGATATCAAATACCGCCGCAAGACGTGCCTGTGATATATGTATTCCTTCTCTAAGCTCGGTCAACCTTTGAGCTACGATAGCAGGTTTCTTCTCCATAACAAACTCCTTTGATTTGTAATACAAATATTATATACTAAAATTGTATTATTGTCAATACATAATGTGTATTTTTTGAATTTTTAAGGCTGACGATTGTTTTTCGTCAGCCTTTTCATGTTGCGGTTTCCACCGACAAATTCAAGTTTATCGATTAGTTAGATTATACCATAAAAACGGCAAAAAGTAAATAGGACGGCTCAATTCTTTACAAATTGAACCGCCCACAAAAAAACAGCACCCACGAAATGTGAGTGCTGTAATTTTGATAAAACCCGTAAGGGGTAACTTATCTCTTGCTGAACTGAGGAGCACGACGAGCGCCCTTGAGTCCGTATTTCTTTCTTTCCTTCATTCTGGGGTCGCGGCGGAGGAAGCCTGCTGCCTTAAGAGCGGGTCTGAGTGTTTCATCAGAGCAAACAAGTGCTCTTGCAAGACCGTGGCGGATTGCGCCTGCCTGACCGGAGATACCGCCGCCTACTACTGTTGCGATGATATCATACTTTCCCTCTGTGCCTGTTACGCCAAAGGGCTGGTTTACGATGAGCTTGAGTGTCTCAAGTCCAAAGTAATCGTCTATATCTCTGCCGTTGATTGTGATTACGCCTGTTCCGGGAACGATGCGAACACGTGCAACCGACTTCTTTCTTCTACCTGTACCATAGAAAAAGGGCTTTGCGCTTGTATACATATCTTTTTACCTTCCTTTCCCAATTATATCTCGCGAGCTACGGGCTTCTGTGCCTCGTGGCCGTGGTCTGCGCCTGCGTATACCTTAAGACGGGTTGCAGACTTGTCACCGATCTTATTGTGAGGAAGCATTCCCTTTACAGCAAGCTCCATAGCAAGCTCGGGCTTTGTAGCCATAAGTGTGCTGTACTTAACTTCCTTAAGACCGCCGATATAACCGGAGTGACGGCGATAGTACTTCTGATCAAGCTTCTTACCTGTGAGAACTGCCTGAGCCGCATTGATGATAATTACGAACTCGCCGCAGTCAACGTGAGGTGTGAACTCGGGGCGGTGCTTACCGCGAAGAATTGTTGCCGCAGCAACTGCAACCTTACCAAGAGGTTTGCCTGCAGCGTCGATTACATACCAGCCACGTGTAACGATGCTCTTGTCGTCAGTAGCCTTGTTCTGCTTGTTGCCCTGGGCAACTTTAGCCATAAATGTAGACATTTTGTTTTCTCCTTATAACATTCTTTTCGTTTTGACCTGTGTATTATAACACAAGTATTTCAACTTGTCAATACCTTTTTGAAAAAAAGTTTAAATATTTTAATTTAGCTATTACTAATCTCTTGTTTTCTTTGATTTTCTCGTTTTTTCTCACTTATTGCATATTTCCGTTTTTTCAAAAATATACTTTAACAACGACGAAAACAAGAAAGGATATTACTATGTCAAACTCGTACAAACCCGAAGGCATGCTTTACACCACACAAGAAAACCGCGAATACACCGCCAGTATTTCGGGGCTTGAACGCGCCATGAGCGAAGGGCGGATTCTTGAAGCACCCGTTATACTTTGCGACGCGGAAATGCGGCTTCACGTAGACCTGCGCGGAATCCGCGGAATAATTGACCGCGATGAGGCGGTATTCTCCCCCGACGGAGAGCCGACGAAGGACATTGCCGTAATTACGCGAGTGGGAAAGCCCACCTGCTTTAAGGTGATGGGCTTTTTTGAGGAAAACGGGCGGCGTTTAGTGCGGCTCTCGCGCAGAGAGGCACAGCGCGAATGTTATTCGTCTTATATTTCCACGCTTGAATGCGGAGATATTATAGACGCGAAGGTTACGCGTTTAGAAAGCTTTGGCGCATTTGCCGACATAGGCTGCGGCATCGTTTCCCTGCTCTCTATCGACTGCATTTCGGTTTCTCGGATATCTCACCCCTCAGACCGTTTGAATGTGGGAATGGAGATTTGGGCTGTGGTTAAAAGCATTGACCGCGACTTGAACAGAATATTTCTCTCTCAGCGTGAGCTGCTTGGCACGTGGGAAGAAAACGCACGGGAATTTGAAGTTGGGCAAACGGTTGCGGGAATAATAAGAAGTGTAGAAAGCTACGGCGTTTTTATTGAGCTTGCGCCTAATCTGGCTGGATTGGCAGAGCTACGCTCGGAGGACGACAAGGAATATCTTTCAGGGCTTATCGGGCAAGCTTGCGCGGTTTACATAAAGAGCATCATTCCCGAAAGAATGAAAATAAAGCTCGTTTTAGTGGACGCATGCCGCGGAGAGTTGAGAAAAGCGCCTCCCAAATATTATATTGAAGGAAATAGGTGTTCGCACATAGACTACTGGCTTTACTCTCCAAAACCGTCACTTAAAACGGTGGAAACCTCATTTAAATAAACAATCGGCTGCCCGAAGGCAGCCGATAATTTTTTATTTAGATGATGAACCTATTTTTGCGCTGTCGTAATCTACGAAGTAGTAGGTGCTAAGATTCCACTTTTCACCCTTGGGAACGATATCACCGTTCTTGGCTGTCTGGTGAGAACCTACAACCGCGTACCACTTGTTGTCACCGTGAGTAAGTCTTACTTGAACAACAGTGTTCTTTGTTTCCATACTTGCGTCGTCGATTACGTAACCTACTCTTGCGTATACACCCTTTGTACCGTAATTCTCAGCATAGCGGTTAACGGTGGGCGTATCGGAAGCACACGTTGTACTCTTTTCCTGAGACTTTCCCGTTTCGGGATTTATATTAGCAGTAAACGTGTATTCCGGCTTACTCATATCAAACGTCGACGTGCTGTCTGAAAGCTCTCCGTTTGCGTTGAGAACGTTCATTGTCTGAATGTTAAAGGTATCAGCCACGTTTGCGGCATCCTTAACCGACACGTATTGATCGTCCGCGGTATTTTTTACGCCGTCACCCGTATTGATACGGTAAACTGTAGCCATCATTGTATAACCCTGATCGTGAGCAGGCGAGAAGTTATCCGCAAGAACCTCAAGATGGCGGTCTATACGAAGTCCGTTTGTATCAACCAAGAAGTGCTGGTCGTGATAAAGAATAGGTGTATCGGGTTCGTTACATCTGTCAATGATAGTCTGCTGGAAGAACTCTACTGTTGTCTTGCCCGTATAAGTTCCCGCCTTGGTTGTGTCAAGCTCTACGCCGTCAACGACAAACTTGAGCGCAACGTAGTTTTCGTCACCGTGGAAACCGCCGCTGAAGTCGGCAGCCTTCACACCTTTGACAGCTTCTTTCATCGCAACCGAAATTTCACCGGTCTGAAGCAATCCAAATTTCTTGACGTAGGAACCTTCAATCTTTTCGCAAAGATCTGCAGCTATGATTCTGTACATATGACAGTTCCAATGTGTATTACCTCCGCCGCTTGAATAGGAAGGATCGTTGGCAGGATCAGTATCTAAAAATCTCGGATCAAGACCGAAGGGGTCAGCCGCAAGTTTATTAAGCCCTTCGTCAAGATACTCGAAGTTATACTTAACGAAGTAATTTCCGCTTTCGTCTGTTGTGGGAACGTAAACGCGCACGTTACCGTAGTCGGCACCCGCAGCAGGAGCTTCAACTACAACTTCAACAACACCCTGCTTTGCAAGTGCGGGAGGCGTATCTATTGTTCCACATATGCCCATGCTGTTGATGCACACAAAGTCACCGCCGCTACGCTTAACTATAACAAACTCGTGTCTGCCTGTAAGGTCACTTGCAAGCTCAAGAGTGTGGTGTCCGAAAGGAAGTTCAAGGCCTTCCTGTGTAAGCGTACCGTCAACGTAAACGTCAAGCACCGTCTTTTCCGAAACCTCGCCAAACGCGTTGGTAAGGTTTACTGTTACAACACCGCCATTAAGGTTTGCGGCAAATCCGAACTTAGCGTCAAGTCCGTTGAATTCAAGCGCGCCGTCATTGGTATAAGCAACGATGTCAGTAGCGCTGAAGTTTGCGTTCACGTTATCGCCCTCGGGCTTAACGGTTATGGAGCTCTTATCGAGCTTCCACTCCTTCTTGGTACCTGTTGTAAAGTCGATATCAAGAACTGTGGTTGCAGACTTATACTTAACTCCGTTTATCATTGTATAAGGAGTTACGAGAAGTCTTACAGTCTCATCCTCGGCAACGCCCATAACGTTTGCGGTATAGAAATATCTGTAGCCGCGGCTTTCAGGATATACGGGTCTATTAACCCCGTCTACTGTCTCTATAATGGACGAGTATACGGTAGGAGTATTATAGGACTTTACGGGGTGAGCGCCCTGCGAGTCAATTGCCACAACGTCAAATCCAACTCTTCCGTAGTAAGGCATATCTACACCCGCAACAAGACGGACATTGCTGTCGCTTGTGTCGATCTGCGCGCCTACGTAGCCTGCGTTTGCGTCTGTGTCAACCGTGTAAATGTTAAGCTTTGCAAGGTCAACTCTGTGGGTAGATTTCTGGAACATACCAAGCGTTCTGAGTTTGGTCTCGGCTGCATCCATTCTGTAGTTACGGGATGCGGGAAGCTGAATCTTCTGCGCAAGCTTGACCTCGTCTCCGTCCTTGTAATAAGGAATCTTACCATCAAGAACGTAGCTTACAAGGCCCGCGTCAGCGTCATAAATTATAGCAAGCTTGTTCCAATCCTCCGCGGAAGCTATAAGAGCTGTTCCCTCCGCGTCACAAAGGATATAATTGTTGATTATTTTGTAGTTTGAGTCTGGCGTTAGATTGAACAGCTTATCCCAAATAGCAGTGGTGGAGTTGTCCTCTGCTCTTCTGAGTGCCGCCATTTCGACTTCGGTCGTTACACCTTCACCGGGAGCAAATCTGAAGTCGTACTCAAATACAGTAACCTTATCTTCAAGATAACCGTTGAGCCAGATTTCGGAGAATGACTGACTGGCAAGAGCCGTGGCGGGATGAACCTTGAAATACTTAAAGCTTTCACCCGTTTCCGCGTTGGTGTAAGTTGCCTGAGTTGATATAGTCTTATCAAGCAAAAGACCGCCTGTCATTATACCGCTATTTGTCCATCTTAAAGTATTGGTATCATATTTGAATTCCAACTTATCAACGTCAAACGTAAAGATATCTCCCGATTTCTTAGCAAATTCTCTTTCAACGTCGCTATGAATACGAAGCTCCTTAAGCTCCGCCTCACCGCTTATGATTATCTTAGATACTTTTCCCGAGGCGTAATCAGCCTTATAAAAGTTAGTCATCACACCCTTGCCAAGAAGATAGCCGTCGACAAATACGTTACCCTCAGAGCGTCCGGATGTAAGCGTTATGGAAATATTATTATACCTATCAGAACCTACGGGATTAAGGGGATAATACTGATTTGTACCGCCTGTCAGATGGAAGGTAGGAGTACCCGCGGAGTTTTTATTAACATATATGAAGCTATCGATGCTCGGAAGAGTGGAAATCAGCTTACCGTCTACAAGATTAAAGCGGTCAAGCTGAAGAAGTCCTCGCTTTGAGGGAACGTTTACGTTACCGATAAACTCAACGGTATATCCGTTTAAATACTGACCGTTTACCGCACTTGTCTCATAATCACAATAGCTTGTGAAAGTACCGTTGTAGTCGATCCAACGAATGCTACCGTCTGCGGGAATATGAAGAAGACCGTTTTCAAGGGTTACGTTACCCGTAAACTCAATCTGTCCGTTGTAAGCGGCAAGAAGTTCATCGACATTTGCGTACTTTGAGAAGTCAACGCGAAGCTCGTCTGCCCACGTGATTTCCTCTGCCGTGGGAACTGCGTCCATAGCGGCAACGGCTGCCGTCGACGCTACGACAAATGAGCTGCTCTCGCCAACGGGAATATTGTAAATTCTTACGGTGCGAACCGCTCCGCCCTTAAGTGCGTGAACAACGTCACCGCCGATGTAAAGGTTTCTTGCGGGAACAAGCTTTTCACCGTTATCGTAGTAAACGACCTCACCGTTAACGAGGAAGGTAACGAGTATTTTGTCACCGCTCTCATCAAATACCACCTCGGGGGTTACTGCGGTAGAGCCCTTAGCGGTGAATCTCTGTCTGTGTTCGTTTACAAGGTAATGCTTATATCCGTTGTCATGCTCGAAGAAGAGGTAGCCTGTGCTTGCCTCTACGTAGAGTGTCTCAAAGGTATAAACGGGAGTTGCCGCGGTAACCTGCCGTCTGAGCGAAAGGATAGCAACGTCATAGGTTTTATTAAAGTTTTTGAGACTAACCTTAGCCGAGTAAAGTCCGCCTGTAAACTCTTTTGCATCAATATCAAGATAACCCTGCGCCTGCTGAACTATCTCAGGGAGAGTTGTATACTCCGCCTTTGCGTTCTTAAGGTCGGCACAGAAATATTTCGGATTATCTGACGTTGAACTCGTGTGGAAATAGCGGATACGCTGGTCTATAGCGTTTTTGTACTCAAAGACTTTTGATATAATAACACCCTCAACAAGCGCCGCCATGTAAGGCACGTAGCCGTCAGCCGCACCACGGGGAACGCAATAAGCAACTTCGCCGTTTATAAGGTAGGTAACGTTAGCCTGTGTTCCCGTCTCGTCAATTATAACCTCGGGTGTTATCCATGTTTCACCGCTGACATTATAACGGTTTCCATCCTTATCACAAAGGAAATAGTCTGTGGAGTCTACGGTATAGTAAAGCTCACCTGCGGCAGTAACGTACAAGAGAGCGCAAGAAGACATTGATCCGCCGGCAGGCTGTCTTCTGATCTCAAAGAGGCACATGGCCTTGGTGGGAACAAAGTTACGCACGGTTGCCTCAACCGAGAATATCTTTCCTCCCGAATACTGAATATAGCTATCGAAGAATGCTTCGGCAGCCGACGTCATGGTATAGGTAGCGTATCCGTTGTTTGGGGTTACTCTGCTTGATACCCACGGAGTAGCCGCTACAACACCTACGTCGCCACCCTTACTGTTCATTGAAATATTAGCGCTTGTAGAGGTTGCAAGCTTTGTAAAGTCAATTTCGGCAAGCACACCGGTTGACTCGGAGGGGGTGGAGGCATAGGCAAGCGGAATAACGCCGCTATATATTTTAAGGTTATCTATCGCGCCTGAAATATTACCTTTCTTACCGTCTTCGGTACTGGGGTCATTGTTGTTAAAGAAGCCGATAACGTCACTGTGAGTGATACCCGTAACGTCAAGCCATATACTTCCCGTTCCAATGCCCGCGCTTACCGTGCCGGGAACAAATTTACCTGCGGCATCATACTGAAGCTGGTAAATATCACCTGTGGCGGGGTCGTAGTAGTAGTAAGCCTTATTATTGTTTGCGGCAACGTCATCAACCTTTATTGTTCTTACGTAATCAAGCTTTGTATAGGTTGCGAGAGTTGCTGCCGAGGGTTCCGTGGTAACTGCTTTCTTAGTAACGTTTCTGTCGTCAAGAAGCTTTGTGGTGTTTTTTGAAGTGTTGAAACCAACGTGCTCGTGTCGTACAACGTCACCGTTTACCGCGACAAGCTTACCGTCAACAAAAAGCGCAAGCTGATAACGAAGGCTGTCATTGGTTGCTTGGCTGAGGAAATTGGTTACCCTTCCCGCCACAGTGCTACCTTTATCCACGGTAACGACAAGGGTGATGTGCGTCCATTTGTCTTGATTAATCAGATTGCCATTGGCATCTTTATGCGGAGTTATCCTTGCCGTGGATTTTGTACCTGCAAGGTATATATACCCTTCGGCATCAACCGTCAAAAAGTTTGTAGTGCTGGCACCCGTATGTATAACGAGGAAACGGTTGTTACCCGCCGAGGTTGCGCGGGCATCAAATTCGACAACGTAGTTACCGTCCTGAACGAACTGATACATATCCAAAATATTAAATCGTCCGCCCGGTTCTACGTTTACGTAGGAGTCACCGTTATAAGTTCCTTTGGTTATCATCGAGGAGCTTGAATAGGAATAGGCTTTTCCGCTGACTTTGTCAACAACTCCGGCGAACTTTGCGTCGAAGCTGTTCTCATAGTAAGGTGTTACACCTTCTTTAACGTCGTAATTCTTTATAAATAGGTTGTCGATATCAAACTGTATCGGCTGTATGATTCTTGTCGTATCGCCGCAAGTACAGGACTCGCCTTTCTTTTGATCAAAAACGGTGTAGTCCAATCTCATGACCTGGAACGTTACGTAATCATTAACATTACCTGTATTCTGCTCGCGCGAAGTATTAAACATATCGAGCTGGTCGAAGGTAGACTTAACGTACGCACTCGAAGCGGTGTACGTACTCAAATCGGTGTCTAAACGATAATCAAAGTTTCCGGTTATGGGTTTACCGTCCGCCACGAGGGTATTATCGATATAAATCGAATATGTTTGAGTTATATCGTAATAAACAATCTTTATGTTTGTAAACCTTTCCGCGCCTTTATTAATTGTGATAATGTAATTTGCGGCGTTTACACTGTTAACGTACAAATCAAGATTTTCATCGGCGTTCTCTTTTGCTATTAAAAAGGTGTACGGATTGTTTGCGTAACGTCTGATCTGCACAAGCGGAAAGCTGCCTTTCGTATAGCTGTGCTCTGCCGTGGTATAGGCATAACCCTGCCAACGGAAGTCCATTTCAAAGGATATGGTGTTAAAGACCGACGCGGACATTCCCTCTTTACCGACCTTTATTTGAGCACCGCGCCAAGAAGTTTCCGTATGAACGTCATACGCAACACGCACGTAGTTGTCTCCCTCGGCTTTTTTCTTTACGTATGCGGGCTCAAGGTTATCTTGGCTACTGGTGATACCAAAGCCGTAGGGGTCGTAAGTTTTATCGGTACCACCCGCTGCAAACAGCGTTGTGGCTGTGTCTGAAACCTTGGCTTTATTGAAATCCATTTTCCAATAATAGTCCTGGCTTTCGTAGGTTGCACTTTCGTTTGAAGCAGTTGTAGCTATTGCAGCGGCTTCAGTTTCGGCAAAAATACCGAGGGGAAGCGAACTGACAAGCATCAGGACTGTCAAAATAAGTGCGAGTGTTCTTTTCATGCTCATAAAATTCTCCTTATTATAATTATATTTGAAATAATTTTACAGATACAATTATAGCACTTTAAAGCGCAAAAGTCAAGAAAATTGGGTTGGGCAATTATAACGAAGTTCATTGAGAAATATAAGCAAATTGCACAAATAAAAAGGGACGGCTTTGTTAAAACCGTCCTTTTGTTATACTTTTTGTTATACTTTTTTCAGTTTTGCGTAGGTTGCCATAAGCTTTTTGGTTCCTACTTTTTCAAATGCTATTTCGTATAGCGTATCGGCTCCCATTGGCTTTACTGACAGTATTTCTCCTCTGCCCATCGTTGCGTGCTCAACAATATCACCCTCGGCAAATATCTCTCTTTGGCTCATGGGCGCGGCTGTTCTCGGGGGTGTTCTGCTTATAGTAATCTTATCGTAGCGCGGCTTATCGTATCCGCTGTCAAAGGGAAGGCTGTTAAGGCTTCTTTGCGTTGACATAAGCGTTTTCTTTTGCACCAGATTTTCGGGAATTTCTCGCAAAAATCTCGATTCGGGATTATACGAGGTCTTTCCGAAAAGCAGGCGGCTGTTTGAGTAGATTATAAACAGCTCTTTTTTGGCGCGTGTTATTGCCACGTACGCTAGGCGGCGTTCCTCCTCTATTTCCGCTTCACTGCCCATAATAGACTGCATTCCGGGGAATATTCCGTCCTCCATTCCCGGAAGAAATACCATCGGGAACTCAAGTCCCTTAGAGCTATGTACCGTCATAAGCACGACTGCGTCGGCTTTGTCGTCGTATTTATCCACGTCTGCCACAAGCGCGTTTTCCTCAAGGAAGCCAAACAGCGTTGGGCTTACGTCTGGATCGTCCTTAAGCGAGTTTTCATAGTCAATTGCTCCCGAAATAAATTCGTCAAGGTTATCAAGGCGTTCCTGCTCGGGTTCTCCGCCGTCAATAAGCATCTGACGGTAGCCTGACCGCTCAAGGGTCTCGCGGATAAGAGTTTCTATCGAGACGTCCTCCGCAATGTCGCTGAGGTAATTTATAAGCTTAGCAAAATCGGTAAGCTTACCCGCACTTTTTTCAAGCGCTTTATAAGCCGCGGCGTTTTCGATAACGTCAAACAGAGAGCAGCCCTGCTCAGCGGCTATTTCTCCGACAACCTCAAGAGTTTTGTCGCCGATTTTACGCTTGGGCTCATTGATTATTCGAAGAAGCCGTTCTCTGTCATCGTGATTTTCTATAACGTGAAGGTACGCCACGATATCGCGGATTTCCTTTCTGTCATTAAAGCGCGTGCCACCAAGCATTCTGTACGGTACTCCGCTTTTTGCGAAAGTACGCTCTATGGTATTTGCCTGGGCGTTATTTCTGTAAAGTATCGCGAAATCGTTGTAAGATGCTTTCTTTGCGGAAACGTAAGAGTTTATCTTGTCAACGATAAATCTTGCCTCGGCGTTCTGATCCTCTACCTGTTTTATAAGAATCTTTTCACCCGCTCCCGCATTGGTCCAAAGATTTTTTCCTCGTCTGCCCGCATTGTTACTTATAACCGCGTTTGCGGCGTCAAGAATAGTTTGGGTGGAGCGGTAGTTCTGTTCAAGCTTTATAACGGTAGCGTCATCAAACACTCGGTCAAAGTTCAGGATATTCTCGATAGTCGCGCCGCGGAATTTATAGATACTCTGGTCGTCGTCACCTACTACCATAAGGTTTCTGTAACCACCCGCGAGAAGTGCGGTAAGCTTGAACTGCGCTCCATTGGTATCCTGATACTCGTCTACGCAAACGTATTTGAACTTTGATTGATAATAATGTCGGACGTCCTCAAATTTTTCAAGAAGCTCAACCGTTTTCATGATGATATCGTCGAAATCAAGAACGTTTGACTTTGACATTGAATTTTGATACTGTCTATAGATTGCCGCAATTTTTTTGAGTCTGAAATCGTTTCCCGCCTCAGCCTCAAACATTTCGGGGGTAAGCAAGCGGTTTTTAGCGTCGCTGATAATATTTGCCACAACCTTTACAGGGAAAGCTTTTTCATCTATGTTAAGTTCTTTCATGGCAGAGGTAAGGGCTTTTTTGCTGTCCTCCATATCGTAGATTGAAAAGCCCGAACGGTAACCCAATTTCTCACCGTGAACGCGAAGAATACGCATGCACACGGAATGGAAAGTTCCCGCCCATATTTCACGAGAAATGTCGTCGTTTCCAATCTCAGCGGCAAGTCTGTCTTTAATCTCTTTCGCCGCTTTATTAGTGAAAGTTATAGCAAGCATTCTCCATGGTTCACACGGGCTTGACGCAAACTGTGAAAGCACAGCTTCAAGTTCTTCTTTATCCGAAGATTCAGCAATTTTTTCCAAATTTGCTATATGCACCTCATCTATGCCATACGGCACGTATGTACTGAAGTATGCGTTGCCGTATTTAATGATAAACGCTATTCGTCTAACAAGAACCGTTGTTTTTCCGCTTCCTGCTCCCGCTATTACAAGCAAAGGATTGTTAACGGTAAATACAGCACTTTTTTGCATATCGTTAAGTGACGAATACGCTTTTTCAAAAAGTGTCTTTTTTACATATAAATATCTTTCGTTAAGTGTCATTTTTACTCCTGTTCAATCTATTATTCCGCCACCGACAACTATATCGCCGTCATAAAACACCACCGACTGTCCTTTAGAAACAGCTCTCTGCGGTTCATCAAATATCACTCTGACTCCGCCATCATTCATACCGATAACGGTGGCGGGCTGTTCTTTCTGATTATATCTTACCTTGGCGCCAACTCTCATGGGGGTATCGACACCGTCGCAAGCAATAAGATTTACGTCGTGCGCCGTAAGCTCACTTGTGAAAAGGTCCTCGTTATTTCCAAGAACAACGGTATTGCTTTCAACGTTCTTGGAGCATACGAAAGCGGGTTTTCCAAGTGCTATTCCAAGCCCTTTTCTCTGCCCTACAGTATATCTGATAATCCCCTTATGTTCACCCAACACATTTCCGTCAAGGTCCACAAAATCACCGCACGGAAAGCTTTCTTTAGTGTATTTCTCTATAAAGGAAGCATAGTCACCGTCGGGGACGAAGCAAATGTCCTGACTATCTCTTTTTCGAGCGTTTACAAAGCCCTGTTGTTCTGCAATTTCACGAACCTCGGTTTTTGAAAGCTCGCCAAGCGGAAATAAGACACGAGAAAGCTGTTCTTGAGTAAGTCCGTACAAAAAATACGTTTGATCCTTGGCTCCATCAGCGGATTTACGCAACAATATCCTTCCATTTTTGTGTTTTTCAAGGCGAGCATAATGTCCTGTCGCAATATAATCCATTCCGACTCCGATTGCAAAATCAAGCATGTCGCCAAACTTTATACGTTTGTTACAAGTAACGCACGGATTGGGCGTTCCGCCGTTTTTGTAGCAATTAACAAAATCGTCTATAATTTTTTTCGCAAACGCATCTGAAAAATCAGCTACTGTGTGCGGCACGCCAACTTTTTCCGCTACTCTTTTTGCGTCAAGCGCGTCATTTGAATTATCGGAGCACAAGGTCATTGTGACTCCCGTCACGTCATAGCCCTTTTGCTTGAGAATATAAGCGGCGACGGCGCTGTCAACCCCTCCGCTCATTCCAACCATTACTTTTTCTATCATTGCTCCTCCCAAGAAAATCGGGTAAGTGTTCCCTCTTCTACAAGATTCTCAAAGCTATGCTGACGAAGCACCTCATACACGGCTATTGCCGCCGCATTTGAAAGATTCAGGCTTCTCAAATTCTCACGCATGGGAATTCTTACGCAGTTTTCTTTATTATCTTTAAGCAGCTCTTCGGGAAGTCCTTGGGATTCCTTGCCAAACATAAGATAGACCTCTTCTCCATACGCAATGTCGGTATAGCATTGAGGCGCTTTGGTAGAAAAATAATAAAGCTTTGCATCAGGGTGCTTGGCGGTAAAATCCTCTAAATTATCGTAGTATGTTATATCAAGCTGATGCCAATAATCCAGCCCCGCGCGCTTCAGTTTTTTGTCGTCCACCTCAAATCCCATAGGTCTGATAAGGTGCAACGCAGCTCCCGTCGCGGCGCAGGTTCGGGCTATATTGCCCGTATTTTGCGGAATTTCGGGTTCATGTAAAACAATGTTAATCTTTGCCATTTTCCAAGTCCTTATTTTATGTATCTCATTAATTATACCCCATTTTTCGCTTTTTTTCAATATCAAAACTTCACAATTTTTATTTCTTATAATAAAATTTACAAATTACTATTTTATTTACAAAGAAAATGTAGTATAATTAAGATGTATTTTTGTAGCTTACGAAAGGATATGTATTTTACATGGGACTTTTTACTAAGATATTCGGTACTCGAAGCGAGCGAGAACTAAAAAAAATAAAGACGCTTACAGACACCATTGAAAACTTAGCCGACAAATACAAGGCGATGAGCAACAAGGAGCTTGCGTCAATGACCTCTATCCTCAAAGATAGACTCGCGGCAGGCGAAACGCTTGATGATATTCTTCCCGATGCTTTTGCCGTTGTACGTGAGGCCGATGACCGAGTTTTGGGCAAACGCCCATTCCGCGTTCAGCTTATAGGCGGTATTATTCTTCACCAGGGCCGCATTGCGGAAATGAAAACAGTTGAAGGTAAGACTCTCGTTGCCACAATGCCCGCGTATCTTAACGCTCTTTCCGGTAACGGTGTTCACATCGTTACGGTGAACGATTACCTTGCAAGAAGAGACAGTGAGGAAATGGGCAGAGTATACGAATTCCTTGGTCTGACCACGGGACTTGTGGTTCACGGTCTTACTCACGAAGAAAAAAAGGCTGCGTACAACGCCGATATTACGTACGGAACAAACAACGAATTCGGCTTTGACTATCTTCGTGACAACATGGCTATTTACAAGGAGCGCACCGTTCAGAGAGGTCACATATTTGCTATCGTGGACGAGGTTGACTCCATACTTATTGATGAAGCGAGAACACCTCTTATTATCTCGGGTATGGGTGATCAGGCTACCGATATGTATGACAGAGCCGATACCTTTGTACGCAAGCTTAAGAAGCACGTTATAAAAGAGCTTGACACCAAGGTTGACCACAGCGAGATTGATGCCGACTATATTGTTGATGAAAAAGCAAACAACGCCATTCTTACTCCTTCAGGGGCTAAAAAGGCAGAGGAGTTTTTCGGAATCGAGAATTACGCTGATGCCGAAAACGCGCAGATTGCGCATCACATAAACCAGGCTATAAGGGCACACGGTTGTATGCACCGAGACATTGACTACGTGGTTAACGAGAACGGTGTTATGATTGTTGACTCGTTTACCGGCAGACTTATGCCGGGCAGACGTTATTCCAACGGACTGCACCAGGCTATTGAGGCAAAGGAACACGTAAAGATTGAAAAAGAAAATAAAACGCTTGCCTCTATTACCTTCCAGAATTATTTCCGACTTTACAACAAGCTTTCAGGTATGACGGGTACTGCGCTGACCGAGGAGCTTGAGTTTATGGAAATCTACGGACTTGACGTTATAGAAATTCCCACCAACCGCCCCATGATCAGAAACGACCACCCCGATGCAGTTTACAAAAGCAAAGTAGGAAAATACAGAGCAATTATAAGACAGATAAAGGAATGTAACGCCAAGGGACAACCTATTCTTGTGGGCACAGCCTCTATTGAAAAATCCGAAGAGCTGTCTGCTTTACTCAAGAAAGAAGGGATCGCGCACACCATACTTAACGCCAAACACCACGAAAAAGAGGCTGAAATAATAGCGCAGGCAGGAAAGCTTGGCGCCGTTACCATTTCCACCAACATGGCGGGGCGCGGTACAGATATTATGCTGGGCGGTAATCCCGAACATTTAGCTAAAAATGAGCTCAGAAAGCTTGGTATTGATGCCGATTTGATAGCTATGGTTACGGGCGCTGCTGAAACCGAGGACGAGAAGCTTATCGAGGCTCGCAGACTGTACGCAGAGCTTTACGAAAAGTTCAAAAAGGAAATTGAGCCCGAAGCGCAAAAGGTCAAAGAAGCCGGAGGTTTGTTCATTCTCGGCACCGAAAGGCACGAAAGCCGCCGTATTGACAACCAGCTTCGCGGTCGTTCGGGTCGTCAGGGTGACCCCGGTGAGTCGAGATTCTATCTCTCGCTTGAAGACGATCTTATGCGACTTTTCGGCACCGACCGTATCATAAATCTTGTAAACGCGTTAGGACTTGACGACGACACGCCTATAAGCGAAAAGCTTCTTTCGGGTTCGATTGAGCGCGCCCAAAAGCACATTGAGGACAACAACTTCAAGCGCAGAAAGAACGTTTTGACTTATGATGACGTTTTGAATCAACAGCGAGAAATTATTTACAAGCAACGCCGAGACGTGCTTGACGGAAATGATATTTCGGCAACAATCAAGAATATGATTATTTCCACTATATCCATTGCTGTTGAAAACGCTACGGCTTATGACAACAGGTCAGACTGGAATTTTAGCGAATTGCTTGAAAAATACAGAGGTCTTCTCTGCTCAGACGAGGATTTTGATTATTCTCCGGAAGAACTTAAAAAGCTTGATAAAATTGATATTCGCGACATGCTTTGCGACCGAGCTATGGAAATCTACGCTGAAAAAGAGCAGCTTTTCGGTGTTGAGCAGTTCCGTGAGATTGAACGTGCGGCTCTTCTCCAGACAGTTGACCGCAACTGGATGGAACACATAGATATTATGGACGAGCTGAAGCACGAAATAGGGCTTCAGTCATATGCACAGCGAGATCCTGTAAATGAGTACAGAATTCAGGGTGCGGAAATGTTCGACTCGATGATTGACGACATTCGTGAGACAACTGTAAGAATAGTACTTACCGTCTCCAGCAAGACAAGCGAAGTTACACGAGTAGAGGTTGCAAAACCTACCTCCGAGGGCTTTGAGGGTGGTGACAAGAAAAAAACAGTTGTTACCAGAAAGTCTGTTAAGGTTGGCAGCAACGATCCCTGCCCTTGCGGAAGCGGAAAGAAGTATAAGAAATGTTGTGGACTCAAGTCCACCAACAGTTGAGGCGCGTTATGGGATTTGGTTTACTGTTTTTCGGTTATTTTGCAGCGTTTTTAATGTCAATAAACAGCTACGGATTCATTTTTGAATTAGTAGGATACTACATCATTTTCTTAGCGTTGCAAAAGCTCTCCGAGTACAAACACAGCCTTTTCAGATGCATTCCGCCGTTGGCAATAATGGCGTTATGCAGTCTTGGAAACGCGTTGAAGTTTATTCTTGATTTCTTACAGATTTCCTCCTTTATGACCCACGACCTTGCGACAGCTTTGATTTCAGCTTTATCTCTTGCGTCCTCGGTCACGTTTCACATCTTTCTGTTTTTGTCAATAGTATCGTTTGGAAAGGACACACAGCTTCCCGACGTTACCGTATTGGCAAAAACCGACATATTCGTCATAGTCCTATATTTTATTGCCAACATGGTGGCCATGCTTCTTTCAAGCTTCTTTAATTATTCAAATTCCTATCTTATACTTTGCGCCACCTTGTTGCGCATAGTATTCCCCTTGTTTGTTCTTGCACTTATATACAAATGCTTTTTCAAGATTTGCGCCCCAGACGACGTTGACGTTCCCATAAAGCCATCTCGCTTTAAGTTCATCAATGATTTCAGGGCAAGACAAGAAAAACGAGACGAGGAAACAAGAAAAGCACAGGAAGATTTAACCGCCCCCAAAAAAGACGGTAACGAACACAAAAAAAAGAAGTAAGGAGGTACAAAATGGGTAAAGTCAAAAAGAATCTCGGCATGGTCAAGCTGATTATAGCCGCTCTGTTTCTCTTTAATCCAAACTTTGTTATAATTGACGTATTCCCCGACTTCATCGGATACGCCTTTCTGCTTTCAGGCATTACTCAATTAGCGGATATCAACTACTATTTTGAAGAAGCGGCAGGACTTTTCAAGCGTATGTTTATAGTAAGTATTGCGCAATTTTTCTCAATATTTCTCGTGTTTGGAATTCTTCCCACAAGAGAAATATCATCGGCTCTTATGCTGATGGCGTTTGCGTTTGGGGCGCTTGAGCTTTTACTCCTTATTCCCGCATTCAAGGCGTTTTTTGACGGCTTTATTTATCTTGGCTCAAGGCATGAGTCGACTTCGATCTTTTTTACTACGCCACCAAAAAAAGCCAAGGACGGCAATGACAACAAGGCTTCGTTTCCCCGAATGAACGCAACGGCAAGAATTTCTTTAATTACTATGATTTTCATAATCGTAAAGCCTGTAATGACATTTGCGCCGGAAATTCTTTCTATGTTCGATACAACCATAGACCCAAACTTGAAGTTCAATTACTCGGCTTATGTTGGAAATTTCAGAATTATATCTATCATTCTTTTGTTACCGCTCGGTATATTCTGGCTTATTTCTTTCGTCAGATATATATCGTCAATAATAAAAGATCGCGTATTTATTGATGAGCTTACAGCAAAATACACCGAAGAAATATCGCCAAAGACCTATATTTTTACTCAGCGTTATATAAAGCTTGCTTTTATCATTCTTTCGGTTGCTATTGCCTTTAACGTGGATTTTTACATTGACAACGCAAGTGTTTTGCCGGACTTTATCTCTCCTATCATTATTATTGCCATGCTTTTGGTTGTGAGAAAGTTTGGAAAAGCTCCGCTTACAAGCTATATTTTTGCCATAGGTTACGCTGTTACCTCGGCAATTACCTACTATTTGAACGTTTCATTCTATTCAAAATACACGCTTACTGTTACAGAAATCAGCGCAAAAGCAGCCGACACGTTTAACATGCTTACGGTATTTAAGATTGCCGATTCGGCATTATTCGTAGCTATGGTGCTTTCAATTTTGCCCATACTATCCAAGATAATTATGGAAAACACCGGATTTGCACCCGTAACCGCCGCTAATTATGATGCGGAGGAAAAAATAAAGTACATTCACACTATGCTCAAAAAGAAGCTTGTATTCATTTCGGTTTTCACTGTTTTGGCAGGATTCAGCAGTATGTGTTACATACTTTTTATCAAGGCATTTATGTACATGTGGATAATAGAGTTTGTGATATACCTTCTGTTTGCGGTATATTTTATCAGCACACTGAACTCCATCGAGGAAGAAATGGAACACAAATATATGCTTTACTAAAAAAGATGCGAGAGTTTCCTCTGTTGTTCTTAACGGAGAAATACAGAAACCGCAGATTGATTTTCTGCGGTTTTTGTGCTATAATAAGGGTGTGGGCATAGCCCGATGCATTTGTAAAACAAATGCGAAACTGGCGATAAATACGGAGGCGGTATATGAAGTGTGGAATATGTGTATGTGGACTGAA
>JAZKYO010000058.1:0-3863 GCA_045612185.1 Eubacteriales bacterium
TGCAAAAATCTGTAAATATGTAGAATAATTAGTTTATTCCCCTGGTCCTTTTTTCTTTCGGATAAGTAGGCGCGAAAGAAAAAAGGACCAAAAAAGAAAGACGCCGATTGAGAGTTTCGCTCGTTGCGACGAGCGACAAGGCTTACTCAGCCTTGACTCGAGCCACCTCGCCGGTGGGGGCTCCTCGTGGCTGCTGTGCGAACACACCTAAAAACCACAATTTGAACACATCAATCCCATTCGTGTGTAGAAAAACGAGGTGTCTAACCGAGTTTTTCGGACTGCGACAGCTATGTTCGCACAATCTTCAAACCGTGGGGGCGAAGCCGACAGGCCCACCGCAGGTGCGTGAGCGCCGAAGGCTACCAGCCCACCGCAGGTGCGGTGCGTAAAGGGGCTAAGTCATCATTTGACTTAGCCCCTTAAATCTTATTTGCAAACTACTTTGGCGATGTCGTAAAGATGTTCAATTTCTTCCTTGCGCTTAGCGCAGATAGCTTTCATCTCGGTGTACTGCTCCTGCGTGAAGCCCTCAAGGTCGCCTTCCTTGAGCTTGTTTTTGTACATGCGGTCAACGATAAGCGCGAAGTTGATTTCAACGGGCTTTATCTCACCGTCAATCTCACAGATAACAAGGTCGCTCTTGCCCGCAAGAAGCTGCTCGACAGCTACCGCGCCCATAAGCGTTGCGGTAAGTCTGTCGCGAAGTGTGGGCGAACCGCCGCGCACGATGTGCGCAAAGCGCGCAAAGCGCGTCTCAATTCCGGTTTCTTCTTCAATCTTCTTTGTAAGGTATTCGCCTATAGGCTGACCGTCCGCGGTCTTAACGCCCTCGCTGACTACAACAATCATTCCTCTCTTGCCGTCAGCCTTAACTTTTTTGATTTTCTCAATAGCCGCCTCGGTGTCAAAAGGCACTTCGGGGATAGCAATGGCAACTGCGCCAGCCGCGATGCCCGAGTTGAGCGCGATACAGCCGCAGTCGCGTCCCATAACCTCAACCACGTTGCAACGGCTGTGAGACTCGCAGGTGTCGCGAAGGTCGTCGATAAGGGCGAGAACGGTATTCATAGCGGTATCAAAGCCAACGGTGTAGTCGGTTGCAGTAATGTCGTTGTCGATAGTGCCGGGAATTCCTATGGTGGGAATTCCGTGGCGAGTAAGGTCGGTAGCGCCTCTGAAAGTGCCGTCGCCGCCAATAGCCACGATAGCGTCAATCTGATTGTCACGGCAGGTCTTTATTGCCTGCGCCATACCTTCCTCGGTCTTGAATTCGGGGCAGCGGTCGGAGTAAAGCATAGTTCCGCCGCGGGTGATTACGTTGGAAACGCTTCTGGGGGTAAGGGGGGTGAGGTTGCCCTTGATAAGACCGCTGTATCCGCCAAGGATACCAACCACCTCAACGCCTTCCTCAATAGCCTTTCTTGTTATAGCTCTTATGGAAGCGTTCATTCCGGGAGCGTCTCCGCCCGAAGTAAGAACGCCTATTTTTCTGAATTTTGCCATTTATCTATCCTCTTTCTTTGAAAATATTCGATATATTTTTAACAAATCGTATTCATATCTATTGTAATACATATCTCAAAAAAAATCAAGGGGTTTTGCAAATTTTTTGAAAAAAGGCGCTGTCTCGTTAAGACGGCAGCGCCTACTTTTTTGGGTGGCACAGCGACCAAGGCAAGCCCCACACCGGCAAGGTGCACTCTAGAAAAAGCTCCGCAAAACTTTCCTTGAGGGTTGCTGTGCGAACACACCGACAAACCCAGCGATTTAAGACTGCCAGCGCTCGTAGTAGAAAAGAACCTGTTGCGCTATGCCCGCGTATTCACCAAGCGAGGCAGGGTCAAAATCGGCATCAAAATATTTGGCTATAACCCGTTTAATCCACACGTCGATAGGAAAGGCGTCGTATTTGGAGAACCCGAAAAGCAGAGCGCAGTCAGCGACCTTTGGGCCGATTCCCTTGACGGCGCAGAGCGCCTTTTCGGCATCCTTTGTAGGCAGAGAAGCTATAACGGCAAGGTCAAGCTCGCCGCTTGATACCTTTTTGGCGGCATCAATTATGTAGGGCGCGCGAAATCCCATTTTCATAGCGCGAAGCTCGTCAACGCCAAGCGCCGCCACCGCCTCCGCCGAGGGGAATGCGTAATTTCCGCCACCAAGCGGCTCTCCCGCCCGCTCGCAAAGGGCGCGAATAAGCCCCTTTATACGGGGAATATTGTTGTTTTGCGATATTATAAACGAGCAAATAGCCTCCCACGGCTCCTGTCTGAGTATACGAATGCCTTTGCCGTAGTCCACAGCGCGGTGAAGGGCGCCGTTGTCCGAAAGCGAGAGAAGCCCCGCGTGGATTGCGCCGTAGTCCTCGTCAAGCGACAGATAGCGTCTCCAAAGCGCCTCAAAGTCGCCGCCGTCAGCCCCGACAACGCAGATATCGTCGCCCTTTTGCGCAAACGAGACCTCTTTGCCGTATGCCACTCCGCGGTATTCAACGTCGTATTCGCTGTTCTCCACTTTGTCGAATCTGAAGCATTGACCGCAGTCAAAGGTGCGGTCAATGTCTATTCCGAAATCGTTTTTTATCTTGAAAATCTTTTCCATAGCCAAATCTCTTGTAAAATTTCCTTTAAAACTCTTGATGAAATTCAATAATTGTGATATTATTATATTAATTATACCACAGAACCGCAAAATTTCAATAGAATTTTTTAAATTGGGGAAGCATATGGAACAGATTTACACAATACCCGTAAACGAAGCCTTTGAGGCGTCGGCGGCTGACGCGGCGTGCGGCTGCGCCTTTTGCGCCATGTACAACAAGCTGGAGGAAAACGAGCTGGAGCTTAGCCTCGGTGCGTCGATGATGGAGCCCGACGTGCGTATAAAAACCAACAAGCAGGGCTTTTGCCGTACCCATTACGACATGATGTTCGTCCGTAAAAACCGACTTGGAATGGCGCTGACCCTTGAGAGCCACATAAACGAGCTGCTTGAGGAGACCAAAAACGGCTTTTCGCTTCTCACCCCCGTGGGCGCAAAAGCTGAAAAGCGGATAGGTGAGCTTGAGAGCAGCTGTTACGTCTGCTCGCGCATCGAGTTCAATTTTGAGCATATGGTGGAGACCGCCGTTATGCTTTGGGAAAAGGACGAGGATTTCGCCCCCAAGCTTGCGGCACAGCCTTATTTCTGCCTGCCGCATTACAGAATGTTTTTGGAGTACGGCAGACGCAGGCTTGGCAAAAAGAAAATGCCCGAATTCGTCAAGGCGGTTGCGGGCGTGGTAGAGCCGTATTTTGAAAAGCTGTCGGGCGACGTCAGCTGGTTCTGCAAAAAGTTTGATTACCGCTACGACCAAGAGCCGTGGTACGACTCCAAGGACGCGGTTGAGCGCGCCATTAAATTTCTCCGCGGCAATATTCATAAGGGAATGGAATCTTAGATAACGGCAGTTTTATATACACATACAACATCAATATGTTCAAATTATAGTTTATAGGTGTGTTAGGAGAGGCGTTTGCCACTTTTTAGGAAAAAGTGGCGCAAAAACTTTTTTGGTAAAAAGTTTTATAAATTTGGTATATTATTTGTGCCACAGAATGACTTCAGCGCACACTGCCACGGATGTTTAGTACGTAGCCGAAACCATTGCTCCCGCTGGTTTTCAAGGCATTGAAAACCCCACTTTATTTGTTTTTGATTGCTTTTTAAATTGTAGTTTATCTAACTGTTTAAGATAAGCGAATGAAAGCCTTCCCCTTGAGGGGAAGGTGTCACCGAATAGGTGACGGATGAGTCGAATTGCCTCGGCAATTCGGATAACAAAGCCAAGGCTTTGTTACGTGTTGAGATGCGAAGCATCCGTT
>JAZKYO010000059.1:0-20944 GCA_045612185.1 Eubacteriales bacterium
CACAAATGAAATTTGCATCGCTATGTATAACAAATTTAATTGATATAACAACCATTTTGTTTGATATTTTAATTGTGTTTGCATGGACCGTCGAGGACGCCGGTCCCTACAAACGTACGCATTTATGCGCAGAAAAATGGCGGTGTCGAGCCGACATTTTTCGAAGTGCGACCGTGTTGTTCGCACAATCCCTAAATCGTGAACCGCGAAGCGCATAGGCCCCCGCCGGCGAGGCGGCAAACTACAATGATACGCCGCACTTTATGACGTTCCAAGCCCTTTGTGTTTCATTCACTAAAACTGTCACGCTGTAACCCTGCTTGCTTTGGGGCTTTTTTACAAACTCTTGGGCAACTTGCACAAAACAGCGCTCTTTGCATTGACAGAGCAGAAAAATTATGGCATAATTCACTTGAATAACAATAATTTATAAAACCGAAAGGAGATTTATTTTGAAAAACAAAGCTATGAAAAAGGTTTTACCCGTAAGCGCGTCTTACGTCAGAAGCGGTAAATTTTCTTCAAATACCGCCAAGGAAATCAACGAGCAGGTGGGTCTTCCCGAGGAGAGACTTGTGTTCAAGCACGCCCCGGGTACCGACTGGGACAGATATCTCGTTATCAAGCTTGACGTTGACAGCCTTGTGGGCAAGTACAACAAGCTTTGCGTTAAGCTGATGGCGGGGATTTCGGTAGCTGAATCGGGAGTCTACTACGAGGTTTATCCGATTGACTTTGACGGCGACGTCAAGGCGCTTACCTACGACACCATGCCAAAGCTTGGCGAGGCGCTCGGTAAAGCCATGCTTGGTGGATTTAGCGGCTGTGACATCAGCGAGTACGTAAACAGCGTCAAGGCGTCCGGCAAAAAGGAGATATATCTTGCCGTGGGCGCTACAAAATACACCGATATAGAGCTGAGACTTACCGACCCCACGGTAAAGGGCGAGGATATTACGATAATTTCGTCCGATACTAATATAACCAACACCTACACCAAGGCGCTTACGGGCGACGAGGCAAAGGACGCTGAAATCTGGGCGTGGGCGGAAAAGGTGTACGCCGAGTGGAGAGAGCATTACGAGGAGGTGCTTGCCGAGCCCGAGCTTGAGGCGGAGCTTATAGAATCCCCCAAGGAGCAGTTTACCGAGGAGGTATATTTCTCGTCCTCGTCAACAACCTTTGAGTCTTCCAAAAAAGCCGCAAAGACGAGAACGTTTGCCGCGTTGACCGACATCGACGAGTACGCGCCAAAGAAGGACTACCCCGTAAACGAATTCGGCGGTCTCGTGGACGAAAGCAGACGTCAGGAGGCGACGGGCTTCTTCTACACCAAGAAGATTGGAAAGCGCTTTTGGATAATCGACCCCAAGGGCTACCCCTGCGTTATCCGCGCGCTCAGCCAGGTTGAGCCGAGCTACCAGGGCTCGGCTTATCAGATGGAGCAGAGCCTTAAAAAGTACGGCACGCTTGAAAATTGGGGCAACACCGTCACAAAGAGGCTTAAAGAGGACCTTTACTTCTTTGCTTCGGCAAATCCCAGCCCTTACGCGGCAAATTCAAGCTATCCGCTTGTGAGCCAAAGGTCGGTGGGCTTTGCCGGTCAATACGGAAGAGTTATCGGCACGGCTAACTCCAAGGGTGGAAGCACTACCTTCTCCGAGAACAACACCATGAACGTCTTTGACCCCGCTTTCGTTGAGTTTGCCGACACTCAGGCCAAAAAGGTCGAGGCAACCAAAAACGACCCCTACATTCTCGGCTACACCACCGATAACGAGCTTCCCATGCAGAGCAGTATGATACTTTCCTACCTCGCGCTTAACCCCGAAAATGAGGTAAACTACTACTCCTACGCCTGCGCATGGACGTGGCTTAAAAATATGAGCGGTAAGGAATATCCCACCGAGGAGGACTTGAAGCCGGAGTACGCCGAGCTTTTCAGAGGCTTTGTCTGGGACAGATACTACTACGTCGTTACTACCGCTATGAGAAAGTACGACCCCAACCATATGCTGCTCGGAACCCGCTTCCTTACGGGAGTGCGAAGCGCCGAGTGGGTGCTTAAGTTCGCGGGCAAGTACCTTGACTGCATTACAATAAACTGGTACGCGACCTGGGAGCCGCAGGCTGAATCTATCTACCTTATCGCCAAGAGCGCAAACTGCCCCTTTATGATAACCGAGTTTTACGCCAAGGCGGGCGATTCGGGGCTTGGAAACACAGCGGGAGCAGGTCAGTACGTGGAAACTCAGAAGGACAGAGGAATGTTCTATCAGAACTATACGCTCCGTCTGCTTGAGGCAACCAACTGCATTGGTTGGCACTGGTTCCAATACCTTGACAACGACCCGAGAAACGCGGTTATGCCCGACGGACGAATCCGCGACGTTTCCAGCACCAACTCCAACAAGGGCATCGTTTCCAACGAGCACGAGGAGTACACCGATTGCACCAAATATATGGCGGAGATTAACCGTAACGCTTACAGACTTATTGACTACTTCGACAAAAAATACGGCAGATAAAAAAATTGTTGACAAGTTAAGGTTTATGTGTTAAAATAGATCAGAATAAATTTTCCCAAAATGGGGAAATAATCAGTAAAACGGAGGTGTTATAATGAGCAAATACGATGGAACAAAAACACAAAAAAATCTTATGGCGGCTTTTTCGGGCGAGTCTGAGGCGAGAAACAAGTACACATATTTCGCATCGGTAGCCAAGAAGCAGGGATTTGAGCAGATCGCGGCGCTTTTCTTAAAGACCGCTGAGAACGAGAAGGAACACGCAAAGCTGTGGTTCAAGGAGCTTGAGGGCATCGGAGACACCGCGCAGAATCTTCTTTCGGCGGCAGAGGGCGAGAACTATGAGTGGACAGATATGTACGCTCAGTTTGCCAAGGACGCTGAGGAGGAGGGCTTTACCGAGCTTGCCGCAAAGTTCAGACTTGTAGCGGCTATCGAAAAGACCCACGAGGAGAGATACCGTGCGCTTCTTAACAACGTTGAGACCGCTCAGGTATTTGAAAAGAGCGAGGTTAAGGTTTGGGAGTGCCGCAACTGCGGACATATCGTGGTTGGCACGAAAGCGCCTCTCGTATGCCCCACCTGCGCGCATCCTCAGAGCTACTTCGAGATTCACGAGACAAATTATTAATTTGAAGCAAAATAAAGAAGCCGAGTCACCGACTCGGCTTCTTTGTTGCAATAGAATATAGTTTGTGGGGGAGTTGTTCGCACCGCAGCCATCGAGAAAAGTTTTTGCGGAGCTTTTTTCAAAAAGCGCGCGCCCGCGCCCGCAGGCGCACCGCGGTTTTTCTTTTTGGTCCTTTTTCTTTTGACGCTCCTTTCTCAAAAAGAAAAAGGACGAGAGACAGTAAGTAACTATTAACAGCACACAAAAATATAGCTGTGTAAAACTCTGTAAACTATGTGTAATAGTTAGTTTTTCCCCCTCGTCCTTTTTTCTTTCGGATAAGTAGGCGCGAAATGAAAATCGGAACCGCAAGCGGATCCTGTTACAATTGACTTTTGCGGCTGAACACCGCAAATTTGCTTCGCAAACCGCCAATTGTAAAGGACCAAAAAAGAAAGACTCCGATTGAGAGTTTCGCTCGTTGCGACGGGCGACAAGGGCTATGCGCCCTTGACTGGCACCACCTCGCCGGTGGGGGCTCCACGTGGCTGCTGTGCGAACACACCGATAAACTACAATTTATCTGTGCATAATAAATTTAAGGAGCTATCTGTTTAATGAGACAGCCCCTTTTGTGTTTTGGTCAATATTTTTTGGAGAGCAGGGAACGCTCGGTTTCTTTAATTGATTCGAGGGCGGTTTCGGAGTTGTGGCAAACTATGTAGTAGTACAGGGTGTCCACTATCGAAAGCTGGGCGATTCGCGAGGACAGACCGAGTATCGAGTGCTTAGTCTCCTCGGCAGAGGTTTGGAGAATAACGTCCGAAACTTTTGTGATGGGGGATTTGCCTTTGTTGGTTATGCAGATTGTAGTTGCGCCGTGGTCTTTGGCGATTTTCAGCGCGTCAACTATGTCGCGGGACGAACCCGAATGGGTAACGCCCACTACGGTGTCCTTGGCGGTAAGATGTGATGCGGCAATAACCTGCATGTGGTTGTCGGAATATGCCACGGCGTTGCACCCCGCCCTTAACAGCTTATGGCTCATATCGGTGGCGACCGCCGCTGAGTTACCAAGTCCAAAGATTATTATGCGCTCCGAGTCGGACAAGCGCATAGCTGCCGCCTCGAGCTGGTCTTTGTCAAGCGAGGATTTCGTGCGCTCAAGGGCGCAGTAGATGTCGTTGCAGACCTTGCCGTATATTTCGTATGACGAGTCCTCATCGCTGATTTTCGTATTGGATATGGGAGTTTCGGATTCCTGTGCCAGCGAGATTTTAAGGTCTTGATAGCCCCCCAGACCAAGCCTCTTGGCGAAGCGGACGATGGTCGCCTCGCTGCATTGGCATTTTTCGGCAAGCTCCACTATGGAAAGGGCGAGTATTTCGTTGGGGTTGTCGCCAAGCCAGTCGGCAATCCGCTTTTCCGCCTTGCTCATGTCGGGATAGGACACCTTGATTTTTATCGAAATTTTTTCCATTTTGTTTTCCTTTTATATAATGGGAATTTATGGAGAGACGGTTGCCTTTGGGCGGTTTGTTTTCCATAGTTTTATCCCAATTTTGAAAATTTATTGCTTTAATTATACCATACCCCCATTTAATTTGTCAAGAAAATGAAAAAAATTTTCAAAATTTGCGAAAAATATTGAGAAAAATTGCAAAAACTATTGAAAAATTTTTCATAATATGGTATACTTTTTAAGTAAAATTGAGCTAAAATTAAAAATATTTTCATTTTTGGGAGGAAATTATGCTTGATTACAAATTGAAAATAGGTATTATTTGCGGACGTCGCGATATTGCCGACGCGGCAACCAGAAAGGGCATATTTGAGCCTGCCGCCGCCATTGCCAACAAGGAGAAGGTTGTTCCTTATATCAAGGAAAGATTTTCCGACGGAATTACCGAGTTTATTGACGTTGAGTGGCTTAACGGTGAGGGGCTTCTCATCAAGAACACCGAGGTTGACGAGGTAGTAAAGCACTTTAAGGCTGAGGGCGTAAACGCCGTTATTCTTGCGAACTGCAACTTTGGCAACGAGGAGGCTATGGGGCAGGTTGCCAAAAAGCTTGCGCTCCCCACGCTTCTTTGGGGACCGCAGGATATGCGCTTTGACCCCGATGGAATGAGATACACCGACGCGCAGTGCGGCTTGTTTGCAATAAGCAAGCAGCTTCGCAGACTTCACGTTCCTTTTACATACGTTGAAAACTGCCCCGTTGACAGCGAAATTTTTGCTGAGGGAATGGAGAAATTCCTCTCGGTAGCCTGCATGGTGAACAATTTCAAAAAGCTGAACGTGGTTCAGGTGGGCACAAGACTTAACCCCTTCAAGAGCGTTATGGCTAACGAGCTTGAGATTACCGAAAAATTCGGCATCAACATGAACACCGTCAATATGGCTGTTTTCTCGCAGAAGATGAACCGCATTTACGAGGAGGAAGGCGAGGCACTTGCAAAAGAGGTTGCCATGCTCCGCGAGATGTACGACACCGAGGGAATTACCGACGACCATTTCAAGCGTATTATGACAATCGCCTACGCTTATAAGGAAGTTTTTGAGGAGACGGGATGCGACGTTATCTCGTCCGAGTGTTGGACTGCTATGCCGCAGTCTATCGGTGTTGCGCCCTGCCTTGCTATGAGCGTGCTTGCAGACAGAGGATATCTTGTAACCTGCGAGTCGGACGTTTATGGCGCGATTACTCAGGCGCTTCTTAAGTGCGCCACCAGAGGAAAGGGCGCGCCCCTCTTTGGAGAGTTTACGGTAAGACACCCCGAGAACAAGAACTCCGAGCTTTTGTGGCACTGCGGTCCTTTCCCCTATTCCATGAAGAAAGAGGGAACGGTGGGCTCGCTTCGCAATGCGGGCAAGCCTGCCTTCAGAGTAAAGGACGGAGAGTACACCATAGCGCGTTTCCAGGGCGACGCGGGCAAATATACGCTCCTTGGCGGCGAGTTCAAGACCACCGATGGACCTCACACCTTTGGAACCTATATGTGGGCTGAATTTGCCGACCTTTCAAAGATTGAAAAGAAGCTTATCGAGGGGCCGTACATTCACCACATGAGCGAAATTTACGGCAACTACGGCGATGTGCTTAAGGAATTCTGCAAGTATATTCCTGAGCTGGAATTTGATGATATAAATAATTAATCGGAGGAAATAAAATGACAGACTTTTTGTTTGACGTAATAGCGACCGAGCTTGAGGATGCGGTCGGAAGAGAAAACTGTTCCACGAGAACTATTGACAAGCTTACACACAGCGTTGACTATTTCTGGCTTTCCAGAATGTGGGCTGACAGAGGACTCAGAATGCCCGAGGGCGACTTTATCGTTGCGCCCAAGGACGCAAAGGAGACCTCGGCGGTGCTTAAAATCGCCAACTATTATAAAATTCCCGTAACCACTTGGGGTGCGGGCGGCGGAACGCAGGGCGGAGCTATTCCCGTGTGCGGCGGTATTGTGCTTGATACCAAGAGAATGAACAAGATTTACGACGTAAACACTCAGGGAATGTACATAGAGTGCGGAACGGGAGCGATTTACAAGCATATCGAGTGGGCGGCTAACGAAAAGGGCTACGCGACGATGCACTATCCCTCCTCGCTTACCTGCTCCACGGTAGGTGGTTTCCTTGCCCACAGAGGTATCGGCGTGTCTTCCACAAAGTACGGCAAAATAGACGATATGGTACTTCAGATGGAGGTCGTTCTCCCCAACGGAGATATTATCGAGACCTCTCCCGCGCCCAAGCACGCGGCAGGTCCCGACCTTAACCAGATATTTATCGGTTCAGAGGGCACGCTTGGCGTTATGACAAAGGCGCAGATGAGAATTTACGAGCAGCCCGAGTCCAGAAAGTTCCGAGGATTCCTTTTCCACAACATGACCGACGCCTTCAACGCGGGACGCGAGCTTCTTCAGAAGTTCAAGCCATCGGTTATGAGACTTTACGACGAGGCGGAAACCTCTTCGCTTATTAAGAAAATCGTCGGTGTTGAAAAGCCCGGTGCGTTTATGAACATTGCCATTGAGGGCGTAAAGGAGATTGTTGAGGTTGAGGAAAAGCTTCTCCTCTCTACCTTTGCCAAATACGGAGCTGAGGACCTTGGCTCTGAGTACGGCGAAAAGTGGTGGAAGGAAAAGATCACCTTCTTCTACCCCGGTCATATGATGGACATTCCTCAGTGCTTCGGTACAATGGATACCATAGCTCCCTACGACAAGATAGAAAAGATTTATTGGGCAATGAAAGAAGCTATCGAGACCAACTTCCCGCAGGCTAAATTTATTGCGCACTTCTCGCATTGGTACGAGTGGGGCTGTATGATTTACGACCGCTTTATCGTTGACGGCAAGGACGTTCCCGCTGACCCCCACGAGGCGTTCCGGCTTCATCAGGCTATCTGGAACTGCGGCGTAAGAACCGCGCTTGCCAACGGAGGCGTTGTAAACGACCACCACGGTGTAGGTATAAAGCTGGGCAGACTTATGAAAGAGCAGTACGGTCCCGCCATGCAGGTGTTCGAGGGAATCAAGAAGCAGCTTGACCCCAACGGAATAATGAACCCCTTCAAGCTCGGACTTTAATAGGAGGAAAGAAACATGCAATTTACAGAAAAATCCAAACAACATATAGATAGCTGCCGCTTTTGCTGGATGTGCCACCACGTTTGCCCTATCGGAAACGCTACGGGTCTTGAGAGAAATACCGCAAGAGCGAGAGCGCTTGGTCTTTCCATGGTAGCAAGAGGTGCTATCGAGTATTCCGACGATATTATAAACAACGTTTACGAATGCTCACTTTGCGGCGGTTGCATGAAGGACTGCGTAACCGGCTGGGACCCCGTAATGTTTACCAAGGAAGCAAGACTTGGCGCGGCGCTTGACGGAAAGCTTCCCGAATACGTTATGAAGATGCTTGAAAACTTTGGCGCAAAGGGGAATATCTACGGCGCTGACAGAAACCCCAATATTCCCGTTATCGATGGCAAGGAGGTGCTTTTCTTCCTTGGCGAGGACACAAGAGCAAAGGGCTGCGCCAAAAGCGCGGTAGAGCTTCTTGTGGCGGCGGGCGTTGATTTTGCGTTGCTTGAAAACGAGCCCTCAAGCGGTTACAGCCTTGATTTCCTTATCGGCGCGGCGGCAGAGACCAAAGCGGTTATGGAGGAGTGTGCCAAGGTACTTAACAACTACAAAAAGGTGGTGTGCTACGATCCTGCCGACGCAAAAATAATGAAGCGTGAGTACAAGGAATGGGGAATTGAGGTAAAGGCTGAGGTAGTTACCTTTACACAGTTCTTAGCTGAGCTTATCAAGTCGGGCGCACTTAAAGTCAAAAAGTCGGGTTTGAAGTTTACCCCTCAGGAAAGCCCGATTCTTGCCCGCGACCTTGAGGAAACCGAGCCCATAAGAGAGGTGCTTGGGGCTTGCGGTGAGCTTGTTGAGATGCTTCTTAACAAAAAGGATACCGTGCTTGCGGGCAACCTTATTATGAACGAGTATATGCCCAACGTAATGACAAAGGTTGCCGAGGGCAGATGGATAAACGCGACCAATATGGGTGCGGAGATTCTCGTTACCGCTTGCACAGCCGAGTATGAGCTTCTTAAAGCAACCAAGCCTGAGGGCGTGGAGATTATGAAAATCGAGGAGGTAGTACAGAAATGCTTGTAAACCTTCAGACAATAATAGGAATGGCTGAAAAGGGCGGCTATTGCATACCCGCGTTCAACGTCTATAACACCGAAACGGTAATGGGAGTTATCGCGGCGGCTGAGGAGGCAAAAGCGCCTGTAATTATTCAGATATACCCCAGACTTATCAAAGAGGAAGTCGGCTTTTACGTTTGCCCCGCGGTTGTGGCGGCGGCAAGAAGAGCAAGTGTTCCGATTTGCTTCCACCTTGACCACGGACCTACGGAGTTTGAGGTAGTGCGATCGCTTGCGTGGGGCTGCACGGGTATTATGATAGACGGCTCTGTTCATCCGCTTGAAGAAAACATCGCACTTACAAAGCACATCGTCGAGGTCTGCTCGGCTGTGGGCGTTGGCGTTGAGGGTGAGATCGGTCACGTGGGAAGCGTAAACGACGAGGCTATGGACGAATTCACCGACCCCGAGGAGGCGGCGAGATTCGTTAAGGAAACGGGCGTAACCTGCCTTGCGGTGCTTATCGGAAATGCTCACGGACACTACAAAAAGCCCCCCAAGCTTGACATTGAAAGGGTAAAGGCAATAAGAGAGGCAACTGGCGGTATTCCGCTTGTACTTCACGGCGGCTCAGGGATTCCCGACGAGCAGGTTAAGGCGGCTATTGCCGCAGGCGTTCGCAAAATGAACATCGGAACTGACGTTTGTTGCGCCTTTGCCGATGGCACTAAGGAGACGATTGACGACCCTGCGAGAAGCATCGCTGTTGACATCTTTATGAAAAAGCCTATCGAAAGCGTAAAGAAGCTTGCGCTTGAAAAGATAAAGCTTGTTGGCGCTGACGGAAAGGCGTAAGCTATGGCAAAGATAGTAGGAATCGGAGCTTGCGTGTTTGACACGCTTTACAATATCCCCACCTATCCAAAGGAAGACACAAAAATGCGCGCCACCGCCTCAAAGCAGGCGGGGGGCGGCCCCGCGGCTACGGGAATCGTGGCGGCGGCAAAGCTTGGTGAGCCTACGGCTTTTATAGGCGTGCTTTCTTCGGACAGCGGTGGAATATTCTTAAAGAGCGATTTTGAAAAATACGGTGTGGATACAAGCCTTGTGGAGGTTAAGGCGGGCTACCGCTCCTTTGCCTCTGTGCTTTGGCTTACAGCCGACACAGCCGCGCGTACCTGCGTGTTTGACAAGGGCGACCTTCCCCCGCTTGTGCTTAGTGAGGCTCAGAAAGAGGCAATAAGAAACGCTGAAATTCTTATGGTGGACGGTAATGAGATGGACGCCGCGGTAGAGGCGGCAAAGATTGCGCGCCAAAGCGGCACAAAGGTGCTTTACGACTGCGGTGGGCTCTATGAGGGAGTGGAGAGACTTTTGGCTTTTACCGATATTATGATACCCTCGGAGGAGTTTTCCATGGGTCACACGGGAGCTGAAAACGCTGAGGATGCGGCAAGGATACTTTTCCACAAATACAGTCCTGAGGTTGTTGTTGTCACTCAGGGCAAAAAAGGCGGAATCATTTACAACGGCAAGGAAATAAAGGCTTACCCCGCGTTTGCTGTCAAGGCAATTGACACAAACGGCTCGGGCGACGTGTTTCACGGCGCTTACGCGGCGGCGCTTTGCAAGGGCTTTGACTACGAAAAAAGCTGCCTTTTCTCAAGCGCGGTTTCGGCAATAAAATGTACCGGCGTGGGCGCGAGAGAAAGTGTTCCGTCATTTGAGGAAACACAAAGATTTATAAAGGAGAATGGCTATGAACTTTAAAAAGACTTATAAGCCCGCAAAGGGATATACGCCTGTTTGTAAAATAGGCGAATGCTCGCTTAAAAAGCTGGAGTTTGGTATTATCGAGCTTGACGCGGGCGAAAAGCTTGATTTTTATACCGAGGACAAGGAGACGGCGTTCATTATGCTTGAGGGACATTGCGACGTCAAGGTGAACGGCGAGACTTGGGAAAACATAGGCAACAGAGCAAACGTGTTTGAAAACCGCAAGGCAGAAAGCTTTTATATGCCAAAGGAGCAGGCTTGCGAGATAATTGCGCGCGATAAGATAAAAATTGCCGTTTGCGCTACTCCCGTGGCTGAAAAGACCGAGCCCCAGGTGCTTCGCGAGGACCACGTTGTGCTTAAGCTGCTTGGCGAGGTGCCTTATCAGCGCGAGACAAGCTTTATTATTGACGGCAACTCAAACGCCAAGGTTCTTACCATAGGTGAGGCGTATACCACCGAGGGTAACTGGGCAGGCTTTCCGCCCCATAAGCACGACGTAAACGATATGCCCAACGAGTGCGTGGCGGAGGAGATATATTACTTCCTCTTTGAACCTAAGCAGGGCTTTGCGGTTCAGTGCCTCTACACCTCCGACGGAGAAATTGACGAGGCGTACAGAGTTAAAAACGACGAGCTTGTGGAGTTCCCATACGGATACCACACCACCGTTTCAACCCCCGGCTACAAGACTTATTTCCTGTGGCTTATGGCAGGCGATTATCAGGGCTTTAACCGTTCAAGCGACCCTGAGCACAAATGGATAGAGAACAGATGAAATACGTTCTTGGAATAGATTTCGGTGGCGGTGCTTCAAAGGCTACCCTGCTTTCCGCAGATGGTAAGGTGATGGCAACCAACACAATCGAATATAAAACAAGCTACCCCAAAGCAGGGTATTGCGAGCAAGATCCGATGGATTGGTACAAAGCTACCAAGGATAATATCCTTGCGCTTACAAAGAAAAGCGGAATAAACGCCGCCGATATAGAGTGCGTGGGGCTTGACGCCGCAACGCATACAGCGGTGCTTATGGATGCTGATTTCAACGTGCTTATGCCCGCTATTCATTGGACCGATTCGCGAAGCACCAAGGAAGTGGCTTTTCTTAAGGAAAACTACGGAGAGCTTATTTACAAGCAGGCACTTCACGCCCCCGATACCATATGGACCTTGCCGCAGCTTATGTGGGTAAGAGACAATCTTCCCGAGGTCTGGGCAAAGACAGAGAGAATTTTCTTTGCCAAGGATTTCGTGCGCCATATGCTTACGGGTGACTACGTTACTGACAACATCGAGGCGCAGGGAAGTATGTTTTTCGACTACAATACGGGCGCGTGGTCGCCCCAGCTTTGCGCGGTTTGGGGGTTTGATATCTCCAAGTTGCCAAAGGTGGTCGCCCCCGACAGTATCGTGGGCGAGGTGACGGCCAAGGCGGCAAAGGATACGGGGCTTAAAGAAGGAACAAAGGTTATATGCGGCACAACCGACACGGTTATGGAGGTTTTTGCCGCGGGCGGAGTTTCAAAGGGGGATATGACTCTTAAGCTTGCCACGGCAGGCAGAATATGCGTTATCACCGACCGTCCCTGCCCAAGCCCGTACCTTATAAATTATTCTCATATCGCAAAGGGGCTTTATTATCCGGGAACTGCAACAAAGTCCTGCGCAGCGTCCTACCGTTGGTACAGAGACACCTTTGGCGGAGATTATGGGGAGCTTGACAGCGAGGCGGCAAAGCTGCCTGTGGGGGCGGACGGACTAATGTTCCACCCTTACCTTAACGGAGAGCTGACCCCATACGCCGACCCCGCACTTTGCGGAAGCTTTGTGGGTATAAGGGCGGGACACACCAAGGCGCATTTTTCCCGCGCGGTAATGGAGGGCGTGGCGCTTTCACTTCTCGATTGCAAAAACGCGCTTGAGGGAGAGGGGCTTGAACATAAAAATTACGCCTCGGCTATTGGCGGAGGCGCTAAAAGTCCGCTTTGGAGACAGATTGTCTCTGACGCGCTTGGGCTTACTCTGGTCGTTAATAAATACAGCGATTCCTCTTTCGGTACGGCAATGCTTGCGGGCGTGGCGGCAGGATTTTTTGCGGATGCGCTTGAAGCTCAAAAGGCTTGCAACAAGGAAATTGACCGCACCGAGCCAAACCCTGAAAACACCGCGGTGTATGCCGAAATATTTAAAAAATACAAGGCGGTACACGACGCTCTCGCACCGGTGTATCACAACTTTTAAGCTATGAAGATACTTGTTTGCGTAAAAATAATTAAGGGTGAGATCAACCCCTTTGACGCTTGCGCCCTTGAGTGTGCTTTCAGACTTGGCGGAGAGGTTACGGTGCTTTCAATGTGCCCGCCTTCGGCAAAGGATGCGCTGACAGCGCTTACAAGACTTGGCGCAAAGGTAATAATGCTTTGCGATAACGCCTTTGCGGGATCTGATACTCTGGCAACGAGCTATATTCTGTCAACTGCCGCCAAGAGGCTTGAGTTTGACTTAGTGCTGTGCGGCAGACAAACGGTGGACGGCGACACTGCGCAGGTCGGACCTTGCCTTTCGCAGATGCTTGGGCTTTCGCTTGTTACAAATGCCCTTGAAATAAGCGTTGATAGCGAGGTCAGATGTAAAACACGTCTCGGTGACGAGCGCGTGCCGCTTCCCGCGCTTGTAACGGTTGAGCGAATAAACGTATTGCGCTTTCCAAGCATTTTTTCAAGACCGTCGGAGGTCGAGGTCTGGGATAACTCGGTGCTTGGGTGCGACCCCGAACGCATAGGGCTTAAAGGCTCTCCCACTCAGGTGATGAAGGTGTTTGAGAGCGAGAGAGGCAAGCGCAAATGCCGATTTATAACCAAAGATGAGCTTTTGCCGCTTGTGGAAAGGCTTACGCTTGAAAATTCCGATAGAGAAAAAATTGCCGACAGCGAAAAAAAGCTTGGCAAAATAGTAGCCGTTGGCGACGAGGTTGCCGAGGCGGCGCGCGCTCTTGGTGAAAAAGTCGTAGCGGTTGACAAGACCGAGATTTCAAAAATTGTGGAAACTATACGCTCCGAAGCCCCCGACGCGGTGCTTTGGAACGCTGATTTGTGGGGAAGAAGAAACGCTCCCATAGCCGCCGCAATGCTTGAAACGGGGCTTTGCGCCGATTGTGTAAATCTTGAGACCGACGGAGAAAACCTCTATATGTATCGCCCCGCGTCGGGCGGAAACATTATCGCAAAGATAAAATGCACCTCAAGACCGCAGATGGCTACCGTCCGCACGGTGAGTGACGGAGGTGATATTGCGCTTGGCGTGGGAAAGGGCGTTTGTGACGTAAACGCGGCACGCGCTTTTGCCGAAAGAATTGGGGCTGAGCTTTGCGCCTCCCGCGCGGCGGTAGACGGCGGAGCTATGCCTTACGAGGCGCAGGTTGGGCTTACGGGCAAAATGATATGTCCAAAAATCTATATTGCCGTTGGCATTTCGGGTGCGGTGCAACACACCTGCGGCTTTGAAAACGCAAAATCGGTAATTGCGGTAAACCCCGATAAAGACGCGCGAATTTTCGACTTTGCCGACTACGGCATAGTCTGTAACGCGGAAGAAATATTTGGATAAAAAAAGAGATGTCTTATAAGACTCAGCCTATTTTTCTATATACCCGAGGCACTCGTAGAATTCTTCTCCGTTAAGCGCCGCGGATTTTATCTTTTTGGCAAGGGACGTGACGGCGGGGGAGCTCTCTAACTCCTCGCGCTTTATTCCCCATCTGAAAATATATCCAAGAAGGGCGTCGGATGAGTCGCGCTTGACCACTTTAAACAAGCCGCCAAATTTCAGAATATTGCTGTCGGGCTTGAGAAATCTGTCAAGCGAGGTGTCAAGAAGCCAGGAGTGGCAGGTAAAAAGCGTGTAATTGTAATTTGGAAAGTAACGCTTGAAAAAATCCCGCGCAAGCTCGATGGATCTTATACATTCTTCAACTAAAAGTGGCTCGCCCTCGGGAATGTGTATCTCTATTGTGGGGTCGCCCTTTTTGACGTTCTTCTCGGGAATATCAAATTCCGAATCTGCCATACAAAACTGAAGTCGCCCCAGCCTGAAAAGCTTCATACTCAGATGGCGCTTCAGCCATTCCACCTCGCCGAGGTAAAGCTCGTTTTTGAGGGCGCTCCAGGTTTTTGTCCAAATTACTATATCCTTAAGCGTGTCGATCAGCACGTTGTTGGGAATTCCTTTGCTTTGATACCCTTTTTCAAGCTCATCACAGAAAAAAAGATAACTTAAAAGATTCTTTTTTCCGTCCTTTTCCGACGTGTTATATAAATCTATGGAAGTCGCACCTTGGGGATTCCAGGCTTCAAGTGCGGACTTGAACTCTTTATAGGCTTCTTTGGGAAAATCAAGCAAATCATACCATTTTTCTGCAGTGGCCTTTTTGATTGAATCTTGCATTGAATAAGTCCTTTCAACAATTTTTTGTTATGTTTGGAGCACTTTTGTTATTGACATATTCCCGTATGTGTGATAAACTGAATCAGATCTCTTTTTATAGGAGGATTTTATGGGGTGTCTTAATATCAAGCAATCCGCGCCCGAGGTAAGACCTAAGTTTCATATAGAAAAGCAAACCCTGAAAGGCGAGGAAAAGTGCTTTTTCCGCGATCACTTCCGAGTTTATTACGTTACCAAAGGATACGTTACCGTGTCTTACGGAAACGGAGAGGGGATGCGTTTGGGGTGCGGTGACATTTGTATTATTCCGCCAAATGCCAATTATTCCGCACGCGGAAATACCACGTTGGCAGAGCTTTACGTTTTTACCTTTTCCATTAATTTTATAGAGCATATACTCCAGCATCAAGCGGGAAGCGGTGGTAGGCTTTCATCGCTGTTCAACAGCGGAAATCCCGTGGTCATTGCGCCCGTGCCCGCCGAAATGCAGATACATCTGCAAAATCTGATGGATTTTATGCGGCACGAGTATGAGATGGGGATAGGCAACTCCGAGCTTGTTTTAAGAAACTGCCTTGCCACGGTCTTTTGCGTGTTTCTCGAGCTGTTGAAAGCCGATGAAGCCGTAAAATCTCCGACGGATAAGAACAGTATACTATACGCGATAAATTATGTCAAGAAGAACTTTGATAAAAAGATATCCGCGGGTGATTTGGCGAAAACGGTGCGTATGTCAAAAAAGGAATTCTTGTCAAGATTTAAGGTCTTTTCGGGGCGTTCGTTCCACGATTTTTTAAACAAGACAAGAATTGAAACGGCTGTTGAAATATACAGAAAATCCAAAGGTGATATCAGCTTTTCCGAGCTTTCTTCGATTTGCGGGTACGACAATTACATTACGTTTTACCGAAATTTCATCAAATATACGGGCGTTTCGCCCGCAGAGTTTTAAAGGGGCGTTGCGCCCCTTTTATTTGGCAAAATTATTTTTTCTGTATACCCAGCTTCCGCTTGTGAAGTCGGGGAAGGGTATTGCTGTTCCCGTTGCCATAGATTGCTCGCTGAGAACGCTTATGCACATCCAGGTCGCCATATCGTATACGTCAATGGGCGTTTCCTCGCCGCATTCAAGCGCTCTGAAAAGATCGTCAAACTGAAGCGAGTCTATACCGCCGTGACCCTCCTTGCCGGGGTGATAATCAACCCACAACGGGTGCTCGTATTTTCCGTAGTAAAGGCTTATGTTACCCGCAACCTCGTCCCACATTTTATGCCCGCTGTTGTCGGCATCAAGATAAACGCAGTTTGTGTCCTCGCTTATAATACCCTTTGTGCCCTGAGCAATGAAACCGCGGGCGTAGTACCTGGGAAGGCAGGTGTCAAGAGTAAGGGTTACGGTTTCACCGTTTTGACATTTGATAATCGTTGAGACCACGTCGGACTGCATAAATCTGACGCCGTCAAGCTCTTCGATCCCGTGCTCCTTGGCGTATTGTGAAAGACCTACCGACTTAGAGCCCACCGATACCAACGACAAAAAGCGGTTGCCGCAGTTTATATCAAGAAGCTTGGCTATCGGTCCCACGTCGTGGGTGGGATAGTTGTCGGCGTTGCGGTGGATATACTGATCGAGACGGTAATGGCGCTTTCTCCAACCGGTGCATATCTCTTCGCGCATATCGTGACGGTATGCGCCCTCGCAATGAACCATCTCCCCAAGATGTCCAAGGCGCTTCATATTAAGCGCAAGAAGCTTTATGCGGTGGTAGCAGGCGTTTTCCAGCATAGTCACCGGTGTGCCCGTGCGCTCGTAACAGCGGATAAGCTCCCAAAGACTTTCTATGCTGTAGGCTCCGCCCACCTCGCTGGCGGCAATAACACCGCGCTCCATAGCATATATGCAGATTTCTATATGAGGAAGCCACGACGTTGATATAACAACCATATCGGGCTTTGACTTGTCAATGCATTCTTTGTAATCGGTAAAGGTGAGAGGGCGGTGTCTTCCGTCGTTCTCAATGCGCTTTGCCATATCCTCGCACCTGTCGGGGTAAAGGTCGCAAACCGATACGATATCAACGTAATCTCTGTTCTTTAAAGCGTTATAAAGTCCGACGGAGCGCAGTCCGAGACCTATAATAGCAATTTTATAGTTTTTCATAGTAAGTCCTTTCTTTTATTTTTCAAGTGAGGGCGTCCACAGCGTCTGGCAATCGGGAAGAGGAACAAAGCGTTTAATTTCCTCGTTGCTTCTTCCCAAAAATCTCATAAAGTTTTTGTAAAATATCTTTTCCCGCATTTTTGTCGGAATTTCAAGCTTGTCAAATAGGGCGGTGTCAATAGACAGCCATCTCTTTGTCCACTCAAAGCGGTAGTTGTCGGTACGGCAGTCTGTGCCGTACATAACGTTGTTTGGAACGTCGTAACCTACTAAAAAAAGCTTTTTAAACAGCTCCTCGCGATAAATTTCGGGGGTTCCCGGGGTAATATCAACAAACATTTCGACGTTTTTTCCCGAATTAAGCGCATTTAAAAACTTTCCGTATACCGCAACGCATTCGTCTATCCAGGGCCAGGAGCAATGCGCAAGTGAAAAGCGCAGACCGTCAAGCTCAAGCAGAGCCTCCCAATTTGCGGGGCGGTTGTAAGCGGACGACGGAGAGCCGTCCCAAAGGATTCCCGAGTGAAATATTACGGGCTTACCGGTCTTTGAAATGGCTTCAAGCATATCCATAGATCTGTTTTCGCCAACGTAAAAGTTATTGCATATCACCTTGAAGGCGGCAACGCCTGCTTCACTTGCCGACTCGATCTTTTGCAGAATGTTTTCCTCATTTGGATGGATCCACAAAATCGGTACGAGACGATCCTCGTAGCCACGGGTCCAGTTGATGATCTCCGCAAGTCTGTCGGCAAAATCGCTTCCCGTTTCGGGGGACATTTCGCGCGGTCTGTTTGAAATGACCGAGCACCCCCAAACACCCGCAAGGGCAAGCTGTGAAAGCAATCTTTCGGGTTCGGGCGGCGTGTTCTTCGCGTGTACGTGCATATCAAAAATTTTCATTTTGTGTAGTCCTTTGCTTTTGGTTGAATTTATTTTAACATATATTTCCGAGCGATTCAATTACATTTTTCACATTGATATTACATTTTGGAATAAAAAAGAGCTGTCTTATAAAGACAGTTCTTTTTATATTAAAGATTGTAGTATTTATCAAACTCCGCGGGGTGGGGAATCTTGGACATTTCGCTGCACTCGGCGCGCTTTGTCTTGATAAAGTTATCAATAAGCTCCTTGGGGAAAACGTTGCCCACGGTAAGGTAATCGTTGTCCGCCTCAAGTGCGTCAAGCGCTGCGGGGAGAGATGTGGGAAGTCCCTGAAGCTTTGCCTTTTCTTCCTCGGGAAGATGGAAAAGGTTGAAGTCGTAAGGTCCCCAACCGTTTGCGTGAGGATCTATCTTGTTTTTGATTCCGTCAAGACCTGCCATAAGAATAGCCGCGTAGCAGAAATAGGGGTTGCAGGTAGCGTCGGGGTTGCGAAGCTCAAAGCGGCGCTTTTCGGGGCTCTTTGCGTAAGCGGGGATTCTGATTACCGCGCTTCTGTTAGAGGTGGCGTAGCCAACCGTAACGGGAGCCTCAAAGCCGGGAACAAGACGCTTGAAGGAGTTCGTGCTGGGATTTGTGATAGCGCAAAGCGAAGCAATGTGCTTGAGCAGTCCGCCCATAAAGTAGTGCGCGGTTTCGCTGAGGTGAGCGTAGCCGTTGTCGTCAGAGAACACGGGCTTTCCGTCCTTCATAAGAAGCATATGAACGTGCATTCCGCTTCCTGCCTCGCCGTAAATGGGCTTGGGCATAAAGGTTGCGGTCTTGCCGTACTTAAGCGCCGTGTTGTGAATGATATATTTTATCATCATGGTAGCGTCAGCCATGTGAACGACCTCGCCAAGCTGAGGCTCTATCTCAAACTGACCCGAAGCGGCAACCTCTGGGTGGTGATAGTTAATCTCTATACCCATGTCCTTCATGTGCAGACACATTTCACTGCGGCACTCGTAGGAAACGTCAAAGGGCTTAGCTATGTGGTAGTTTTTCTGCTTGGGAACAATAACGCCCTTGCCCTCTACCGCGCTGTTCCAATAAGATTGCTTTGCGTCAACCGAAGCGGCGATGCAGTTGGGGTCAACGCTCCAATTTACCTCGTCGAAAAGGTAGAACTCGAACTCGGGGAGAATGAACATTGTGTCAGCCACGCCCATGTCCTTCATTTGCTGAACAGCGGCGCGAACAATGTTTCGGGGATATTGGGGAAGGGGACGGTTTTCGGGGGTATCTATAATCATAGCGTTACCCGTCATGGAAAGAGTGGGAATTTCGCAGAAGGGGTCGATAACGGCGGTGTCGGGGTCGGGAATGAAGACCATGTCGCTCTTTTCAACTACCGCGTAGCCGTAGTTGGAGGCGTCGAATCCGATACCGCTTTTCATTGTGTCCTCTGAGAAGTTTTCCGCAAGGATAGAAACGTGGCGGTACTGACCGTTGATGTCAACCATTTTAAAGTCAACCATTTTAATACCGTTCTCCTTTATCATAGCGAGAACGTCTTTAACTGTTTTTGCCATAAATGCGCTCCTTTAATAAAATTCAGTCTTATAGTATGAGTATATCATAAAAAAACCGACTTGTCAATATTTGGCTTTTATATATACAGTTGCGAAATGTGCAAGTTATTCCGTTTATTGCATTGATTTTTGTTTAAGAGGGGTGTATAATTAAAATACCAACAGTGAGAGGTGTTTTATGAAAGCAAGAATAATTGAGATAAAGAGATTTGCCGTCCACGACGGTGACGGAATAAGAACAACGCTTTTCTTAAAGGGCTGTCCGCTTAAATGCGTGTGGTGTCACAATCCCGAGGGGATTTGCCCCGCGCCCGAGCTTGCCTATATGAAAGAAAAGTGTATTGGCTGCGGAGAGTGCCTTGCGGTCTGCGCGGCGGGGGCGCACAGCGTAAAGGACGGGCTTCATGTTTTCGAACGAGAAAAATGTGTCGGTTGCGGAAAATGCGAGGAGGTTTGCCTTGGCGGTGCGCTTAAGTTCTACGGCAGGGAGATGAGCGTGGATGAGCTTTTGCCCTTGTTGCTTGAGGACAAGGAGTTTTATGAGAACTCGGGAGGAGGCGTTACTCTTTCGGGCGGCGAGTGCCTTTGCCATGCCGATTTTTGTGCCGAATTGCTCAAAAAGCTCAAGGAGCAGGGAATACATACCGCGGTTGATACCTGCGGAATGGTGAGCCGCGCGGCAATAGACAAGGTAATTGACTTTACCGACGTTTTTCTGTACGACGTTAAGGCGGTAGACCCCGAGACGCACAAAAAATGTACGGGTCAGGACAATGATCTTATTCTTGAAAATTTGAAATATATTGATTCGAGAGGGAAAAAAATCGAGGTGCGTTTTCCCTACGTCCCCGATTACAATTCCGACCAGACCGAAAAGATTGGCGAGCTTCTCGCCACCCTTAAAAATCTTACCGCGGTGAGGGTCCTCGCCTACCATAAGTACGCAGGCTCAAAATACGCCTCGCTTGAAATGGAGAATACTCTCCCTGAGCGTATGCCCACCGATGATGAAATGCAAAGCGTTAAATCCAAGCTCATAAATTATGGGCTAAGAGTGGTAAATTGATTTGTTCAAATTGTAGTTTGTCCTCGCCGGACGGGCCTGTTGCCTTCGGCGCCCACGATTTAGGGATTGTGCGAACAACTCGGACGCAATACGAAAACCGCCATCTAAACAATGGCGGTTTTCTTTCGTATTAACAGAGGTTCAAATTGTAGTTTGTCGGTGTGTTCGCACAGCAGCCACGTGGAGCCCCCACCGGCGAGGTGGCGCCAGTCAAGGGCGCGTAGCCCTTGTCGCTCGTC
>JAZKYO010000060.1:0-16777 GCA_045612185.1 Eubacteriales bacterium
AGGCAAACCGATAAAAAACGACTGATAAAGAATAAAAAGCAAACGGAATTTTTGTCCGGATAAACAGCACTTTGAATATGCGATACATATAGCTGGAATTACTATCACGCAGTAGAATATCATGCCAATCAGACCATACACAACACCGCCATAACCGGTGCCGTCACCATTCGCCCAATTTGCTAACGCATAAATTGCTATAAATGAAGCAACAGAAATGAGCGGAAAAGCAAGTGGAACCAACCATTTCTTCATTAATTTCCCATCCTTCATCAAATTATTGTTTATCGGTGAGTAAAGGGGCTAAGTTAATGACTAAGCCCCTTTTTATTTAAATATCTCCGTTTGCCGCCATTTGCAGAAACTGCTCTTTGCTAATAAGAATTTTTCTGGGTTTATTGCCGTCAGGCTCGCTTACGAAGCCCATCTGCTCCATCTGGTCGATAATCTTTGCGGCTCTGCCGTAACCCACCTCAAGTCTTCTTTGAAGAAGCGAGGTTGCCACCTTTCCGCTGTCGATTGCAAGCTCAACCGCTTCCTTGAATTTGGGGTCAAGTCCGCCCTCGACCTCACCGCCGCTCGCCGCTGCCGCCGCACCCTTCTTGCCGCTTGCGGTACACTTGGCAGCCTCTTCGTCAATAAGCTTGATAAATTCTTCGTTATAGTTAGCCCCACGATTATTTTCTTTGATAAAGTTGACTATCTTTTCAACCTCAAACTCGCTTACAAACGCGCCCTGAACACGCATAGGCTTGGACGAACCAACGGGGGCAAACAACATATCACCCTTACCGATAAGGCGTTCAGCGCCGCCAATATCGATAATTGTACGCGAGTCTACCTGAGAGGTAACGGTACAAGCGATACGCGACGGAATATTTGCCTTGATAAGACCCGTAATAACGTCAACCGACGGTCTCTGCGTACCGATGATGATGTGGATACCCGCCGCACGCGCCTTTTGCGCCAAACGGCAAATAGAGGATTCTACCGCGTCCTTTGCGGTCATCATAAGGTCTGCAAGCTCATCGATGATAATAACCATCTGAGGCATAAATTCCTTGGTTGGATCGTCCTTGACAACCTCGTTATAGTTGAAGATATTACGCACTCCAACCTCCTCGATAAGCGCAAATCTGCGCTCCATCTCCGCCACTGCCGAGGCAAGCGCGCCCGCAGCCTTTGCGGGGTCACTTACGATAGGACAGTAGAGATGAGGAATGTCCTTATAGGAATTGAACTCAACCTTTTTGGGGTCGATAAGAATAAGCTTTACCTCGTCGGGTCTCGCCTTATAAAGCAAGCTGACGATGATACTGTTAATACACACCGACTTACCCATACCCGTAGCACCCGCGATAAGCAGGTGAGGCATTTTTGCGATATTGAAGTAAACCGACTTTCCTCCAACATCAGCTCCAAGGCATGCGGTAAGCTTGCTGGTCTCGCCTTCAAACTTCTCGGTCTCGATAAGAGAGCGGAGATATACGGTTGTCGGGTGTTCGTTGGGAACCTCTATACCCACAGCGGGCTTGCCGGGAATAGGAGCCTCAATACGCACACCGGTGGTAGCAAGATTAAGCGCGATATCGTCAACGAGGTTGGCAATAGAACGCACGCGCACACCCACGTCGGGCTTAAGCTCGTAACGCGTTATCGTAGGACCTCTGGAATAGGTTATTTCCTTGATTTTTACGTTGAAGCTCTTGAGAGTATCCATAAGTGCCTGAGCGTTTCTCATAAGCTCCTCGGTATGGTCATTTTCCTGCTTTGCGGTATCCTCGGCAAGAAGCGAAATAGGCGGGAATACGTATTCCGCAACGCCATTTTCGGGATCAATATCCACGGGAGTTTCGTCAAACTCGTCGTCCGTTTCGCCCTCGGGAGAATCAAGCTCGTCAATCTCCTTCATTTCCGAAAGCAACGCCTCTTCCTCGGACAGCTCGGTCTTTTCGGGCTCAGCAGCCTTTTCGGGCTCGGTAGCCTTCCCCGACGGCTCGGTTTGCGGTGATTTCTTCTTTCCCTCTCCGCCAAAGACCTCGCGAAGCAGGTCATTCATATCGTTGGGGTTAGTGGGAACAGGAGTCTCAGGCTGATTTTTCGGGTCTTTTTCGGGAGCCTTGGCAGGCTCGATCTTGGGCTCTTCCTTCTTTTCGGGCTCTTTCTCGGGCTCTTTCTTTTCGGTTTTCGAGGGGTCCTCGGCGTTAAGCGGCTGACCCGACTCAGGGGAGAACACCAAAACCTTCATAACAGGCTCATCCAAAGGACCGAATTGAGGTTCTTCCTCCAACTCTTCCTCCTCTGCCGCCTTGCGTTTCTTTTCTTCTTCTTTACGCTTTTCCTCTTCCTTGCGCTTCTCTTCTTCCTTGCGTTTTTCCTCTTCCTTGCGCTTTTCTTCTTCCTTACGCTTTTTCTCTCGGGATTCTTCCTCGCCCTTGCGCTTTTTCTCGTTCTCCTCGCGCTCTTTCTCGCGCTTCAGACGGGCTTCCTCTCTTATTAGCTCAAGCTCGGCTTCCTCAGCCTCTTTCCGCTCGCGCTCCCGCTTAGCTTTTTCTCGAACGCGGTTTATGACATATCCCACGGTTATTCCAAAGGTAAACATCACAAACATTACTGTCAGTATGGGGAGTATTATAAGTGAGCCCACGGGTCCTATGGCGGTATAGCAAAGCTCACCGATAAGTCCGCCTATCACGCCGCCGCCGTCAAGCGTTTTTCCGTTATTGTACAGTGCCGACAGTCCAACGCCCGTCTCGTATGACGCAGAAGCGGCAACGAATATTACGTGTATAAGCGACGAAAGCATAACAAGCGCAACAAGCGAAAAGAAGGTTCTCGCAAGCAGGCACTTCTTTTCAGCCGCGCGCCACCAGGTAACCGCAAGTACCGTCAGGGCTATGGGAACGAAAAACGCGCCCATTCCGAAAAGTCCGCAAAGCAGATTTCTCATGCCCATTCCGATAACTCCTACACCGTTTTCGGGGCTGGTATTTGAAAATACGTCTATAATAACGAAACAAACAAGCAAAAACAGCGCCAGAATAACAAGAATGTAAGGCATAATGGCGTTAATAAGCTTTACCCCCGCGGATTTTTTTGCGGGAGAGGTTGCTTGCTCGCTTTTGTTGACTTTCTTTTTCGTGCCCTTTCCTTCTTTATCCGCCGTATCCTCGTTGTTTTTATGTTTTACCGACGCGCGAGGCGAAGCCGACGCTTTTTTGGACGTGCGCTTCGGCTCGTTTTCGGCGTTGCCTTCAGTCTTTTTGGTCTTTTTTTCCTTGTCCATATCAATCTCCCATAAAATCTATAATTTGGTTAACTTTTCACGACATTGATTTAAATATAACTATACATAATATATTATATCACCGCATTTTGCTTTTTTCAAGAGCTTTAGCGAAAAAATTGAAAAGGAGTTACAATTTTAAATGAAGGCAAACACACGTCTCGTGCTTGTGATACTTGGCTCGCTGGCAGCAGGCGTAATTAACGGATTACTTGGCGCGGGCGGCGGAATAATATTGATTTTCGTACTTGCGGCGGCGCTTGGCAACCTGTACGAAAAAGAGGACGAGGTATATAAGCGGCGCGACCTTATGGCAATTTCGCTCTCGGTTATGATGCCCATTTCCACCGTTTCGGCTATACGCTACGGAATAAACGGAATGCTTGATTTTGAATTCATACAAAAGCTGATTATCCCCACCGTAGCAGGAGGCATCGTAGGCGGCTTTCTTTTGGATAAGCTAAAGGAAAGCTTTATAATGAAACTCTTTGCCTTTCTGGTAATTTACTCGGGATTGGCGATGATCGTGAGGTAAGCATGTTTGATTCGATTATAATTTTCGTCATTGCCGCCCTTTCAGGGCTTGGCGTGGGCAGCGGCGGTCTGCTTGTGATATATCTTACTCTTGTAAGAAATACGCCTCAGCTTACCGCGCAGGGCGCAAACCTAATATTTTTTATTCTCGCATCCTTTTCGTCGCTGATATTCAATCTCACCAAACGGAAAATACCCTTTTTAGCGGTGGCTATTATGAGCGCGACCGGAATAATCGGTTCTTTTGCGGGTACCTATCTTGTCTCGGTGCTGTCTCCCGAAATGCTCCGCAAAATCTTTGGTTTTATGCTTGTTGGCTCGGGGCTGTACGCGCTGAAAAAGAAGCGTTGACACGTCAGATAAGCTGTTTTTCCGCCCGAATTTGCTTTGGCGTCTTACCAAGCTCCTTAAAAAGCACCCTTCTGAGATATGACGCATCTGTACACCCCACCTTGTCGGCTACCGTTTCCACGCCGTAATCGCTATTTTGCAAAAGCTCGACGGCACGGCGGCATTTTAGAATGTTTTTGTAGCGTATGGGCGTGTAGCCCGTAATCTTTTTGAACTCGGTGTAAAAGCCCGACTCGCTCATTCCGCACATTTTCGAAAGCGCGGGGACGTCAAAATCCTCGGCAAAGTGGTTTTCCATATAGTCTACCGCCTTTGATATTCTGCTGTGATTAAAGGATAGTTCCCTTTTTTCAAGCTTGCTTTCCGCAAACGAGTAAAGAGAGTAAAAAAGCGAAAGCGACTGCGCGCAGGAACCGTCTCTCAATTCATAAATGCCTTTTAGCACGCTCTCAAAATCAAAATCACACTCGGAAAGCTTTTGCAAATTGTACGCGCTGTTTTCGGAAAAATAGCGAAAAGTGAACGCAAGCGAATAAAAGCTGCAAAAGCCCTCTCCGTACCACTCCGAAACGTAGGGCAATCCTTGCGGAATATACAAAAGCTCACCCGGATAAAGCTCAAATCTTTTGCCCGAAAAGCTGAAAACGGCGTATCCCCTTTCAAGCGCGGCAAAATAATTTGTGCTTGCCCCAAGGCGCGCGTTGGTTACTCTGCCGTTCTCATTGACAAGCCTTCTTATATCAAAGCTTGTCAAAAACATATCTTTGTATTCCATCGAGCTCTCCTTTTTGTAGAATTGTACTCTTTTTTTAAAGTATAGCACATTTTAAAGTTGTTGTCAATATGCTATACTTGTCTTATAATCTCAAAAAAGGAGAATAGAGATGAAAAAGCAACAAATAGTATTCACCGAAATAAACAAAGCCGAGCTTCTCACCAAAGACGTGGAAGAGCTTGCAGGCGACAGCGTGCGCGTAAAGCTTGCGGTAAGCACCATCTCGGCAGGAACCGAGAAAGCAAACATTACTGGCGACCCCAGTGTAAGTGGCCCCGCTGCCCCCCGCGTTCACTTTCCTCGCAATTTGGGATACAGCGCTTCGGGCGTAGTTACCGAAATCGGCTCGGACGTTAAAAGCGTAAAGGTTGGCGACCGAGTTATAGTAAGCTGGGGCACTCACTCAAGTATAAGCACGATCAAAGAAAAATTCATTACAAAGATTCCATATGACGACATCAGCTTTGAGCAAGCCGCATTTATACATATTGCCACCTTCCCCATGGCGGCGATAAGAAAATGCAAACTTGAAATGGGTGAGTCGGCAATGGTCATGGGTCTGGGTATCCTCGGTCAGTTTGCAATAAGAATGCTCCGCGCGGCGGGCGCCACCCCCATAATTGCCGTTGATCCCGTGGCAAAGAGACGCGAGGACGCAATAAGAGGCGGAGCGGACTACGCCTTTGACCCCTTTGAAGAAGGCTTTGCGGACAAGGTAAAGGCTGTAACGGGCGGCGGGGTTGCCGTTGCGATTGAGGTAACGGGTCAGGGTGCGGGTCTTGACGAAACGCTTGACTGCATGGCGCGTTTCGGACGTGTTGCGCTTCTCGGCTGTACAAGAAACAAGGAGTTCCACATCGACTATTACAGAAAGGTGCATAGCCCCGGAATCACCCTTATCGGAGCGCACACCATGGCGCGTCCCAAAGAGGAATCCCATCACGGTTGGTTCACCGAAAAGGACGATATAAACGCAATTATGAAAATGATGCACTTTGGCAGACTTACGCTTGACGACCTTACAAGTGAAACCAACTCGCCTGCCAACTGCTTCGAAGTATACACAAGACTTATTAACGACCGCGAATTTCCCCTTATTTCGCAGTTCGACTGGTCAAGATTGGAGTAAGACATGAGAAAAATTAAAGTTGCACAAATAGGAGTTCAGCACGACCACGCAAGTGTTATTTACCGTTCAATAACACACCTTAGCGATGTTTTCGAGGTGGTAGGTATCGCGGTAGAACCGGATGAGGATTCTCGCCCCAACCCCGTCGCCGTTAACGGGATAAACGACAAGCTCTATGATGGGCACAATCTTATGACGGTTGAAGAGATATTCAACATCCCCGACCTTGATGCGGTAATTATTGAAACAAATGAGATCTCCTCGGTAAAATACGCCATTATGGCGGCAGAGCGAGGAATTGCCGTTCACCTTGACAAGCCCGGTGGAATAGTGCTTGAGGATTTTGAAAGACTTGTTGAGACCGTCAAGAAAAACAACGTCCCCTTCCACCTTGGCTATATGTACCGCTACAATCCTGCGGTAATCCAAGCGCACAAAGTCGTAAACAGCGGCGAAATCGGTGAGATTATCTCGGTCGAAGCGCAAATGAACTGCCACCACAAAGCGGAAAAGCGCCAGTGGTTAAGTTCATTCCCCGGCGGAATGATGTTCTTCCTCGGATGCCACCTTGTTGATCTGGTAATCGGATTTATGGGTATGCCCAAGGAGATAATCCCACTTAGCACCTGCTCAGGCGTGGAAGGAGTTACCGCCGACGATCAGGGCTTTGCGGTAATGAAATACGACAGTGGAAATTCCTTTGTGAAGACATACGCAACCGAGCGTTTCGGATTCTTGCGCCGTCAGCTTGTCATTTCCGGAACAAGAGGAACTGTAGAAATCAACCCCCTGGAGATCTACGGTGTAAGAACCCCGCACAACAACCACAACACGAGGATAAGAATATCTTCGGAAAGAGGCGGCAACGACATAAACTCCTGGCACGACATTGGAGAATGGAAAACCATCGGACTGTTTGACCGCTACGATGCTATGATGGAATCTTTTGCCGAAATGGTAAGAGGCGAAAAGGTCAATCCCTATACCCCCGACTACGAGCTTGAAATCTACAAGCACGTCCTTAAAGCCTGCGGGATTATAAGTTGATAAATTAGTATTTGTCCTCGCCGGACGGGCTGGTACGCTTCGCGGCTCACGAATTGGTGTAGGTGCAAACATAGCCGTCGCTCCCCGAAAAACTCGGCTAAACACCTCGTTTTTCTGCACACAAAAACTAACTTGGTGGGGTTTTCAATGCTTTGAAAACCAGCGGGAGCTATTGCTTTGACTATAAACTAAAGCTCCCAAGCAGTTTGCAAAGTTCCTCTGTGGCAGAGAGTAACGGGTTAGGCGATAAAACTTTTTACCAAAAAGTTTTTTGGTTACTTTTTTTCAAAAAAGTAACCGCCTCCCCCGTCCCCCTCACCGCTAAACACCAATTTATCCACCAAACGGCAAAAAATTGCGAAAACGCTGAAAAAATCCTAAAAATTCTCAAACAAAAAATCAAAAACCCCTTTACAAACGGAATTTTGTATGTTATAATGATATGAACGACATAGGCTCGGTGTCGGGATAATGCCGCAAATCGCGGTTTTCACCCGCCCGCTGCTGTGCTTATTGCCGAAATATATTTTTGAAAGGTGAAGGAATTATGACACTTCAGGAAAAGCAAGCAATTATTGACGAGTACAAAACTCACGAAGGCGACACAGGTTCGCCCGAGGTTCAGATCGCGCTTCTTACAGCTCGCATCAAGAACCTTACAGATCATCTTAAGGCTAACCACAACGACAATCACAGCCGTCGCGGCCTTCAGAAGATGGTAGGTCACAGAAGAAACCTTCTCGGTTACCTTCAGAAGACCGATATCGAGCGTTACCGTAGCATAATCGCAAGACTCGGTATCAGAAAGTAAGCAATAATTGTTTGGAGTGAAGAGCGGGCTTTGTCGGCTCCTCACTCCTTACTGTTTTTTCAAAATCAAGTTAAATTTTCTCACATGGATTAGCAGTTAAATATGCCCTGCCCCAAGCAGGCTGTATTTAAGTGCTAAACCTCTGTGAGATAAAAATAAAATTTCATGGAGGTACAAACAATGTCCACAACAATCACAAGCTCCGCTATGGAGTTCAAGAACTTCAAGACCTTCAAGTACACACTCGCAGGTCGTCCCCTTGTTATTGAGACCGGTAAAATGGCAGGTCTCGCAAACGGCTCGGTTCTTATTCGCTACGGTGAAACCGCCGTTCTTTGCTGCGCTACCGCTTCCGAAAAGCCCAGAGACGGTATAGATTTTCTCCCTCTCTCTGTTGACTTTGACGAGAGAATGTATGCGGCAGGCAAGATTCCCGGCGGTTACCTTAAGAGAGAGGGAAAGCCTTCCGAAAAGGCTGTTCTCACCTCGCGTGTTATCGACCGCCCCATTCGTCCCCTTTTCCCCAAGGATCTCCGCAACGACGTAGCTCTTACTCTCACAGTTATGTCGGTTGACCCCGACTGCGCTCCCGAGGTTGCCGCTATGATCGGTGCTTCCACCGCTCTCGCTATCTCTGATATTCCGTGGAACGGCCCCATCGGAGGTCTTCACATTGGTCTTATCGACGGCAAGTTTATCGTAAACCCCACAACCGACGAGCAGAAGATCTCCGACCTTCAGCTTACAGTTGCCGCTTCCAAGGAAAAGGTCGTTATGATCGAGGCAGGCGCTAACGAGGTTGACGATAAGGTTATGTACGACGCTATTATGCTCGCTCACGCTGAAATCAAGGATCTACTTGAGATCATCGGCGCTATTATCGACGAGATCGGCAAGCCCAAGTTCGATTACCCCTCTTGCGAGCTTGACCACGATATGTTCGACAAGATCTTCGACTTCTGTGAGAAGGACGTTATGAACGCTCTTGACACGGACGACAAGAACGTGCGCGACGCGAGAATGGTGCCCATCAAGGACGCTATCCTTGAAAAGTTTGAGGAAGAATATCCCGATCTCCCCACAATGATGGAGGAGCTTGTATACAAGATTCAGAAGAAGATCGTTCGCCGTTGGCTTCTCGTAGACAAGAAGCGTGTTGACGGACGTGCTATGAACCAGATCAGACCTCTCACTGCAGAGGTTGACCTTCTTCCCCGCGCTCACGGTTCGGGTCTCTTTACCAGAGGTCAGACTCAGGTGCTTACGGTTGCTACTCTCGGCACTCTTTCCGAGGCTCAGATGCTCGACGGAATCGACAGCGAGACCTCCAAGAGATATATGCACCACTACAATATGCCCGGCTTCTCTACAGGTGAAGCTAAGGCTGTAAGAAGCCCCGGACGCCGCGAAATCGGTCACGGTGCGCTTGCTGAGCGTTCGCTCGTTCCCGTTCTTCCCTCCGAGGAGGAATTCCCCTACGCTATCCGTCTCGTTTCCGACGTAGTTTCTTCCAACGGTTCTACCTCGCAGGGCTCTGTCTGCGGTTCTACCCTCGCTCTTATGGCTGCGGGCGTTCCGATCAAGGCTCCCGTTGCAGGTATTTCCTGCGGTCTTATTACCGCAGAGGACGGCTCTTGGGACACTATGATAGACATTCAGGGTCTTGAGGACTTCTACGGCGACATGGACTTCAAGGTAGCAGGCACAAAGAAGGGTATCACATCTATTCAGATGGACCTTAAGGTTGACGGTCTTACTCCCGAAATCATCGCTCAGGCGTTTGAGCAGACCAAGGCAGGACGTGAGTATATCATCGACGAGGTTATTCTCAAGGCAATCCCCGCTCCCAGAGCAGAGGTTTCCAAGTACGCTCCCAAAATGACAACCATGAACATCGACCCCGACAAGATCCGCGAGGTTATCGGTAAGGGCGGTGCCGTTATTCAGAAGATCGTTGCCGACACAGGCGCAAAGATCGATATTGAGGACGACGGAACTATCCGCATCGCGGCTATCAACGCAGAGCAGGCTGACGCGGCTCGCGCTTGCATCGCGGCTATCGTATTTGAGCCCGAGGTTGGCGCAACCTATCCCGCAACAGTTGTAAAAATTCTTGCAAGCAAGGACAAGCCCAATGAAGATATCGGATGCTTCGTTGAGTACGCTCCCGGCAAGGACGGAATGGTTCACATTTCTAAGATTTGTGACAAGAGAATAAACAAGGTTACCGATGCAGGTATCGACGTCGGCTCGGTAGTCAAGGTCAAGTACCTCGGTCTCGACAAGAAGGGCCGCATGGACTTCTCCATCAAGGACGCTGACTGATAAATCAGTAAATTTACAGACCAATACCACGAAAGGAGACAGATATGGCAAAAGCAACCAAAGAATTCCGCGTCCCCAAAAGCAAAAGCTCTAAGAGTTCAAAAGGCGGGAAAAACACACGTACCTCGGTTGCGTACCGCACGGTAAAAGTCGCGCGTGAAAAGCAGAAACGCGAAATTGAACAGCAAAAACGCGAAAAGCTGATCTTTGCACTGTTCGTAGTTGTAATTCTTGTTATGATTATTTTTGCCATTCTGGTCTTCAAAAAAATGCTCGGAAGTGATGTTCCCGAGGTAAGCGGTCAAAACGACACGCAAGTTACGGACAACGCCACCGACGCACCGAGTGACACCCCAAAGGACACCGACGCACCGAGTGACAATATTTCACCCGCAACAAACACCGACCATCTCATTTCACTTTCCAAGGATGCGGTAAACAGCGGAAATCTCGTTTTCGTCAGCTCAAACGAAGCCTATCAGGCTAAAGAGCTTGAGTTTATGAAAAACATTAGAACCGAGTTCGGCACAAGCTCCAGCGGAAAGACCATCTATTCTTTCTACTTGCATGCTACCGATAGTATGAAGTGTAACAAAAAAATGCTTGAACTCTTCAGCGACTTTGCTGATGATTTCTATGCGGCTACGGGAAATCTTGATTTGTACGTAAAAAAGGCGTATAGCTCCGGAAGTGGAGTTCACTCCTCCGGCTTGGTGTTGGATTTGGAATTTTGGGCAGGCGGCCAGAATTATTCCGCCCTCGACGACTCCGATTACACCGACGAGTTCAAATGGCTGAAAACCAACGCCCATAAATATGGATTTGTATTCGATTCGGGCTGTGAATCAAAATACAGTGTCAGATACGTCGGAACACCGCACGCTTATTATATGTATAAGCATGACCTTGACCTTAAGGATTACCTTGATCTCGTCAAGGGCGAGACGGTAGCCTTCACCACAGACAGCGGTGAGAAATATGAGGTAAGTTACGTACACGCCACAGGAGACGTAATAAACGTAGCGCTCCCATCCGAGGACGCTAAATACGAAATCTCGGGCGACAATATGGAAGGCATTATACTTACAGTACAAATAGACTAACTAAAAGGAGCTATCCCCTTAACGGGATAGCTCCTTAATTATAGTAGTTTTTAGGTGTGTTCGCACAGCAGCCACGAGGAGCCCCCACCGGCGAGGTGGCTCGAGTCAAGGCTGAGTAAGCCTTCTCGCTCGTCGCAACGAGCGAAATCCCCTTTCGGCGTCTTTCTTTTTTGGTCCTTTTTTCTTTCGCGCCTACTTATCCGAAAGAAAAAAGGACGAGGGGAATAAACTAATTATTCTACATATTTACAGAGTTTTACACAGCTATATTTTTGTGTGCTGTTAATAGTTACTTACTGTCTCTTGCGCTTTTTCTTTTTAGATAAAGAGGCGTAAAAAGAAAAAGCGCGCAAAAAGAAAAGACGCCGAGCGCCTGCGGGCGCGGGCGGGCGCCTTTTGAAAAAAGCTCCGCAAAAACTTTTCTCGATGGGTGCGGTGCGAACAACTCCCCTACAAATTGCGATTTGAAAAAACAAATTACACGAAAGGAGCAAAATATAATAATTATGGACAAGAACAGTTTCGCAAAGCGATATATAGTATTGATAATTGTATTTTGCGCCCTTTGCGTTTTTTACTCGTTGCGGCTTGTGGGCTACGAGCTGTCGCTTGAGGAGCGAATAAGCGGACGGCTTTACGATGGCAATACGTATAGGTACGAGCTTCCAATACCCTCCAAGCGAGGCGACATCTGCGACCGCGACGGCAAGATAATAGCTACGGTGCGCGAGGCGTACGCCATGACTTTTAACTATTGGTCGATGCCCGGCGACGTTCACGAAAATAATCGCACCATACTTACCGCCCTCGACGCCATTGAAATGATGGAGCAGAATCCCGATACGCAGAAATTTTTGCCCGAGTACGCCGAGGACCACTTCCCATTTGACGGAAGCTACCCGAATTTAGTGCCCAAAAGCACGCTTAGTGACACGTCCTCCAAGGACTACAAGACCTACGCGCTGGTGCAAAAGCGCCGCGAGTGGGAGGTCGACGACCCCATGAAGCTGGTCGAAAAATATATCAAAAAATACGCGCTTCTTTCCGAGGTAAATGGAAAACGGCGCTATACCAACCAAGAAATCGACGCAATTTTGCGTGTAAGATACAACATGAACGCCGAGGATTTCGGCGTCGAAGCTCCCTACGTCCTTTGCGACAGCGTGCCGCTTGAGGTGGTGGCGTACGTCCGTGAGAAAAACGCGGTGGGAATCGTGTTCCCGCAAAGCCAGCAAAGGCAGTACAACTACCCGGGCTACCTTTCGCATATTCTGGGCGGAGTCGGTTATATAACTGCCGATACGCTCGACTACTACACCGATCTCGGCTACCCCATAAACGCCTTGGTGGGGATTTCGGGTGTTGAGGCGCTGTTTGAAGAGTACCTCCACGGCGTAGACGGCGTTATGGAAATAGTTGAGGACGCCGACGGGCGAATAATCAGCAGTACCGTTATCAAACAGCCCCAGCCCGGAAAAGACGTGTGGCTGACTATTGATATCGACCTTCAGGTAACGGCTGAGGACTCGCTCAAGGAGTTCGCCAAGAAGTACTGCAAGGGTGAGGAGGCGGGCGCCTTTACGGCGGTTGACCCGTCAAACGGCGGCGTTCTTGTGCTTGCCTCTTATCCGACCTATGACCTTACTACCTTTAACGCCAACTACAACGAGCTTTTGGCTGACCCCGCAAAGCCGCTGACAAATCGCGTGCTTTACGGTACCTACACCCCCGGCTCAACCTTCAAGCTTGGCATGGCGGTGGCGGCGCTTGAGGAGGGGCTTATCAATGAAAATTCCACAGTCCACTGCTCGGGCGTCTACACAAGATACAGCTCCTACGGACTTAAATGCTGGGTTCACCCCGATGCGCACGGAAGTATCGACGTAAAAGAGGCGATAACCGTTTCTTGCAACTGCTTCTTCTGTGAAATGGGTTACAGACTTGGTATAGAGAAGATGAACGAGTACTGCAAAATCTACGGACTTGGCGAAAAGACGGGCATTGAGCTTGGCGAGGCGGTGGGAATTCTCGCGGGCGAGGAGTACCGCGCCAACCACGGGCTTGGAAATTGGTACCCCGGTGACACGATTGCCGCCGCCATAGGTCAGTCGGACAATATGTTCACCCCGCTTCAGCTGTCAAGCTACGTTTCTACGCTTCTAAACGGCGGAACGCGCTACAACGTCCATATTCTCGACTCGGTGCGTGAGTATTACACCGACGACGTGATAGAAAAATACACGCCCTACGTGGTCAGCAGTACCCCTATCGGAAACTACTCGCTTTCGGTGGTTAAAGAGGGTATGAGAAGTATGATTTATAACAGCTACACGGCTTCTACCTATATGAAAAACATTCCCGTAAAGGTGGGCGGAAAGACGGGTACGGCGCAGACTAACGCCGCAAACGACAACGGTCTTTTCGTTGCCGCCGCGCCTTATAACGACCCGCAGATAGTGATTTCGGCGGTTCTTGAGGGCGGCGCGTCAGGTCTGTATTGTTCGGGCATAGCCGCCGCGGTGTTTGAGGAATTTTACGGAGTGAATGACGGAGAGGAATAGTGACTGCGCACCTAGCGGTGGGCCTGTCGGCTTCGCCCCCACGCACCTGGCGGTGGGCCTATGCGCTTCGCGGTTCACGATTTAGGGATTGTGCTAACATAGCTGTCGCAGTCCGAAAAATGTCGGCTCGACACCTCGTTTTTCTTTATATCAATAGAGGGCTAAATTGTAGTTTGTAGGTGAGATAAAAAGCGCTAAAGCAAAAGCCTCCCTTGTGCAAAGGGAGGTGTCGAGCGAATGCGAGACGGAGGGATTGTAAAAAGATAGATTTAACCTCTAAACAATCCCTCAGTCACCTTCGGTGACAGCTCCCTTTACACAAGGAAGCCTTATGAAAGCGTTGCCTACAACACACCTACAAACTACAATTTGAAAAGCAATCAAAAACAAACGTCGTGGGGTTATCGAACTATTAAAATAAAGAAAAACGAGGCGTTCAGCCGAAGTTTTTCGGATTGCGTGGGTGTTGTTAGCACAATCCCTAAATCGTGGGCGCCGAAGGCAACAGGCCCGTCCGGCTAGGACAAAACCAGCGGGAGCCATTGTTTCGGCTACGTACTAAATATTCGGGGCAGTGTGCGCTGAGGTTATTCTGTGGCACAAATAAGATACCAAATTAAAAAACTTTTTTACCAGAAAAGTTTTTCGGTTCCTTTTTTCAAAAAGGAACAAATCGTTCCCCCGCCACCCCTGCCACCCCAAAAGCAACCGATTTTTCTAATACATAAAAATTAAAGGAACTTTATGAAACAAAAAACACAAATCGCCGTAATCGGCGCGGGACACGCCGGTGTGGAAGCCGCACTTGCGGGAGCAAGGCTCGGTCTTGACACCGTCCTGTTTACAATTTCGCTTGACGCGATAGCAAATATGCCCTGCAATCCCTCTATCGGAGGCACAGCCAAGGGGCATCTTGTATACGAAATAGACGCACTGGGGGGCGAAATGGGACGCGCCGCCGACCGAGTGACCCTCCAATCCCGCACGCTCAATTTGGGAAAGGGCGCGGCGGTGCACTCAAAGCGAGTTCAGGCAGACCGCCGCAAATATCAGTGGGTTATGAAGCACACCCTTGAAACCACCGAAAATCTTCGGGTGGTGCAGGCGGAAATCGTTGACATCATCACCGATGAATCCGAGGGTAAAAAGCGTGTAAAAGCAGTTGTTACAAGACTTGGCGAGGTTTGGGAGTGTGACGCGGCAATACTTGCCACGGGTACTTTCCTTGACGGACGCATCTTTGTGGGAGACAAAAACTACGCTGCGGGTCCCGACGGACTTTTGCCCGCGGTTGGTCTTTCTGATGCCTTAAGGCGAGAGGGAATTGAGCTTATGCGCTTCAAAACCGGAACGCCCGCCCGCGTAAAACGCGCAAGCATCGACTTTTCGGAGCTTGAGGAGCAACCGGGAGAGGAGCATATTACGCCCTATTCCGCCGACCACGGTGACGGCTATTTTGACAGCCTTGAGCAGATTCCCTGCCACATCGTATATACCAACGGCGAAACACACCGCATAATCAAAGAAAATATCAACCGCTCGGCACTCTATTCGGGTCAGATTCACGGCACGGGACCGAGATATTGCCCGTCTATCGAGGACAAGCTTGTGCGTTTTGCCGACAAGGACAGACATCAGCTTTTCGTCGAGCCTATGGGCGAGGATAACGAGGAGATGTACATTCAGGGCTTTTCCACCTCGCTTCCCACCGACGTTCAGTGGCAGATGTTAAGAAGCCTTAAGGGCTTTGAAAATGCCGAGATAATGCGCTACGCATACGCCATAGAGTACGATTGCGCCAACCCCACGGGAATGCTCTCGACCCTTGAATTTAAAGGAATTTCGGGGCTTTACGGCGCGGGACAGTTTAACGGCACCTCGGGATACGAGGAAGCCGCCGCCCAGGGCCTTGTGGCGGGTATCAACGCGGCGCTTAAGATTAAGGGCGAGCCGCCTATGATACTGCCGCGTTCGGGCAGCTACATCGGTACGCTTATCGACGACCTTGTGATAAAGGGAACAAACGAGCCTTACAGAATGATGACCTCACGCTCGGAGTACCGCCTGCTTCTCAGGCAGGACAACGCCGACGTCCGCCTTACGCCCACGGGCTACGCTGTGGGGCTTGTAAGCGAGGAGAGGTACAAAGCCTTTCTTGACAAGCAGGAGCGCATAAAAAATGAGCGCGCGAGACTTGAAAAAACTCATCTTTCACCCGCTGAGGTCAATGAATTTCTCGTTTCCAAAGGACTTCCCGAAGCGGTCAGCGGAGTTTCGCTTGCCGACCTTGTGCGCCGACCTCAGATAACCTACGCCGACCTCGAGGGGCTTGACTGCGACCGTCCCGCGCTTACTCGCCGCGAGGCAGAGGCGCTTGAGGTGGATATAAAATACGAGGGCTACGTTAAGAAACAGCTTGCAGAGGTGGCGAGAGCCGAGAAGCTTGAAAACCGCCGCCTGCCCGATGATATCGACTATTCGCAAATAAAGGGGCTTCGCATCGAAGCCGCCCAAAAGCTTGCGAAAATCCGCCCCCAAACGATTGGTCAGGCTTCCCGAATCAGCGGCGTAAGCCCTGCCGATATCGGGGTTCTGCTTATCTATCTGGGATAGCGGAGAGTCGCGGAGAGGCGCGGAGAGGCGCGGAGAGGCGCGGAGAGGCGCGGAGAGACGCGGAGAGACGTGGAGAGGCGTGTTCTTTTTTGAAAAAAAGAACCAAAATACTTTTTTGGTAAAAATGTTTTAATGAACAGATTTTTTAGTTTGCGCATAAATGCGTTCGTTTGTAGGGACCGGCGTCCTCGACGGTCCATGCAAACACAATTAAAATATCAAACAAAATGGTTGTTATATCA
>JAZKYO010000061.1:0-7318 GCA_045612185.1 Eubacteriales bacterium
TGATGAATCGGTGGAGATATCAGCTTGAAGAAAACGGAGTTTATTTCAAAAGCAGCCGTAGCAACGGTCAACGTTTTGTTGAGTTGAGATTTATACCGCCTTCCGCGCCTCCAAGTGACGGAAGTGCCGTAAATGACGGAAATTCTACGGTAGCAGAAATATGCGTTCCTTCCGTCCCTTGCGTTCCTGATGAAAGTTAATTTCACGGCTATTGCCGTGGCAAGCAGAGCGCGTGGCTTTCCGCCAATCGCACAATAATGCGGGAGTACCCGCAACCCCTATCAAATTACAATAAAGGAGAAACAAAAATGAGAACACGAAACCAATCAATTCCCTTTCGGGTAACAGAAAAGGAATTAAAAGAAATCGACCGCAAGGCGGCGAAAGCAAGGCTCAGCCGAACCGAATATTTAATAGCCTGTGCTCTTGGAAAAGAGATAACATTGGTTGAGGATTTGAAGCCGTTGCTTGCCGAGATGCGGCGCATTGGTAACAATCTAAATCAGCTGACTAAGCTCGCCAATATGGGAAAGCTTTGGGAGATAAATCTCACCGAAACAAAAGAGGTTTTGGACAACATCTACGAGGTAATTCACGAGTTAGCGCGAGGAGGTGATAAGCACTGGCAGTCATCATAAAAATCAAATACAAGGACAGAAAAGACCATCTTCCCTCGGTTATGAAATCGGTTATTGACTACTGTTTGCAACCGCACAAAACCGAGACGGAGGAAAACCTTTTCGCCACCTCGGGTCAGCATTGCACCCCCGATTTTGCCTACCGAGAGTTTATGGCAAACAAGGCTGTGTGGCAAAAAACAGAGGGGCTTTGCTTCCGCCATTACGTTCAGTCCTTCCACCCAAGCGAGAAAATTTCGCCCGATGAAGCTAACAAAATCGGGCTTGAGTTTGCACAAAAGGCGTGGGCGGGCTACGGCGTTTTGGTGTCAACCCACGTGGACCGAGAGCACATTCACAATCACTTTGTCATCGACACGGTGAACGTGGAAAGCGGCCGCAAGCTCCACGAAAACCGCAATAATATTGAATGCTTGCGGGCAATAAACGACGAGGTTTGCGAAGCGCACGGGCTGTCAATTCTGCCCCGCTACAAGCCCAAAACCAAGTCGGTTTCCTCTCGCGAATACCGCGCCGGTATCAAGCGAGACAGTTGGAAATTCCGTCTCCGCGCGGCAATAAACACCGCAATGGAAGTCAGCCAAACAAAGGCGGAATTTATTGCGGTTATGGAGTCTCTCGGCTACGGTGTTCGGTGGCAGGACAACCGAAAAAATATTACTTACACTTGCCTGAACGAGCCGACATACAAAAACGGAGCTTACCGGAAATGCAATGACGACAAGCTCGCGGACGAAAAATATCTAAAGGAGAATATGGAAAATGAATTCAGAATACGACAAGAAATTCTCGCTGGACGAGATAACCGAAATGAACCGACCGATAGTCAAAACGGTGCGGATTCCCGAGGACGAATGGGAAGAAATAATCTACACCCTGGAGCAGATGCAGACTTTGACCGACGGAATATGTCGGGAGAAGAAAGCAATGGAATTGGCGGCGAAGGAGCTCAGGGAAACGGCGAAAAGTTCGCTTTCGAGGCTGACAGAAACCTACGACAGACTGGTTGGGAAAGCAAGCGAGAAGGCGGCTTCAAGAATAGAACGGCAAAGGATTATGGACGACCTTTTATGGGGTCTTCGGTTGGCGCTCATGGCAATACCCATGGTTCTGGTCTTGGGCTTGGCGGCTTATATGGGTTGGTTCCGCTGATTGACAATGACGGGAACAAGACACCCGAGGAAATTGAAGCCGAGGAACGCGCGCGGATTGCCGCCTCCAATGCGGGCGCAATTATCGGCGCGGGAATACTTATTGCCGAGGCGTTGACTGACCAATCCGCCCCCGACGAAGACGACGGATTCACAATGAAAATGTAAAGGAGAATGAATGAGAGAAAACAAAAACATATTTAAGAATTACCCCGATGCCATGAGCCTCTCCGAGGTTGCCGAGTGCCTTGGCATCAGCAAAAAACTCGCCTCGCGCCTCATCAGAAGCGGAGAGATAAACGCCGTAAAAATTGGGCGCGAATACCGAATCGCAAAATCGGTGCTAATTAAATACATTGCAAAGCCCCGCGAAAAAATTTGTGTTGAAAGTGTTACTTCGAACCCGAAGGGCTGGACTTCCGAAGAAAAGTGTGGTATGTTGTGTGGTAACGAAAGGAGACAAACGATATGACAAAACACGAAAAAGGTATTTCGGGCAGCATTCAGGCAAAGAACGGAAAGCTCTACTTTGTGGCAAGCTTCAAAGACCCGATAACACAAAAACGCAAAGTGAAATGGAAAACCCTCGGGCTACCCGAGGGTACGCCCAAGGCGGTGGTGGACAAGGCAAAGCGTGACGCTCAGGCAAAGTTTGAAGACGAGTACAAGCGTTACCTTGACGGCTACGACGACCCGCGAAAATATCCACTCGTTGACTTTCTCAACGAGTGGCTTGACACCGCCCACGTTCACAAAATCCAACAGTCGACCTACAACAGCTACAAGGGGCTGATAAAGAAAATTGAAAGGTTCTTCGGCAAAAAAGTCACTCTTGCCGATTGCCGACCAAAGGTGATTCACAAATTTTACGACAGCCTCAGAGCAGAGGGCGACCGAGAGCAGACAATACTCCATTATCACAATTTGCTCCACAAAGCCTTTGAATACGCAATCAAGCAAGAGATAGTCGACACCAACCCCATGAACCGAGTTGAACGCCCACAGCCCAAGCATTTTGTGGGCACTTCATACTCGGTGGACGAGGTGCGGACGCTGATTGCCCTTGCCGAGGACGACGAGCTCTACATTCCCATAGTCTTCGCGGTCTATTGCGGAATGAGACGGAGCGAGGCTCTCGGCGTGTCGTGGAAAAACGTGGACTTTGAAAAGGATATTATTCACGTCTGCCAAAAGGTGATTGAGGTCAGCGAGGACGGCAAAACCAAGCGAATTATAAGCGGTGAGATGAAAACCGAGTCGTCGCGCCGTAGCTTCTATATGGTGCCCGAGCTCAAAGAAATATTGCTCAAGCACAAGGCAAAACAGGAGCGATACCGAAAGCAGTTCGGTCGCTCCTATTCAAAAGAATATCTTGATATGGTCTGCGTCAATCCCCTGGGGGAGCTGACAAAGCCAAGCTACGTGACCTCGCACTTTCCCGAGCTTCTCAAAAAGTACGGTCTGCGTGACATTCGATTCCACGACCTGCGACATACCTGCGCCTCGCTTCTGCTGTCAATGGACGTAAATATGAAAGTCATTCAGAAATATCTCGGTCACAGCAATATGAGCACCACCGCCGACATATATTCACACCTTGACGTAAAAGCCACGGGCGAGGCGGGAATGAAGCTCGGCAAGCTCCTTGCTGATGGAGAGAGCGAGGTGAGCTGATATGATGACGCACGAGGGTGAAATATCCTTGGAGCAGCTCTACAAGATGCTTCATATCAGCAAACGGAAAGCGGCGTGGATGCTGCAGAACGGAATCATTCCGTGCCGTATCCGTCCCACTAAGACACACCGATATGCCATACGGCTTGAGGATGTGGAAGCGTATCTGCAGAAGAAACGAGCTGAGAGGCGCAAGGAGATTCCCGTTGGGATCTTCAATGCCAAGCCGACGAAGCAAACTGTGGTACTGCATAACCATTATCCGATAGATACCGTGAGGGTTGCAGACTGCTATATCAAGGTGGCTGACGAATGCCGAGATGCATTCAGAGACCATGTGGAGAAGCGGCTACGATACTTTCCCGACTCGTTCACTGCGGATAAAGCGGCTGACATTATGGGGTACGCCAAAAGCACGGTACTCGCATATATTCAGCAGAAGCGGATATTCGCAGTTCAGATCAGCGGAAAATATATCGTACCCAAGAGTGCTATTGTGGATTTTCTCGTCGATGACTTCGCCTTCGAGATTATCCATAAGTCGACGTGGCACATGAATACGATCCTGCTGTTTGTAGAGAAGGAGTAAAGCAAAACACAGCCTCACCATCGCGGTGGGGCTGTGTTTTTTGGAGATTAATCACCGAATTTTTCTTTCATCCAACGCGAATTAAATTCCTCCAAAGCATTGTCATAATCGGCGTAGTACTTGGTAGGACCGTTACCGGTTACACAATAAGAAACTTTATTATTTCTGCATGCACAATTGAAAAATTCACAAAAATATGGTATAATTATAAAAACGGATGGAGGTGTGGTATGCGCAAATTTAAAATATTCTATTCGTGGCAATCGGACTTGCCTGGAAATAAAACAAGAAACTTTATAAGAGATTGCATTGATGAAGCTATCGACCTTGCCGAAGAGTCCGAAGCTATTGAAGCCGAAAGAGACGAGGCAACTAAAGATACAACCGGTTCCCCCAATATTGTGACAACCTTGTTCTCTAAAATCGATGATTGTGATCTCTTTATCGCAGATGTGAGTCTTTGCTTCACAAGCGATATAAAAGCAGACAAAAAGAGCCCCAACCCTAACGTACTCTTGGAACTCGGCTATGCTGTAAACGTTCTCGGCTGGGAGCGTGTAATTTGTCTATGCAATACCGATTTCGGTGATGCATATCCTTTTGATATTGCTCATAACAGAATTACAGGCTATTCCTTAGAAGGCAAAAAAGAAAAAGAGGTTCGTAATTACATTAGAAAAATCATTTTTTCAAATATTAGGGATTTAAGGAATGCCAAGCCCCGTTCAAAAGCAGGTGAGGCAACGCACATTCTTGGAACCTATGATTATGAAGATCACTTGGTAAAAGAAAACCTCATTCCTATTAATATTTCGCAACGTGAAGGGTATCTCCTACACAATATGGAATTATTGGAAGAGGCAAAAAAATTATTTGCCGAAATACAAGAATTGACTACAAAAATTGAGAAGAATCCTACAACTCAAACCACCGATACTTTAATAGTACCATCGGATGCTAAAAAATCCGACTCTAAAGAAAAAGAACTTGAAACTGTTGCAAAAATGTTTATGGACATCGAAACTCCCGCAGCATGGAAAGATGTTCAAGAGGACACAAAACTCCTAAAAGAATATCTCAATGTAGTTGTACCTGAAGATTTCTTCTTTCTGGGAGGGCTTAAATACGTTACACCCAGAATTAATATTCTCAATTCTTCTCCGTCCTTAAAAGGGTCAGACGCAGAAAAAGAAAAATACGAAAAATTGCATCAGCTCTCATACTGTTTGGATCGTCTGGAAATGCGCACAAATTATCTAAAAACCTATGATGGTATGCTATTTGTTCCCGTTGCTATCCAAAATATTTCCAAACTACAAGATGAAAACATAAGCGTAGTTTTAAAGGTTGAGACCGGAGAAATAGTTGAACCTAACGAGAACTTAGTCTGGAGTGAGTACGAAGGGAGCCAAGGAATCATGTGCAGAGATGATGATGACGACAATGATGTCGGAATTATTTGTGAGCTGTTTTGCTTAGACGAAGATGGCAGCATTACTGTTGAAACAGCACCGTACAATCCCACGCAGCATACAACAAGAATACCTATACCGACTGCTAATGGATTGAGATATCCTGCAAAATCTGAAAAAGATTATGCGCTTGAATTAAGGGAATTCATTGCAACCGCAAACGGACGTGATTATTATGAATTTGATGTAAGCAATCTTCGTCCAAATGAGTGTAAGTGGCTGTGCTGCGGATTACTTATTAAGCCCGTAGAGAACGCGATCAAAATCACATATCAGATACGCTCGGCACATTCCACAGGAAACTTAAGCGGAACGCTTGAATATATTGCGGAATGAATAGTATAATGTAATTTAATGAATGACAACCTTTTAATGATAGGAAAGCACTACACCTTGACTGGGAACAGCGCTTCTTTGCATTTTAAGGTATCTATGCACTGCATATATATCGAAAAAAGCTATAGATTAACACAGCCTCTACTCCCGAACTACACAAACGAAGACGTTTTCTAAAAATCTGTCAAAAATCAAAGTCCCGAAAAGCCTTATGTAGCAAGGATTTTCGGGACTTTTTTATTTGTCGGAAAATTGCGAGAAAAATGCGAGAAATCAAGCCAAAAACACTCAAATTCATAAAGCGGCTAAAAGAGAAAAGCCTCGAAAACGTAGTATTTTCAAGGCTTTTGATGGCGGAGGGTGTGAGATTCGAACTCACGTGGGCAGAGCCCAAACGGTTTTCAAGACCGCCTCGTTATGACCACTTCGATAACCCTCCGTATATGAAACTGTCTTTCGACAGAAATCATCGGTTTTATTAAATTTTTAGATATTTGGTTAGATTGCTTGTTTTTCTGCTTTTTCGGAGCGTCCGAAAAGTCAGGGATTGCAAGGGGTTCCCGCGTTTTTGCGTCCGATTGGAGCACAAATTTTCAAGACCGCCGCGTTATGACCACTTCGCTATCCCTCCGTAGTATTCAATTTCCGTTCCGAACACAAGGATTATACCACAAAAGCACGGAATTGTCAAGTCTAAATCTTTACAAATTCAAAATAAATATATTTATTGGATTTTCGGTTGATTTTTTGGTCGGTTTATGGTAGAATATATTTGAAGATATTTTTTGGCAAAGGAGAAATTATGGAACCTATTACCCTTCCCCGTTTTGAGTGGTTTTGTCCAAACCTTGAACAGCCTTGGACCTTCAACATATATTCCGCCTCCAGAGGCACCGACAAGGACGGCGGTTGCATTGAGAATCCTTCCTTCAACTACAAGGTGAAAATCAAGGTTGAAGAAGGTCAGCCCCACATGATACACGCCTCCTATTTCATTCTTCCGCCCTGGCCTAAAAAGCGTGATCCAAACCGCGTAGGCGAGGCGACCTTTGAATGCACCCCCGAGGGCTTGGAGGCGGTTATTGCCTGGCTTAACCAAGAGCTTGACCACTTGTACGAATAACTAAAAGGAGCTGTCTCACAAGAGTACGGCTCCTTATTTGTTTTTAGAGGTTGCCTATAGTATTATTTCAGCATACAAATGTTATACAAACCCAATAGAGAAAAGTTTTGCGGAGCTTTTTTCAAAAAGCGCCACCTCGCCGGTGGGGGCATTTCTGCCTTCGGCGCCCACGATTTTATGTTAGTGCAAACATAGCCGTCGCAATCCGAAAAACTTCGGTTAGACACCTCGTTTTTCTGCGCATAAATGCGTTCGTTTGTAGGGACCGGCGTCCTCGACGGTCCATGCAAACACAATTAAAATATCAAACAAAATGGTTGTTATATCAATTAAAT
>JAZKYO010000062.1:0-3964 GCA_045612185.1 Eubacteriales bacterium
AGGATTCCCGTCACTATGCCGTTTCGGCAAAGCTTCCTATGCTCGAACCCTCCGATTCTATGGAATGCAAGGAATATGCAAAGCTTGCTTATGAAATTTCCGAGCAGTTCGATACACCCGTTATTCTCCGCCTTTGCACAAGAATTTCCCATTCCCGCAGCATTGTTGAGCTTAACGACCGCAAGGAAGTTGCTCTTAAGGATTATAACAAGGATCCTGCCAAATACGTTATGATGCCCGCTATGGCTATCAAGCGTCACGTTGTGGTTGAGGACAGAATCAAAGCTCTTACCGAGTTTGCCGAAACCACCGAGCTTAACCGCATTGAGAACAACGGCGCGAAGATTGGCGTTATTACCGCGGGAATCTCCTATATGTACGCAAAAGAGGCGCTTGGTGACAAGGTAGACTACCTCAAGCTTGGCATGGTATACCCTCTTCCCGAAAAGAAAATCGAAGAGTTTGCAAAGAACTACGACAAGGTATACGTTATCGAGGAGCTTGACCCGATAATTGAAACTCACTGCAAAGCGCTTGGCGTAAAGGTTGTCGGCAAGGAAGTGTTCACGCTTCTCGGTGAATACACTCCCAACATGATAAAGAAGGCTGTTCTCGGTGAGGATGCTCCCACTGTATCCAGAGCAAACGAGCCTATCCCCGTAAGACCCCCCGTTATGTGCGCAGGCTGTCCTCACAGAGGTACGTTCTACGTTCTCAAAAAGCTGGGCTTGGTAGTTTCGGGCGACATCGGTTGCTATACCCTCGGCGCGGCTGCTCCCCTTCAGTCGGTTGACACCACGATTTGTATGGGCGCATCGGTAAGCGCGGCGCTCGGTATGGCAAAGGCGCGCGGACCCGAATTCAACAAGAAGCTCGTTTCTGTTATCGGTGACTCCACCTTTATGCACTCGGGTATCACGGGTCTTGTTGACATCGTTTACAACAAGGGCAACAATACCGTTATTATTCTCGACAACTCCATAACCGGTATGACGGGACACCAGAACAACCCCACCACAGGCTACACTATCCGAGGCGAGGAGACCAAGCAGGTCAACCTTATCTCGCTTTGCAAGGCTGTGGGAATTGAGCACGTTGTGGTTGCCGACCCCTTTGACGTTAAGGAATTTGAAAAGGTAGTAAAGACAGAGGTTGAGCGTGAAGAGCCTTCGGTTATCATCGCTCAGCGTCCCTGCGCGTTGCTTAAAACAGTTAAATACACAGGACATTGCAAAATCACAGACAAGTGCAAGAACTGCAAGCTCTGTATGAAGCTGGGCTGCCCCGCCATCTCGCTTAAGGACGGCAAGCCCGTAATTGACGAGACACAGTGCAACGGCTGCGGACTTTGCACAAACGTTTGCCCGTTTGGAGCTATTGAAAAGGAGGAGAACTGATATGACAAAGAATATTATGATAGTAGGCGTTGGCGGTCAGGGTACTCTCCTTGCAAGCCGAATCCTCGGCAACACCGTTATAAACGAGGGCTACGACGTTAAGGTATCAGAGGTTCACGGAATGAGCCAGCGCGGAGGAAGCGTTGTTACCTACGTTAAGTACGGAGACAAAGTTTACTCCCCCATTATCGACGAAGGCGAAGCTGATATTATTCTCGCTTTTGAGCTTCTTGAGGCGTACCGCGCTCTTCCATACCTCAAAAAGGGCGGCAAAATAATCGTAAACGCACAGCAGATAGATCCTATGCCCGTAATTACGGGAGCTATGGAGTATCCCACCGACATTATCGCAAAGCTTTCGGCTGTAGCTGACGTTACAGTAGCCGACGCGCTCTCGGCGGCAAAGGAAGCGGGCAACGCAAAGGCTGTAAACGTAGTGCTTATCGGTGTTTTGGCTAAAAACTCAGAAATCACCTACGACAAGTGGGTAGAAACTATAAAAACCACCGTTCCCCCAAAATTCCTTGAAGTTAACCTCAAGGCGTTTGATATCGGTTACAATCTTTAATTTTACGGAGGCACAATATGAAATATTGGCAAGAAGAGCTTGAAACAATGCCCCGTGAGAAGCTCCGCGAGCTTCAGAACGAGAGACTGGTTTGGCAAGTCAAGAGAATGTATGATAACGTAGAGCTTTTCAGAAAGCGCATGGACGAAAAGGGGCTCAAGCCCGAGGACATCAAGGGGGTTGATGACCTCTGCAAGCTTCCCTTCTCCTACAAACAGGATTTGCGCGACTACTACCCATACGGACTTTTTGCCGTTCCCATGAAGGATATCCGCCGCGTTCACGCTTCGTCGGGAACTACGGGAAAGCAGATTGTAGTTGGATACACCGATGACGACCTCGATAGGTGGGCGGACTGCTTTGCGAGAATGCTTGCGGCTATCGGCGCTGACGAAAACGATTTCGTTCACGTAGGCTACGGTCTCGGTCTTTTCACCGGCGGATTCGGTGCTCACGACGGAGCTATAAAGCTTGGCGCTACCGCTATTCCGATCTCCGCGGGCAACACGCAGAGACAGATTCAGACTATGATAGACTTCGGTTCAACCGTCCTCTGCTGTACCCCCTCTTACGCTATGTACTTGGGAGAAACTATAAACGAGCAGGGGCTTAAAGATAAGCTCAGCCTTAAGGTAGGTATCTTCGGTGCAGAGCCTTGGACAGAGGAAATGAGACACCAGATAGAGGAAAAGCTTGGCATCAAGGCATACGACATCTACGGGCTTTCCGAAATAATGGGACCCGGCGTTTCCTGCGAATGTGAATACCAGTGCGGTATGCACGTTTGGGAGGACCACTTTATCCCCGAAATTATTGACCCCGATACGGGAGAGGTGCTTCCCGAGGGCGAGCAGGGCGAGCTTGTGTTCACCACTATCACCAAAGAGGGCTTCCCGCTTATCAGATACCGCACGCGCGACATCTGTTCGCTTAACTACGCTCCCTGTAAGTGCGGCAGAACTCACGTCCGCATGAACAAACCTCAGGGCAGAACCGACGATATGCTTATTATTCGCGGTGTAAACGTATTTCCCTCTCAGATTGAGGAGGTTCTCCTCAAGATTGGCGGAGATATCACCCCCAACTACCAGATAATAGTTGACCGCGAGAACAACACAGACACATTCCTCGTTAACGTTGAAATGAGCGAGGAAATGTTCTCCGACGGAGTCAAGAGCATTGAGGCTATTGAAAAGAACATCACCGAAAACCTCAGAAGCACCCTTGGAATTGCGCCCAAGGTAAGACTTGTAAACCCCAAGTCTATTGAGCGCAGCGAGGGCAAGGCTAAGCGAGTTATCGACAAGAGAAAACTTAAGTAAGGAGGATTTGTTATGTTTATTAAGCAGCTTTCGATATTTATTGAAAACAAGGTGGGCAGACTTCAGGCAATTATGGATACGCTCAGCGAAAACGACATCAATATCCGTGCGCTCTCCATAGCCGAGACCACCGAGTTCGGAATCCTCAGAATCATTACACCCGACGTTGAAAAGGCGAAAAAGGTGCTTCGCGAGGTTGACGTTATCTCTAAAATAACCGACGTTATCGCGGTTTACATAGACGACCGCGCGGGCGGACTTGCAAAAATGCTCAAATCCGTTACCGAGGCTGAGGTAAACGTGGAGTACATGTACGCATTTCTCGGCAGACAAGAAGGCAAAGCGCTTATGGTGCTTAAAGCCGACGATGAGGCAAAGGCAGAAAAAGCCCTCCTCGCCAGCGGCATGGAGCTTGCCTCTCCCGACATCATATAACTTTGATATCAAAAATAGAAACCCGCTGTTTAGACAACAGCGGGTTTGTTTCGTATTGACAGAAATATTTGTGGTTCAAATTGTAGTTTTTAGGTGTGTTCGCACAGCAGCCACGTGGAGCCCCCACCGGCGAGGTGGCTCGAGTCAAGGCTGAGTAAGCCTTGTCGCTCGTCGCAACGAGCGAAACTCTCAATCGGCGTCTTTCTTTTTTGGTCCTTTTTTCTTTCGCGCCTACTTATCCG
>JAZKYO010000063.1:0-20453 GCA_045612185.1 Eubacteriales bacterium
TATCTGCACCATCGGAAAGCATTTCAGAACCAAGATAATTGGAGAATAACAATATAGGAGCTGTTTCTTAAGAAACAGCTCCTACTTTATTTATACGTTAAAATTGTAGTTTGTAGGGGAGTTGTTCGCACAGCAGCCACGAGGAGCCCCCACCGGCGAGGTGGCTCGAGTCAAGGCTGAGTAAGCCTTGTCGCTCGTCGCAACGAGCGAAATCCCCTTTCGGCGTCTTTCTTTTTTGGTCCTTTTTTCTTTCGCGCCTACTTATCCGAAAGAAAAAAGGACAAGGGGAATAAACTAACTATTCTACATATTTACAGATTTTTGCATAGCTAAATTTTTATGTGCTGTATAATAGTTACTTACTGTCTCTCGTCCTTTTTCTTTTTGAAAAAGGAGCGTCAAAAGAAAAAGGACCAAAAAGAAAAACCGCGGTGCGCCTGCGGGCGCGGGCGGTCGCTTTTTGAAAAAAGCTCCGCAAAAACTTTTCTCGATGAGTGCGGTGCGAACACACCTACAAACTACAATTTATCTGTGCATAATAAATTTAAGGAGCTATCTGTTTAATGAGACAGCCACTTTTTCTCTTTCATAAAAAACAATAAAAATTCGCTTACCTATTGAAAAATCAAAAAAAATGTGGTACAATACTTGTGACATACAAACAGAGTAGGAAAATGAGCGTTTCAGTGTCGCGCGGACGGGGAGTTGTCGCGCGGACGAATAGGCGTTGCGCCTTGCGGTTCATTTTTCGCATCCCACTGTTACCATCGGTCGCCAATAGCCTCCTTTACGGTAATGAGATGTAATTCTGTAAAGGAGGTTTTTTGTATGAACAACAAAAGCAAAGTGTTCAAAAGCGTGAGATTTCTCACCACTGCGGCAATGCTGACGGCGCTTAGCGTGGTTATCGGCATTGTCTGCAAAAATTTTCTCAACTTCGGCAGCGGTCTTTTCCGCGTGACCTTTGAGAATTTGCCCATCATTATGTCGGGCATACTGTTAGGACCTGCGGCAGGCGGTATCGTAGGTGCGGCATCCGACCTTGTAAGCTACCTTTTGTCCTCACAAATCTATCCTCCCAACCTTATCGTCACCGCCGGCGCGGTTGCGGTTGGAGTTATATCGGGACTGATTGCCCGCTTTGCGGTAAAAGAACGAGGCAAAGCGCAAATAATTGCGGCAGGCGGCTTGGCGCACTTGGTCGGTTCGATGATAATAAAGCCCATCGGACTCTACCAATTTTACGGAATTCTGGTTTTGTGGCGTATTCCCCTTTACCTCGTTATCGCGCCCGTAGAAATTCTTTTGCTCTGCTGGTTGTTAAACCGCCCGAGCATCAACCGACTTTTTCCCAAGGAGAACTGATATGAACTATCAAGAAGCCATAGAATACATTCACAGCATAAACTGGGCGTTCTGCAAGCCAGGACTTGAGCGAATAGGAGAGCTTTGCGAAAAACTCGGACACCCCGAGAAAAAGCTGAAATTCATTCACGTTGCGGGTACTAACGGCAAGGGCTCGTTTTGCGCCATGACAGAGTCGATTCTCCGCGCGGCGGGATATAAGACGGGACTTTACACCTCGCCTTACATTAAAGAATTTAACGAGAGAATGAGAATAAACGGTGAGAACATAAGCGACAGCGAGCTTGTAGAACTGACCGAATATATAAAGCCCATAGCCGACTCTATGGAGGATAAGCCCACCGAATTTGAGCTTATCACTGCCCTCGCCTTTGAGTATTTCGCACGCAACGGCTGTGATATTGTGGTACTTGAGGCAGGACTTGGGGGCAGGCTTGACTCAACGAACATCATAGACACCCCTGTTTTGTCGGTTATAACGGGAATTGCGCTCGACCACACCGCGATTCTTGGCGACACAGTAGAAAAAATTGCCGCGGAAAAAGCGGGAATAATCAAAAAAGGTATTCCCGTAATCTTCGGAGGAGACGACGACGCGGCGGCACGGGTTATAAAAGAAAAGGCTGACGAAATGGGATCAGAGTTTATCCGTGTCGATTACAGCAAGCTTAAAAATATCGAGGCTACGCTTGACGGAACAACCTTTGATTTCAGCCCATTTATGGGGCTTCACATTAATCTTCTGGGGCTTTATCAGCCCAAGAATGCCGCGGTGGTGCTGACCGCAATTCACACGCTGAACAAGTATTGTGGATTTTTGGTAAAGGTTGGCGACATTCAAAACGGACTTGAGAACGCCGTGTGGCACGCACGCTTTGAAAAGGTCTCGCGCGAGCCGCTTATCATATTTGACGGAGCGCACAATCCCCAAGGCATTGAGCAAGCGGTAAAAAGCATTAAGCACTATTTCGGAGCTAACAAGGTATACCTGCTTACAGGCGTGCTTAAAGACAAGAACTACACCGAAATAGCAAAAATGCTTGCTACGGTTGCAAACCGTGCGTTTACGCTTACGCCCGACTCGCCCCGCGCCCTTTCTTCGGAGGAGTATGCCGAGGTCTTGCAAGATTCCGGCATTGACGCGACGGCATTTCCAAGCATCAAGGAAGCTTTTATGTCGGCAAAAGAATCCGCCGCACGCGACCGAGTTCCTCTTATTTGTCTCGGCTCGCTTTACGTTTACGCTTCTCTTTGCCCATTATTCTGACTTTCCTTTTAATCATCTAAACTTAAAAACCGCTATTAACGCAGTGTCCTTAAAGATACTTCGCTAATGGCGGTTTTTTTATATTTCAAAAAATCGGGCGGCTCAGAGAGCCGCCCGATTGGGGTTTCGGTTAAATCTTATTTCTTTATGAACAAGGGGGGATATGTTTTTACGAGATATGCCCAAACTGCCTTGTCATTAGCAAATACGATCTCAACGTCGTCAAGTACCGACTCGTCAGCAAATTCCAGATAGTAGGAATCGCAGTCAGCGCAGGAGTATACGTTCCACATGCCTGTATTGTCACGGCTTACTGTGTAGTTGTGTACAGTAGCAAGCTCGAGACCGCAATCACATGTGTATGTAGCACCCTCTGTGCAGGACTTGGGATTCTCATGCAAGCAAGAATCTGTGAGTCTGGTAACCTGAATGTTTGTGAAGTCGTACATTCCGTAAGCACCGTCCATAAATCTGATCGCTGTACCTTCTGCGTAAACAGAATCTGCGTGGGATCTGCATGCGCAGTTCTTACCGTTAGCCGTTCCGTCCTTATGGGTTGTTACAAACTGGAGACCTTCACCGTCGTACTTGTCAAGATAGATCCAGATTTCTCCGGTTGTGGGAATTACGTAATAAGCAAGCTTAATTGTATCGCCAACCTTTACGGTAGTGATAATATCAGAATTCTTATTACCGCAAACTCTGAGATCCATAACACCATCAGCAAAGTTCTTAGACGAGATTACGTTACCAAACTCGTCCTTGTAGTTTGCCGTAAACTTATCGTATCCCTCACCCTCAACGTACTTGTGAGCAAATCCGCGAAGCAGATGTACTCGCTGGTTAGATGTAAGCGACTCGATAGATACGAAGGATCTACCCGAACCGGGTTCTGTGGTTGCCATACCGCCCTTGCTTGTATTGGCAGCAATTGCAAGGCCTGCAACACCGATATTATCAGCGGTAAAGTCAAATGTGATCCAATAAGGAGCGACTTTGTTGGTGACAGTCGAGCCTATATGAAGAGTATTGTTGCCTACTACATCAACAAGGTTGGTCTTTGTGCCCTCGGGAAGAAGAGATACCGCAGAGGTAAGAACAACTTCCTTTTTGCAAGACGAGCAGGTAAAGCTGTGATTAAGCTTACCGTCAACGTACGTTATATTATCGCCATTCTTAGCAGGCTTGTGGACGTGAAGTGCCACGGGCTTGCTTTCTTCGATAGGATCGGTATCCTTAACCGTTTCAGGCTTAAAGATCTTAAGGTTCTCGTACTCGTAGCAGCCAGCTACGTTGTTGTATCTGAACTGATACTTGTAGTCCGCGCCCCTATCTATGTTGATAGCTCCGCCGCGACCCGAGTAAACGCCGTTGATATATACGTCGTACATACCTGTGTCAGGATCGATTTCGTACAAGAAGGTATACTTATTACCCTGTTCGATCTGAGTGATTCCGCCTGTGGGGCTTGCAACACCGACGTTCTCATTGCCATTTACTCTGTAAGTAATATCAGCAATCTTTTTATCGTTTGTCTTCCATACGTTAAGAAGTCTCTGGTTGTAGTCTACTGTGCCTTCACTATTAGTGCTGAGCCATGTAATAAGAGATCTTCTGGTATCAGAGTTAGCTTCAAACGCGCCCTTTGTTCCATCAGCGATGGGAGTAATGTCAAAGGAGATAAAGAAAGTTCCGTCAAGGTCCTTGCTGAAGATGGTATTTCTGTAAGCAGTAAGGTCGTAGGTAGGTCCGCCTTCCTGCTTTGAGGTAACCTTATCGGTCTTTTCAAACTTAGCGCCGTTTCCGATTGTAACTGTTCTGATAGGAGCGTCACAAATGAGACACTTGTACTCGATACCGTTAGGAGTTACAGTAGCGGTTACAGAACCAAAGTCGAAGGAGTGGTCGCCACAGTCAGCAACTGTGCCTGTAGCTCCGTCAAGAAGTGTTACAAGCTTAATCTTCTGGAAGGTGTTGGAAACTCCGCCACCGCCAAGCTTGATGTTGAACGCTTCACCGGGAGTGAAGTCGATATTTCTGCCTGCTCCAACGAATTTACCGTCGATGTATACGAGGTATCTATCCTCATTCGGATATACCTTTACCGAAACGATATCGTACGCGCCGAAAGAAGGAGCTATCTCTGTAGCAACTTCGCCAACTCTGTAGTAACCGTCGGTAATATCAACGAGGTACTCGCCATTGTAGGAGTAGATGTTGCTTGCGCCCGCACCGGGAATAACCTTAGCGCTGAGCCAGTAGCTGTTTGCGTTTATTACAACGCCTTCAGCTATTGCCTTTTCAACAGATGTTGTAACGTCCTTGATTGCGTTAGCGTGAATTGTGCTGATACCCTCTACAAGCTCTGCACCGCAGTAGCAGGTGTAGCGATGTGTAAGAGTATTGTCACCGTAAACGAGAACATCCTCGCCGCCAAGCATTTCGGAATACTCGGAGGTATGAACGTGAACGTCAGATACCATCTTAAAGTTAGAAAGCACGAACGTACCCCATGCACCGTCAAGGAATCTGATGCTGAAGTTTGTAGCGTGTGTTGCGCTGTATCTTGTAGCAACGTATTCACCGTTAACGTAAGTCTCAATCGATGTCTCGGCAGGATTTACGTAAAGCGCAACAGATACCTTTTCGTCCTTAACGATTGTGAAGAGCTTCTTGGAAGAATCAACGTTATTCTCTCTTACCTCAAGTCTGTCCTGAAGGTAACCGCCAAAGCCGTCCTCAACCGCAAAGAGTCTCAAGGGGCTGTTATAGTTGCTACCGAAGTTGATAAAGTTACGTCCCTTATCAACGTTGTTTCTCTGAGCACCAACCTGATTAGCGTTAACCTTTGTAGCAACAAGGTCGAAAGTGAGCCAATAAGGAGTTGCGGCAGGTCCCATGGTGTCCTCGGAACCGGCGAGTGTCTTTGTATTACTGATCGTAATGCTGTTATTCTCACCAAGCACGAAGCCTGTGTTAGCAGCAGGATTGAAAATGCTTGTATCCGCAACCGAGTAAACTCTTTCTCCGCACTTAGCGCAGAAATAAACAGTTGTGGGATACTCTCCGCCCAAAATAACCGTCTTAGCGCCGCTCTCCTCTGCGTTGTAGGAATGAGCGCAAGGAACAGAATATTCGTCAGCTTCGAATGTGAAGGTAATCACGTCATCTGTGGGAGCGGACGTGAAGTACTTGTTGTTGTAGAACTTAACATCGATAATTCCAGAGTCGCCAAGCATCATAACCATATCAGAGTCTGTAAAATACTCGCTAACTTCGTACTTGTAAACGATGTCACCGGTTGTCTGACCAGCAAACTTACCGTCGATATATACTGTGTAAGTTCTTTCGCCCTCTTCACCAAGCTCGCAAAGAACCGCGATGTTGAGAGTGGTCTTACCGGAAAGCTTAGCGTTAAGCTTTGTTCCGTCACCGAGGAAGAGGCTTCCGTCCTGCTTTACAAGAACAGCACAGTATCCGTTTTCACCGATGATATTAGAGTAGTCATCATAAGTTACACCAAGGTTGCTGCGACGGTTTACGTCGGAAACGATCCAATAAGAGTTAGGAGTCTCAGCGTAATCTTCGCCCCACATGAAGGAAACTTCGCACCAATTACGAACATCGGAAATACCGCTGTATACATATTTAGTGCTAGGTCTTTCTGTGATTTCAAGTCCGCAGAAGCGGCAGCTGTAGCTGTACTCGAATACAGAAGGATCAATGTAGCTTACAGTAGCCTTAGTCTTGTCAAATACGTGGTTGCCCTCGCCGCAATCGTAAGCACCGATTATAAGCGAGCCGTCGTTACCCATTTCAACAAACTTAGCATCCTTGAAGTTGATTACAGCCTCAGCGTTACCAACCACGATGGTGTTTTCGCTTCCGTCAAGAGCAACTTCAGCGCAATAAATTCCATTTACGTAAACATAAACACTGGGAACATCGGCGCTTCCTACAACACCAACTGTGATGTTGTTGTATTTGCTTGTCAAAGAACCGATAATCACACCGTTTGCCTTGATAGCACCTGTTGCGTCAATAGTAACTATATCGGTTTCGCCAAATCTGATAAGCGCAAGTCCGTTGTTAGCGGCTGCTTTTACAAGAGACATATCAAGCGACAACCAGAAGTTATCTCTATCACCTACTGCCTCAGCGATATTCTCAATAACAACCGTCTCGCAAGCTTCCTTATTATTAAGAGAAGGAACTACTGTTGCAAGATTGGTAACGATACCGTCCTGAGCAGGTCTGTCACAAATGGTACATACGTAATCAACTGTGATAGTTGTCTTTTCAGCGTTGAACACAAGTTCAGCGGTATAAGGATCGAAGGTGTGCTTGCTGTGAGTTTTGGTATCAAGCTGGTAAGCTATACCGTTTTCTCTTTCTGCAAGAGCAACCGATGCCATCTCGTCAAAGTGATATTCACCGTTTTCAGCACCAACTGTTACAGCAAAGTCGTCACCGTGAATCATAATGAATCCGATAAGCTCGCCGTCAACAAATATGCGATAGGTTTCATCAATAGCGGTTCTCTTAAGCACCGCGAGAGTGTGGTAATTGCTGTCATCCGTAACAGAAACATTAGCCGCAACAGCGCTGTTGCCAATGAAGAGCGATCCGTTCTCGTCAACCGAGATAAGCGCATATTCACCGAGCTTAGCTATTACAGTTCTTTCTGTGGGAAGATTTCTTACAGCAAATCCCGCAACGAATGCGTTGCCCTCAGTGTTGAAGTTATATGTGCCAACCTCAACAGCCTTGGAAATACCGTAGGAAGGAGCAATTGCATCTACATTTACCGAGTCGATAGAGTATGTAACTCTCTCACCGCAGTAGCAGTCAAAGCTGTACTCTACCTTATTGCCGTTTTCGGTCTTGACAATATCAAACTTAGAGTCAATGTTCTCTACAGCGTCAAGATATCTGTCGGTATGGGTATGAGCGAGCTCACTGGGTCTGATAAACTTGAAGTCAGTTACAGTAAACTCACATCCGCCACCGTCATTCATTCTGAAATACTTGTAAGTGGAGTCATAACCGCCCGCTCTTGTGATCTTATACTCACCGTTAACGTAGATATCTACGAGGTTAGTGTCGGGATGGAAGTAAAGCGAGAGGGCCTTTGTTTCGTTAAGAAACATAGTGTCAATGTAAATAGACTTGGCTGAGTTACCCGATCTGATTTCTATTCTATCGGAGTAAGCCTTGCCGTTCTCATCGTACGCCGGGAACTGACGAACAAGAGCGTCAAATATACCGCTGTTAGCATCAAAATCCTTATGCGAGTTGATAAGGTTTCTACCCTGGTTATGACCGGCGGAAGCAACATTAGCCAACACACTCTCGGAAGCAACCTTATCAAGAGTAAGAGTAATATCCAATTGATAAGGAGCAATATCCTTGCCTATAAAGTCGTCCGAAAGGAATACTCTGATACTGTTGTTAGTACCGGGAATAACAGCAAAATCGTCGGAAAGATCGATGTTATTGTTATTATACGTAGCATAGATATCACCGTTTGCGTAGGAGTCGACGATTTCGATATCGTAGATTATCTCACCGCACTTGGAGCACTTATCGGTGTAGGTCATGTTACCGTCGGAGTCACGGACGATATTTGTCATGAAGCCCGAAACGCTATGAGCGCAGGGTCTTACGCTGTCGTCAACGTAGTAAATAATTTCGCCGTCAAACGCGGTATCACCGAGTGCAACAAGCTTATTGCAGTTGAATCTTACAGATTCACCTGCTTCTGTGTAAACTACGCCCTCCGCAAGGAGATTTTCACCCTCGCCGTTTGCCACAAACTTGCCGTCGATATATACGCGGTAAAGCTCGTTCTGCATCTCAACAGCTATTACGTAGGAATTGGGAGCTGTGGCAGCGATGCCTGTATCCTCTTCGTTTACAAGGATCTTACCGTCAGCGTACTTAATTTCTACGCCGTTAAGCTTGATTGCAGCGAAGGAAGCCTTCTCGTCTCTGAGGTTAAGCTCGGTGGTGTACCAATAAGCCTCAGTGGGAGCGTCCTCGTCGTTAGCGTGATTTTCGTAAACTGTGGGGTAGTTGTTAAGGAATACATTGCTTATCTGACCTGCGAGTACATCCTCACCGCAGTAGCACTTGTAATAAGACTCAACAGCCTTGTCGGTTACGACAACACTTCTGTCTTCGTCTGTAGCCCAGTCATCGGAGTGGGTATGCTCAGCGCTTACCGCTCTGACTATCGCAAAGTTGGAAACACTGTATCCCGCACTATTTCTATCAAGGAATCTGAACTGGAAGCGACGCTTGCCGTTGTTAGTGGCATTATTGGCAATAGCCTCGTCAATGATAGAAGCGTCGTCACGATCTATGTCGAAAAAGTTAAGCACGTTAGTGCCTGCCTCGGTTCTTTCTTCCATAAGCTTACCGTCAATGTAAGCCTTGTAAGACACACCGTCAGCTTCAGGCTCTACAAGAATAGCTACGTTGTAGGTTTCTCCGCTTTTCATTATGAAAGTGGGGTTGCTGTGCTTGGGATCACTTTTTTGCGCCTCATAGAAATTGATGCCTATGGCATTTTCATATTCTTCGGGCGCGGATACCGCACGCATAAACTGAAGGTAGTAAGTAGTGTCTGTGCTGTCAGTCTTATACGTATTCGCGTAATCGGCTCCATACTTTGAGCCATCTACACAAACAGCAGGATCTATATAAGGAACTCTGAGCGAGAATATGGATGTTCCTCTTGAACTCTCGGTTCCGTCGGTACGCTTTTTGATGAGTTTGATATAGTCCTCGGTAAAGTCCGCCTTAAAATCAAAGCTGACCCAATACGCACCGCTTCCGATACTTACGTCCTTACGGTCAACAACGATAATTTTTGATGAGGCTATGGGAGTAGCTGTGCTTCCCGTTTCATCAAGATCAACCGACGAGTTGACGCTGTCGATACCAAGAACACCGCCCTGAGGAAGGTAAACTCTCTCTCCGCACTCGGAACAAGCGTAGGAGTAGATAAGCTTATTTACAGCCTTGACTTTACCCGTCTCATAGGTTGTACCTGTTGTAGTAATAAAGCTAAGGCTGCCGTCCTTTGCGACGTGCGCGCAGGGCTTAATAGTAGCGTCGACTGCAGGGTTGTACGTAACCTTTACAGCACCATCGGTAGCAAGCTTTACTACCTTTGTATAATAGAAGCGAATATCTGTTGTATCCGCATCTGCATCACCAAGGTTAAGAGTTGTAGCGTCTGCAAGAGCCACACCCTTCTTAACGCCGATATACTTGCCGTCAACGTAAAGCTCTACGTCGGCTGTATTTTCAGCAGTGTACTTAACCTTAGCCACAACGGAATAGCTATTAGGTGCGCTTACCGTGCCAAGATCGGAAACCTTAACAGAGTAGTCGCCGAGAGCAAGAACCGTTGCGTCAGCGGAAAGAGCTTCTTTTGTTCTTACGTTATAGTCGGTAGCCAACCAGAACTCACCCTCTGTGGGAAGTCCCTCGATAGCGCCGTTACCGTAATAAACGTCGTTGGTCTTTACGATAATCTCCTTTACGTCGCCAGCGGGAACAGACTCTCCGCAGAAGCAGATGTAAGTGGAGTTAAGTGTATCGTAGCTCACCTTTGCACCGATATCGGTAGAGGAGGAATACTCCTTTGTATGCTCGTGCTTATCAACGTATAAAGCAACGTTCTTATAGCTAAAGCCATTATTACCGTTTCCGCTGCTGTCCGCAAAACGGAAGGAGGGATACTGAGACGTATCGCTCGCAGAGGCATAGTCATTGTTTACAGCACAAAGTCCGCTTGCGGCATAATTGCCGTTAACGTATACGTCATACTGTCCATTTACGGGGTCTACGTGAAGCGCAAAGCCAACAGTCTCGCCTACGCTGATTTCGTATACAGGCTGACCTCTTCTGACATCGCCGCCTCCGTTTGCTTTACCACCGCCGCTCAAAATAACGTACTTGCCGTCTGTTGTGCCGCGAGCGTACTTGCCGGTAGCCTCATTCTTAGTATAGTTACCTTTTTCCCAACCGTCGGGTATAAGACGAAGAAGCGAATTATACATACCGGAGGTGGGCATATTGTTAACTATATTAAAGCCCTTATACGGGAACACGTCTATGCTGGTATCAAAGTCCTGTTCAGACGTAAATTCTTTGGGAGCAGCTTCAAGAGTATAGTCAAATACAAGCCAATATTTATTGGTAGCCGCTTTTGAAATAACACCCGTATCAACTCTGAGATACTTAAAGTTAGTCAACTTTCCGGTGTCTTTCCACTTACTGCTTGTAAGAGCGCCGGTAGCACCGTCAAACTTAGCATTTGTAACGCTAATCTTATCGAACATGCTAACAGCGTCAAAGGTCTTACCGCAAACAGTGCAGTACTCGACAACGTTGCAGGAGTTAGTTGCCTTATTCTCTACAAGCTTTGTCTCAATACCCCACTTTGTTGCGTGGGTCGCCTCATCGCATTCGGTGATAGAAATCTTCAAATTATCTACACTGAGCTGACCGTAGTTTGAGTCACCGAAACGGATACCCCAAGCCTTCTGAGCCTTAGCGATGTTCTTTTTGCCAAGGAGCTGGTCGTTAACGTAAACGGTAGCGCAGTTGTTGTTAGCGCTGGTACCGCCCTCGGAGTTCTTATTTCTTTCAATGGTGATCTTGATCTTGAGAGTTTCACCGATCTTATAGGTGTATCTAACACCCGCATCCTTAGCGGGCATCATTCCGTTCGAGGAACCGGTGATAGCCGTTCCAAGGGTGTTATCGCTATATCCTATCTTGGAGGCCGCGTCAAAGCTGTAAGACTTGGCATCCATATAGATATATCCTACGCCCTCTTGAGCAGAGCCTTCAATCGGTACTACCTTATCGTCCTTAACCTCGTAGTCGGGAAGTCCGACAGCGGTAGTCTTGAACATGTGGTTGTACTTACCGATAGAGATCATAGACACGCCTCTGTACGGAGAGAAGGGCTTGCCGCCTCCGTCAGAAGTCGCCTTGGGATCAGCCTCTACAACAAAGTCGAACTCAATGTCAAACTTAGCGTGACCCTTATCCGAGAAAAGAAGATCGAGAATGTCCGCGTTTTTAGTGTATTTGCTGTCAACGACAGTGTCGTTGGAGGCAGTCTGAGCGTTCATGTAAGCCATGCTGGCAAAATACATTTTGTACCCATACCAGCCGTCGCTTATAAGCGTAGGAACAGAGTACGCGGACGTACCTGCCTGCGTTGTAATGTACATTCCCGTCTGCTCGTAAATGTAGGCGTGAGCATCAGCCTGAGTAGTGCCCTTATAGGTATCAAAGCTAACGCCTCTTGTAAGCTTATAAGCGTCTGCCGGCGAAGCGGAAGAGCTGATAGCGAACATAGAGAACGCGCCGACTACCATAGCAAGCACAAGAGCTATGCCCAGAATTCTGGAAATAATTTTCTTGTTATTCATCATTTATCCCCTTTCTGTTAGTCTTTAGGGAAAATTGCTGTACCGGCATCAGTGTTGCCGTTGTGCACAGCGTTAAGATCGGCAATAACGCTTCCGCAGTCGCAGACGTATTTGCCCGAACCTTCATCCACGTAGTAGTAATGTCCGTCCTTGTGGTTAGACGCCACCTTTACGGAGTATCCGCACTCGCATTCGTAAAGCTCGTATCCGTATGTAGGAGCACCATTTCCCGTGTTTTCGTCAGGAACTCTGACGGTAAGGGCAAGCTCGTGCTTTTCATAGGGCTCAATCGCACTGATTTCGCCGCAGCGGGTACAAACGTTAGCAATTGCGGTATGGTGAGTAGCCGAACCGATTTCAATCAAGCGCATTTCGGAATTATGACCCGTAGCGAAATCGATAACAGTCTGACCCTTAGCGCCGCAGTAGATACATACTTCAGCGCTTTCACCGTCCTGTCCGCAGGAAGCGTAGGTGATAACCTGCCATGTGTAAACGTGGTCAGTCTTGGGCTTTACGTTGTCCTTCTTGGTTTCGCCGCACTCGCAGGCATACTCGGTATAACCGTCAGCCTGGCAGGTAGGCGCCACCGTGGACGTCTTCTTGAAATTGTGTGTGTGAGGAGGCTCTGTCTCAACAGGCTCTGTCACAGGGGGATCCGTCTCAACGGGCTCCGTTACGATCGGATCATACTTTGGGTCTGTCTCATCGGGATCTTCAGGTTCCTCTGTGACGACAGGGTCAGTCACGATGGGATCCGGCTCGATGGGATCTGTCACCGGGGGGTCTGTCACGACAGGATCGGTGTCCGTGGGATCTGTTACCACAGGATCAACGGGATCCGTGTCGGGAGGTAAGGTATCTTTCCCGCCACCGCACGCGACAAGCGAAAACGCCATAATAGCCACGAGCAGAAGCGTGAGAATCGATCTTACTTCAAGCTTTTTCATACTAAACCTCTTTCTCCGACTGATTATACCCGAACAAAGACCAAACACAGGCAGTCGGAACCTGCACCGGTCAAAAAAACGCTGCCGCCAATAAGCCCATAGTGCGGAAGCGTGGGGGTTCGATGAAGACATTCTACCATATAATACGCGTTTTTTCAAGTCTTTTTTGATTTTTTCATTTTTTGCACAATAAAATCAGCGTTTTGCACAATTTGGGCATCTGTTTTTCGGCAAAATACACGTCGCTTCCTCTGTTGCAATCGTGCACAGCCGCGCGCTCGCGTGGCTGAAGAATTCGCAAAGCACACTAAAGAGTGAGGATATACCGCATTTTGCGCCGTTGGTATAATAGCACTATTTTCCATTTGCGCAAGGCGAGTGCCGGAACGACAAATTGCAGTTTGTGGGGAGTTGTTCGCACCGCACCCATCGAGAAAAGTTTTGCGGAGCTTTTTCAAAAGCGACCGCCCGCGCCCGCAGGCGCACCGCGGTTTTTCTTTTTGCTCCTTTTTCTTTTGACGCTCCTTTCTCAAAAAGAAAAAGGACGAGAGACAGTAAGTAACTATTAACGGCACACAAAAATATAGCTGTGCAAAAATCTGTAAATATGTAGAATAATTAGTTTATTCCCCTTGTCCTTTTTTCTTTCGGATAAGTAGGCGCGAAAGAAAAAAGGACCAAAAAAGAAAGACGCCGATTGAGAGTTTCGCTCGTTGCGACGAGCGACAAGGGCTACGCGCCCTTGACTGGCGCCACCTCGCCGGTGGAGGCTCCTCGTGGCTGCTGTGCGAACAACTCCCTACAAACTACAATTTGAAAAACCATTTCTATCAATAAAAAGAAAACCGCCATTGTTTAGATGACGGTTTTCGTATTGCGGTGCGAGTTGTTCGCACAACCTCCTAGTCGTGTGCGGTAAGGTAGGTTGGGCGGGTATGGGTTCGACAAGGTAATTATATTTTCGCGTTTCTTGTGGTAACTATGTTGGCGCCTGTTCCGAGGAGGTTTTCTATAACCACGTCTCCTAGCTTGGCGTCGGGCGAAACTCTCGCCTTATTTACCTCTGCCATACACTCGAACATAAGCTCCTTGGGTATGGGCTTGTCGGTCTTTACGGGCACTACTCCGCCGCCTATTACAGCCGCGGTGGTCGTAACCGTTCTCATGGGCGCGGTACATTCGGTTTTTGCGTACTCCTCACCGCGTTTGCAGGTGTGTCCGCTTATGGAAACTATCTCCTTGCCCTCAAGCTCAACAACAAGCTGACAGCCCTTGGGGCAAACTATGCAAGTTAATTCTCTTTTCACAACCGCGTCCTCCTTACTCTATGCTGAAGGTGAGCTTTCCACTCTTAACCGCCGCAAGCATTGCCGAGGTAAGCTTTACGGTTTCCATTTCGCCGGGAGCTACCTTCTGCTTTTTCTTGCTTACGATAACCTCGTCGCCGTCGCGAACGGTAATTTTTACGTCTCTGTAAACGTCGGCAACGCGGAAATAAACGGTAACGTCCTCTGCGCTTACTATACGCTGAGGCACCGTGTAGCGCACTTTGCCGTCGGTTTCAAGACTAACGGCCACAGGAAGCGCCTCAGCAGTATCTCCCTTGATGTATCTTGCTGCCGCCTTGCCCGCAATTTCCGACTCCTCCGAAACGTAGTCAACAAGGTCGTGAACGTGAAGCACGTTTCCGCAAGCGAAAACGCCCTCAAGATCAGTTTGTCTGTTCTCATCAACAACAGCACCGCTTGTAATGCGGTCAATGGAAATTCCCGCCGCGCGTGTAAGCTCATTTTCGGGAAGAAGTCCACAGGAAAGAAGCAGAGTGTCGCACTCAATATACTGCTTGGTTTCAAGAATGGGGCGTCTGCGGTCGTCAACCTTAGCTATGGTGACGCCCGTAACACGCTCTTTTCCGTGAATATCAACAACGGTATGGCTAAGCATAAGCGGAATACCGAAGTCATTAAGACACTGCTCGATATTGCGCGCAAGACCGCCCGAGTAAGGCATAAGCTCACAAACCGCCTTTACCTCTGCGCCCTCAAGTGTCATTCGGCGCGCCATAATAAGTCCGATATCGCCCGATCCGAGAATAACCACCTTTTTACCCGGCATATATCCGTCCATATTTACGAATTTCTGCGCAGTTCCCGCTGTAAAGATACCAGCGGGGCGAGTTCCCGCAATATTAAGCGCTCCCTTGGGACGCTCACGGCAACCCATAGCAAGAATAACCGCCTTTGCCTCTATCTGAAAAATGCCGTCGGTGCTGTTCATTGCCGTAACAACCTTATCCTCGGATATATCAAGCACCATAGTTTCGGTCTTGAAAGGAATATTGCGCTCTCTTACCTGCACCTCGTAGCGGTAGGCGTACTCGGGACCTGTAAGCTCCTCCTTGAAGCGGTGAAGCCCAAAGCCGTTGTGAATACACTGGCGAAGGATGCCGCCAAGGCTCTTGTCACGCTCAAGAATAAGAATATTCGTAATTCCCGCGTCGTACGCTGCAACCGCAGCACTCATACCCGCAGGGCCACCGCCGACTATAACAAGATCTATCTTATTCATATCAGTTGTCCCCCTTGGTCTTGCCGTAATTAATTATTGATTTTCCTCCGAACTTGGTAACGCTTTCAAAAGGAACGCCAATCTCACGCGCGATAAGCTCAACTACTGTAGGCGAACAGAAGCCACCTTGACATCTGCCCATTCCGCTTCTGGTTCTGCGTTTTACACCGTCGATATCGGTAGCACGGGGGTTATTGGTAAGCGCCTCGACTATCTCGCCCTCGGTTATGCTCTCGCAACGGCAAACTATCTTACCGTATCTGGGATTCTTTTTGATAATCTCGTTCTTTTCTTCCATGGAAAGCTCGCGGAAGTAGTGAGAGGAACGGCGAATAGGGTTGAAATCAGCCTTCTTTTGCGCTTTCATTCCATCATTCACAAGAAGCTCCGCCACGTATTCCGCAATAGCGGGTGCAGACGAAAGACCGGGGCTTTCAATCCCCGCAAGAGTCACCACACCGTTATTAAGCTTGATAATAAAATCGCCCGTGCTTCCCACCGCGCGAAGTCCGCAGAAGGAAGTAATAACCTTGTTCAAGGGGAGATTTTTGACGTTGTCGTTAGCCTTTGAGATAATGGTAGCAAATCCGTCCATTGTGGTTTTTGTATCGTCCTTGTCCTCAATATCGGTAGCGGTAGGACCAAGAAGAAGATTTCCGTCAACGGTAGGCGAAACGAGTATTCCCTTACCCATCTTGGTGGGAGTATGGAAAATAGTACGGGAGCAGAATGCGCCGCACTCCTTATCAAGCAGCATATATTCGCCGCGTCTGGGGTGAACGTCAAAGTCGCAGTCGCCCGTCATTGCGGCAATCGTATCCGAGTAAAGTCCCGCACAGTTGATTACGTAGGTTGTCTTTACCTCTCTGCCGTCAGTCGCCTTAACGCTGTATCTGTCACCGTCGCGCTCAATGTCCGAAACCTCAAAGTTAAGCATAAGCTCAACACCGTTATCCATAGCGTTTCCGACTGCGGCAATAGTAAGCTCGTAGGGGCAAACTATTGCTCCGGTGGGTGCGAGAAGCGCACAGGCAAGGTCATCGTTAAGGTTTGGCTCAAGGGCATGAAGTTCCTCTTTTTCAACAAGGCGCACGCCCTTAACGCCGTTGGCAATTCCGCGCGCCACAAGCTTTTCAACCTCCTCGCGCTCGCTTTCAAAAGCAACAACCAACGACTCGTTTCTTTTATATTTCACGCCAAGCTCGCGCGTTACCTGCTCCATCATTTCAGAGCCTCTCACGTTGAGCTTAGCTTTAAGAGAGCCTTCAGCGGCATCGAATCCCGCGTGTACAATGGCGCTGTTCGCTTTTGTAGCGCCCAGAGCCACGTCGGCTTCTTTTTCAAGAATAGCAATTTTCAGGTCATATTCCGCAAGCTTTCTGGCAACAAGTCCGCCAACCACGCCCGCACCTATAATGACAATATCGTACATAGCCTTTCCTTTCCGCAAAAATGCAAACATTTTTCAGATTATTATACCATTGCTTATTATATCACTATGTTGAAATTGTGTCAATGTCTTTGTGCACATTTGTGCATTTTGGCTTCGATTTTTGTCTATTTTGACGATTTATTCTGTCTGCCATCAGCCCTGATTTTTTGCCTGTACTTTGACGGACTCGTTCCGTATGCAGTTTTAAAGCACCGCAAGAAATGCGCAAACGAGCGAAAACCGCACTGTCCGCAGATTTCAGTTATCGAATGGTCTGTGGAAAAAAGCAGATTTTTGGCATACTCAAGACGTAAATTGGTGAGATATTGCGTGATAGTAAACGAGGTTTCACTATGAAAAAGCTGGCTGACGTAGTGTGGCGAAAACGCGCTGTAATTGGATATATCTTCAAGCGAAACATCTTTCTTGAAGTTTTTATGGAGATATAACAAAATTCTCTGTATCTGTGATTTTTGGTTTACCTCATCGCCAAATTCGGCTGACGAGCGATCACGTATCAAAAGTATAAGCGATTCTATAATGCGTGAAATAATTTCAGAGGTTGTGCTGTTAACGCCGGAATCGCTTCCGTAATAATGCTCCATTATCTCATAAAGCTTAAGCGCATTTTCAAAATCTCCACCCTTGAGAATACAGCGGCAATGGGTGTTTATTACCGATGCGAGAATGCTCTCACTGACAGTGTCCTGCTTGAATCTGATATTGTACCTGTCAAAATATCCTCCGGCCTCAATGTCATAAGAATGTATATCCGACGGATTGATTATGTAAATAGAGCCCTTTTCAATTTTCCTCTTTTTTCCGTTAATGGTATGAACAACGTTTTTTGCCGAAAGAATAAGCTCTATTTCAAAGAAATCGTGGTTGTGAAGCTCTACACCTTCTTCGTGAAATTTTCTGTCAACAACGTATCCGTAACCTTTTTCTATGTAATTTGAATAAATCAGCTTTTTCATTTTTCCTCCGAAATGTTGCAAAAATCATTCACCACATTGAATTATATCACATTTTCGTGTCATATTCAAGTGCTTTTTACAATTTAGCACCTCTTAATACCGCTTTTTGGTGCGCTTTGCTTGACAAAAAAGCATATTTGTGGTATCCTTTTAGTAGGTGTAGACTCAACTCTAATCATATGGAGGTTTGTTATGATAAACAAACGAAAGTTTCTGCTGTGTTTGATAGACGTCGCGTGCTTTTTCTGCGTATACGTCGCGGTAGTGTTTTTCTCACTTCCTTCTACAAGCAGTGTAAAGCTTGCCGATGTTTCCGATTACGTTATTCACTTTTTCTGCATACTGATAATCGCTTTTGCTGTCAGATTCTGCTTCAAAATCTATAACAATATATGGAGATATGCCAATTCCAAGGCGTATCTTTACATAGTTGTATCCGACAGTGTAGGAGCGATAGCGGCTATTCTTGCTACCCGACTGATAAATATCAATATGGGCATATGGCAAACCGCATTGCTTTTTACAGGATTCTGTCTCCTCACGCTTACCAACCGATTTGTATACCAGCAACTAAAGAACCGCATTAAAGCCGACACTTTGAAAAACAAGATCAACGTTGCCATCGTTGGCGCTGGAAGCGTGGGTACGTTGCTTGCCGAGGAGCTTATGGCGAACAGAAACTCGCACTATATGCCCTTCTGCTTTATTGATAATGACACCAACAAGATAGGCAAGCTTGTCAACGGCCTAAAGGTATATCCCGAAAACGAGGAAATCATTGAGGCTATTAAAAAAATGCCCGTGCAGGAAATTATCCTCGCTCTTCCTCAGCTCAGCGGAGACGATACCAAGCGATTGCACGACTTTTACTCAAAAACCGGGTGCAAGGTAAAGATATACGACCAACCCGTAACGACTGACGGTGTTGAAAAGGACGCAAAAAAGAGTCTGCGCGAGATTCGCATAGAGGACCTGCTTTTCCGCCACTCGCTGTCGATAACCGACGGTGAAACCAAGGTGTTTTACAAAAACAAAACCATTATGGTAACGGGCGGCGGTGGTTCTATCGGAAGTGAACTTTGCCGACAGATAGCCAAATGCTCCCCCAAAAAGCTTATTATTCTTGACATTTACGAAAACAACGCTTACGATATACAGCAGGAGCTTGTCAGAAAATACGGCGACAATCTGGATCTTTCGGTTGAGATTGCCTCTGTTCGCGACGTGGAACGCCTTGAGTGCATCTTCGCGCATTACAGACCGCAGATAGTCTTTCACGCCGCGGCGCATAAGCACGTTCCGCTTATGGAGCACAGCAACTGCGAGGCGATAAAAAACAATATCGCAGGTACTTACAATACCGCCAACATGGCTGAAAAATACGGCGTTGAGAAATTTATTCTCATTTCCACCGACAAGGCGGTTAATCCCACAAACATAATGGGCGCTTCAAAGAGAATGTGCGAAATGGTTATCCAGTGCCGCACAGACAGCGCAACCACCTTTGCGGCGGTTCGCTTTGGAAATGTGCTTGGATCTAACGGTTCGGTAATTCCTCTGTTTAAGCGTCAGATAGAAAACGGCGGACCTGTTACCGTCACCGACAAACGCATTATCCGCTACTTTATGACCATTCCTGAGGCAAGTCAGCTTGTTATGCAAGCAGGCTCGTTCGCCCAAAGCGGCGAGCTGTTCGTGCTTGACATGGGCAAGCCCGTCAAGATTATCGACCTTGCGGAAAACATGATAAAGCTTTCGGGATTTGTTCCCTACGAGGACATCGACATAATAGAGACCGGACTCAGACCCGGTGAAAAGCTTTATGAAGAACTTTTGATAAAGAACGAAGAGCTTGACAAAACCGACAACAGCCTTATATTCATAGAACGTGACAAGCCGTTAACGCGCGAAGAGGTTGAAGAAAAAATGGCAATGCTCAGGGCAGCGGTTTCCGAATCGAAGGACGAGCTTGAATCGGATATCATCAAACGCGCTATGAAAGCGGCGGTGCCCACCTATCACGATCCCGAAGAAGTCAACCGCAACGCAGACAGCACCGAGGAAATGAAGCTTGCGGGCAAAAAATAATAAGTTTATAAAAAAGGAGCTGATTCATTAAACACGGCTCCTTTTTTGGCGCAAAAAATATGACACCGATAAATTGTAGTTTGTAGGGGAGTTGTTCGCACAGCAGCCCTGCCAGAAAAGTTTTTGCGGAGCTTTTTTCAAAAAGCGACCGCCCGCGCCCGCAGGCGCACCGCGTTTTTTCTTTTTGGTACTTTTTCTTTTGACGCTCCTTACTCAAAAAGAAAAAGGACGAGAGACAGTAAGTAACTATTATACAACGCATAAAAATTTAGCTGTGCAAAAATTTGTAAATATGTAGAATAATTAGTTTATTCCCCTCGTCCTTTTTTCTTTCGGATAAGTAGGCGC
>JAZKYO010000064.1:0-7621 GCA_045612185.1 Eubacteriales bacterium
ACGGACAAATCGCTGATAAATACATCCGTCAATTGAACGACTTTTACGATGATCTATCCGTTGAAAGTTATGTGATCATGCCCAATCATATCCACATTATGCTGTGGGTAAAAGGCGCGGGAAACGGACCGTCGAGGACGCCGGTCCCTACAGTGCAGAACTCCGTTCCTTCGCGGTTCGTATCTACGTTCAAACGATTTTGTAACAAGGAATACGGCGTGAATATATGGCAATATCGCTCCAATGATCACATCATTCGCAACCGTCAGGACTATGATGAGCATTTACGATACATTTACGAAAACCCAATTCGTTGGTGCTACGATGAATTATACGCAGAAGAATAGGGGTATGGACTAAGCCCCTGTGCCTTTGTAATACAAAGGCGAAACTGGCGATAAAACAGAATGATAAATAAGAATTTGTAGGTGGAGATATGAACAAGAAACTATTGGCAATACTTTTTGCGATATTAGCTGCAGGGTTATACGCAATAAATATCCCTTTATCAAAACTACTGTTAAACTACATAGAGCCGACGATGATGGCATCCTATCTGTATTTAGGCGCAGGTATCGGAATTGGTATCGTTTTTCTGATTACAAAAAATAAAGACAAAGAAACATACGAAAAAATCACCAAAAAGGACATACCCAACGTTTTGGGAATGATCGTGTTAGATATAGCAGCTCCTATATTGCTTATGTTTGGACTACTCGACAGCGCATCCTCTAATGCTTCCTTGCTTAACAACTTTGAGATCGTTTGTACATCACTTATTGCTTTGTTGGTATTCAAGGAAGTGGTTTCTAAAAGAATGTGGCTCGCAATTTCACTCATTACAATGTCAAGCTTCTTTCTCTCATTTGAGGACATATCCGCTTTCAAATTCTCGTGGGGAGCAATATTTGTTTTGTTGGCAACTCTCTGTTGGGGGCTTGAAAATAACTTCACCAAGAATCTGTCAAGTAAAAACACATACCACATTGTTTTCCTTAAAGGTATCTTTTCAGGACTTGGCTCCTTGATCGTTGCTTTATGCTTAGAAGAGCAGTTCGCAATGATCGGGTACTTTGCATTGGCACTTTTGCTTGGCTTCGTAGCATACGGACTCAGTATATTCTTTTACATCAAAGCGCAAGGAATTATCGGAGCAGCCAAAACAAGCGCATACTACGCAGTTGCACCTTTTATTGGTACTTTCTTATCGTTCGTGATTTTCAAGGAACAACCGTCATGGACGTATTTTCTCGGTCTTGCTATAATGATCTTGGGAACAATTATAGTGGTTGTTGACACTTTAGCGAAAAAGCACACGCATACTCATAAGCACCTTATCCAATTTATCGAATAGAATAAAACTAACCCCGACATACTTTAAAAATCTGTCGGGGTTAATCTTTGTTTTATGCAGTTCAATTTTTGTTATCCGTAGGGGCGTTCGCAGAACGCCCCATCGCTATGTGTCAGGACTAATCGAGATATCCCTTTTTGATAGTGAGATTGAAGGCTTCGGCTACCTGCTTGAGCATGTTTGAGTCAATGCCCGCGCGGCGGTCGGGGTTGCCCGCTATGCGAATGAAAATATCCGCGCCCTTTTCCACAGTCTCCATAAGTCCGAAAGCCTCGTCAAGCGACTCGCCCGTAACGGTGCATCCGTGAAGCGCCCAGATAAGTATGCGGTACTCGCGGAACTTCTCCGCCGAGGCAAGTCCGATTTCGGGGCTGGAGCTTACCATCCACGGAAGCACTCCCACGCCCTCGGGGAAGATTACGATGCACTCGGTGCACATCTGCCACAGTGTGCGTGTAAACTCCATCTCGTCCCAGGTGTGAATATGTGTCATGGAAATGGTGTTGGTGGGGTGGGCGTGCATTACTACGCGGTGATTGGGATTTTGCGCAAGGCGTTCCTTGTGAGCCCCAAGGTGCATCACAATCTCGCTGGTGTAGCTTCCGCCGTCCGAAAAGCCCCAAAGAAGATGCGAGCGTTTGCCGTCGTCGGAAATGCGGATAAGCCCCACGCAGTTTTCGGGATTTCTTGAAATATTTTTAAAATATTTTCCCGTACCCGTAACCACGAAATATTTGCCCGCGAAATTGGGAAACGGAACTGCCAAGGGCAGGTCGCGAATGATTTTCGTGGGATCTATATAAGGAAGAACGTCCTCCTCCTCAAGAAGAATACTGATGTTGCCGCCGTTTCGCTCGTTCCATCCAAGGCGGTACATATTGTCTGCCGAGTCTCCAAGCTCTCTTATAATCGGCGAATCTCTAAAATCGAATTTCATTATTTGTTGCCTCCGAAAAGAATTTTTCTCATAAATTTGCTTGCCGCAACTCCGTCGCGCTTGGCAAGAATCCGCTCTGCCTCGGTGTCGTCAATGCGGTTTGCCGCTTCCTGAAGTGCGTCAAGCCACTCGGCGCTTTCGGCAACCGCGTCGCGTCCGTCCTCGCGATACGGGAACTGGTCAATCACAAGATATCCGTCAAAGCCCGTGCGTTTGAGCCAATAGAAAAACTCAAGATATTCAAGGGTGTGAACCGTTCCAACAATCATATCGTCGTCCCAAAGGCGGTAGTTGTCGTTGATGTGAATGTGCTTAAGCCTGTCTCCGTACATTTTGCACATAGCCACAGCCTCGGCGGCGGTTTCGTAGCCGAGAGCCGCATGACCGTAGTCAAGAGCTATGCCGCAGTTGGGCAAGCCGATTTTCTCAATCATAAGAAGCGTCGCGCCCACCGTGCTTATATAAGAATGGGTGCGGGGCTCTTTTATCTTGTATTCAAGCGTGATTATAACGTCGGGGTTGTAGCGGCAAAGCTCCTCTACGCCGTCCTGAAAAAGCTGACGCTCCTTGATGTAGTCGGCAGCGAAAATGTAGTCGTAGCCGTCCTGACCGGGCCAGAGGGTTACTATTTTGCAGCCAAGCTCCACAGCAAAGTCGATAACCGCCTTTGCGTCAAGCAGGGCGCGGTCGCGGACCTCCTTTTCGGTGGAAGAAAGCGAACCTTTCTTGTAGAGGGGATTGGCGAAGGTGTCAACCGCGAGCGAGCCCACTTTAAGCCCTGTGCGGGCAAGGTGCGCCTTTATCTCCTCACGTTTTTCCATCATGCCCCAGTCCATAACAAGGTCAACGGCGTCAAGCTGTTCTATTGTTGCCGCGCGGTCAAAAAGCTCGCCAAGCGAGAAGGGCTTGGAGTACTCGGGGCAGTAGCGGTCAAAGCAGTGACCTACGTTTCCAAGAAATACAGAGTATTTAAGTTTCATATTTTTTCTCCTTTATATAGTTGATTTTTGTATCGGTTTTTTGTTCCTTTTTGCGAAAATCGGCATGCTTGCATGCCTGTACGAATTTGGAACGCTGACCAATTGAGGATTTCGTAGCAATCTTGTGAGCGAAGCGGCTCCCGCGATAGGGGGTCAGGAGCACAGTTCGGGATAAAATTCCTTGATGTACTCAACAAGCGCCTCGGCTTGCTTTTGCGCGCCCTCAGCTGAGGGGTGAGCCCCCACTCCGTTTCGGTCGGTGGGCAGAGTAACATGCGCTATGTCGTAGCCCTCGTCGGTGTACTTTCCGTCAATCAGCTCTATGGAGCGGTCAGTGGCAAGAGTCCAGCTTTTGTTCGCCATACAACCGAACACAAACAGCATCGCAACATTCTCGCCGTAGGTTGCGGTAATTGTTTTGATTATGCCGTCGAACTTCGCGTCAAAGGTAGTCATATTGTAGTAATCACCCTCGGCGTTTCCGCCCTTGGAGTACCACTGGTAATTGTCGTTGGTATGGAGATTTACAACCACAAGGTCGGGCACGCGGGTAGGCGCGTAGGGTGCTTTGCCTCTGGTCTCCGACGCGTAGGGGTAAACGTTTTCAAAAATGTTGCTCGCTCCCTCGCTGTAGGCAACGCCCAGACCGCTTCTTGCGAGGATAGTGTAATCCGCGCCGAGAAGCTTGGCGGTAAGGTAGGGATAAGCGAGTGTTGTGTCGTGATTATCGCCCTCGGTTGCCGAAAGCCCGTAGCCCGCCGAGATAGAGTCGCCGACAAACTCAATGTACGCGCCAGAGCGATCGATGTCAACCTCAGCGAGCTCACCTGTAAAGGTCAGCGACTTGAAGTCCACCTTTGAGCCCGAAACAAAGCCTGTCTCGTTGATGATTTCCACCGAATGCAAGCCCTCCTCAAGCCCCGTAGCAACGGTCAGGTCGGACGAGCCCGCGGGGACGAGAACATTCTTTTTTGTCTCTCCGTCTACTGTTACCGAGAGCTTGACGTTCTTGGCGGTGGTAATACTCATCGAAACATCGCCCTTGCAGTCGAGGTAGGCCTCAAAGCCCGCGGCGGCATGGTCAGCCGTCAGCGCGGCATCGAGAATGTAGGCGCGTCCGAGGGGTCTGATAAGCGCCTCGATCTCTTGCATGGTAAGCGTTCTTGTTACGTATTCCTTTGGAGCCATGGTATCTGTCACCTCTTGTTCGGAAGTATCGGAATCGCCAATAGGCGCTCCGCCGCATGACGAAAGAACAAACATCACGGATAGAAGCACCGAGATTATTTTGAATACTTTCATAATCTTCTCCTTATTTCTTGGGAACAAAAACGGTATAGGTGTCGTTTTCGGGGTCGTTACCGCCTGCCGAGGCAAAGTCCACAAGGGTCATTTCGGGAGAGTCAAGGCGCACTATTGCCTCGTCGCCCGCCTCCGCACGCTCAAACTCTGTATCCGCCGAAAGCTCCTGCCACAGCTCACCGCCAAAATGGGTGTCGTGCGCCATGAGAATCGGACCGTAGTTTACCGAAAGATAGGGCTTCCCGTCTATTTCGTGGCTGTTTGTAACAACCTTTTCCTCAAGCGAAAGCAGAATTTCGCTTTCGCCCGCGGGGATCTCGGCGGTGAGATAGCCGTCCTCAAGCTCCGCACCAACGCTTATCTTATAGCTGTCACACCACTCGGGAACGCGGAGCTTAAGCTTTACGGGGTGTTCTGCCTTAACCGAAAGCTTGATTTCACCCGACCTTGGATAATCGGTGGTCTGAACGCACTTTACGCCGTCGCATTCAAACCTTGACGAGGTGTAAACCATGGGAATAAGCGTCTCGCCGTCGTAGTAATAAAGCATATCGTTGAGGTATGAGAAGAGCGTGAATCCGCGGTAGCGGCAGCACTGATACATTCCCCCCGCGGTGCGGTAAATTTTCCGTCCGTAGTTGCCCTGATAGTAGGCAAGGTCGCTTCCCGATTTTTCAAGCGAGCCGCACATATGGTTAAAGAGCGTCTTTTCAATAACGTCAAGATATTTCGCCTCGGGGAACACGTGGAAAAGGGCGACGGCAAGCTCGACAATTCCTACTGCCACGCAGGTCTCGTTGGGCTTCTCCTCGGTGGGCATAAGGCGCGGAGCGTTGCCGTTTTCGGTCCAGCTTTCGTAAATCGTGCCGTTGCCCGTGTTGCGTATCTGCGTAGCGCGTATTTCCTCAAAATAGCGCTCTGCCGCCTTTATCGCTTTGCGGTTTTCGGTAATAAGACCGTACTTAAGCACCGCAAGATAAACCACTATCATCTCAATTCCTTTTTGAGAGCGCAGAGTGAGAATACTGTCAAAGGAGATCAGATTCATGTCGGTGGTCTCGCAATAGTCGATGACGTCGCCCACGAAATCGAGATACTTTCGGTCGCCTGTTACCTCGTATGCGCGAAGAATCGGATAAAGGCAGGAGATGTGTTGGCTTCCTTTGTTGGTGGCGTTAAGAATGTCGGGATGTCCCTCGCCCGAAAAGCAGTTGACAATCCAGTCGGCAGCGCGGCGCACCAGCGCGAGAATTTTTCCGTCGCCCGTGGCGTCGTACATTCTTGTAAGCCCGTAGAGAGTAAAGGACTGATTCCAAACTGAAAACATCTGGAGCTCGTTGCCCTCGCCGAGCATGCCGAGATATCCGTCGGCGCGAATGTTTTTTTCTATGCTGTCAACCACCGCCATGCCCTTTCGCAAGGCTCTTTCGTCGCCTTCGCGCTCGTAGTATCGGGCGCATATATCCATAAATTTTCCTGTAAACTCGGGCTCGGCGTATTTCAACACTTGCTCGCCCACGTAGGTGGCGGCGTGAATATTTTCGTCTATTTTTTCATAGAAGTTTTCTCTGACCTTGGAAAAGCGGTCAAAAAGAACGCCTCCTGTAAGCCAGGATATTGCCTTGTTCATAATATAATTCCTTTCTGGGATTTGATGATTATATTTTATCATATTATCGTGATACATTTCAATATCATAAAATGCATTTTGAAAAATATTTTTGATACATTGTTGACAATTTGTATCATTTGTGGTAGGATTGTAACAAGAAATGAATTGTATTTTGGGGAGTTGTTCGCACAGCAACAGCTCCCATGCAAAATACAATTTACCGTACAACGTACACCAAGAAAGGATATCACATGTCAAAAAACATTCTTTATCTCATTCGCCTTGAGGACATAAGAAAAAAGAGCCGCGGCTCGGACGGCAAAATAGCAGATTATATTCTTTCCAATCGCCACGACGTTGCAAATATGACCCTGATGGGGCTTGCCGAAGGCGCGGGAACGGGATACGCCACCGTTTGCCGATTTTTCAAAAAGCTTGGGGTTTTGGGCTTCAAGGATTTCAAAAAAATAGTTATTGAAGAGCTTGAAAGCTCCAAAGACAATCCCAACGCAGAGATAGCCTCTCCCGCCCTCGGTACGCAGAGCTTTGACCAGATAAACAAACAAATTTGCGAATACTCCGCCAGTATCGTGTCAAACTGCGGCAGGCTTATTAAAAACGACGACCTGGAGCACGCGGTGGCAGCCATTAAAAACGCGCGACACATTCAGTTTGTGGGCGTTGGAACCTCGGCGGTTACGGCGCAGTACGCCTACACCAAGTTTTTCCGTGTCAAGCCCTCAATTTCTTTTGACAACGACCCTATAATTTCAAAAATGAGAGCCGCCAAGCTTGATGAGGGCAGTCTGCTTATCGCCATTTCCTCCTCGGGGCGCACCAAGAGCGTTATTGAAAACGCGCGTATCGCGCGCGAGAAAAAGGCTACCGTTATTTCAATATGCGATTTCGTGGACTCGCCGCTGGCGAATATATCGGATATCAGCATCTGCACGACAGTCAGAGACTCCAACAAGTACATCGACCTTGATTTTCCGCTTATTCAAGGTCAAATAACCCTTGTGGACCTGCTTTACGCCTGCCTTTACAGCAAGCTGTCCCGAATTGCCGACGAGAATTTCCGCGCCACTCAGGAAGCGGTAACCGAAGATAAAATCTGACGCACCTGGCGGTGGGCCTATGCGCTTCGCGGCTCACGAATTTTAGATTGAGTGAACATAACCCACGCACACCGAAAAATGTCGGCTCGACACCGCCATTTTTCTGCACACGAATGGGATTGATGTGTTCAAATTATAGTTTGTAGGTGTGTTGTAGGTAACGCTTTCATAAGGCTACCTCCGGGAGGGAGCTGGCGCCGTAGGCGACTGAGGGAGAGTGCGTTACAATAAAGTTAGCACAAATCTAAAGTCACGCAGGCTCCTTCCGTCACGCTACGCAGCGAACCCCCAAAGCTCATTTCATTCGCTTCGGGGAAC
>JAZKYO010000065.1:0-5441 GCA_045612185.1 Eubacteriales bacterium
GGTAGAGCCAAGCATCAGCGTGGCGCCCGATAGCACCATTTGCAGCATGGTCTCCTCATTTTCGGTCACGTCACACTCCACGTAGGGCATGTTTTCCTCCAAAAACGCCGCGGCATCCCGTGGCATTTTTTTGAGGGAAAGCAGGTAAATGAACAGCTTTTGCATGGCGCCGTCCTTGATGAGACCGTCGATATAAAAGAGCGTGATCTCGCCGTCCCCCACCTTCAGCACCTTTTTGATCACGTCAAAATTAGCGCCTACTCGCAGCTTTTCGGCAAATTCGCGCACGTTGGTTTCGTAGTTTTCGGTCATTCCGGGCATTTGCGTTCCTCCTGAAAGGAAATTATATTAAAGTGTGCCCGGAAATGATGGATTTATGTAAAAAACAAGTAGCCTAGGTGCAAAATTCAAATCATTTCAAATGAATGGCAAAAATATTGTATGCAGACCTCTTTACACGCCACTAACGCAAAAAAAGAGCCGCTTTAGGCTAGTTCTCACAAGGATGTTTACCGTAGGGGCGACCATTGGTCGCCCGCGGGCGTTCGATGAACGCCCCTACAAAACAATATCAAACTTCCTTATGAGAAGCTCGCTTTCGCGGTCTGCCTTTTCTTTGTGCTCATAGTATAAAATTACAATTCTTCGAACAGCAGCTCACCGTTCTCGTCTGCGATTGCCGATTTAAACGTCATAGAGCCGCCATATCCTTCAATACCTCTGAAGCCTGTAAAAATCAGCCTTCCGTTCCATTCCGCACCCTTTGGAACGCTTGAACAGGGAATGATCGGCTCATCCGGCATCACAAAATTCTCAAAAGGCTTATCCGAGAACATATAATGAGCCCTGCCTTTCAGGCTGAAGATCAAGTAATACCTGCCGTTATATTTAAAATAATCGGGACATTCAGGCTGGTCTTTACCGGGAGCAACGTAGATAGGATGCTCCACCTCCTCCCAGCTTTCCATATCACTTGAAACGTAATGAGCAAGACAGCCTTTTTCCTCTTTTAACAAGCTTGTCGTCAAAAACATATGAAACAGTCCGTCCTCCCCCTTTACCACCTTGGGATCTCTTGCGCTTGACTTATGATACTTATCGGAAACGGTAAAGCCAAATCCCCTGTCTTTCTCAAAATGGTATCCGTCATTTGAAACGCTTCGACGAATCGGAGCGGGAATTCCCCTGCCCATTCTTACGGTATAATACAAATACTCCTTGTCACCGTTTTTTATCCAAGAGCCTGTACATATTGACCCTTCGGTCGGATCTGTGATCGGAACTGCCATAGGGTGAATCTGCCATTTTTTAAAATCCTTTGTGGAAATATGCTCCCACTGATGCGCACCAAGTCCCCATTTGCTCTTGTGATGGTGTCTGTCCTTTAGATACAGCACGTGATACTCATCATCTTTTCTGTAAGGCATGCAATCTCCAACAAAAACTCCGTCACCTGGATACCAGCCTTCCGCATTTTCAAAGCTTGAAATCACAGCGGGAAGAACGTCACACTTTTCAAAGTATTCGGTTACCTCAACCTTCACGTCCGGCATAAATACGTCGTCGATGGCAAAAAGCCTATCTCCCGCAGGCCACTCCTCGTCCTTCAGGTTGCCGTTAATATATAACTCTATTCTGTGATTAAGTAAAATGATCTCTACCCTATCGCCAATTTTGATCTCACCATTGAGCGAAAGAGGTTTTCTGTCGTAGTCGTATTGTACCGACACGGTCAAAATTCCGTCAAAGGCTTCAATCTCAAGTGTTTTTCTGCCGTTTTTGTGTGAAACAAAATATAAAGGAAGCTTATCTGCTTCAAACGCTATTTTTATATTCATTATCCTCTAATCTCCTCAAATATAGTTTATATATTCAGCAAAACCGTTATTATACTTCTACTATTGGAGTCGGGCTCCCTCCGCACTTACTGCAGATATCTGCGAACCTATTCCAATATTGACGAGAATGCTGTCTTGATTATTATTGAAAAGAAATTTTCTATTTCGAATACCTGTACGCTATCCTGCAAGCCCTCTTATATGCTTCTGTAAAATATTCTGTAGGCTCCATTTTGCCATACACATCGTTTTCGTGGCGACCGGGCTTGGAAACTCTGTTCAATTCAAAATTCAGGATTGGAACTCGACGAGCCGCCTTCAGCCGCTGTATATTATAATCCCAATCCGCAACTCCATCGAACGGAAGCAAATGAAGGTCGTCTGTCCAATGGATTTTACCTTCAAATCTACTGATTCCCAAATTGTCATTCAGATGCGTCATAATAAGGCGATCACCAAACTCTCCAAGAATATCCTCGGAGTAATTATAGCACATTTCGTGACCCGAATCCCAACAAAACCCTACTGTCTCGCTGTCTTTGAAATGAGCCATCAAAGCCCTGAAATACTCTATGCCCTCTGTATTTTCAAAAGCGATTTTCACATTGCGCTCCTCGGCATATCTGACAATTTCATCAAAATTATCATAATTCAAGCTATTGAAATCAAATTGATAGTCAAATCCGATCCACACGTGGGCAACCACAATAGGAACCTTAAACCTCACACAATCGTCTATAACCGCCTTAAATTCTGTTTTGGCGGGAACAAAAACAGCTTCATCACAGCTCCACATATCTGCCGCTTTTGCAAACGGAGCATGCAGTGATTGAATCTCCAATCCCAGATTCTCGGCAAGCTTAACAATTTCGGTCAATCCATCATTGTCTTGCCAAACGGGAGAAATTCCGTCAAAACCTACTTTTTTAATAATTTGAAGAATCTCCCCAATCGGAAAGGCATTGCTTTTACCGACAGAAATTCCAATTTTTTGTTTATACATACAATTCTATCCTCCTTATAAAAGCAAACGTGCAAGCGTTTGAGAGCGGATGCAAGGCCGCACGAGTGTGTAACGCTCATTTTAGCCATCAATGAACCACAGGTGCCGACGCTTTAGCAGCGGTAACACCATAGGTTTATCATACCATAAAGCGCCTAAAATTTCAACAATTAAGTCGCAAGTTTAAGAGAAATTTCAAAAAAGGTTAGGTTGTGAAAAGAGGGGGATTGCCCCGATATGTAGTTACAGAACAAAATTACAACTCGATTTTACACCGTTTCTTTTCTTAATAATCGAACTGTAAAGTATTATACTCAGGATAATTTCAACTAATGATATTGCAAGCATAATAGCGATAATTACGAGCATGGGGAAGCTTAACAGGATAGCAGAAAAGAAAAGTCCGATGCCTGCCGTTGCAATCTTTACACCAAATTCCATAACTGTAAGCAAAGTTTGGTGCTGTTCTTTTGGAGTGCTTCCAAATATTACGTCTTGTATATACAGTTTGAAAGGGTCTCTTATGAAAAGGATTATTGTGTATCCCACAGCCGTATGGAATCAACACGAAGTGTTGAATGTAATCACTCCGAAGGAGGATACACGCTAACGCGTGATGCCATGCCGTCGCTTTGCGACGGATTCCATACACCCTGCAGGTGATTCCATACCAATCCTTCGGATTGGATAGAAAAAAGACCGTTCGAAAACGGTCTTTTTTCTTGGGTTCATAGTACAAAAATGCAACTTGTTATTTTATGAAATATTTAACGTTAAAAATGCGAATTAGCACAATACAACTCTTAAGGTAGGAGATTATTCTCCACCAACACATTCAAAAAAGCTTCCGACAGGGCAAACGCCTCATCTTGCTCAACATGGTACCACTTTTCATTTATTTTGCAAATTTTCAATTCCACAATTAGTCTCGGGAAATCTTTCACATAAAAGTAAAGATTTGTACCTTGATACTCCTTTCCCTCAATATGTTTTTTGTAACTAACATCTTCCGTTCTAATAAAGGTAGAAGAAAAATCAAATTCATAATCTATGTCTTGTAACACATAGCATAAGGGCTCTTGATACAGATCTTCTCTTAGATATACACAAGTCATTATTTCGTTAGATCTGCTTCCACTTGCTATATATTCAGCATTTTCTGCCGCGTTTGCGTAATAGCCGAAATTCGGAAAAAACGGGAAATTGCTTGTTTGTCCCAAAAGCAAATCTTCCTCTGTAATATTAAAATTAAAATCACCATTAAACTCTTCAATTAAAATGTAATTATTCCCACCAAAAACAAACGTGCATTTATCTTTTCCACGAGAAAAATCCTCAATAGGATCCATAATATCCCCAGAGATAGAATATGACAAAGCATTAAAAGCACTGCAAGAAAAAAGATTTATACAAACAAGAAATAATGTTACAATTAAAACAAATCTTTTCATCATATCACCGCCTTTCTTAAGTTGTATTATATCAAAAAAGTTCTTTAATGTCAATATGTCCTTATAAAGCCACTGGTTCAAGTCCAAAAGGGTCAAGAAAAGGTGCAATGTTGAAGAATGTTTGTTTTTACCCCTAAAAACACGAAAAGCCTTTCAAAATCTTGGACTTGAACCAAACGACCGCTCGCAAGCTCGCAACTTTTCCTCGCTTCGCTCGGAGATGGAGTGTTTCCATAAATCGAACAGAGAAAGCAAAACAAAAACGGAGTCCGTTTGGACTCCGCTTTGTTTTGGGCTCATAGTACAAAAATGCAACTTATCATTAAATACATTTTATAAAATCTTCAATTCGATAAACGGTCGATTGCACCGTATGGGCATCCTTACCAAGAATTTCATCGCTGAGATACTCCGCCTCAATTCCCGCCGCAAGTAATTTTGCCAGGTATTTCGCGGCATCCTCGACACGCTTATAGGATTTTTCCATAAGTGCAGGATAGTTTAAACGATCCGCCGGGATATCCTTTTCAACAGCCTCAGCCACCTTCGCCTTTATATCCGCGAAGAGCTCCTCATTGTCACGGAAAACCGCCTCATTGCGCGATATCTCATGCTTTGTTGTAACCGTAACGATTCCCGGAACCGCTCTCTCCGCCTGTGCGCAAGCAATATCACCGCCCACAAAAAGGCACGACGGTACACCGTACGAGGCGGCAATATAAGCGTCCATATCTACCTCGCCTATATATCTGCCATTCAACTTGTAGTGTTGGACGGTGTTACTGCTCATCGTGTGAGCCAAAACGCCACCAAGAGTTCCCTCCATCGCGTGGTATCCAAAATAGCAAACGCAATCATATTCTCCGGCAAAATACATACGGCTCTTCCCGGGTTCGCAAACCAAAACCTTCACACGAGGATCGAGATCAGCGGCATCTATATTGCCTCCTCCGCCATGGTTATCCCACAGATCAACACAGTCTGCGCCAAGGTCAAAAAGAGCCTCTGCGACAGCATTGATTTCAAGCGCCGCCTGATGCTTGGCAACCTTCCACTGTTCGCATCCTTTTTCCAGACCCGAATAGGGCTCACCGACTACATTGTTTACTCCTTCCAGATCACAAGCAATTAAAATTCTTTTTTTCATAC
>JAZKYO010000066.1:0-2301 GCA_045612185.1 Eubacteriales bacterium
TCCATTGTTGTCACCCACCCCATTATAACACAAATCGGCAGAGATGTTGTTTTCTCTGCCGAAATTTGTTTGTAGGGGCGACCAATGGTCGCCCGTTTTGGTTTTGTGGTTGTTTGCGGGCGACCAATGGTCGCCCCTACGATAACGTCCTTATGAGAAGGAGCGTAAGCGCCGAGGTTTTCTTTTGTATTTAGGGGAGGATTCAGCTTTTTCGGTAGGCGAGTGGGGAGAGCCCCGTTTGCTTTTTGAACACCCTGGAAAAATAAAACTCGTCTTTAAAGCCGCAGTCCGCGGCGATGCTTTCCACCGATTGTGGGGGCATGGCACGAAGCAGCTTTTTAGCTTGGTTTATGCGCAGGGTTGTCAGATATTCAAGGGGTGTTTGCCCAAGCTCTTCCTTGAAACAGCGTCTGAAATGGTCGGCGGTGTAACCGCTTTTTCCAATTTCGGCCGCAAGGTCAAATTCACTGTTGGCTATGTTTTGATATAGGAAATTTTTAAACTCCGAAACGAAGCGGTATTTGATATTTCTTTTCGTATACCGCGTCAAGTAGGCGCAAATAGCCTCAAGCAGGATGTCGGCTATGGCGTGGTAATTGTCCCCCTTTTCGGTGGTTATTCTGTATATCATTTCCATAAGCGGAAGCACCGCGACGTCGTCGTCGTGAACCACGGATACCCCGTCAAAATCAAGCTCGGTTGCCTGAATATACATGTCTCTGAACTCTCTGCCTTTTCCGTTGCCCGAATGAACTACTCCGGGTGGGATTATTATAACGTCATTTTGGCGTATTTCGTAATTTTTACCGCCTGCCGTAAGGGTGTAACCGCCTTCCAACTGATAGACGATTTCAAAATATTTGGTATGTGAGTGGGAGTTGTAGCTTGTAAGCCGCTTCATCACCTTTGCGCTATTTTTAAGTTGCATTTCGTTACCTCGCTTTGGTTGTTGATTTGATTTTATCATGCAAAAACGATTATGTCAATAAAATATTGCAATATTTTGCAATAAATATCGGAATCGTCCATATTTTTGTCTGTAATATCCATTCAAAAGCTTCTGTTGCCGTGGTACAATAAAACTGTAAAATAACCGCAATGCGGAAAAAGGAGATTTTATTATGGCAACAATGAGAAAACTCGTTATGAAAGGTCCCAAGGAAAGTGAGATAGTCACGGTAGAAAGACCCGTTATCACAAAGCCCACAGAGGTGCTTGTAAAGCTTCACTACTGCGGCGTTTGCATGTCCGAGCATTACGACTGGACAACCGCGCCCGCAGGCAGAACCTTCGGTCATGAGCCTATGGGAACGGTCGTCGAGGTCGGCGAGGGCGTTACCAAGGTGAAGGTTGGCGACAGAGTAAGTATGGGCGCGGGCGGAGGAGCTGAATACTCCAAGCTTGACGAAAAATGGGTTCACAAGATTCCCGTCAACGTTGCGGATCACCAAGGAATTATCGAGCCGCTCTGGTGTCTTGTAAGCGCGGTAAGCAAGGTGCGCCTTCCCATTCAGAGCGAAAAGGTAGCCGTTGTAGGCTGCGGATATATGGGTTGCGGAGCAATCTCGCTCCTCGCTATGAGAGGCGTTAAGGTTGTGGCGGTCGATATCAATCCCGAAAGCCTTAAAAACGCCCTTAAATACGGTGCGTGCGAGGCATATCTTCCCGAGGAGCTTCCGGAGGAGTATCTTACCACAAAGAACAGCTATAAGGGCGTAGACGTTGAATCTGCCGTTAAGGATGCGGCAAAGACAGGTTTCCCCCTCGTTATGGAGTGGGGCGAAACCGCAGAGTCGCTTGACCTTGCTATCAGAATGACAAGACAGTGCGGTCAGCTTGCAATCGGCGCATACCACACAGGAGGAAAGCGCCTCGTTGACGTTCAGCTTCTTAACGTAAGAGCTATCGACTGCCTCAGCACTCATCCCAGAGAATGGGATCTCAACGTGCGTTCGGCGGAGTGCGCTAAGAGAATGCTTGGCGACGACACTTGGAGCTACAAGCACGTTCCCACAAAGGTTTATCCCGCGTCCATGTTCGACAAGGCGCACGAGGAGCTTGAGATTAAGTTCGGCAAGTGGATGAAGTCTGTTATCGACTGGGAAAACGAGGACTTTGAGCCTTACATTATAAACGACTGAACCAGAGGTATTCAAATTGAGACTTGGAATTGACATTGGCGGAACGAAAATCGGAATAGGAATTTTTGAGGAAGACGGCAGACTGTTAGCAAAGGACAAGCTGCTCGTTGAGGGCGCGGTCTCTCTGCCCCTGCTCATAAAAGAGGGTGTCGAAAAGCTC
>JAZKYO010000067.1:0-5490 GCA_045612185.1 Eubacteriales bacterium
AAGGAGCGTCAAAAGAAAAAGGACCAAAAAGAAAAACCGCGGTGCGCCTGCGGGCGCGGGCGGTCGCTTTTGAAAAAGCTCCGCAAAACTTTTCTGGCAGGGTTGCTGTGCGAACACACCGGCAAAATATAATTTGAACGCTATATCATTTTTCCATATTATTTAATCTTGCATTGATACGGTCTGCGTTTTTTAAAATAGTAGATGTTTTCAAATCCAAGGGCCTTGAGGTGCTTCAGGGCGGCAGTGAAATTTGCCGAGGCTTCTTCCTTTACGTGGGCGTCCGAGCCAAGCGTTATAAGGTATCCGCCAAGCTCACGGTAACGCTTTAAAATATTGGCGTCGGGAATAAAATCACCAAGCGCAAGCGAAAGGCTCGATGTGTTCAATTCAAGCGCTATTCCTTTTTTGATGATGGATTTAAGGATGTCATCGATGTCGTCATTGTAATTTTCAATGTGTGTCATTTTGCCATATCTGCCCGTGATATACCTTAGTGGGCAGGTAAGGTGTGCAAGGATATCAAAATCCGCAATCTCAAGCATTTTTTTAATGTCGGCAAAATAGTTTTTTAAATACGCGTCTATTTCGTCATCGCTGTATTTTGAAAAATCGGATTTGGAATATGCTTCGAGCTCGCCTTTGCGAATCTGACTGTGCATTGAGCCTATAATAACGTCGTAGTCGCAAAGTTTTTCGACTTGCCTCAGCTTATCAGGGAAAAAGCTACCTTCTCCGATCTCCACTCCCATGAGCAAACGGCAGGAAGAATCGTTGCGTGAGTTGAGTGTTAAGACCTCTTGCGATGAATTATAAATGCAATCAAACACGTCTCTCGTTTTGTAAAATCCGATGTCGCTGTGGTCGGTAACGGCGGCGAAGGAAGTGCCTGCGCGCTCTTGCGCGGCGCGGGTGTCAGCCATTTTTTCACAGCAATCGTGGGAATGGTTCGAGTGGGTGTGCATGTCGGCAACCACGCCCTCGTTCATGGGGGGCTTAAGCTGTCCGTTTGTCTCCACAATGTCCGCGCCAAGCTTTTTTGCCGCCTCAAGCTCCTCGGCTTTGCTGAGTATCCAAATGCCTAATTGCGCATATCTTTTTACCATATCGCATTTTTCGCGCGTGGCAAATCCTTTTTTAAACCAAGCGGTGGCGGAGTTCTCCAATGGCAGCCACACGGTTATGCGGGCTTTGGGCAAAAAGCTTGATATTTCTTTAAGAATTTCCTCGTTTACTTCGCCGTCGTAATGAAAGTGGGTTTGGGGCAGTCGCTCTGCTGCCGATTTCAATTCCGAAACGTCCGAGTAGGTCGGCTCGGCAACGCATTGGTACTCGAAAAGCAGGGAGGATAATTTATCTTTATCCTCTGCTCCGAAATTTTCAAACTTGTTATCTATTTTCAGCTTTATGCCGAATCTTTCGGCAAATTCCAGCACGTCTTTGAAAAAGGCTATTTTTGTGTCGGCGAATTTTCTTGAAAACGCCGCCCCAAAATCGTATTCAATGGCTTGCTCAAAGGTGAGGTCGGCTATGTTCAGCGTTTTTTCTATCGCTCCGCCGTCGGGCATTCGCGCCACGCGGTTTATGCTTTTGTCGTGCAACAGCACAAACTGCCCGTCTTTTGTCACTTCAATATCTATTTCGGCAGAGTAATAGCCCTGCTCCACCGCGGCTCGCACCGCCTCAAGCGTGTTTTCGGGGCACTCGGTCGAGACCCCTCTGTGTGCCTGAAATCTCACTTTTTTCTCCTTTCGCCGCTTTTTCTCTTGACAATTTATTACATAGGTATTATAATAGAACAAAACGATCATATTGTCAAGGCGCGCCGTCTATTTTTACAATATAATCACAAAATTGAGCGTTTTGAGGGAGGTTTTTTGAACAAGTGAGCAAGGAAAGGGACAAAATTATACTTGAACTTCTGTTGAAAAACAAAAAAGTCAGCGTAAAGGAGCTTGCCTCGGTGCTTTACGTCAGCGAGCCTTCGGTGCGCCGCGACCTGGCGCGGCTTGAGGCGCAGAACTTAATTAAGCGAATACACGGCGGTGCTATGATAGAAGAAAGTGCGCTTTCAAAGAACAAAATACCATTCAAGGTGCGCGAGCTTGAGGAAAGCAGTGCGAAAATCGTCATCGCCAAAGAAGCGGTCAAGCTTATAGATGACGGCAACGTAATTTTTCTTGATTCCTCTACCAGCGCGTACAATCTTATTCCTTTTTTGGAGGGGAAAAAGAACATTACGGTGGTTACAAACGGCGTAAGGGCGCTTGAAAAGCTTGCCGAGTACGGGATTAACACCATTTCCACGGGTGGAGCGCTTGACGCAAATTGTATGTCTCTTGTGGGCGAGGAGGCCTACAAGACCATTGAGGCGATTAACGCTGACATCTGCTTTTTCTCTTGCCGCGGGGTGGACGACGACGGCAACCTGACCGACATTTTCCCTGCCGAGAATTACATTCGCGCGCGAATGATCAAGCATTCAAAGCGCGCCTATCTGCTTTGCGCCTCTGAAAAATTCGGCAAGAAATATTTCCACAATCTTTGCCACCAAAGCGCCATCGACGGCGTTATCTCCGATTAGTCCTCGCCACACCTGGCGGTGGGCTGGTTGCCTTCGGCGTTCACGATTTTTGGATTGTGCGAACATACCCCACGCAATACGAAAACCTCGGCTAAACACCGAGGTTTTCTTTGCCTTGCCAGTCCTTGCGACCTAAGCAGAACGATAATTTATAAATGAATTGAGTTTTTGGAGCAATAAAAGGAGCGATTTCGCTCCTTTTATTGCTTATTGTTCCAATCCAAAATTTTCGAGTGTGAAATTGTATCCATTTTCAGTTATCATACCATTTATTGTATCAAGGGTTATGTTATACAGTTTTTTTACCATATTAATCATAACTGGATCACCATCAAAATCATCATATGTACATGGGATGTAATTTGAATGAGAGCTCCACTTTTCAAATACGCCCTTAGAAGTAAGCGTTACAAAAGAAATACTCGTATCTACTTCAAATTGCCATGCCCATTGTTTATCATATGAGTTATAAGCCAAAATTAACGAATAAGTCCACTTTTCACCATCTGAATTGTCAGTATAACTTGTACACAACATACAATCATATTCATCTACAACCGTACCTGTTGTAACATATGTTTGTTCCCCAGTACCCGCATGTTTTTTTATATAACCATCACATGCTTGGTAAACAAAATCTTTCCACAAAGCAACCAAATCTTCTTCGCAATTTGTACAGTTGTTAGTTCCAATATGATTTACTTTAGGTACAATTTTATCACCTTTATATGAATCACCACATTGGTCGCAAGTGAACAGATTATATCCTTCTTCTGTGCAACTCGCCGTAACTGCTGTTTCAATGTATGTGTGTTGACAAGCCTTTTCAGCACAGCTTACGCTTGATATTACAATAGAACATAACAATATGCAAATAAAAACAAGTTTGAAATATTTCATTTTCTTATTACCTCATTTAAGAATTTTTTAATGAAAATTGTATTTTGTAAATATCCCACAAAATAAATTTGTTTCGGTGATTGGGATATTATGTTTATTGATTATCAATAGTTTCGGACACAATCTTTTCTGAAGGCTGAGAATCGCTTGTTTCTTGATTTTCCGCAATCACTTCACTTTCGTTATCCATACCCTCAACAACCGCCTTTTTCTCATTGGTGATAAGTTTATTTAAGCCTAAAGAAGCAAAAGTTAAACCTACTATAATAAATGCCATTCCTGAAATTTTATTCACTGCTTTGTTTAATATTCGAACATTGGTGGCTGTTTGTGCGGCGGCGTTTTGTATACCTGTGTAGGCATCGCCGCCATAAGATTTATTTGATTCCATATCCCCTATATCCAACGAAAAGCAAACAATTGAGAAAATAAGTGCTAAAACCGCAATAAGTATAAAAATACTTCCGATGATTCTATCTTTGCTCATAACAATTTATCCTTTCTGAATTACTGTTGTTTTGTTATTTCCAATCATCAAATTCTACATTAGAAAATTCAAATTCCCTATTTGATTCGTCGTATGTCGCTATCATGGCGAATTTTGCCGACATAATGTCGTATTTGATTTTAACGGTATACGTTCCCATAACAACCCACTCTTGGTTTTCTACCATTTCAACGACAGAAGCGATATCGACATTTACAGGCTCACTAACAAAACCGCCCATTTCAATACGATAATTTTCACTTAAATATTTTTCTACTTTTTTGGGCAACTTTTCACTTGGTGATGCCCCACAAGCCAAAAAGGACATACACATCAAAATTGCTAAAATTACAGACAATATTTTTTTCATTTTCTCTCTCCTAAGTCTTTCCTTGTTTTTAATTGTTTCTTCATATTGTTCATATGCCGAAAATTTTGATCTTAATTCTCGACTTGATTGCACCAAGTCTTTCATATAACTGTCATACTGTTTAACAAGAAGATGTCCCGACATATCTTTAACAATTTCTATATCGTAGATATTATTATGAATACCAACACAGAAACGTTCCATATCTTTTAGATATTCTAATCTGTTGTCGTCAGATGCCACATTTGGAGATACATCGGGATACCTTTCTCTAATTTTTGAAAATTCTTGTGTTGTAAGAATCTTTTTTCACGGTTTACTGTTTTACAATAGGTAATTAATGAAAACAAAATTCCAACAGCGGAGATAAGTATAGCACTAATGTCCCCACAACTCATAAATTCCCCCCCCCCTCTCAGCAAAATATGAGCTATACTACCCATAATTATACACCTATTCTTCCTGTTTGTCAAGTGTTTTTGGAGTTATAATTCTTATATAGAGCAAAAAGGAGGAATTATAATGTTGGTTTTTGATTTTCGGACTATTGGAAATAAGTTGCACGCATTTCGCAAACGCATGGGAATGACGCAAGCGGAGCTTGCAGAAGCGGCGGGGCTTTCGGACCGCACGTATGCCGATATTGAGCGCGGAACGGTAAATATGCGGACAGATACGTTTTTGCGCATTTGTGACGTTCTCCACATCACTCCCGACGAAGTTTTAACAGAAGAAAATCCATCCCAAGACAGCCTGCAAAATGAGCTGTGGGAAAGACTGACCGCTTGTTCTCCTAAAGACAAAGAAACAGCGCTTAAGTTGCTGTCGGTGTATTTGGAATCACTATCATAACAATAAAAAACACATCACGGTTGCTTTTTAATGTGCCGTTTTGAGTGGTTGATAAATTGTAGTTTGTCCTCGCCGCACCTAGCGGTGGGCTGGTAGGCTTCGCCCCCCACGATTTAGGAATTGTGCGAACATACCCCACGCAATACGAAAACCGCCATCTAAACAATGGCGGTTTTCTTTCGTATTAACAGAAATGATTTTTCAAATTGTAGTTTATCTAACTGTTTAAGATAAGCGAATGAAAGCCTTCCCCTTGAGGGGAAGGTGTCACCGAATAGGTGACGGATGAGTCGAATT
>JAZKYO010000068.1:0-1834 GCA_045612185.1 Eubacteriales bacterium
AATGCGTAAATTTGATACCAAAGTACAGCATTTGAAATATAAAGTATTACGCGAAGTAGCACGCCTCGCGTGGGAGGATAAGCTTCTTGAGAATATTATTGATATTCCCAAAAAGCTCGTGCCCGGTAACGAGCCGACGATGCGTTGCTGTGTCTATAAGGAAAGGGCCATCCTCAGCGAGCGTGTCAAGATCGCCATGGGCGGGGACAAGAACAATCCCAACATTATTGAGGTCATTGATATTGCCTGCGACGAGTGTCCCGTGGGCGGCTACGAGGTCACCAACGCCTGCCGCGGCTGTCTCGCTCACCGTTGCGAGGACGTTTGTAAGTTCGGTGCCATCACCTTTGACCGGGATCACGTGGCGCACATTGACAAGTCCAAATGTAAAGAGTGCGGTGCTTGCGCAAAGGTTTGTCCTTACACCGCAATCGTCAGCCGCAAGCGTCCTTGTCAGAATGCTTGTAAGGTAAAAGCAATTTCTATGAATGAGGAGAAGGCGGCTAAGATCGATAACTCCAAGTGCATACAGTGTGGCGCTTGCGTATATCAGTGTCCTTTCGGCGCAATCATGGATAAATCCTATATGGTCAACGCCATTGATATTCTCAAAAAGAGCGAGCGTAATACTCGCGGTGGAAACTACAGAGTATATGCCGTGGTCGCTCCCTCAATTTCAAGCCAATTCTCTTACGCTAAGCTCGGTCAGGTCGTAACAGGACTGAAAAAGCTCGGCTTCCATGACGTTATCGAGGCAGCTCTCGGCGCAGATATGGTTGCTATGGCAGAGGCAAAGGAGCTTTCCGAAAAGGGACTTCTTACAAGCTCTTGCTGTCCTGCATTCGTACAGTATATTAAATCGCAGTTCCCGAACCTCGTAGAGCATATTTCTCACAATATGTCGCCTATGGCGGTTCTTGCAAAGTACATCAAAGAAACCACACCGAACGCAAAGGTTATCTTTATAGGTCCCTGCACCGCAAAGAAAGCTGAAGCACAGCTTGAGGAGGTTAAGCAATACGTGGATTGCGTGCTTACCTTTGAGGAACTCCAGGCACTCTTTGACAGCCGAGACATTGAGATCGAAACACTTGAAGAGGGCGTTCTTGATAACGCTTCCTACTTCGGTCGTATCTTTGCACGTAGCGGAGGTCTTACCGATGCGGCGGCTCAGGCTATGAAGGAGCAAAACATCGACTTTGAGATCAAGCCCGTTGTATGCGACGGAATCGAAGCATGCCGTATGGCTCTGCTTAAGATGAGCAAGGGCACTCTTGACGGCAATTTCATCGAAGGAATGGCTTGTATCGGCGGTTGTATCGGAGGCGCAGGATGCCTCACCCACGGAGAAAAGAACAAAGCCGAGGTTGATAAATACGGTCGCGAAGCATTTGAAAAGACAATTGGAGATGCGGTTTCAATTTTGACGTGAGTTTAAATCCTCTCCTACCTAATGAAAAAACGAGGCAGTCCGATTGGACTACCTCATTTTTTGGCGGAGAAGGAGCACTGCCATTCAAGTACACATCACTTTTTACTTTTATTTTTGTATTTTGGTCTATTCATACCGCATCCTTTGCTTTTTTCATGTACTCCTTCAGCCACTTCAATAAGTTGCAATGTTTTGCTAAAAAGTTAGAATCTATTGTTGCAAAAATAAGGTGTTTGTGATATAATAAAACAGTAATTATTAACGCTTTGACACTTAAGAGGTATAGATATGGGTATCAGCTATAAAAAACTATGGGTTCTCCTTATTGAGAAGGATATTACAAGGGCGCAGATGCGCAGAGATCTGAAAATTGCCACGGGGACGATGAGCAAGCTGAATAAG
>JAZKYO010000069.1:0-20060 GCA_045612185.1 Eubacteriales bacterium
AGCCGTTACGAGGGCTGGCCCGCAATCCTCCGTGCGGTAAACACTAAGGACGCAATGACAGCGACAATCGAGGAGATTCCCTACGCGGTGCTTCACAAGATTACAGAAAGAATCACAAACGAGGTTGAGGGTATCAACAGAGTTCTTTACGATATCACGCCTAAGCCTACGGGTACGATTGAGTGGGAGTGATTTTCGCATAGCGAAAATCAACTATGATCGTTTCGCAGAAACGGTCATATCATAACATTTGGCGAAGCCAAATTCATAACTCTAAACTCATAACTTTTCCTTTTCCATCTGCGAAACGAGTTATCAGTTATGATTGCCTTCGGCAAGTTATGATTGGCTTCGCCAAGTTTGAAGTTACAAGGAGCTCGTTATGGCTGACAGTGTATTAAGAACAAAATCCAAAGAATTTGCCAAAGACATCGTTTTTCTTTGCCGCGACCTCAAGCATAACGGAGTTGAAAGTGCCTTAATAAATCAGCTTTTGCGTTGCGGAACATCGATCGGTGCTAACGTTCACGAAGCACAGTATGCCCAAGGAACAAAGGATTTTATTTCAAAGTTTGAAATTGCACTCAAAGAATGCAACGAGAGCGAATATTGGCTTGAGTTGCTTTTTGAAACGAATTCTTTGGCAGAGGCGGATTTCAAGAATTTTCACAGCAAATGTATTGAACTTCGTCGCATGCTTGTTTCAACGGTAACTACGCTGAAAAGCAAATAATAGCAATAGGGGTTTTAAGTGGCTCGAAAGCCTTATTCCAAGCCACTTTTGCTACACTTAGCAATTTTGTATGACAACACTTCGACACCTTTTGGGAGACAATTATGGTTATAGCAAATAATTTTACCGGCGCAAATGACAGCGAGATATTGAACAACGCCGTACAAAACAGAGGAGCGGACGGAATTGTGGTGATACCGCCGCGTCAGATAGATGAAACGCGCGATTATTGGCTTTTGGACAGTGCCGTGCTTTTGCCCGAAAACACCACCGTTATTTTGCAAAACGCTAAGATCAAGCTGTCGGATAGGTGCAGAGATAACTTTTTCAGAACCGCAAACTGCGGGTTGGGCATAGAGGACCCGTCGCCGATTCGTAACGTTCATATTCGCGGAGAAGGAGTTTGTCTTCTTGAGGGTGCCGATCACCCTCGCGCAACCGGAGACTCCTCAAAGCTTCAGCACGCCCCTTGTCCGCATTTCCCCGAGGATATCTGCAATATTGCCGATTGGATCCCCGAAGAGCGTAGAACTCCCGAGAAGTTGGCCTTTTGGGATATCCACTGCCATTCTTACGGCACGGATGCAGGTAAGGAAGGCGAATCTCAATACGGAGATTGGCGCGGTATCGGAATTCTTTTTGCTAATACCGAGGATTTCTCTATTTCGGGTCTTCGCATCAAGGACTCTCACGGCTGGGCGATTTCAGTAGAGGCATGCTCAGGGGGTCGCATTGAAAAAATCGATTTCGATGCCCGAATGCACAAATTGATCGACGGAACGTATATGAATATGGAAAACGAGGACGGCATTGACATCAGAAACGGATGCCATCACATCGTAATTTCCGATATAACCGGCAACACGGGAGACGACGTAATTGCGCTTACCGCCATTGCCTCAAATAGCACATACCGTCCCGGTGGATCGTTGAGATCGACTCACGTCATGCACAACGATTGGTCAAAACGCGAAAAGGATATTCACGATATAATCATCAAAAACGTAATTGCGCATTCCTATCTTTGCTACGTGATTCGTCTGCTTCCCGCTATGGCAAGCGTTTATAACGTAGTGATCGACGGCATCATTGACACGCAACCAAATCAGTTAAATTACGGCGGAACGCTCCTGCTCGGTTGCGCTGACGCTGCATACGGAAAAAACGAACGGGACGGCATGAGAAATATTACTGTATCAAACGTTATTTGTAACAGTAGAAGGGCCGTTAATATAGCTGGATTTTTAACAGATTCGGCGATAACGAATATTGTCAACCGCAATCCGGAATGCGAAACCATTACGGTCGACCGTGAAAATGGGTTGAACAATGTATCTATCTCAAATGTGATCGCAACAAAAGTATAATGAATCTTTTATCGGTGATACCATTTTGATACCGTTTTTCCGTAGACTCTAAAGATTGCGCGGAAAAAGGCGGTCAAATTCCCCGAAAAACTGCGCGGAAAGACCTAAATTCACTCGATATAATGCTAATTTAAGCGAGTGGGAATAAGGCATTTGCCGCAGGCAAATGCAATTAAATCCGCCAAAGAGGCGGAATAAATCTGCTACGCACGCATACTTGTCGCGTCAATAACAACATTGAAAAACAATTAAGGCTTATAAGTGGCTTGGAAGCCTTATTCCAAGCCGCTTTTTGCACATTTAACAATTTTGTGTGACAACACTTTTGACAACAGTTTGGCGGTTGAATGGGGATAACAGAGATAAAACAACTCAAAAAACACCGTAAAAACGACCTAAAACTCCCCAATGTAAGCAATACTAAAGACGCTCCCTCGAATGGGAATAATCAAATTGTCCAACAATCCGTTTATAATTCACAAAGAAATGATTTAAATAATCATCTAAATTATCCAACACTTTCTTTTCAATTTCATCATACACAGACGGATGGGGCTCGTACAGGTAGTTTTTAGCAAATTTACAAAACCATTCCCATGATAAAAGCCAATCTGCCGAACGTGCTTTTTTCGTAATACTCCCGCAATCAAGCTGCCGATTTCCAATAAAGCAACCACGATATGTCACGCTATGACGTTTCATATAAATAATCCACTTTACAGAAAGGTAAAAATGAACATGAAGAATTTTGCAAAGCGTTGCTGCCTCTTGTCTTTGGCATTGATAATGTGTGTCCCTCTGGTGGCGTGCAACAAAACACAGGATACTAATCTCGGAACGCCTACCGACAGTGAGCCTCCCGCGAGCCAAGATCCATCCGAGACCCATACTGAGCCTCCCGTGTCCCTTTCTCCCTCCGAAGCCTTTGAGGGTAAGCCCGCGGCCCAGTCCCTGGAATCCGGAACACTTTTGAGCGTCACCGACGAGTCCTTGAAGAAGTACATCACCACTACCGTCAAGGACGGCTATATCTTTTTCAACTACGATGCTCCCGTTTTTGAGATCGGCGGCATCCCTCATCCTTCTCAGAATAACGGTAATTTCAATCGTTTGAATACTCTGGATTCCGCCAAGTTTTCGGCGTTCTCCGAAAATGTAGTCGCCAATTCCTGGAAGCCCTCCGGCGCAACCTTTCGTTTCCGAACCAATGCAAGCTATTTCGTACTGAAGGCCGTGCTCCATAAGGTCTCCACCAGCTCCCGCCATATAGCCCCTCGCGGCGCATACGGCTTTGACGTTTACACCGGTAGCGGAACCCAGCGTGTTTACTGCGGCGAAGCCGGGCAGCTGATGGTAGATTCCAAGGGCATCAACGAGGTGATCAAGCTGCCCGGCGACTGGACCGAGGTTATAATCAACTTGCCTCTTTACGGCGGAGTGAAAAGCTTGGAGATTGGACTGCCCGATGATGCCAAGGTGGCAGCTCCTTTGGAGCGTTCTACTGCACCCATCGTGTTCTACGGAAGCTCCATTACCCAGGGCGCCTGCGTGAACCGTCCCGGCAATGCATACACCAATATCGTTACCCGTATGCTGGATGCCGATTGCATCAACTTGGGCTTCTCCAGCGGCGCATACGGTGAACAGAACATGGCAGAGTACATTGCCACTCGCGGTGAGGGAGCGGCTGCCATCGTTCTGGACTATGACCGCAACAGCAGCGCGAGTCAGCTGCGGGAACGTCATTACCTTTTCTACAAGACTATCCGTAACAAGCTTCCCGACGTACCAATCGTTCTGGTTTCTCGTACCATCTATACGGAATCCCCCTCTTCCGAGGACATAGAACGTCTCAATACGATCAAGACCACCTACAACATGGCCGTGGAGGCAGGGGATGAAAATATTTATTTCATCGACGGCTCCAAATTCTTCTCCAATTATTTCAAGTCCGCGCCTCACCTCGCAGACCTGATAACCGTAGACAATCGTCACCCCAACGAAGTTGGACACTTCTACATGGCTATGTCTGTCTACGATTCCCTTTACGAGATTCTGAACAAGTAATTTCACCCCCACAATGTGTTATCAAGACATTAAAGCGTATTTTCTATTGATTTTAACCGTTGATAGGTATTATTAAATATACAATCTCATATTGTTTCGCAAAACAAATAAGTTTTATAAGCGGCTTGGAATTTTTATTCCAAGCCGCTTTTGTGCTTTTGTGGGATAAAATTTAAACCAAGGGTACAAGAATAATCATACAATAATTGACAAATTCCGCAATATATGCTAAAATATATACATATATACTCAGCTACGAGGGAGGTTTGGTTTTATGCCAAAAAGGATTTCTAAGTTTTTTTACAAGGTGCTTCATTTTTTGGAGATTATTATTGCAATTCTCACGATAGCCGTGCTTGTGGGCATTGTGGGCTTTGAAATATACAAAATGTTTACCGAGGACGGGTATTTTCTCTCGGCTAACACATATTTACATAACATTCTTACGGTCGTCGTCGGTCTTGAGTTTGTAAGAATGCTTATCAACCTCACCCCCGCAAACACTATTGAGGTGCTTATTGTGGCAATTGCCCGTCAGGTTATTGTTAATCACAACAATCCTCTTAGCAACATTGCATGCGTTTTGTGCATTGGCGGTCTGTTTGCTATAAGAAAGTTCCTTATTTCAAAATCCGACTTCAAGCGTGAAATCTCCGAGGACGGCGACGAGGACGAACAGCTTGGCACTTGCAATCAGGAATCTTACTATATGAATTAAAGCCGACTATGCGCTTACGGTCCACTGACAAACAAAAGGAGCGTTATGAAAAACTCATTTAAAACTTTTTCATCCTCAAAAAAGAATATTTCGGTAATGTTGATTGTCTGGCTTGCGCTGTCGGTTGCCGCAGGCTTTGGCTTGGCGGTTTCGGTTGCCGTATTCATTTACCTTGAGACTTTGTTGGCGTTTTGCTTTCTCTTTATGATTCTGCTTGTTTCAAAAACCAAGTGGATGCTTGTTTTTGAAAACGACATTCTTGTTATAGTAAACATGGCAAATAGCAAGCAGTATCTTCTTGATGGGCTTGTACGTGAAAGCTTTGTATTCTCCCAAAGCAAACACCAAAAATCCAAGAATTGCGGAGATTTAAAGATTGTAGGCTGCCCCGCTGTTTTTAATGACGTAAAGAATATAAAAGAGCTTATGACCTATGTTTACAACAATTTCAAAAGCGCCAGCGAGGTTTAAATCTACAAAGAATTTTAAGAGCCGACTTTCAGTCGGCTCTTTTGACGGCGTCAAATCCACGTTCCGTAGACTTGAAAAATATAATTTCGCATTACGATTCCACAAAAAAAGGGTTTACAAATATTCAAAAAAGGTGTATCATTATTATAGGTCACTTCAAAAAAATCACTCGGGACGAGCGGTGAGAAAGTTTTTAGACGTGATCTACATAAAAGGAGGGTGATTATGAACGCGAAAATTACGGGCGCAAATATAGCGGCATTCAGAAAAAAGCTTGGTCTTACACAAGCTGCGCTTGCGGAAAAAATGAACATAAGTAACAAAACGGTAAGCAAATGGGAAAACGGTCAGGGATATCCCGACATAGTTCATCTGCCTATGCTTGCCAAATGCTTTGGTGTAAGCGTTGACGAGCTTCTGGCAGAAGAAAAAAGCGGAATAGTGGTTGCCGGAAATATGATTCTTGACGTGGTTAAAACCATAGACATGTATCCGGAGCAGAGCATGTTGGCGTACATATCCTCGTCAAAGCGCGCTATCGGTGGCTGTGCCCCAAATACAGGTACTGATCTTGCGGTTATCGACAGCAATCTTCCGGTCTACGTTATCGGAAAGATTGGTGACGACGAGTACGGCAGATTCCTTTTAGACAAGCTCCGTTCAAAGGGCATAAACGTGTCCGACGTCAAAATTTCCAAAACCAGCGACACCAGCTTTACGGACGTAATGAGCCTTGCTACCGGAGAAAGAACTTTCTTTAACTACAAAGGCGCTAACGCCGAATTCTCCCCTGAGGACATTGATATATCATCGCTCCACTGCAAAATCTTCCACATAGGATATATTCTTCTTTTGGACAGATTTGACCGAGAGGACAAGGAGTACGGAACGGTAATGGCGAGATTCCTTAAGGAGGTTAAGGCTCGCGGAATAAAGACCTCGGTAGACGTGGTAAGCAGCAGTGACACCAACCTTTACACAGCCAAAATACTCCCCGCACTTCCCTACACCGACTACCTTATTATTAATGAATCGGAGATATGCACAACCTGGGGGCTTGACCCGAGAAACGCTGACGGAAGTCTCAACGTTTCAACTCTGAAAACGGCAATGGAGAAAACCATGGCGCACGGAGTAAGCGAAAAGGTCATTATTCACGCCAAAGAGGCTTGTTTCTGCCTTGACAAGAGCGGAAAATTCACCTCTATGGGCTCACTTAAAATTCCGCCTGAGCTTATAGCAGGCAGCGTGGGAGCAGGCGACGCATTCTGCGCGGGCAGTCTTTACGGACTGTACAACGATTACACCGACGAGGAAATACTTAAATTCGCTTCCGCGACGGCGGCTTGCAGTCTCTTTTCCGAAAACTCGGTTGACGGTATGAAAAACAAAAAAGAAATAGTCAAGCTCGGTGAGAGCTTTGACAGAAGAGAGGTATAAAATGCTTGTAAATCTTAACGACGTTCTGCCGAAAGCGCAGAAAGAAAATTACGCAGTCGGTCTTTTTAACACCACAGACACCGACATGCTTGAGGCGGTTATCGCCGCCGCCGAGGAGATGCGCGCTCCTGTTATCGTAGGTACCGCCGAGGTGCTTCTTCCTCACGGCGAGCTTAAGCTCATTGCTCCTTCAATTATCGCCGCCGCAAAGCGCGCTACGGTTCCCGTTGTGGTTCACTACGACCACGGTCTTACCTTTGACAGATGTATCGAGGCGCTTAAACTCGGCTTCTCCAGCATTATGTTCGACGGCTCTGCTAACGACGAGGCAGAAAATCTTAGACAGACCGCCGAAATGGTAAAAATTGCTCACTCTATGGGCGTTAGCGTTGAGGGCGAAATAGGTCACGTCGGTCAGGCATCCACGGGCGACGGAAACGACAGCGACATGTACACCACCCCCGAGGAGGCAGTCAACTTTGTAAAGGCTACAGGCGTTGACGCTTTGGCTATCGCCATAGGTACGGCGCACGGCGCTTACAAGACCAAGCCCCGACTTGACATAGGCAGACTTTCCGAAATCCGTTCGGCACTTGACACTCCCCTTGTTCTTCACGGTGGCTCCGGTCTTTCGGACGACGATTTCAGAAACACAATTAAAAACGGCATTGCAAAGGTTAACATCTTCACCGATCTTTGCATCGCAGGCGAAAAAGCTATGCGCCGCGGACTTGAGGAAGAAAAATCCTACCTTGATATCCGCAATATGAAGGTTGAAGAAATTAAAAACGCAGTCAAAAGAAAAATTGAGCTTTTCGGCTGTGCGGGAAAGGCGTAAATTATGAAAAGAAGCCAAGTAAACAAAGCCATTAAAGAAATGGAAGAAGTATGCAAAAAATATTGCTGTTATCTTCCCCCATTTTGCAGCTTCACTCCAAAAGAGTGGGCAGAAAAAGGACATGAATACGACGAGGTCAGAGAATGTATGCTCGGTTGGGATATAATTGACTTCGGATACGGTGATTTTGATAAAAAGGGATTTTCGCTTATTACTATCCGTAACGGAAACCGCACTATGGAGAATAAATACCCCAAGGCTTATGCGGAAAAGCTGCTTTATCTTAAAGAGGGGCAGTATTCACTCAACCACTTCCACTGGTTCAAAACGGAGGATATAATCAACCGCGGCGGCGGAAATATCCTTATTAGAGTTTATAATTCGCTTAAAGACAGCGAGGACGTGGATTACGAATCCGACGTGACCGTTTATACCGACGGAAATTCCTATACTGTCCCCGCAGGTACGCAGATAAGACTTACCCCCGGTGAAAGCATTTACGTTTACCGCGGACTTTATCACGACTTTGAGGTTGAGCCCGGCACGGGCGCGGTGCTTCTCGGCGAGGTAAGCCAGTGTAACGACGACAAGAACGACAACCGATTTGCGGAGCAGAACGCGCTGCGTTTCTCGGTAATTGAAGAGGACGAGCCGCCGTACAGACTTCTCTGCAACGAATACCCGGAAGCAAAATAACCCCCAAGCGGCGCTTTTTTAGCGCCGCTTTTTTATAAAAAGTTCCATTGACTTTTGACAATAAAAGTGTTATAATAAATAAAAATTTCAGAATACAAAAAGAGATTCATTACGTATTGATTGGAGATGCTTATGAAGAAATATACCGTAGGTATTGATTTCGGAACGCTTTCGGCCAGAGCCGTTATGCTTGACACCGATAACGGTAACGAAATATCCGAATCAGAATTCGTATATCCTCACGCTATTATGAGCGAAACGCTCCCATCAGGAATAGCGCTTGGTGAAAACGTGGCGCTTCAACATCCCAAAGATTATATTGACGCGCTTTCTCACACGCTGAAAGAGGTGTTGAAAAAGTCAGGAGTTAACGCCGAGCAGGTTGTTGGTGTTGGAATAGATTTTACGGCTTGCACGGTTCTTCCCGTAGACAAGAATTTTATCCCTCTTTGCTTCGACGAAAAGTTTAAAAACACTCCTTATGCTTACGCCAAGCTGTGGAAGCATCATGCGGCACAGCACCAGGCAGAGCGTATTACCGAGCTGGCAAAAGCCGAGGGTGCAGATTGGCTTTCCTTCTGCGGAGGAACAGTCTCCTCGGAGTGGCTGATTCCCAAAATTCTTGAAACAATTGAGGTTACTCCGGAGGTTTACGAAGAAGCTGAGTATTTTGTAGAGGCAGGCGACTGGCTTACCTGGTTACTTACGGGCAACAAGGTCAGAAGCGCTTGTATGGCGGGCTTTAAGGGGCTTTGGAGAGACGGAATAGGCTATCTTGACAGCGCTTTTCTCAAAAAGATTGACCCAAAGCTTGAAAACATATACGAAAACAAGTTGAGCGGAGACGTACTTGCATCGGGTACTTTTGCGGGCAAAATCAATGCTGACGGCGCTAAGCTGTCGGGACTCTGCGAGGGTACCGCGATATCCGTTCCCGTAATTGACGCTCACGCCGCAATTCCCGCCGCGGGCATTTGCGACGGTGGAAAGCTGATGCTTATTATAGGCACGTCCTGCTGTCACATCGTTATGGACGAAAATGACTACGACATAGAAGGGCTTTTCGGCAAAGTAGGAAACGGTCTTATTGCGGGCTTTACCGCTTACGAGGCGGGACAAGGAAGTGTGGGAGATCTGTTTGACTGGTTTATGGAAAATTGCGTTCCCGCCAAATACGCGGACGAAGCAAAAGAACTCGGTATAAATATCTTCGACCTGATGGAAGCCAAGGCGAGAAAAATCACGCCCGGCGAAAACAAGGTTTACGCCCTTGACTGGTGGAACGGAAACAGAACACCCTACAACGACGCTTCGCTTAAAGGAGCGATGTTTGGGCTTACCCTTGCCACAAAACCCGAAGAAATATACCTTGCGCTTATTGAGGCGGTTGCTTTTGGCACGAAGGCTATTGTTGACATTTTTGAAAACGGCGGCATCAGAATCACCGAATGCCGCGCGGGCGGCGGCATAGCTGTCAAAAACAAGCTGCTTATGCAGATTTTTGCCGACGTTACGGGCAAGATTATCAAGGTTTCGGACTGCAAGCAGACAGGTGCTGTGGGAAGCGCCATATTCGCCGCCTCCGCCGCGAATGTTTACAACAGCATACAAACCACGGTAGAAAAGCTCAGCGCACCTTGCGGCACCGTCTACTACCCGATTGCGGAGAACACCGAAAAATATAAAGAGGCTTACGAAAGATACAAATTCTTCTCGGAAACCTTTGCAAAAACCATAAAAATGTAAAGGAGACAAAACATGAAAAAAGTAATCCTTATAGGCGACTCTATTCGCATGGGCTACGACAAATACGTTAAGGCGGCTCTTGACGGAAAGGCTGAGGTATTTTACCCGTTGAAGGAAAACTGCCGTTTCGCGCAGTACGTTCTGCGCTCGGTAAGCGATTGGCAAAAAGACGAAGGCTGGGGCAACGACGCTGACCTTGTTCATTGGAACGCCGGTCTTTGGGACACACTGCGACTTTACGGAGACGAGCCTCTGACTCCACCCGAAATGTATGGGGTAATGATAAAGCGTATAGACAAGCGTTTGCGCTATCTTTTCCCTAATGCAAAGTTGGTTTTTGCCACGTCCACAAGAGTTCTTGAGGAAAAATACGGACCAAATTTCAAGCGTTACAACAAAGATATTGACGAATACAACAAAATCGCGATTGAGGCTCTTGCCGACACCGACGAGGTGATAAACGACCTTGGCGCGTTCACAAAGTCACTTCCCGATTCTTTTTACAGCGACGTTACGCATCTTTACACTCCCGAGGGAACGAACGCTATGACCAACAAGGTGCTTGAGGTTATTTGCGCCGAGCTTGGAATTGACAAGGTTGATTACGACTCGAAGGAGTATCACACCGACAAGCCCATTGGAATATAAGAAGCGAATCAGTGAAATTAGAGGAGTTATTTTAAAATGCAAGTATTGGCAATAGGAAACAGTTTTTCACAGGATGCAACGGCTTATCTTAAGAAAATATCCGATGCGGAAAACTTCAACATTACGGTAGTAAACCTTTTCATAGGAGGATGCCCTCTTTCAAAGCATTACAGAAACATGCTTTCCTGCGACAAGACTTACTCGCTTGAGTTTAACGGATATACCACGGGATTTTTCGTATCTATGGAAGAGGCTCTTCTCTCCCGCGACTGGGATGTCATCACACTTCAGCAGGCAAGTCCGGCATCTCCTAAATACGATACTTATCAGCCCTATCTTGACTCACTCGCACTCTATATCCGAGAGTGCTGCCCCAAGGCAAAGCTTATGATTCACGAGACATGGGCTTATGAGGAGAGCAGTGACAGACTTATAAAAACCATGAAATATGAAAAGCGCGCAGACATGTACAACGATCTACACGAGGCGTACGCGCAAGCCGCAGAGGATATAGACGCTGACGGCATTATTCCCTCGGGAACTTTGATGCAAAAGCTTATCGAAAACGGAATTACAAGACTTCACCGCGACGGTTTCCACGCCTCGTTTGACATTGGAAGATACGCTTTGGCGCTTTTGTGGTTCAAAGTGCTTACCGGCAAGTCTGTGATTAACAACAGCTTCAAATGCCATATTGGTGAAATAAGCGACGAGGAATACGCTATAATCAAAAAGTGTGTTGAGGAATTTTAAAAAAAGCCTTGACAAACACCTTAAAATGTGATATATTACCCTTATAGAACAAACCTATGATTAAGAATAGTAGTTTGCGTTTGGTGTACACAGAGAGCTGTCGGCGGTGCGAGTACAGCAACAACGGCGCAAATGAATGGACTTATGAGGGCGGCCGAAAGCGGAAACGCGAGTAGCAACCGACGGATCCTGACCGTTACAGCGGGAAGTACATTTACGTGTGCGCAAAGTGGATGCAAGGCATCAATTTGGGTGGTACCGCAGGATATTATATCTTGTCCCTTTCAAAAGAGGGACAAGATTTTTTATTTGATTAAGGAGATACCTATGATTCTTGACAGACGATGGCGGTCTATCCACCGATAATTAATAAACAACACAAAATACTAATATAACAGGAGAATTATTATGAATTTCAACGGCGTAAATTTTGATACTTATTTTAACAACTATCCCGACAAGAACGGATTTTTCGGCAAGTACGGCGGAGTTTATATTGATGATAAACTCAAGGCGGCTATGGCTGACATTACCGAAGCTTACTTCTCTATCTGCCAGTCCAGAAAGTTTATCGCGGAGCTTCGCAGAATAAGAAAAGAGTTCCAGGGCAGACCCACTCCCGTTTCTCACCTTGAGAGACTTTCCGATGCTCTCGGCGGAAAGGTTCAGCTTTACGCAAAGCGCGAAGACCTTAACCACTCGGGCGCTCACAAGCTCAACCACTGCATGGGTGAGGCGCTTCTTGCCAAGTACATGGGCAAGAAAAAGGTTATCGCGGAGACCGGCGCGGGACAGCACGGTGTTGCGCTTGCTACCGCGGCAGCTTACTTCGGTCTCGAGTGCGACATTTACATGGGCACTGTTGACATTAAGAAGCAGGCTCCCAACGTTGCCAGAATGAAGATTCTCGGCGCTAACGTAATTGAGGTTACTCACGGACTTCAGACTCTTAAAGAGGCTGTTGACGCGGCTTTTGACGCTTACAGCAAGGAATACAAGGACTCTATTTACTGCATCGGATCGGTTCTCGGTCCTCATCCCTTCCCCATGATGGTTCGTGACTTCCAAAGCGTTGTGGGCATTGAGGCAAGAGAGCAGTTTATCGACATGACAGGACATCTTCCTGACGCTATCGTAGCATGTGTTGGCGGTGGCTCCAACGCGGCAGGTCTTTTTGCGGGATTCCTTAACGATCCCGTCGACATTTACGGAATCGAGCCTCTCGGCAGAGGTCCCAAGCTTGGCGACCACGCCGCAAGCCTTAAGTACGGCACAGAGGGTATTATGCACGGCTTTAACAGCATTATGCTTAAGGACGAGAACGGCGAGCCTGCTCCCGTTTACTCGGTTGCAAGCGGTCTTGACTATCCTTCCTCGGGTCCCGAGCATGCGTTCCTTCAGGAAATAGGCAGAGTTAAGTACGACGTTATCGACGACGAGGAAACTATTGACGCTTTCTTCAAGCTTTCGAGAATGGAGGGCATTATTCCCGCTATCGAAAGCGCTCACGCGGTAGCTTACGGTATGAAGCTTGCCAAGACTCTTGATAAGGGTTCTGTTCTTATCAACCTCTCGGGCAGAGGCGACAAGGACATGGACTACGTTATTGAAAATTACGGAATAAGATAAACCAAAAACGGACAGCCGCGCGCTGTCCGTTTTTTATTACTTATTTACAACCAAAAGCTGTTTTTAACACCTCGAGATTGTTTTTCATGACGTCAAGATAATCGGTGTTTCCCTCTCCCTTATATACCTGCATCGAATCGAGCGTAAGAATTTGAGCGTTTTTAGTCTTGGTGTTTTCCACAACCGTTTTTGCTATACTATCCGAAGAATCGGCAATAACAAGAACGCAAGGAAGCCCAAGCTCATCAACTTTATTGGCAAGTGAAATTACGGTATCAAAGCTTGCAACCGTTTCGGATGAGCACCCCGGAAAAGCGGCATAACACTCAACTCCAAGCTCCTCTACAAGGTATCCGAAGGGATACCTGTCGGCAAAGACAAGCGCTTTGTGTGCCGCTGAGTCAACTGCCTTTCGGTATTCTTCAGCAACCGCCTCAAGCGCTGATAGGTATTTAACGCTGTTTTCCTCATATGCCGCGGCGTTTTCTTGTTTTCTCGCAGAAAGCGTTTCCGAAATTTTTATAACGCAATTCTTTGCGTTTTCAAAAGAAAGCCAAATATGCTCGTCAGCTCCCTCATGATGATGCTCCTCGCCGACACAGTCGCCGTGTTCAATATGTTCCACAAAATCCAAAAGCCTTAGCGTGCTTACCTTTTCGCGGTCAATGTCATTAAACGCGTTTTCTATCCACATATCCGACTCACCGCCGATATAAACTATTACGTCAGCGCGTTTTATCTCCATTATGTCAGTGGCGGAGGGCTGAAAATTGTGCATATCCTTGCCTTTATCAGCAAGAAGAATTATCTGAGAATCGGAGCTGTCCCCCACGATATTTTCTATCCAATCCCCTACCACGTGCGAGGTGGTAACTATCCGCGCCGCACCGCTGTCGGAAACGGTATTTCCGCACGAAACAAGGCTTATTAAAAGAGTTACGGCAACAAGCAATAACGCTGTAATTTTTTTCATCAATACCTCCGAGTTGAAGTAAATTTCAAATTAAATTATACTATTTTCTTCTCTAAAAGTCAATAGAAACGCTGAAAATCAGCTTTACTCCGCAAAAAAGAGGGCAAACGCCCTCTTTTATTTGGTTGTTTTTTCTTCGAGCATTGCTTTGCACTCGTCCCACGTACAGCCAACAAAAGCATCCTTATATAGGTGTATTGCCGAACGGTTTCCGTAGTACAGAAATACCACATTGCCTTTTTCCTTGATCCGTTTCACATTCGAATACTTAACACGAGCCGTGCTGTATTCGGTCTCGCCATCTCGGTCGGAAAGGAGAATATCGCTCTCTAAAAATTCAACCGTGCGGGTCCATTCCGAAACACCGTAAAGCTTTTGATATTCCTTGTAGCTCCGCGCCATAACAACTTTTCTCTGGAAAAAGAGCTTATATACAGACACCGCAATAAACAGTACAGACAAGAAAAAATACTTGTTAAGCAAATCTCCGTCAATTGCGTAGGTAACTGCCAGAATTACTCCGTCCGCAAGCAAGCACCAACACAAAACGGCTACAAAAACATTGATTCCAAAATAATGGAATTCTTTTGCCCACGACATTAAAAGCGACTTGGTTATTCTGTATTCGTTCTTCATAAATCCCTCACGCAAGATTGAGCTTTTTCTCCATCATATAGGTTGTTATGTAGAAGAACAGCACGTTAAAGGCGGTAAGTCCTATTATGCTTGCCACAATCATAATATTGTCAACAAAAGTCATATTTTCAAGGACCTCTATCCAATCGTATTCTCCCATCGGGCCGTCTGTATAGACGAATATCGACGTCATTACCGTTTCGCCTATACTTTTAACTATTCCATATACAAAGTTTATACCCGCTATACAGCCAACCGCCGCAAGCGCCTTGTGCTTTTTTGCGATAACAGCGCCCATAAAGATACCCATAAAGCACACAAGCTGCTCGTTAATAAAGGTTATTGGAGCGACGATAGCTGTCAAAATGCTGTTCCATTTATCATTAGTGCTTGTGGCAAACAGGTCTATCATCTCATTTTCAGCGGATTCGATAGCACCAAAATGCTCAGCTCCCAAAACCAGCCCAAACTCAACGGCAAAAACTATTGCTCCGCACAAAACAGTTACGATAAGATTCCATATGCAGGAGTTTATAAGCTTTGAGGTAAGTATCTGCTTTGGTGTTACGGGCAGGGTAAAGGTAAGGTATCCCTCGTCGGTAACCAGTGATCTGTAATAGTCAACCATGATTATTATCTGCATGCCTATAACCGCGCCAACCACGGCAAACACAATAACGACGACTCCCCAGATAAAGCCAACCTCCCAAGATGCGATTATAGGGTTACTTGGGTCGTTTTCAAGCATATTTGCCCAATATGCAAAAAGGTATCCTCCGCCAAACCCAAGGACGGTAGCAACCGCGAGAATTATTGCAACGGGCAAACCAAAGCGCGAGGCGCTCTTAAAATCGTATTTTAACAGCTTTGATAACATCTGAACACCTCCCTGAAATATTCGTCAAGCGTCATTCCCTTTTCAGCGCAAACCTCTTTTACGTCTCCGCTGATTCCTATCTGACCTCCGCTGATAAACACGAAGTCGTCAAGCACACTTTCAACGTCGGTGATAAGGTGGGTGGAAATGATTATTGCCGCCTCCTTATTGTAGTTGGCAATTATTGTGTTGAGAATATATTCTCTTGCCGCTGGGTCAACGCCCGCGATAGGCTCGTCAAGCAGATAAAGCTGAGCTCTGCGAGCCATTACAAGTACAAGCTGAACCTTTTCTTTTGTACCCTTTGAAAGAGTTTTCAGCTTGGCGGTTGTAGACACGTTTAGGTCGGCAAGCATTTTTTCCGCCAGGCGTCTGTCAAAATCGGCGTAAAAGTCCTCAAAATAGTCAAGACACTCACTAACGCGCATCCAAGTGTTGAAATATGGGCGTTCGGGAAGGTAGGAGATTATAGCCTTGCTTTCAGCGCCCGGCGCTTTTCCGTTTACAAGCACGCTGCCGCCGCTTTTGGTAAGCAAGCCCGCAAGAATTTTTATAAAGGTGGTTTTTCCGCTTCCGTTAGGTCCCAAGAGTCCGAGAATACGTCCGCGCCTCACTTTAAGCGTCAAGCCGTTGAGCGCTCTGAAATCACCGTAGTTTTTCACAAGCCCGTCAGCTTCAACAATTATCTCGCTTCTGTCAAACATTTCTTCCATACGAAATCTCCCTTCCGCAATTTAAACCGCTCTTATATTGTTTGAGTCGGCAAAAAGCATCTCTATATTTTTATCGGCATTTAAGACCATATCGGCAAGATACGGAAGCACGGGGACTTCGGTATAATAATGCCCCGCCTCTACAAGATTGATGCCGTTTTCAGCCGCGTCTGCCATGGCGTGATACCCAAGGCGACCGCTTACGTAGGTATCGGCCCCGCAACGCTTAGCCGCCGAAATAAAGTCGTCTCCGTTACCGCCAAGCACAGCCACTCTTTGGACAGGTCTGTTTCCGCTAAACAGCACCATAGGCGAGCCGAGAACGCTTTTCACGTGTTCCGAAAACTTTTCGAGAGTGGTTTTCGCAACAGTTCCCACTCTGCCCATCATTTCGCCGTCCTCACCAAATGGCTCAGTGTTCTCCAAACCAAGCTTAGACGCAAGGGCGTCGTTTACTCCGCCACAAAGAGCATCAAGCCTTGTGTGGAACGACATTGCCGCCACATTACCGTTCACAAGTCTGATAAGTTTTGATGAAACGCCGTTGTCGGGCGTAAGCGATTTTATCGGTTTGAATATAAGGGGGTGATGCGACAAAATTACGTCGCATTTATTTTTTATTGCAAACTCCACCATTTCTTCCGAAATATCAAGTGCTACCAGCACTTTTCCGACTTCTCTGTCGGGGTCGGGACAGCACATAAGTCCGTCGTTGTCCCACTCACAGGAAAGAGCCGTCGGAATTTTTTTACACAGATAATTATAAAGCTCTCTTACCGTCATTTCGCGCCCTCCAAAATTCTCTCAAATTCTTTTATAAGCAATTCTTCTTTCTCACCGAGCCCCGCGCGACGTTTGCCTTCAAGGCGCTCGGAATATACCTCAATTCGGGTTTGTACAAAACGGCAAAACAGCTCGCCGCCCCTTTTTATATTGTGCTTGCCAAGTATAAGCTCGGCTTCCGAATAATGCTCGTTATACCCCGAATACTCGGCGCATACGGTCTGATATATTTTCCCATCATCATAAGAAAGTGTCTCGTCTACTATCGAATAGCCTTCCGCAAGCAAAAACTTCCGCACTTCCTCCTGCTTGGTCATTGGTTGTAAAATAAGTCTTATTCTGCCGTTTTTTGTCCAAAGCGCGTTGCCGATTATACGGCAGACAAGCTCTCCGCCCATACCAAACACGGCAATATCGTCGGGTGCGTACGGCTCAAGCTTTTCAAGCCCATCCGAAAGCACCGTTTCTATTCTGCCTTCAAGTCCGTTCAAGACAATATTCCGTCTTGCGGACTCAAGCGGCATTGGGTTTATATCGGCGGCAACCGCTCTTGACACCAACCCTTTTTTGTACAAGTATATGGGAAGATAGCCGTGGTCCGTGCCTATATCGGCAAAGACTCCGCCCCTGCGGACGAATCCTACGGCTGTCATAAGTCTGTTACTAAGTTCGTTTATAATCATTACGTTTCCTTTTTACATGTAGCTTTATTAAAGCAAAATCCGCCCGACGTTTTTGCCGAGCGGATCTTTTTTTACTTGGATGCAAGATATTTATTGATTTTTTCAACAAGCTCGTCAGCATCGGTTCCGTGAACAGCGCACGCGTCTGCAATTGATTCTCCTCTTGCAGAGGGGCAGCCGAGGCAGTGCATGCCGATTTCAAAGAAAAAGCGAGCAGTATCTACATCAAAATCAAGAACTTCTCCTATGATGGATTCCTTAGTTACCTTCATTTTTCAAACCTCCGTTATTTTTATTCTTTTTTATTATATAACTTTTTATGAGATTTGTCAACTGATTTTTCAAGGAAATCCTCACTTTCGGCACTTTTATTCTATCATTTTTTCGCTTTTTAGTCAAGCAAATATTACTTGCGTCTGTCAAGCAGCGCTTGCTTTTGGTTTTCGACGTAATATTTTTCAAAAAACGCGAGAATTTTTTTCAAACCCCTTGAAAAAATACGCCCGCGTATGGTATAATATACTAAATATAATGACTTTAATAATCAGCCGCTGTCAGCGGCACGGGAGGTTACATTGATAATTGCGCTTGAAGAGGCAAAATATAAGCTTATAAAGTTAAGAGACGATTTGGCTGAGCTGGGTTCGGCACTTAAAATAGAAGAAAAAAGAGCTACTGTTGAGGAGCTTGAGAAGCAGACGCTTGAGCAGGATTTCTGGAGCAATCAGGAAAATTCCTCAAAGGTTCTTCAGACCATAAAGCAATCCAAGGACTCCATTGAGGATTACGACGCACTGTGCGCAAGACTTGAGGACGCCATAGTTCTTGCGGAGATGGCAATAGAGGAAAACGATGAGGATTCTGTTCCCGAGGTTGAAAACGAGCTTGCCGAGATAATATCTATTGAGGAAAAGAAGCGTATTGAGGTGCTCCTTTCGGGTGAATATGACAAGAACAACGCTATCGTTTCCTTCCACCCCGGTGCGGGAGGCACAGAGGCTCAGGACTGGGCGCAGATGCTTTACAGAATGATAACAAGATGGGCTGAACGCAATAAGTACACCGTAAAGCTTATCGACTGGCTTGACGGAGAAGAAGCGGGACTTAAGAGCGCCACTATTACGGTAGAGGGGCTTAACGCTTACGGATATCTTAAGAGCGAAAACGGAGTTCACAGGCTTGTGCGAGTTTCTCCCTTTGACTCGGCGGGCAGACGTCAGACTTCCTTCGCGTCAATCGAGGTAATGCCCGAGTTTGACGAGGTGGATAAAATCGATCTTCGCGATGAGGATCTTGAAATCACCGCACACCGTTCAAGCGGAGCGGGCGGTCAGCACATCAACAAAACCGACTCGGCTATAAGAATAGTACACAAGCCCACGGGCATTGTGGTTGGTTGTCAGACTGAGCGCTCACAGCTTCAGAACAAAGAAACCGCACTTAAAATGCTTAAGGCAAAGCTTATGGAAATAAAGCTCCGTGAGCGTCTTGATACTATTGAGGAAATTCAGGGTAACAAAACAAACATTGAGTGGGGTTCGCAGATCCGTTCCTACGTATTTATGCCCTACACCCTGGCAAAAGACACAAGAACAGGATACGAGGACGGAAACATTACCGCGGTTATGGACGGAGAGATAGACGGATTTATCAACGCTTATCTCAAATCCATCTCTAAATAAGAATCAATAAAAAAGGAGAAAATATTATGAATAAGAGAACAAAACTTTTCGTAGGTATCGCGCTTTTGGTATCAGCTTTTACAACCATGTTTACCTTTATTTCGCTTTGCTTTAAGAAAAAGGGTATGCTTACGGCTCTTGCGGCTTTTGCGACAGCCGAGGGACTTATAGGTCTTGCGCTTATTGAGGATAACAGCAAACGCCGTCCCAAAACGGCTGCTGAGGTAGATGCTGAGATTTTTGCCGACGATATAATCGATCTTTCTGAAGTAGCTGAGGAGGCGTCCTCCGCGCTTGACTTTGACGTACCCAAGGACGAGGAAGCAAGTGAAGAGGATTTCCAGTAATTCTTAAACGGTTTTATATGTAAAAGGAGCTGTCTCATTAAACAGATAGCTCCTTAAATTTATTATGCACAGATAAATTGTAGTTTGTAGGGGAGTTGTTAGCACCGCACCCATCGAGGAAAGTTTTGCGGAGCTTTTTCAAAAGCGACCGCCCGCGCCCGCAGGCGCACCGCGGTTTTTCTTTTTGGTCCTTTTTCTTTTGACGCTCCTTTATCAAAAAGAAAAAGGACGAGAGGCAGTAAGTAACTATTAACAGCACA
>JAZKYO010000070.1:0-3938 GCA_045612185.1 Eubacteriales bacterium
TCAAAAAGAAAAAGGACGAGAGACAGTAAGTAACTATTAACAGCACATAAAAATTTAGCTGTGCAAAGATCTGTAAATATGTAGAATAATTAGTTTATTCCCCTTGTCCTTTTTTCTTTGAGATAAGTAGGCGCGAAAAAAAAAAGAACCAAAAAAGAAACACTCCGAAAGGGGATTTCGCTCGTTGCGACGAGCGACAAGGGCTACGCACCCTTGACTGGCGCCACCTCGCCGGTGGGGGCTCCACGTGGTTGCTGTGCAAACACACCTAAAAAGGTAAAATTTCTAAACCCCTATATCCTCGTAAATTTCAAGAAGGCGTTCCTCGGCGGCGGTCTTTTCATCCTCAAGCTCCGCCGCTTTTTTGTAATCGGTTGCCGCCTCGCCGTACAGCTCGGCATCTATTTCTTCAATTCTCGCCTCAAGTCGCTCAGCTTCCTCACGCAAGCGCTTGACTCTCGCCTGCTCCTTGCGCGCCGCCGCCGCGTCCTGCTTGTTCTTTAAATACTGCTCCTTGTTGGCGCTCATTTTGGGAATTTCAACCGCCTGGCTGTCAACTACCGCCGTTCTTCCCTCTTTAAATTCAAGGTACTCCGTATACCCACTACCCTCTCGGGTGGTCTTGTGGTCTATGCAACCGCCACCGTTTTCTGCGGGAACAATCTCAATGACGCGAGTAGCCAATCTGTCAATAAAATATCGGTCGTGAGAAACCGCCACAACCGTGCCCTCAAAATTAAGCACCGCCTCCTCAAGCGCCTCGCGTGAGGGAATATCAAGGTGGTTGGTAGGCTCGTCAAGCACCAAAAGATTGATTTTTGAAAGCATCAGCTTTGCGAGAGTAAGTCTTGCGCGCTCTCCGCCGCTAAGCACCGACACGGTTTTTTCGGTGTCCTCATAATAAAATCTGAACGCCGCCAGCGCGCTTCTTATATCTACCTCATTCATATTGGGATAGGTGTTCCAAAGCTCGTCAAGCACTGTGTTGGCGGGGTTAAGATTCTGATTTTCCTGGTCGTAGTAGCCCACCTTAACGTTGTAGCCAAGCTCGGTGTAACCACCAGTAGGCGCAAGCTTTGAAAGGACTATTGACAAAAACGTTGATTTTCCGCAACCGTTTGGTCCAACTATAAAAACACGCTCGTCCTTTTTCACAAGAAAGTTCATGTTCTCAAATATTCTGCGTCCGCCAAACGCCATCGAAAGCTCTCGGACTTTTAAAACCTCGTTGCCGCTGGGAAGAGCTTCTCCAAACTTGATTTTTATTGCCTTTGGCTCTTCCTTGGGCTTTTCAAGCTTTTCCATTTTGTCAAGCATTTTCTGTCTGCTCTCGGCGGCTATAATATTGCGCTCTCTGTTCCAACGGCGCTGTTGGGCTATATACGCCTCCTGACGCGCTATTTCCTTTTGCTGGTCGCGGTAGTGCTTAACAGCAAGCTCGCGGTCTATTCGCCTTTGCTCAGCCGTGGCTGTGTAGCCTCCGTTGTAAAGCTTAGCTACGCAATACTCTATGGCAAAAGTCTTGTTTGTCACTCTGTCAAGAAAATATCTGTCGTGGGAGATAATAATAACGCATTTTTTGTAAGACGAGAGAAAACTTTCAAGCCACACAAGAGTCTCCATATCAAGGTGGTTGGTAGGCTCGTCAAGAAGAAGAATATCCGGTTCTCTGCAAAGCTGCTTGGCAAGGGCGAGACGGGTGCGCTGACCTCCGCTGAGCTTTGAAATATCAAGCCTCATTGCCTCGTCGGTATATCCAAGCTTCATAAGAATAGACGCTGCCCTGCCACGAAATTCAAGTCCGCCGCCCGAGATAAATTTATTATTCAGCTCGGTAAATTCAGCCGCTAAGCGCGAGTGACGCTCGGGCTCTTTGTCGTGGTCCGTGCGCTCAAGCTCGCCCTCAAGCTCAGCCAACCTTTTTTCAAGTGTCAAAAGCTCGGGAAAAGCCGCGTACATCTGCTCAAGCGCGCTGTTTCCGCAAAGCTCGTTTATTTCAAACGCGCCGTCCTGAGTAAGCACGCCCACGGTCTTGTCCTTTGATATATATACGTTGCCCTCGTCGGGCTCAAGTTTGCCCAGAATAAGACTTAAAAGTGTAGATTTTCCACACCCGTTTATACCCACGATGCCCATTTTGTCTCCTTCTTCAAGCGAAAAGGAGACGTTTTTGAGTATTGGCTTGATGCCAAACGAAAAAGAAAGATTATTTATGCTTATGGCGGTCATTTTTACCTCCGATAAAATTTTTTTGAAAATACTATTGACAAAATGATTTTTATGGTGTATAATACAAAACATAGAACATTCGTTCTATATCTTGGAAATTCGCTACTAATTTTTTTCAAGAAAGGAACTTTATGTGTAAAGAATGCAGACAAACCTTTTGCAGTCCGCCCTGCCCCAATTACAGAGGATACATTCCGGGGGGAGGATTTAAGGAAAAATCTTGCTCGACTTGCGGGAGCGAGATTTATGAGGACGACTACTATTACTCGGTTTTCGGAGAGAATTTTTGCAAAGAATGTATTGAAAACCAAAGTCTCGCCGAGTTTGCCGAATTATTCGGCTTCTCCGAAATTTCATATCTTATCGAGGAGCTTGGCGGCGAATACCGCCGAGATTAATTTTTAGCCAAAAATCGAACATTTGTTTCAAAGAAAGGAGCATGATGTCTATACGAAATGCCAAAGCCGAGGAAGTAAAAAACTATCTCGGGAGCTATCTTGTATGCAAACAGATGATTGACGCCGACAGTTACGCCAAGGACTACGGCGGCGGAGAATCACACCTTTGCGACAATATAATTCTGCGCGCGAAAATGGGAGAGATTGAGCATTTTGTAAGGTCTTTGCCGATTTGCCGCGAGCAGACCTTGCTTTTCAACCATTTTTTACGGGGTCACAGCGTTGAGTTTTGCGGAGAAATGATGTACGTGTCGCGCCGCACCGCATACCGAATTCTTGACAGCGCTATAAATCTTGCCGCAGAATATTATACCGCAGTGTGACAACTTTTTGCCCCCTCGCTCATAAACTGTACTAAAAAGCTTGGGAGGAAAATAATGATAATTACCAAAAGATACAATCGCGAGCGCGCGGTGGAATACGCCAAAAACTGGGCGCTCTTGCGCAATCCCCTTTTCAACGATTACACGGGCTTTGGCGGCAACTGCACCAACTTTGTTTCGCAATCAATTCTTGCAGGCTCATGCACTATGGATTACGCCGAGCCCTTCGGATGGTTTTACATAGACGACACAAACCGCGCGCCGTCATGGACGGGAGTTGAGTTTCTGTACGATTATCTTGTCGGTGCGGGCGAATACCCCAACACCCAATCACGCCAAGGTCCTTACGGCAGAGAGGTTCGCGCCGCGCAAACCCAGATTGGAGACGTGGTTCAGCTTGCGCGAAGGGGCGACTATTACCACACGCTGATAATCACCGGCTACGAGCCGCGTGACATTCTTGTCAGCGCTCAGTCTGACGATGCTCTTGACCGCAGACTTACAAGCTATAATTTTGACTCTTTGCGATTTATTCACATAGACGGGGTGCATCTTGACATTGCCGACGATGACTGCTTTACCGCCCTAAACGAAGGCATTGCCCTGCCCTGATAACCTCGGAAAGCGCAAAATTATTCATTATAATTATATCACTTAAGCACCGGTTTGTCAATAGAATGTAGGTGCGTTAAGCCGATACAAATAAGGAGCTGTCTCATTAAACAGATAGCTCCTTAAATTTATTATGCGCAGATAAATTGTAGTTTGTGGGGGAGTTGTTCGCACAGCACCCCTCGAGAAAAGTTTTGCGGAGCTTTTTCAAAAGCGACCGCCCGCGCCCGCAGGCGCACCGCGGTTTTTCTTTTTGGTCCTTTTTCTTTTGACGCTCCTTTCTCAAAAAGAAAAAGGACGAGAGACAGTAAGTAAC
>JAZKYO010000071.1:0-16461 GCA_045612185.1 Eubacteriales bacterium
CGGAAACGAATGCGTAAGAGTGTTCGGCACGAATGGGTACGCCGAGATAACCGATGCGGGCAGAAAAAGTCAGGTTATAATAAACAACGAGGTTATCGGTCCTCTTGACACAAGTCAAAAATCCAAAGACTATTTTGAGTATTTTATCGACAGCCTTTTGGGAATAGACAAAATGCCTCTCTCGATTGAGGACGAGCTTCATCCCACAAGAATGGTAATAAGAGCTTCACAAAACATTTTATAAAAAAGGAGTAGCAACACAATGAACAAAAGTATCTTTAACAAATTTATTTGTGCGTTGCTGATCTGTGCTATGCTGTTTTCATCTTTTGCCGTGTCTTCATTTGCCGAGGACGCGAGTGCTGAAAATATCTACTACGCCACAATAACAAATCCCCACGGCTATGAGGTCACGATGCCCATTGAAATCAAGTGTGGCTTTGAGAAAGGCGAGGTCATAAGCGCAGACTACGTTTATATTTACGACAGTGCAGATGAAACACAAACGCTTATTCCTCACAGATATGAGGGAGAGAAGAACGCCGCCTATTTTGAAAAGGCTGACCTTGGCTTCTATGATGACAACTCTCTTAAATTCGGAAGCTTTTGGATAATTGATACTCTCAAAGCTAATGAAACAAAGACATACGCATTGAAAATATCAGATACGGCGCATGAAAAGTTCACCAAAAGGATAGCGGTAAAGAACAACACGTCAACTACCGCAAACGCTACCGTTACCACAACCTTTGGCGACAACACAACAACTATTCTTTTTGCAAAGCCTGTTGACACACAAAACGGAGCGTATCATCTTCTTCAGGCTTCGGATTTAAACTTCAGCGGAACCGCAGTATCGAGAATTGGCGTTACCTATATTCTTGATGCCGACGGAAACAAGATTTACCCGTTCCAAGACTCTGCAAACTACACTATGAAGCGAGCATGGACGTTGGACGACGGTGCTGTTTATCTTGACTATACCGCTACCGCAACCGCCAACGACGGCAGTATGAGATATACGGCAAAGTACAGAGTGTTTGCAAACGGTCTTGTAATAGCAAAGAACTACGCAGAGGCACTCACCGACGCAACCATCTACGGCTATGGCGCAGAGTACATCATCCCCACCGCCCAAAGAACGGTGGTCAATGAAAGAGCCGCCCACGGATACTATCTTATAGGCGACACCGCACTTAAGATAACCAACTCTTCTTTGCAATCAAGCTCAATTGCAAACAAAACATTTACCACAGCTTACGGTGGCTCGGTCACCAAAAGCGGAGCAACCGGTAACTGTATAATGAGACTTAACAACAGCGGATATGAAAGTATATCAAAGGGTGAGGTCTTCTACATTGAAGCAGCGGTAAGTCCCTCGGGTCACACTGACGACGACCTTATGACCAAACTTTCAACCACCGCATACAAAGGAAGCACAGACGAGCTTCGTGCAGAGCTTGTTGAAAAAGCCACTTCGTTACTCACAACGGTTTACAACACGGAAATTGCCCCCGGTGACAACGTAAAGCCGCTTAACGCCTTAAACAAAATTTTTGCAAAGCATATTCTTGAGGGCAAGCTTGCAGCCGAAGATGTAGATGCATATATTTCCCTCCTCGACGAATTCTATTCGGGATGTACCGCAGAGACATTCCAAGAGACTTGGGAAAGCAACACACAAGGAATTGAATATATCGGCAGAAACACAAACGACCTTTATGACCTCAGATTCCTTTGCCTCAAATTCGGATATACCGAGCAGGCAGATAGACTTGAAGAAATAATTCACGAGCTTGCCGACTTCTACGTTTGGCTTGAGGATTACAGCGGCGGTGTCGGAATGGTATACCTCGGTGTAAACAGTAGCAACAAAGAGGGACTTAATCCTTGTGCATCGGGCATGAAGGCTTTGTACAACAGTCTTCGTATAAAGTATGATGAAACCCGTGACACGGTCTATAACAGGATTTTTGAGAAGCTGAAAACAGGTTTCGTTTATGACAGCTATTTCCTTTACAAATTCACCCGTACAAATGCCGAATTGGGCTCTCAAAATCATTACCATATGTACACGAGCTACGAGCTTTCGGACACCCCTGCTTTCGACTTCTTTGTTCAAAACTATATTCAGGCTACCTTCAGCCCTTCGGGACGTTCCCGCGACCTTGAATATTCTTATTCATCAACTCGCCGAGGCTCTTCGCTCAACTACAGCCTGGCAGCCAACATCCTGTTCAGAAAAGGAACACCAAGTGAGCTTGCTCAAGCCATCACGGTAATAGATGAAATAACCGACAAATGGGATGACAAATACCTTCATTCATGGCCTGTTAACGCCTCAAACGACAGCCGTACCGTTATATTCACTCAGGCTCTTGTAAAAATGCTGAACACATACCACTTCGAGTTTGAAGGATATGATGCACTAAACATTACTCTTGACGATAACGAGTGGCTTGAAGCAGCATATAACGGAGATGTAGATTTTTTAAATTGGGACATAGGTAGCGGTAATATTACCGCGGACACGCAGAATAACATATTCAGAGCAACAAATCCCGACACGACAAAAATATCTTATTATTTGCCTGCTATGGGTGAGTACAAAAATCTCTTCTCTCTTGAATTTGAATTGCGCTACACAGGAAGCGAAAATTTTAGTGCCGTACGCATATACGATAAGGATATGAAAAACGGAATGACCGACCTGCTTAACGTCATGGCAGACGGCACATTGTATTTTACCGACAGCACAGATGCGCAGCACATTATATGCAACAGCATCGGAGAACCCCTAACGGTAAACAAAACTACTGACGGCGAATTTACTAAAATCGCACTTGTGGTTGACGGTGAGAATAATTCCTACTCAATCTACGTCAACAGCTCCCCCGCTTTCATATCCAACAGTGATAATACAGAATATGCCACCGATATAGAGCTCGGACTGAAATATGAACAACCGCTTAAGGATGCCACGATTGAGCTTTTCGCCGACCTCACTGACACAAACTTTACGCTTGAACTTGATAATCTGACACTCTCGGCAATAAAAAGCGGACTTGCTCCCGTAATTCACGGAACGCAAGAACATGCGTATAATCCATCGCTGCGAATTGTGGCAACCGCGGATACACTTTATTGTCAAAGCGTAGGCTTCATCGTAAAATACAGTGATCACTCTGTTGATACAAACGGACGTGCGGTGTATGAAAAAATAATAGAAAATGACAAAGACCTTTTCGCACGGGAAGTAGGCGGAAGATACTTTGCGCTGCTGTCACTCATTGATCTTCCGGAAAATGAGACCGTAGAAGTCGAAGTTGCTCCGTACTGTATCTTTTTCGGCAAAAAAATTCCCGGAGAAGCCCAAAAATTCATATGGAACCAAAAATAAATCTATAACTAATTTAATGCTTTGATTTATAAGCAGGAGAAAGGGTTGGCGCCTTTGGCGCCAACCCACACCACATCGATCGGCAGAGCCGAACGCACAAATGTTTTCGAGATTAAAAACGATATTTATGAGATAATATTCAGAGTAAACAAAGAAAAAGCGACCGCAGGAAACTAACCTGCGGTCGCGACTTTTTTATAATTTTTGTGTTTTAACATCTTTTCTGAAGCTATGTATAAGCTTTAATCCATCTCAATACACAATAAAGAGAATTCCGAAAATTTATTTCTTATAGCGGTAAGCGCGTCATCGGCAGTATTGATATCGGCAACACAAAGCTCCATAGGACAAAAACCCGTGTTGTTTCTGTTTCTTATCCTATCGACTGCCTCATCGTAAAAAACTTCTACCGTATGTGCTGAAAGCACTTCAAGCGCACTGTTGCTTACAACCTTTGTATATAAAGATTTTATTCCAAGCAAAACATATAGGTATGCCGCCGCTTTTCCAACGACCTTATCCGCCGCGGAAAATCCATCAAAGCTATTTCCGCTGTCTAACCATTCAAGCAAGGGACTCACCCCACGCTTTGAGCTTGTTAATATCTCGTTCCCCTTTATCAATACACAAGTGTACGCCGAGCTGTCAAGAAGCCTCTTAGCTTTTTCAAGGTCACAGTTCATTTTTACTTAAGCCTTCTATACGGTATACGATAAGAGGCAGCAACACCCACTGAAGTGTCAGACCTATTATACCTTTTCCTATGCTGTTCCAAATAGCCGCAATCGGTATGGGAGAGCTAAAAGCATAAAATCCGATAAGAATGGCAAGGGCGCGAATAACACGCCCCGACAACTGTGAAACAAGAATTTTGAATATCGAAGGCATCTTTGCTTTGCGAAGTATTCCTGCGCTTAAGCCATAGATGCAAAGCTCTGTCATCATAAATGGCAGCATTGCCGCAGTCGGCATTTGCGTAAGCCAGAAGCTAATCAGAGGCGCAAAGAATCCTGATATTGCGCCTGCATAAGGACCCGCAATAAGTCCTACCAAAATTATCGGCAGATGCATGGGGAGAAATATCTCTCCAAGAGAAGTTCCAAGTCCCGACATGGCACCCATAAGATGGAATATCTGCGGAAGCGCAACCGCTGAAACGATAGCGCCTACTGTAGCCACGGTTTGCATTTTGACCGAAAGTTTTTTTAAACTTAATGTTACACTTGACATGTCTTACTCCTTTGATTATTTTTTCGCATTGCTCTCAAGGCTCTTTAATTCCGCACAATTTACCGAAATCGTTGTCAGGCTTTCCTCCGGGGGACAAAGCGAGGGAAATTCTTTATTCATCAAGCAATGACAAAAATATTTTATTTCATTTTCATAGATACTGCCCGAGAAGAACTCCGAAAACGCCTCGCGTTCAAACAGGTCAAAGCTTTCGTCGTCCGTGTAGACAGTTACTTTATAGTTACATTCTCTGACAGAAGCGTGCTCAAACAACGCATCGTAGCCTGATTCCGAAGGGAAGCTCTTAATGTCGCGCCAACTTGCAGACGCAGAAACAGAAAGGTTTGTGCTGTAATCGTATACTGTGCGGCAGACAACGCAGCTACCCGTTGTATACACACTTTTCGGCTCGCCCAACCAACCGATTATTCTATCGGTATCATGAATATGTAAATCCCTCACAACGCCTCCCGACAAGGCTGTATTATGAAGCCAGTTGCCAACGCTCCACGTTGGACTTTTAACCTCACGGTAAGCGCTTAGGGAAAGTAATTTTCCGAATCTTCCGTCTGATATACACCTTCTGAGATATTCATAGCCCTTGGAAAATCTCAGACAGTGCGCGACCATAAACAGCACCCCATTATTCTCGGCAGTCTTTATCATTTTTCTTGCCTCTTCCTCGGTGCTTGCAAAGGGCTTTTCACACAAAACGCTTATTCCGCGTTCCATTGCCGCAAGAGATGCCTCGCAGTGCAGGTGTGTGGGCAGGCATATTGCCGCAAAATCTATCTTTTCCTTTTCAAACAGTTCGAGATAATCGGTATAAAAACCGCTGCTATACTGCTTGGCAAGTGCTCTTCCCGCCTCCTCATCTGTGCTACAGAATACCATTTTATTCACGAGCCCGTCAAGAATTTTAGCATATGTCTTTCCCATATATCCCGTGCCGATTATGGCAACGGTAAGATTGTATTTCATATCATCTTACCGCCTTTCTCGTTGTACCATTCGCGATAAAGGTCCGCATTCTCTTTTATCTGGTTGCCATCACGTTGAAATACTCCGATAGCGCCAAGATCGTTGGGTTTGAGAGCTGTGAACACCTCGTTGTACGCGTTCTTTATTGCCGCTCTTTTTTCTTCCTCGCTCTTGCCCATGAACATCTGTCCGCCCGCAAAGAGCTTGAACGCGATGATAGGCTTTGATACCTTTTTGAGTGTTTCAAGCATTATGGGTCTGTCCTCAGGATAGAAAACAAGGGAAGCCTTGGTTTTACCGGTGATGAATCCGCTGGGCTCGCCCTCTCTCTTGCGGCGTGCGTTCTGCATACAAGCAAGATAAAAATCTACGTTCCAGCCCTCTCTCTCGCTCTTTTCAATTACGTCGGGACGGTGAGTGCCAAGACCTACGGGAATACCCATAGAATGATACTTTTCGATCATTTCGAGTATCTTGTCGCACTGACCCGTCTCAAATAGGAAGTCGGTTGTTGTGCCCTGATGATAAACACCGATTGTATTGAGAGTCATCATCTGACGCATGCTAACGTCCTGATTCATAGGCATATAGGGCTGAAAGATAAACTGCATCTTCCCGCCCTCTCTCTGATATTCCTCTAAAATCCTTATAATGTAGGGGTCGGCAAGAGGAAGCATCGTATTGTATCCTTGTGCCTCGATTTCAAAAAGTGCTTCTTTGATTTTCTCGGAGGTATAATACTCCTTCATTTCCTTGCCCGTTATTTTGTCTTCAATATATGAGTGACCGTTTATTGGGTTATCTCCCACAATAAGCTTTGATACCTTGTGACCAAAAAAATCTACTGTATTCATAAAAATACTCCTTTCTTAAGCTTTACAGTATAATGATAAGATATTTTTGCGCGCAAAGCAAGAAAATTTGTCGCCAAAAATGGCAAAATCAACATAAATAAAAACAGGATTAAAAATCAACCCTGTTTTTTCTTCTTTATGTACTCCGAAGGGGTCATCTGCATAACTCCCTTGTATACGCTATTAAAGGTTCGTATGCTCTGAAATCCGCTGTTAAATGCCACTTCGGTTATGCTGATGCCTTGCGAGAGAAGATAATTTGCGTTTTTAATGCGAAGCTTGTTGATATATTCGCATACTCCTTCCCCCGCATATTTTCTGAATATCGCGGCAAGCCGACCTCTCGGAAGATACAGGCTCTTGGCAACGGTCTCCACCGCGATGTCCTCTTTAAAGTGAGCGTTTACGTATTCGATGACTCTGTAAAAATCCTGCCTGTCGCGCTCACCCGCAAAGGGGTTGTGAGATTCGGCAAAATATCTCTCCAAAAGGAAATATACCGAGGAAGTAATGCTCTGTAAAAACGGGTCGTCCGGAGCAAAATCTCCTATCTCTTCGCACTCAATAACGTCAAAGATGGCGTTAAGCCTACTTTCAAGATCAGGCACAGCAGCGATCTCCTCTGCCTTTATGTGAGTTTTAAGAGGTTTCACTATGCTTTTGAAATTCAGCAAAAGCTTCATCGGAAGCTGTACTATCCGTATAAACGTGTTGTCACTGTCAATTATAAATTGGTGAACCACACGCTCGCCTATCGCTATAATGTCGCCCGATGACGCACATATTTCCCTGCCATCTACTATTATGCGAAGATTGTTTGTAAGCACTTGGCAAAATTCGTATCTGTCGTGCCAATGGAGTATATGGACGCGTTTGTCAAAATTTTTTGTATGGCAAACTATTTCAAATCTGCTTATCTCTTGCTTTATTTCCATTAGCTCCCCCAATATCGTTATTTATTTTATTTTATCATATTTTCGGAGATATTTCAACAATAAGTTTTGGCATTTTTGTACTGTTTTTTGGCAATAATTATACTTTTTACAACAGGTTTTACCATTCACCAGAGCAAAGGTTGAGTTTTTATTTTGCAAAGCAAAAATTTCAAACACAAAAAAGCTATTCATGAATGCATTTGATAACATTAAACACATATTCCCACTGTCTCCCTGCAATGAACAAAGCGGCTGACGACAAGATGGATACGCTCTTCAAATAAAATCACAAGTTAATAACGCAAGACTAACCACCTTTCACATATAACGCTATAACAAACCATAGTGTCGCACCGCCTAAAAAACGGTGCTTTTCTTTTTGTCTGCCGTCATTCTGCCGTCACAACAAGGCAATAAATAAGAAAAAAGCCTTACACAGCACGGCGTAAGGCGAGGTTGACTAACAGTCATAAATACAGTTTGACTGGAAGTCTTTTGGACGGCGTATTTGTATTATTTAGTTTTTACAAACAAACAAGTGGGATTTCGGGAATTTTGACAGGTTACCATTGTACTCCTTGAAAGTTATGTTGGGAATACCAGTGGGAACGCCACGGAAAAAAGTGGGATTTTCCCGAAATTTGTTCATGGGTTCGAGCTTTCAGTCCTCCGCCGCCGACTTCGACGACGGGTTTTGACGACCATTCTTGAGCAATTTTTACTCCGTGCCGCCCAAATGACGTCCAAATAGATTACAAAAGACATCATTAAACGGAACTAAACGGAAATGAAATCAAAGATGAAAAGCAAAGAAAAAACCTTTGAAACACTTGATTTAACAAGCAATTCAAAGGCTTTTTGTTTTGGCAGGGGCAGGAGGATTCTGAACCCGCGACCCACGGTTTTGGAGTGGCTCTAAAAGTCTGCGAAGCCTTGATTTTACTCGATTTTTCGCCTGTTTCAACGCCTTTTTCTCGCAATACCGTGTGTCGTGATTGTGTCTGAAATTTTTTGATGCTTTATTGATGCTATAAAAAATTCAAGCACAGATACTAATTATTGTTTATTGAAATATGCAGCCGTAGTATTCATATGGTTGCTTTTATATTTTCCCGGAGGAATCTTGTAAAACTTTTTAAACATACGGTTGAAATAACAAATGTCGTTGATACCTACTTCAATCGCCACCTCTGAGGAGGTGTAAAGTCCCGAACGAAGTAGCTCGGCGGCTTTTTTCATTGTTAGGTGGTTTTTATACTGAATGGGTGACATTCCCGTGATAGCGTGAAATTGACTACGGAACGCAGTAGGGCATATGGAACACATTTTTGCAAGCTCGTTTACGTCTATTTCGTCCATGTAATGGTTCTCAATATAGAGAATTCCCTTATAAACGGTATTATTCTTTTGCGGCTGAGGAACTTCGACAAGCTCGGTTATAAAGGAATGCAGAATGTTTAGTATTATGGATTGACATTGTATTTTATATGCAAATCTGCCTTCGCTGTACGTATTTGCAAAAAGCAAAAATTGCTTAAGATACGTTCCGTGCTCGTCATTGAGAATAATGAACATATCGTCCGACAGCGCGGTTTTTACGTCGCTGACGTATAGCTCGAACTGTATCAGAATGGCGGAGTTTTCTGGACTCCCTTCTTCCCAGTAGCAAACGTAGGTTATATCGGCGGGCAGATAGAGAATATCACCTTTTTTGCAGATTATGGTTTTGTCGTTTAATTCAAATTTTGCCCTGCCACCTTGAATGTAGAAAAATCTTTGAGTCCGATACTGTCCTTTTGAACGTACGGTTTTAGGGCTTATATTGCTGTGAGAGATTATCTGCCCCGCAAGTCTGCGCGCAACACACGTTCCCGAGCATATTCTTTTTAATGCTTCTATATTCATAGCTTGTTCCTCTTCGCATATTATATTTTTATTATACAATATTTTTTCGGTTTTGTAAAGCAGTAATTTTTTTATTTATGTTATTTAGTCCAATAAATATGTTACGGTGTCCATTGAATTGAAGGGGATTTTCTGCTATACTTTAATTGTATAATCAAAAATTGTCGGAATGGAGACGTTGACATAAAAAAAATCAGTATAGGAATTATAGGATTTGGCGAGTATTCCGAGAGCTATCTTGACCTTTGGCTCAATCACCCGCTGGTTGAAAGAGTAGTTGGAGCGGATATGATACCCGAGCGCAGAGCTCACATCGTTAAGCACTACGGAATTGATATGTACGAAAGCTATGACGAGCTTTTGGAAAAAGAGCCTGATATACAGTGCGTCGGAATATTTACTCCCAGACATCTGCACGGTCCTATGGTTATAAAGGCGCTTAATCTCGGTAAGCACGTTTTCTCAGCGGTTCCTATGGGAATTACGGAGGACGAGATATACGAGATACTTGACATAGTCAAAAAGACGCGTCTTACGTACATGATGGCTGAAACCTGCTATTATTTCCCCTGCGCAGTATGGTGTCGCAAAAAGTATAAGGAAGGCGCTTTCGGTAAGTTCGTTTACGGTGAGTCGCAGTATTACCACGATATAATGGATATGGTCGCGGCTTATGCATCTGAAGGTGAAAAATGGAAATGGGCAGCGGGCATACCGCCTATGTATTACTCAACTCACTCCATGTCAATGCTGTTCTCAGCCGTTGACGATTACCCCGTGGACGTTACTTGCTTCGGTTACGTTGATACTCAGGGGGATGATATTTACGGCGTGGGCAAAAACGCATGGGATAATCCATATTCAAACGAAACTGCAATACTCCGAATGAGCAAGGGCGGTATTGTCAGAATAAACGAGTTTCGCCGTTGCGGAAACGTTCGCCCCACATCTTATATCACGGGACTTTACGGAGACACGGGAGCGTACGAGGGAAGCGGAAATCAGCATCTCTTCAGCCGTAACGACTATTATAACAACAAGGAATTTACCTCGGAGACGGTAAGCGACGAAATAAACACCTTTAATTTCCTTAAGGACAAGGAAAAGGATTCCGTTGTAAATCACGGAGCGGGAAGAACCAATTACTACTATATGATGGGCTTTTCCGAGGTACATGATACCGATAGACTTCCCGAAAGCTTTATAAATATTAATGACGTAGCGCATGTCAATTCCGCGCTTGGTCACAACGGCTCACACGCATTCCTCGTTGACGACTTTATCCGTTCGGTGCTCACGGGTAAATTACCTCCCGTAGACCCTTGGATGGCAGCGACGTATACGCTTGCGGGAATTTACGCTCACAAGAGCGCAATGATGGGCGGAGTAACTATCAAGCTTCCCGAAATAGGCAAAGCGCCTGAGGATTGGGAGCATATCAATTTTGAGGATATAAAGTATTAAGTTATGGTAAGCGTATGTATAGATATGATGTTCTCGCATCTTGAATTTTACGACCGAATAGAAGCGGTTAAGACGTGCGGAATAGATACTGTTGAATTCTGGAAGTGGAGCAATAAAGACATAAAGAGAATAAAGGATAGCGGAGTAACGGTGTCCATATTCAATATGGATAGCGCCGACGAACAGCTTTCATACGACCTCTCGCGCGGAATACTCAACAGCGGCAGAATAAAGGTTACGCCTTTCCTGCGCATAGATAAAAACTATATTTACGGTGAAACTGTATACTACGAAATAACCCTAAGCGATAAAGATATTACGGTTATTGAGGTTAACTGAAAAAATACGTTTCACAATTAATAAGGAATCACAAAATAAATGTTTCGATGTAGAGGCATGAGAAAGCGACCGCAGAAACAAGCTCTGCGGTCGCTTTTTTTTGATACTTTTTTGAAGCCGTGATGCTTTTTTGATGCTGTTCAAGGTTTAAAATTGGCGTCAGAGTATACAACTCAAACAAAAGCCGTATAACCGTATTATCAAATACAGGTCTTTACATACTTACTTGGGGAAATACCTGCATATTTCTTGAAGGTCTTGGAAAAATCGTAAATTGAGGAATATCCGAGAGAAAGTGCAACGTTCGAGATGCTTCCGAAGTCGCTGTGAAAAAGTTCTTTTGCCTTGCGGATTCTGAGCGTATGAATATACGCCTGGGGCGACATATTGAAATTTTCCGAAAAAAGCTTGCGGAAATAGACGGTGCTGAAATCGGTCATTTTTGCCAACTCGTCGTTTGTAATATGGCTTGTGTAATTTTGATTTATATAATTCACTGCCGTTTGAATTTTTACATAGCTTTCGGAGGATACGTATTTTTTCTTGAGCGTTTTTAAAAGCTCTACAATAATTTTATAGGTTTCGGAAATTGATTCGATTTCCCAAAACGATGATTTTTGATTTCTGTTGTACTCAAGCTCTACAAACCTTTTTAATATCTCGTCGCCGTTCGCAACTTTAAAGCAAAAAATATCTTCACATTCCTTATCGCATTCAAACTCGATAAAGGAAAAATGCCCCGGAACGGTACAGCACCACTCATAGCTGCTGCCTTTGGGAAGAAGAACCACGTTATTCAGATTTGATACGTATTTTTTGCCGTTGCAAAAATATTCGGTTTCACCCTCATGCTTTATCCCCAAACACCAATTATTCCTCACTCTTTTCTTTTTTATTTGCTCTGTATACATTGTAGATACCGAGTAGATTTTGGTTATTATCAAATCGGACAAAAAATCATTCATAACACATTCTCCGCAAATCAGCATTTTATAACTTGATTTTATTTTATCATACAATTTGTATAAAGTCAAATATTTTACACAAAAAATATCAAATCAAACAAAAAAATCAAAATCGACATTTACAAAGGAGAGCTTTGGTGATATGATAAAATTGTAATATTATATTGTGAGGAAGCAAAATGACCGATTTAACCGAAAACATAAAAAAATACGCCTTATCGGTAGGTGCTGATTTAGTAGGTGTTGCTGACTTGAAGCGCTGGAAATCCGCCCCCTTTAACCGCACGCCTATGGCGCTTATGACTGATTGCACGGCGGCGATCGTTATGGGATTTCACTATCTTGATGCCTGCGTGGAGCTTGGCGGTCAGCCAGACATGAGATTCCCGGGCCCCGCCGTTTCAAACCACATTGCAAGCGAGCACGGAAACTATGCGGCATTTAAGCTGTGCAAATTTATAGAAAAAAGCGGATATGACGCATTGATGGTACCCGCCACGGGATGGTGGAATTACAGAGAAAACGAGGCTTCGCCAAGAGGCTTTTCCGCAGATATAACTCATTATTACGCCGCCTGTGCCGCAGGACTTGGCGAGATCGGTTGGAACAACCTTTGTCTTACACCCGAATTCGGTCCGAGGCAAAGATTTATTACGGTAGTTACAAACGCCCCTATCGTTCCCGACCCGATGTATGACGGCACAAAGCTTTGCGACGGCTGTAAGCTTTGCGAAAAACATTGCCCCGGCGATGTTTTCACAAAGGAATCAAACGGAACGCTGACGGTTGATTTTGGAGAGAAGGTATACACCTTCAAGCACAAAAATCTTTGGCGCTGTGCGCTTGGCGAAAACTTTCAGCTTGACAGCTTTATGAAACGTCCCGAAGTATGCAATGAAGAATCAATTTCAAAGCTTTGCGAGGAATGGGCAGAGGGCGGAGAAGAAAAGCGTTTCAGCTGGAAAATGGGCAACTGCTTAAAGTGGTGTATGACCCACGACAGGCGTGTTTTTGACCGTTCTTTCACCTCATCACCAAGAAGAAAGCGCGACGTTATTGCCGATTACAGCGAAGAAGGCATTAAAAACGCACTCTCACTTATCGGTGAGCTGTGTGAAAAGATAGAGATAAGCAAAATTATAATTTTCAATAACGAAACTCTCTTAAAAAACAGTGTAAGCATAAAAAATCATCTGCCCACGGCAGAAAGCGCAATATTGGTTATTCAATATTATCCCGAAAACTGCGAGGGTGACTCGGCAAGGGAGTGCGCGAGAAATGCCTTGTGGCTTGCAAAGCACCTTGAGATACGCGGCGGCTATGACACAATTGTGGAAAGCGGTCTTAACGCCATTCAGATGGCGGGATTGTACGAAGGAAAAATATCCGACACTCCATATCAGGTTCAACTTATACTCACAAGCATTCCCTTTGAAAACACAACCTGGGAGTTTGAAAAGGAAATCAAACCTGCAAGCACGCCCACCGAGCTTGCGAAACAAATAAAGGAAACCGCAACACTTTGCGGAGCGGAGCTTTGCGGAATTTCAAGTGCTGAAAGAATTGACGGCGTTGCAAAACAGCTTGACAAGATATACGCAGACGACGATTATTTTATTTCTGTTGAACAAGGATATGGTGCAAAAGCCAACCGAATGATAGACATGAAGGGCAAGCCCAAAAATCCAAAAATTGAAGAGGTTACAACAAAGGCACTGAACACGAAGGATTACGTAAGCGATGCAAAATCTGTTATAGTGGTTGGACTTTCTATGCTTGACGGAAGTGTCAAAAACGTCTTGAAACCGCCCGCATATAAAGCGGCGCACTACGGAGCAACCGTTCACAAGGAAATGATATTTGAGAACCGCGCGACGGCGATGAAAATATGCAAGCTTCTTCATCAAAACGGCTACAAGGCTTACATAACTGACGACCTGCTTGGCTTGTCCTCCAAGGCTTATTCATTTATGTTGCCTGACATCAGGGCAAACGCCCTTCCCGCGGTCTGTGCGGGCTTGGGTTTTCTTGGAAAGAACGGATTAGCTGTGAACGAAAAATACGGGTCAAGAGTGCGTTACATTGCTATTGTTACAGACGCGCCGCTTGACTGTGACCCGCTTACGGATTCTGAAAAATCCAAATGCACATCTTGCGACAAGTGCATTAAGGCTTGTCCCGCTTTGGCGCTTGACAATGATAATATTTTCAAGCTTGATATTGACGGTGTGAAATACGAAATGATAAAGCCCGACAGACTTAAATGCGATTGGGCAATGAGATACGGGCTGATAAAAGAAGCGGGACCAATGGCTTTAGGCTCGCTTAACAGTTTCCCCGTTCCGAAAATCGTAACGCGGGAAAATCTGCTGTCAGCAATAAAAGAAAGCGACAGACTTCAAATTCAAAACTTTGCGCCGATAGTTGAGGGCTGTATGCTCAAATGCCCTTACAACAGCTATGAGGAGGGAAAATAATGATAAAGGTAGGTCTTATAGGATGCGGAGGAATGGCGTCCTTTTACAGAAAGATTTACACGGAGATCCCCAATGTAAGGCTTGATTTCGTTGTTGACGTAAACGAGGAAACCGCAAAAAGCGCTGCGGAAGAGCTTGGAGTGAAAAATTATTCCACCGATTTTAACGATTGCGTCAATTCAGATGTAGACGTTATCGATATAAGCACTCCAAATCACTTACACAAAGAGCAATTTACCGCCGCAGTCAAGGCAGGCAAGCATATTCTGTTGCAAAAGCCCATATCGGGAAGTATTGAGGATGCCGTTGAAATTCTCAGGCTCTCACAGAGCTCAGATAAAAAATGCGGCGTTTTTATGAGCCGATACTGCGTAAAGGCATATCACGTTATAAAGGATATGCTTAAGCTCGGCGTTATCGGCAACGTATCCTCGGTGTATGCAAGAACCTCATACGTTTACAGACCAAAGCCGGATGCACCGCTTTGGCGTGCGTCAAAGGAGCTTACGGGCGGCGGTTCACTCATTCAGCTTGGCGTTCACGATTACGATATGCTTGAATGGATACTGGATGCGGAAATAACCCATATTTCAGCTTTTTCCGAAAATCTTATGAGCCAACACGTTGGCGGTGACGACACAACACATTCCATTGTAAAATTCTCAAACGGCGTTTTGGGAACTGTGGAATCCTCGTACTGCACTAAAGAAGCTTCACTGAAAATTCTCGGAAACAAAGGCTCAATTTCTTACGTAAACGGAGTACTTACGGTATCGGGCGAAAGCTATGAGGGCTTTGGTATAAAATACGACACGCCAAAGGCGGCGGCAAAATTCTCTCTTTCCTACTCCAACGATACGCTGTTCAACACGGAAAACCCCTACGAACAGCACGTGGCTTTTATAAATTCCATTATAGATGATACCCCTGTACCCGTTCCGATATCAAACGGATTCAACTCGCTCGCCGTAGTTAAAGCAGCGTACGAATCGGCTGAAACAGGACAAACGGTATGCGTTGAAGAATACAAAAACAGATTTTTGCGAGGCGAGTTATGAAAAAAATTAAAGTTGGAATTTACGACAACAACTGCGGTCATCAAGTGACGAGAATATTTGACAGGGTCCCGGACATAAACGCGATTCCCTACGCTTGCTGTAACTGTCCCGATGCCGAAAAGTATGACGGCATCAAAATCTACAATACCCTTGAAGATATGATTGCCGACGACAACGTTGAGCTTATCTCTCTTTGCTCGCCAAACAGAAGGCTACAGGCAAAAGAAGCCGTAATGTGTATGCAAGCGGGCAAGCACGTATACGCAGAAAAGCCATGCGCCATGACCGAGCGTGAGCTTGACGAAATAATAAACGCTTCGGTAAAATACGGCGTGCAGTTTCACGAAATGGCGGGAAGCGCCTTTGAACAGCCATTCTTTGCTCTCAGAAATCTCGTGCTTAGCGGTATTCTTGGCAAGCCCGTGCAGGTTTACACTCAAAAATCCTATCCGCTTAACCTTGATAAGCGTCCTCACGACGAGGATATTGACGGCGGACTTTTAATGCAGGTGGGTGTTCACAATCTGCGATTCATCGAACATATTACCGGACTTAAAATAACCGATATTTATGCCGTTGACACACAGCTTGGAAACACCGTGGAAAATTCAGCGCTTCACACAGCCGTTTCATATATGATGAAGCTTGAAAACGGCGGTGTTGCATCTGCGGTTGCCAATTATCTTAACTTTCCCAAAGCTATCGGCAGACACGGAAACGAATGCGTAAGAGTGTTCGGCACGAATGGGTACGCCGAGATAACCGATGCGGGCAGAAAAAGTCAGGTTATAATAAACAACGAGGTTATCGGTCCTCTTGACACAAGTCAAAAATCCAAAGACTATTTTGAGTA
>JAZKYO010000072.1:0-11583 GCA_045612185.1 Eubacteriales bacterium
GTTACTTACTGTCTCTTGCGCTTTTTCTTTTTAGATAAAGAGGCGTAAAAAGAAAAAGCGCGCAAAAAGAAAAGACGCCGAGCGCCTGCGGGCGCGGGCGGTCGCTTTTGAAAAAGCTCCGCAAAACTTTTCTCGATGGCTACTGTGCGAACAACTCGCCCCACAATACGAAAACCGCTGTTGTATAAACAGCGGTTTTCTCACCACACCATAAATCGGTTATTTATCCTTCTTTTCTTCAATCACCGACATAAAATACACCGCCGACGCTCCAAGGAACGCAAGAACGGCAAACAGCAAATACGCCCACCACGGAACAACCGCGAAACTCTGCCCCTTGAACATTGCGGGAGCCGAGCCAAGCAAAAATCCAAAGATGGTAAGATACACCTGCCTTGGGAATCTTTTAAGCAATGAGTCAACGAGCCACGAGGTTGCAAAAATTCCAACTACGCCCCCGATTCCGAAAGGCACAAGGGGCAGAATATCAAAGCTTGACACCCGCTCCACAATCTCACCGTAAATTCCGAAAACATAGAGCATTTGCGACAGGCTTATACCGGGTAGCACAAGTCCGAACGCCAAAATAAGCCCGCAAAGTATTTTCAGCGCAAAACCGCCCACGCCCCCGATTCCGTCAATAGAGAAAATCCCCGAAGGAATAAGCGAGATAAGCCATACGACTACCACGCCAAGCGCTATCCAAACCGCGTCAAGCCAGCCGAATTTTTTAATTTCGGCTTTTTTTACCACCATTGGAATACCGCCAACTACCGCGCCCACGAAAAAGAAGCAGACGTAAAGCGGAAAGCGCTCAAGAAGCGCCCCTACAAGCTTTGAAAAAAGCACAAACCCCACTCCGCCGCCAAGCGCTGTCCACAAAAGGAAGAAAAAGGCTTTTTTCTTTTCCCCGCCTTTTTTAACAAGCGAGTTTACCGCCCAAAGCAATTTGTCGTAAATATTTAGAATCATAGCCATAGATCCGCCCGAAACGCCCGGAACGGTAAGCGTTCCGCCAATCCACAGCCCTTTAAGCGCAGTTAAAAGAATATTTTTCATTTATTTGTTCTCCGACACAAGTTTTGACACTATTTCCCTCTCAAGAAGAGGCTCTTTTCCTTCTCTAAGAACTCTTACGGCATTGTCAGCCACTCGCTTTGCGATCAGCGCAAAGCCTTTTTCGTTTATGTGAGGATTTGCAAAACCATAATAGCTGTCGCGGCAGTTGCGGTACTCCTCGCTCGGCTCTTCGGTAAACCAGCCCTCTTTATCTGCGTTTCCGCAAGGCATAAACGACATTGCGCGAGTAATTAAGTAGCAATTTTCATTTTCGGCGCAAAACTCCTCCTGCGCCTTCATAACCTCGTGAGTTCTGTTTTCTCCGTTTTTCGGCCAATTTCCGATTCTGATGCAGAAAAAGTGAGTAAAGCCAAGCTTTTTCATATGCTCCCACAAAATGGCGAGCCTGATTTTATACCGCTCTCCCGGCTGTGAACTGTCGCTTTCGCCCTGACACCAAACCAATACCTTGTTTGACATATCGTCACCGACAAATCTCTCCTCGGCGTCATCAAAAAAGTCCTTTACCTTTTTTTCGAAATAAGCCGACGCCCCGTTGCACATAGGGTTGTCCACGTCAACCGGCTTGAAATCGCTGCCCGTTTTCTTATTATGTTCAGCCACCCTGAGGTTATGCTCGCAAAGCATTTCTCGATTAAAGTAATGAATGATACTTACACCGCCCTTGGCTATGTGGGCGTAGGCACAGCTTTGCCCTCTTTTCTCCCACTCGGAGGCAAAAAGCGGGGCAAGGGTGGGACCCGCCACAAAGCTTGATTCGCTGAAGTGATTAAACGGATACTGTTCGTGCGTTGCCTCGTCCTTCAGATTGCACATGGCGGGGCAAAAATAGGTACCTCCCGAATAATTCACCAGCGTACTGTTGCCGTTTTCGTCGACGTTTTCGGGAGAATACGCCTCCGCAAAGCTCTCCTCGGTATAAGAAAACTCACCGCATGGATAAGCCGTTGAAACAAACTCTCCTCGATCCTTTCCGAGTCTTTTTCCTTTATGCTTATATTCGTAAGAGTCAGTAAGCGACAGCTCTATTCTCGGAGGATAGACAGCCGCCCCCATCATATTGGACTGACCCGCAAAAACGAACAAATCTCTTTTCTTCATAAACAAACCGCCTCTCTGTTCTATCTGGTGTTATGATACCACAGTCGCCACGTTTTTTCAAGTGATTTGAAAAATTAGTTTAAAAAGCCCCCAAAATAGTTTAAAAAAAACTTAAAAATTTGAAAAAGCTATAGACTTTTTAAAAAAAGTATGATATCATTGTTTCAGTATTTAAAAAACTACCAAGTGGGTATGAAAGGATTTTGTTATGAAAATTGGACTTTGCGAATCAAGAGTGAAAGAGATAAAGCAGGCTTACGAGGTTGGCTTTGACTACGTTGAGGTCAGCAACTGGGCTGTTTACACCATGGACGACGAAAAATATGCCGATATGCTTGCGATTAAAGAAGAGCTTCCCGAAAGCTTTATGTACGCTTGCAACGGACTTGTCCCCCCCGATTTCAGACTTACCGGCCCCGACGTAAATTTTGACGAAATCAAAAAGTTTGCTGAAGCCAGCTTTGCCAAGCTTGCCAAGCTTGGCGTAAAGATGCTTGTTTTCGGTTCTTCCAAGGCAAAAATAGTTCCCGAGGGCTTCGATTTCGACGAAGCCATGAACCAGCTTATAAAGGTAACCCAGATATTCGGTGAGGTTGCCGCAAAGAATGGTCAGCGCGTTTGCATCGAGCCTCTCCGTACAGAGGAATGTAACATAATCAACACCGCCGAGGATTCGGTAAAACTTGCCAAGGACACGAACTTAGACAACGTTGGCGGTCACGTTGACTACTATCACCTTATGCAGAACGGCGAAAAGATGTCCAAGCTTGAGGGTCTTGCGAAAGACATCGTTCACACGCACATAGCAAGTCCCTGCAAAAGAATTATTCCTACCGCAGACGACGGTGCTGACTACAAGCAGTTTTTCGACTATCTACGCAAGGGCGGATATGACGCGACAGTTTCCTTTGAGGGCGGCGGAAACAAGACCCCCGAAAATCTCAAAGCCCTTTGCGAGTATCTTAAATCTCTATAAAAAAGGGGCGTACGCCCCTTTTTCTCTACAAGGAGCCACAAAATGACATATTCACAGCTTTGCGGTGCGCTTATGGATGCGGGCATTGAAAACGCCGATTTTGAGGCGGCACTGCTTATAAATTTCTTTTGCGGAAAAAGCCGCGCGGAAATACTTTCAAGCCCCGACGCGCAATACGAATCCAAGGAGCTTTACGACGCCGCGGACAAGCGTTGCGAGCGCTATCCGCTGCAATACATTTTCGGAGAGTGGGATTTTTACGGTGAGACCTACACTGTAAACGAGCATTGTCTCATTCCCCGCCCCGACACCGAGCTTTTGGTGGAATACGCCATCAAAAATCTCCCGCGCGGAGCGCGCTTTGCCGACCTTTGCACGGGTAGTGGCTGTATTGCGGTTTCCACTCTCGTTCACCGCCCCGACACCGAGGCGGTAGGGCTTGACCTGTTTGAGGAAACCGCCGCTCTTGCCGCGCACAACGGCAAGCGAAACGGCGTCAGCGACCGATTAAGCATAGTATGCGCAGATCTGCTTGCGGGCAATCAATTTAGGGACGGAGAATTTGACGCAATCATCTCAAATCCCCCCTACATCCGCACGGCTGTTGTAGACACGCTTGAGGAGGAGCTGTTTTCAGAGCCGCGAGCCGCGCTTGACGGCGGTGAGGACGGGCTTGTATTCTACAAAAAAATCCTCAAGGACTACAAGCGAAGCCTGAAAAAAGGCGGTTTCATTCTGTTTGAAATAGGCTACGACCAAGGAGCGGACATCTGCGCTCTTGCAAAGAGCCACGGCTTTTTCTGCCAGGTCAGAAAAGACCTTTCGGGCAACGACAGAATGGCAATTTTGAGGGAAGAAATATGAAAAACTGCGACAAAATTTTCAAGTCACCCACAAGTGAATACAGGGGTTGCCCTTTCTGGGCTTGGAATTCCACCCTCACCCACGAGGTACTTGAGGAGCAGATTGAAATAATGAAAGAAATGGGCTTTGGCGGCTTTTATATGCACGTGCGTCAGGGTCTTGAAACAGAATATCTGGGCAAGGATTTTATTGATGCGGTAAAGTGCTGTATCGACAAGGCCAAGTCCCTTGGAATGGTTGCCTGCCTTTATGACGAGGACAGGTGGCCCTCAGGTGCGGCGGGCGGTTTTGTAACCCGTGACAAGCGATACAGACAACGCTTCATCCACATGACAAAAGAGGATATTCCCTGCGGCAACAGCCGCACATACGCCTACGAAAACGGAGAATATTTCTATCTTGGCGCCTTTGACGTAGAGGTAAACGCCGACGGCAGAATGGTATCCTATTCCAAGATAGGCCGACACGACGAGGCGAAAAACAAATACTACTTCTTCTGCGGCGTGCAAGCGGGCGGAGAGGCCAGATACAACCACCAATCCTACGTTGACGCAATGTCAAAGGAGGCTATTGACAAATTTATAGAGGTAACTCACGAAACCTACGCCCGTGAAATAGGCGGTGAATTCGGCAAGGCTGTGCCTACCGTATTTACCGACGAGCCTCAGGTTTTCACCTCCCACCCCTTGAAAAACGGATTTGACACCGAGGCAAAGCTTCCCTGGTCAATAGATTTTGACCTTACTTACAAAAACGCTTTTGGCAAGGACGTCACCGACCGACTTCCCGAGTTGTTTTTCTGCGGAGTCGGTGAAGAAAACTACACAACGCTTTACAATTATCACAGGCATATTACCGACCGATTTGCCGAGGCCTTTTCCGACAACGTTGGCTCATGGTGCGAGAAAAACGGCATAGACCTTACAGGTCACTTTATCGGCGAGGACGACATGAAAATAATGACTCTGCGCCTTGGCGGTGACGTTATGCGAATGTACAAAAATATGGGTCTGCCCGGCATAGATATGTTGTTTGACGACCTTCTCTTCACCGTACCCAAGCAATGCCAATCAGTGGTGCATCAGTACGGCAAAAGAGGTATGCTTTCCGAGCTTTACGGAGTTACGGGCTGGGATTTTGACTTCCGAGGTCACAAATTCCATGGCGACTGGCAGGCATGTCTTGGCGTAACCCACCGTGTGCCCCACCTGGCATGGCAAACAATGAAGGGCGAGGGCAAGCGCGACTACCCCGCCTCCATATTCTACCAGGCACCCTGGTACAAGGAATACAAGATAATTGAAGACCATTACGCCAGAGTTGCGGTGGCAATGAGTCAGGGTGAGCCCTTGACAGAAATTGCGGTCATTCACCCCATAGAAAGCTTCTGGATGCGACACTCCTCCTCAAACGAATCAGAGGATGCTTGCCGTACGCTTGACAAACGATTTTCAAAGCTCTGCACGTCGCTTCTTGAAAACGGTCTTGATTTCGACTATCTCTCCGAGGCTCTGCTCCCCGACCTTGTAAAGGATGCAGGTGCTCCCTTAAAGGTAGGTAAAATGAGCTACAAGGCAATTGTAATTTGCGATTGTCTTACCTTAAGAAAAAGCACTCTGGATATTCTTGAAAAATTCAAAGCGGCGGGCGGAAAGCTTATATTTATGGGCGAAACACCCAAAATGTGCGACGGAATTTGCTCCGCTATCGCAAAAGACATTACCGAGGGTTCGGATGTTATTGATTTTTCCACAGAAAAGCTTTTTGACCTGCTGGAAGAAAACAGAAAGATTCGCATAGACTCGGACGCAAGCCTTATGTGCACCCAGAGAGAGGACGAAAACGGCAGGTGGCTATTCTCTGTTCACACAAAGAAGCCAATACCAAACAGCACAAAAAAGCAGAGCGCGGTATTCACCCTTGACGGACTTTTCGTTCCCACGCTCTACGATACCATGTCAGGCGAAAAGCTTGACGTTCCCTACGAGGCTAAAGACGGCAAGACGAAAATTTTTGCCGAACTTTACGAGCTTGACAGCCTGCTTATAAGGCTTGACAAAACAAATACCGAATCGTCGCTCGCAAAAAAAGACGAAAACGCTGTTAAAACCGAAATAGACGGCAAGCCCGACGGCTTTGCTCTTGAAGAGCAAAATGTCCTTTTGCTTGACATGGCTCACTACTCGTTAAACGGCGGAGAGTGGTCGGAGCTTGAAGAAATAATGCGCATAGACGAGCGTGTAAGAAAGGCCCTTGGGCTTGCTTCAAGAAGAGAAAAAACCGTTCAGCCCTGGTATATAAGCAACTATCCCGAAGACCACAGGCTTAAGGTTCGTTTCCCCATAGTTTCAGACGTGGAAATTCCGGGGGCGCTTCTTGCCATAGAACGCCCCGACAGGTGCGAAATAAGGGTAAACGGCAAAGAAATAAGCAATCTGCCCGTGGGCTATTACGTTGACAAGGAAATAAAGACGCTTTCGCTTCCCACACTTAACAGGGGCGAAAATGAAATTGAAGTCTCCATGCCCTTCGGGCTTCGCACCGACCTTGAGGCTTGCTACCTTATAGGCGACTTCGGTGTAGAGCAAAAGGGTGCGCAAGCACGCATAACAAAGAAGCCGGACTCGCTTTGCTACGAGAGCGTGACCGCACAGGGGCTTCCCTTCTACAGCGGAAATATCAGCTATTTTGAAAAATTCACACTCGACCAAAAGGCAGACGTGGAGTTTGAGGTAAGCGATTATTTCGGCGCGCTTGTAGGCGTAAAGCTTGACGGCAAGGATATAGGGCGAATCATTGCCTCGCCTTTCAGACTTACCGCAGGGAACGTAGAGGCGGGTGAGCACACCGTGGAATACATTTTGTTTGGCAACAGACACAATACATTCTCGGCGCTCCATCACACCAATCCCGACAAAAAGAGATGCTATAAGGGCCCGATTTTCTGGAGAAGCAGCGGTGACGAATGGTCGTACGAATACGTCCTCAAGCCAATGGGAATCCTGAAAAAGCCCATAATCAGAAAACTTTATTAACCCAAAATCTTTTACAAGGAGATAAAATATGTTTATTACTTATGCGCACAGAGGCGCAAGCGAATACTATCCCGAAAACACCCTTTCTTCTTTCTATGCGGGCGTTGAAATGGGGGCAAACGGCATTGAAAACGACATTCAGCGCACCAAGGACGGCGTGCTTGTCGTTTTCCATGACGACACTATCGACAGGGTTACCGACGGAAGCGGAAGAATCTCCGACTACACCTACCGAGAGCTTTTGCAGTTCACCGTAAAAAACGAAAAATACAGTCGGTATGACAAGATAATGACCTTTGAGGAGTTCCTCAAATACTTCTCCTGGCGTGACCTCACACTTGCCATTGAGCTTAAACAGCTTGGTATTGCAAAAGAGGTTATCGACATGATAGACGGGTACGGTGCACGTGACAAGTGCATAATCACCTCCTTCAAATACGACGAGCTTGTGTCGGCAAGAGAGTACGACAAGGACTTCCGTTTAGGCTACCTTTACAAGGGTGAAACCGACGGCGAGATGATAAAAAAGCTTAAGGCGATAAACGCAACTCAGGCCTGCCCCAAAGCCACAGACCTTACCACAAAACAGCTTGAGCTTATCCACCAAAACGGCTTTGAATGCCGAGCGTGGGGTATCTCAAATACCGAAATAATGGCAAACGCCGTTGAACTTGGCGTTGATGCGGGCATGACGGTAAACTTCCCCGACAAGCTTATTGAATATTTGAAAAACAGATAAGGAGAAAGCCATGGAAAGAATTACAAAACGACTTCACGAGGGCTTTAAATTCAAAAAGCTTCCTATTGAGAGCATTGACGAAAACCTTTCCGCTCCATCGCTTGACGACAGCGCTTGGGAAAGTGTGGCTGTTCCCCACGACTGGGCCATCGGCAAGAATTTTGAAAGAGAAAACGATATAGTCAGAACAACGATATGGGCTGACGGAGTAAACAAGCCGATTGAGCATACAGGGCGCACCGGGGCTTTGCCCACCGTTGGAATCGGTTGGTACAGATATAATCTTGATATTTCAGAAAGCTGTCGCGGCAAAATTCTCGAGCTTATTTTTGACGGCGTAATGTGGGAGTGCGAGGTTTACGTAAACGGCGCTCTCGTCGGCAAAAATCATTTTGGATACCTTTCGTTTTCGGTAGATATATCAAAGGCTGTAAACTACGGCGGCAAAAACCTGATTGCCGTAAAGGCGGTTCTTAAGCAAGGCTGCAGCCGTTGGTATCCGGGCGCGGGAATTTACAGAAATCTTTGGCTTGTTACCAAGTCGGTTGACTCTGTGGCATATTGCGGCATCAAAACACAAATTGACACAGCGGCTGACGGAAGTAAGGCTGATATTGAGCTTACCGCGGATACTTGCGGAAATCCCGACTCCTTTAAATTTGAGCTTGTTGACAAAGAGGGCAACGTGGCTCTTTGCAAAGAATGCAAAGGCGTTTGTACCGTGACAATTGACAGACCGCACCTTTGGTCGCTTGACGACCCTTATCTCTACACACTAAAGGTCTCAACCGTAAAGAACGGCGAGGTCACTGACACCGATTCGGTACGCCTCGGCTTCAGAAATTGCGAATTCACTCCCGACAAAGGTTTCTTCCTCAACGGAAAGCCTACCAAGATACACGGAGTTTGCATGCATCACGATTCAGGAATTTTCGGCGCGGCAGTAAACAAATCGGTGCTTAAGCGACAACTCGACATATTAAAGGCTATGGGTGTCAACTCCATACGCACATCGCACAATCCCCCCGCCCCCGAGCTGCTTGACTTTTGCGACGAAATGGGTATTCTCGTTATGGATGAGTTCTTTGACGAATGGAGAATCGGAAAGGTAGAAAACGGATACGCAAAATGCTTTGACGAACACGCGGAACACGACGCGGTCGCCATTATTCGCCGAGACATAAACCACCCCTCGGTATTTATCTGGAGCATAGGAAACGAGATTGAAGAACAAAAGCAACCGATTGAGGGTGCAAAGGTAGCGAAATTTTTAACCGACATCTGTCACCGTGAGGACAGAACCCGCCCCACAACAGCAGGACTTAACGTCATTCCTGCCGCTGAAGAAAACGGATTCTTTGACGCTATTGATATAGTCGGACTTAACTACAAGCCCCATTATTACGAAAAATATCACAACAAATATCCCGACAAAATATTTTACGGCTCAGAAACCGAGTCCTGTATTTCCACTCGCGGAGAATACAAATTCCCCGTACAGGTCGAAACCAACGCACCTCAGCGCGAGGATATCACGGTTTCCGACTACGCACTCTCCTCCCCTCATTGGGCTTACTACCCCGACCGTGAGTTTATTGCCCAGCGCGATGAGTTTGTTTTCGGTGAATACGTATGGACGGGCTTTGACTACTTAGGAGAGCCAACACCTTATTATACCGAATGGCCCGCGAGAAGCTCGTTCTTCGGCATAGTTGACCTTTCGGGTCTTCCCAAGAGCCGTTATTGGCTGTATAAAACCGAGTGGACAGACGAAAATCTTCTTTTCGTAATGCCTCACTGGAATCTTGAGGGTCATGAGGGCGAAAGCATTCCCGTCCACGTCATAACAAGCTACGATAAAGCCGAGCTTATTGTCAACGGCAAGTCGCTTGGCGTAAAAGAAAAGGGCAAAAATCCCGAATACAAAACACACGAACGGGCTATCACCGACCGAAGTATATTAAACGCCTACCGAATAATTTTTGACGTTCCCTACGAGGCAGGCGAGCTTGTTGCGATTGCTTATGACGAAAATGGCAACGAAGCTATGCGAAAGGTTGTAAAAACTGCGGGCAAGCCTTACGCGGTAAAGCTTGAGGCTGAGCGCGCAAATATTACCGCCGATGGCGAGGACGTTTGCTATCTCCGCGCCTATATAGTCGACCGAGACGGCAACCTCTGCCCCACTGCGTCAAACAAAATAAAATTCTCATCAATCGGCGCGGGAAGAGTTTACGGCACTGATAACGGAGACCCCAGAGAAACAGACGGATTCTTTATCCCCGAAAGAAAGGCGCTTAACGGAATTTGCGCCGCGGCGGTTATTTCAAGCAAGGGAGAAATCGGCAAGGTTTCGGTTGTTGCCGAGTCCGAAGGACTGCTTTCCGACAGTGCGGTTATTGAGGTTAAAAACGAGAGTTGTGTCGGATATACAATAAAATTATAACTATTTGCAATTTTTTTGCTTCATTTTTGTTGTATAATTGACTTGTAAAAAAGCTATAAGAGAGGGACAGTTATGAAAAAGCTTGGATACGCCGTTCTCGGTCTCGGCATCGGAATGGCTCACGCGGAGGCAGCCGAGGCGTCGGAATACGCCGACCTTGTTGCCGCTTGCGACATTGATGAAAAAAGACTTGAAAAATTCGCTTCTATCTACCCGAACGCTACTCTTTACAGAGATTTCGAGGAGCTTCTTAAAGACGAGCGAGTTGACATAATCAGCATTTGCCTTCCCAGCGCAATGCACGCTGATTTTGCGGTGCGCGCTATGGAGGCAGGCAAAAATGTTCTTGTGGAAAAGCCGCTTGACATTACCTACGACCGCGCTATGCTTATCGAAGAAGCTCGCAAGAGAACGGGTATGACTGCGGGCGTTGTTCACCAGAACCGCTTTAACCTCAACATGTACCCCATAAGAAAGGCGGTTGAGGAAGGAAGAATAGGCAAACTTGTACTCGGAACCTTTGCGGTTAAATGGTACAGAGAGCAGAGCTACTACGACCGCGGCGGCTGGCGCGGAACTTGGGAAATGGACGGCGGCGGCTCGCTTATGAATCAGGCAGTACATACGGTTGACCTTATGACGTGGCTTATGGGCGAGGTTGAGTCGGTTACTTCAACCTCGGGCATCTACAACCACAGAATCGACACCGAGGACCTTACGGCTTCGCTCGTCAAGTTCAAGAGCGGTGCAACGGCTACTTTTGTAAGCACCACCTGCGCTTATCCCGGTATATCCACCGAAATAATGCTCTACGGTACAGAGGGCTCTATTGAGGCTGATGCCGACATGATAAAGACCTGGAAGATGAGAGAGCCCCTTGACGACATGGACGAGGACGAAGAGGAGCAGATGATGATTGACCGCTACGGCAAGGGCAACCGCGAGGCGGCAAAGTTTGAGCCTGAAGCGCTTTACGGTCACAGACACGTGGTAGAGGACATGATATGCGCAGTAAGAGACGGCATAGAACCAGAGGTCTCCCCCCTTTCCGCGGCAAAGGCTGTAAGATTTGTAAATGCGGTTTACGAATCCGCAAAAACAGGCAAGCCTGTAATATTTGATTAAATGTCAAAGGAGCTGTCTCGTAAACAGATAGCTCCTTGTATTTTTTACGTGTAGTTTGTAGGTGTGTTCGCACCGCAGCCATCGAGAAAAGTTTTGCGGAGCTTTTTCAAAAGCGACCGCCCGCGCCCGCAGGCGCTCGGCGTCTTTTCTTTTTGCGCGCTTTTTCTTTTTACGCCTCTTTATCTAAAAAGAAAAAGCGCAAGAGACAGTAAGTAAC
>JAZKYO010000073.1:0-10887 GCA_045612185.1 Eubacteriales bacterium
ATTTGTGCCAAATGGACCGTCGAGGACGCCGGTCCCTACAATGATATGTGCTAACATACCGCCAAACTACAATTTGAACTTCTGTTAATACGAAAGAAAACCTCGGTGTTTAGCCGAGGTTTTCGTATTGCGTCCGAGTTGTTCGCACTAATTATAAATCGTGGGGGCGAAGCCGTGACGCCTCGCCGGTCAGGCGCGGCGAGGACGACAAACCGCGATTTGAACAAAAAGTGACGCGCAAATTTGTGCATAATGCCAACGGAGGGGCGGGTTGACAACAGTTCGTATTTTTGGTATAATTATAATTGGATGTATGTCGGAATATTTCGGCTGTGTCCTACTGTTAGTGAAGCTGTTTCGCGCGTGCGTTGCGATTCTTTTTCACATGAATTATAAGGTGATCTATAAAAAATTTTTTGAAGGGAGATTTCAAGATGAAAAGATTGATTTCGGTCGTTCTCGCTCTGACGATGATTTGCCCCGTGCTTGCGTATTTTGCGGCATTTGGCGCAAGCGCGGCGCTTGAGGTGGACGACGGCACATCGATTGCTTCCGCCTCGAATATTATCAACGAGGAGTGGAACTTTGAAGACATGACAGCAGGGGAGGCTGTTACCAAGGGATACGTAAGATCCCACGCTAACGGTAATTTTTCGGGCTTCATTGCCTCCGAGACGGTGGCAGGTGCCTGCGTTACCGAAGGATGGACCGCGATTGAAGAGGACGACGGCAATATAGCCATAGAGGCTACAAACCGTAACTTCCCCATACGCGACGAGGACCTGGTGCTTCTCAAGAACACCTACGAGGTGTCGTTCAGAATCAAGCTGCCTAAGCTTAATAGCGGAGCAAGCACATTTTTCTATTGGTCGGACTATGAAAAGTGCGACACAAGACACGGTATATTCCGTATTTCCACAAATGGTGAGTTGGGCTACCGCGAGGGAGATAACAACTCCGCGGAAATTTGGAAGGATATTTCGAATAACAGCGTTAAGCTCACTTACGGCGACAGCGCAAAGTGGCACAGCATAAAAATTCGCGTAAATCCCGTAAACGGACACGTGCAGATGTGGGTTGACGAGGTGCTTCGCTTTGACTTTGTTAACACAAATCTTAAATCCAAAGCCGCTGTTGCGGAGTATTCCAGCATAGGAATTTACTATACGTTTACCTCGACAGCCAAGACCTTGCTTGACGACATAAAGTTGACCAACGTCAGCGTAGACGAGTACGTTGAGTTCAACGGTAAAGCCACAAGCTCGGTAAAGGCTACTTGGGATATGGAAGACGGAACTTTCGCCAATAAAAACGGAATTACCGCTAAAAAGTACGAGATGCTGACAATAACCGAAGCCGGCGACGATACCGTAAACACCACCAAGAGATTGAGCGTGGCGGATTCGGCAAATGATAAGAACGCAAATATTGAGTTTACGCTTCCCGGTATCATAAACGACTACGATTCTATTAAGGTATCGTGGAAAATGCGTATAGACAACATAAACGGCTATATAAATGTCTGCCGTGTTGCCAGATTCGGCGGAACCAATAATATGATAAGAATTCCCTCAATTTCCGCGGGTGGCTCGAATACGGGACATTTCTGGACTGACAACGGTAATAATCTCGGCACCATTAAAAGCGGAGAGTGGATAGATTATGAGATAGTCTTTTATCCGTATGCGGGAAAAGCTACGATTAAGCTTGGCGATGCTGACGCGGTAGAGTTTGGCGGCAATACCGTAACGCCTATGATTAAAGCTATGCTTGAAAACAATATGGCGTTTAAGTTCCAGCTTCTTTACTGGGTAGCTGAGGTAAACGGCGCGGCAAGCATAGACGATATCACCATAGATGCCGCGGCGCACAAGTACACCGCTGAAGAAAGTGTGGATTCCTCGTGGAAGGATTCTTCCTTTGATATGAGAACGCCTACTGTCGGCGGAATGGCAAACGACGACTGGACTATTGCGGACGACCCCAAGGTTGTAGCTCCTTCGGGATTCTGGGATTTTGAGGCCAGCAAGGTTTCGTCTGTTGATGGAATAACCGCCTCTGTCGGCTCAAATATGGCATTTGCTACAACAACCGGTGCAAACGGAGCCAATACGGTTGCAGTAGGATTTAAAGACCCAACTACAAAATTGACAAAAGAGGGTCCTCAATACACCCTTGAAGGTACTATTAAGGACTATGAGACTATTAACGTAACGTTCAAGGTGAAATTTGGCAAGACAACGAGAACGTCGAACATTGTCAACGCTTTTGCAATGTTTCAAGGCAATGCTTGGCGTACGTTGTTTAGAGTTGGAAAATTCCAAGATGTGAGCACAGGTGCAACAAACGATTCGGTATCGGTAAGTGCGAGAAAGGGTGTTGATGACAAGGGCGGTACTATTTCCGCGGGTACGTTTAAGGTGGATACGTGGCATACGGTATCTGTAACCGTCACCCCTGCCGCTGCTACCAATAACATCAGCTTTACCATAGACGGCGGCGCCGTTAAAACTCTCACTAACACAGTCGTAGCTGATTTGTACAGCACCGACTCGGTCTTTAAGTTCGAGTTGCTACGTCATACAAATAATATGTTCGGAGAAGCATACGTCGACGACGTAACAGTGGAAACCACCTATTCAGACTATTTCTACGATAAGCTTGGCTACTCCTCCAACGAAGTTCTCAAAACGCTTACCGACGCCAACGGAAATACCAGAGGTATTCTTGCCATTGAGGACAAGGAGCTTTATCTTACAAATCAGCCCTTTGAACTGTCCTTTGACTACATGATTAATCAAAAGCCTACACAATTGCTTAACCTTGTGAAGCTGGATATGAACGGTACTGCCTTTACGGTTTTCAGACTTAACACCGACGGTGGTATTTGGAACTACACCAGCTCGGGATATATCAAATATCACGATGGCAAGGACGCTACTTCGGGTAAGAATTTAGGACCCAACGTGGCGGCAAAGACTCTTGCTTTGAAAGAGTGGCACAATGTCCGCATGGTTTTTGACCCCAATTCGGGCCATATCATGGGTTATATTGACAACGTACTTATCTGTGATTACAACATTAATGATTGCTATATCGACGAATCGGGAAAGCCTCTCGGCGTTACCAAAAACGCTAAGAGAATGTACATAGAGATTTCCTCGCAGTGGTCGGCAAGCGCTATACCGATTAACGACTCCTGCATTGACAATCTCCGTATACGCACGCTTAACCACAACGAGTACACAAAGACGGTTCTTGCGGGCTCAGACTTTGACTCCGCAAGCACAGGCGCGCTTACAGCCGCTAAATTTGACAATTACACAGAGCTTTATACAAAGTCTATTGATGGCAAGTTTGAGATTGCGAGCAACGAATTAAACAAGTATCTTTCGGCTACCGTTACCGCAGGCAACGGTATAGCGGTTGACATGACCGCAGGTCAGGCGCCTCTTGCCTCCGACGTGGTTGCTTTTGAGGGTAACTTCACCTTTGGGGCGTTCGGCTCTGACGGAAAGCTTGATATTTACAGCCTTAAACGCGGTGACAAGGAAGCGGTTTCGCTTCTCTCCGTGGGTACTGACGGAACGCTCTACTTGGGCGAGCTTGCCACAAGCAAGGCGCTTACAATCGGCAAGATATCTCAGGTTAAGCTTGTGTTCAGCGGTATTTCGGGCACGGGCGAGCTTTACGTAGACGATGAATTTATCGCGGCAGCGCCTATTTTGGCGCAGGCTGACCTTCCTGACCTTTCTTACACCGACGCTTTCGGAAATACCGTAAGCTACGGCAACAAGAGGTTCCTTGTAAGCCAGAGCGATACCGAAAAGACACTTTCAAAGGTTGCGCTTCAGCGTGCTGAGATGCCCAACCCCAAAAAGGCAAGCTTCCCCGAGGACACTCTTACCCTTCTTTCGGCTTCCGGAGAGGGAACGTGGCAGGTTATGCTTGACGACCTCTCGGTTTACAAAGACGAGCTTGGTTATCTCTACGCTGACCAGAACGGAACTGCATTTAATGACGCAAACGGCAGACTTTGGGGTAATGACTTTGTTGCCGAGTTCACCTACGGCGCAGACGCGGCTGAGTTGACAAGTCTTGCAGACTGGACTCTCGGCACTACGGCACTCCCGCTCGTAAAAGCGGGCGGCGCAACTCTTTACGCTGCTGACGGAGCTACCGAGCTTGCTGTGCTTGACTCCGAAAAGCCCTCCGATATCGCGGTTGCGGTTTCGGCTACTCCTTGGGAGGACCATATAAGCGCAAACGACTACGTTATAAACGCTACCGTATACGTTAACGGCGAGATGGTTGGCAGTTACAAGCTGACAAATTCCACCGACACCGCAAGTGGCGCGCTTACCTTCTCAAATGCGAGCGACCCCAAGGTTTACTTTGGAACTATGGTCAGAAACAACAGAGTTGTCGCTGACGAGAACGAAGTTAAATTCGACGGCTACACGGCGTTTGCGGTTGACTTTGAGGACGAAAGCTTCTTTACAAAAGCTGAGGCTAACGCTATTGACTACGTTGAGTGGGGTTATCCCTTCCGCGGAAAGACGGCAGTCGACTCGGAGGGCGCTACCGTAACGCTTGCGGAGCACCTGACAGAGGGAGAGAACAGCTTCTTCCGTATTCGCCGCCCCGAGCTTTCAAACAAGCCTGTTGCTTATATGGAATACAACCTTGACGCAATGGGTGAGTATGCGGGTCTTTACAGCATTGAGATGGATGTGAGATACACTGACAATGTGGCAAGCTCTGTTCACCTTGCTACCGTTTACCAGAAGAACATGGAGGGCAAGCTTACACTCCTTTCGGCGGCTTACGACGGCAGATTCTACTTTGAAAACAACGGAATCAGATACTATCTTTGCAACGCGGCGGGTAAGAGCCTTACGGTTAATCCCGTTTCCGCTGAGGAATTTACCAAGATAGGTCTTGTAATCAACGAAAAAGAGGGCAGTTACTCCATCTGGATTAACGGAATGAACGCTTACTACTACGGTGACGGTCAGACAAGCGGAGCGCCTGTTGCGGCTACCGCTGTTCCTCTTAACTACGCTTCGCAGGAGTCCTACACTTTCGCTCCCGCAAAGATAAGACTCTTCGAGGGCTCTAACAACAGTACTTCCGACAGTATTGCCGACATTGACAACATCAGCATCGACGTAATTAAGAACGGCATTGCGCCCGTTAACTTCGCTTCTCAGGCTATCAAGGACGGAAGCGCGGTAAGATTTATCGCTACCGTTGACACTCTTTTCTACAACTACGTTGGATTTGAGGTTACTATTAACTCCGAGCTTGAAGGAGTAAAGGAACACAGCGACAAGTCGGCTATTGTATTCAGCTCTGTAATCGCCGCAGGCGAAACGGTTACAGCCGAGAGCATGAACGGACGTTACATATCTTCCTTTACGGTTACCGACCTTAAGACCGACGTTTACACCTTTACCGTTACTCCTTACGTAGAGACTCTCGGTGAAAAGGTTTACGGTCAAGCGGCTCAGTATATCTTTGACGGCACACACCTTTCCGCAGTGGAATAATTGACGGGAGAGCAAAATGAAAAAATGTTTGAAAATATTCAGCGCTCTTATGGCGATACTGCTTTGCTTTCTTGCTGTAGGATGTGCGGCAAAAACCGATGACGGCAAGCTTCTTTCAAATGATGATTTGAAAAGACTTACCGACGACCTGCCCGACACTCTTACGGTCGGACAGAAAATTGAGGGTCTCGGCGAGTATGGCGGAGAGGCTCTCAGCTGGACTGTTATAAACGTTGACAGAGAGGGTGTTGCCACCCTTCTCTGTGACAGCGTTATCGAGGCTAAGCCCTTTAACGGAGTAAGAGATATTACGCACGTAAGAGACAACGAGACAGAGGACCTTTACGACGAGCTTTATATTCTCAGTTGGGAAAACAGCTCTATCCGCCAGTGGCTTAACGGCGAGTTCCTTACAACCGCTTTTGACTCTGTTGAGCAGGCGAGAATTTACGGCGGTGAGCTTGTTACGCTTAAAAATCCTCTCACCGACCGCGGCGACTGCACGACCGAGGACAAGGTTTTCCTGCTTTCGGCAGACGAGGCGAGAGACCTGTTTGCGGGAAACGGCGCGCGCAAGGCTAACGCTATCGCCTACGCTGTGGAGAACGGCGTAAGACTTGGCGCAGAGAGCGGCGCGGCTGCTTATTGGCTTCGCTCTTCGGGCGAAAGTATGTGGCACGCGGCTTGCGTAAACACCGACGGAACCGTAAACTATTCGGGTATGTCGGTTGAAAACGGCAGAATAGGCGTAAGACCTTGCGTAAGACTTGTAAGCACCGTTCCCGGCGGCGAGCCGATTGTTGAGCTTTCCTCGGCTGTGCTTGGAAATCTCGTTGAGTTCGGCACTTACGAGCAGGATAACAAGGCAGAGACTACGGACGAGGCTATCGTTTGGAGAGTTATTGACAAAGAGGGAAGCAAGTTGATGCTTATTTCCGAAAAGATTCTTGACGCTCAGGCATTCGACGCCGACCTTAAAAACTCAAAATGGGCTACAAGCGACCTGCGCACCTTCCTTAACGGTGACTTTATAACCGCCGCTTTCAGCGATGCTGAGCAGGCAAAGCTTGTTGAAACACAAAATTCCACCGCCGACAATGCGCTTTACGTAGTTGACAGCGGTGCTGACAGCACCGACAAGGTGTTCGTTCTCAGCAAAGCTGAGGCGGAAAAGCACCTTGTTGCCAGAAAACACGGCTGGGAATTGGCAGAGGCGACTCTCTATTCTCAGAACCGAGACGGCATCGGAACGATTTACGACCACGGCGTTACGGTTGACCCCGATTACGGCACTGCGGGTTGGTGGCTTCGCGACGCGGGCGAAAACGACATAAACGCTATGTATATGTACTACTACGGAGTGGCTTGCGAAAAGGGAACTCTTGTCCGCAACACCTTCGTGGGCGTAAGACCCTGTATCTGGATAGATATCACGGCAGAATAACGAAAGGAGAGAAGTAAATGAAAAAGATAATTTGTCTTGTACTTGCGCTCATTATGTGCGCCTCGGCTCTCTCACTTATGGCTGTCGCTGAGGGTGAGGAATACACGCTTCTCGGCGGTGCGCTCGGCACACCCGCGGAAACCGTAACCATTGACCATATTACCGCTTTCACAAGCGGAAGCCAGTCCTTTTATCCACAGCATGACTACGTGCTTGCAAACTCCGATATTGACGTTAAAATATCGGTATTCAAGCCCACAACAGTGGATAAAGAGACCCCTATTGTTTTCTACGTAATGAATTTCGTCGGCGCAGACAACTGCACCGATGCGCAGAATATCGACTGCGTAAACGACCTGCTTGACCAAGGGTGCGTTGTGGCGGTGGTTGACTTTATGGACGACCCACGCGCATGCCTTCCCGACCTTGATTGGTTCGTTCAGTACATTCGTACCAACAGAGCTACCGTTATCAAGACCGTTAATGGGTACAGCTCAAGCGATGCGTATATCGTTCCCGAGGGCTACGGTCTTGTAAGAAGAATAGTTTATTATGATTACGAGCACAGCGCGCCCGAGGGCACGCTTGAGAATATCGTAAGTGTGTATAACAACACGGAAAGCAGCTTCCGCAAGCAGCGCGGCAGTAAAATTCCCGCGGGCTATGAGACGGCTTCGGACGTTTATCATTGCGTAAAGCCCAACACCGCTCCCATTGACCTTGAGCTTATGCTTGATATAATTTATCCCAAGTACAGAGATAATTCCGAGGTGGTAATGGTTGCCTCGTCCTCGGGAACGAATATGGACGTTGTGAAAAAGCTGCAGAGACCTCTTGATACTTCGGCGCTTGTTCGCGGATATACTGCGGTGGTTTACGAGCATCCTTATGTTCCTATGGCAAGAGACGACCACTACGGTTATTACGATGCCTATTCCTACATGCACAATCTCGGTCACAAGACTCACGCGGCGGCGGCAAGATGTGTGCGCTACTACGCAGACACCTACGGCTACAGCAAGGAGAATTACGCCTCTATGGGTATCTCCAAGATGGCTATGGCGGGCGTGCTTACTAATCCCAATATCCAAGATACTCCCGACCGTTCTTTGTTTTCGGGATATAACAGAAACGACGTTTACGGCGAACAGCCATATCTGGCGTACGAGGACGGAACGCCCATTGATTCTTCGGTAGATATTTCCTACCACGCAATGGGTGACGGCTCCAAGTTTGCCGACACTTGGCTTGCCGAGGGCAACGCGCCCGCAATAATTATGTGCGGACTTTATGACGATTATGACGCGTGGGCTTATTGGGATAAGCTTCAGGCACAGTACGAGGATCTTGGTATAATTTACTATCCTTACTCGGCTTACGACCTTGGTCACGACTACCCCTACGGCGTATGTACTTACTATGGCTACGACCGCTGGGCGGCGTTCTACGACATCATTTCCTACTACCTTGAGGGCGACAGAGAGGCGAGAATTGCGTTTGCTTCGGTCTATAACGGCAAAATTGTTGGTGACGTGATTGTTAGTAACAGAGTTATAAATTCGGGTAACGACTACGTTTCCTCAACCCAGACGGCGGGCGACGAGCTGTTCGTTCAGTTTATCGCGCCCATAACCGAGGCTTCGGCTAAGGCGGCAATTACGCTTGTCGACGCAAACGGAAACGAGGTGGAGGGAAGCCTGCGCGGAATGTGCGGAGGTCTTAAGTGGTACTTTGAGCCTGCGGCAAAGCTTGCTAAAGGCACGTATACGCTTAAGGTTGCCGACAATACCGCAAAGGGTATTCTTAACGGACTTATCACCCAAAATGGCGGCGAGTGGACGTTTACCGTCGGTTAATAAAGAGTTTTAAAATATAAAAACACACCGTTTCGGAAAAATCCGTTGCGGTGTGTTTTTGGTTTGCGTTATACCGTTCCGCTTACCGTCAGCGTTACTGTGCCGGGGGTTATTACAGTCGCGCCGCTTGCGTCGGTTGTAAAGGTAGCGGCGGGTACGGTTATCTGTCCCGCTACGGTGGCAAACTCGCCGGTTGCCGCGCTATAGGTGTATTCCGTGCCCTCTGTCCAGGTTGTGCCCTCAAAGGTTACGACAAGGTCGGAGAGTATCGGGTCAAAGCTGTCGGAAACGACAAGATTATCTGTTGCCACAGCCTCGGTGTTTCCGCTGTTTTCAATAACGAAGGTATAGGTCAGTCTGCCGTTTTCGGTTATGCTGGAGGGGGTTACCGCCTTGCTTATAGAAAGCAAAGCAGAGTCCTCGCTTGTGACCGTCTCGGAGGCGGTTACGGGGGTGATTATGCCGCCGCCTGTTACCGTGGCGGTGTTGGTAATCTCGCTTTCAGCCAATAGGGGAGCAAAGCCGTTTGCCGTCGCTCTGTAAACGATAACCGCGTTTCCGCCCGCGGGAATATTAATTCCGCTTACGGTTAGAGTGGGCTGGGTTGCTACTGCGGGAGTGGGCTGAAGCACGCCGTTTACGAAATAGCGTACCGAGTTTTCCACGTAGTCAAGGGGAACAAGGGTGTTGTCGTTCTGGGTGTACGCTCCCAGGTCGTCGCTTACGGTTATTCCGTTTACCGCGGTTGTACCACTGTTAAGAACCGAAACCACATAGGTTATCGTCTCGCCCGCGCGGTAGGTGGAGGGAGTAGCGGTTTTTGAGGCGGTTATTGCCTCAACGATTTCACCGCTTACGATATTGGAATTTGCCACGCCGCCGTTGTAGGTCAGCGTTGCCTGATTGTAAAATACTGCCATAGGTTTCCTTTCGGAGTTTTATTTTTTAAGGGAGCTGTTCGGGCTTCCCTCACTACATTTTATGTCAAAAAACAGATTTTGTCATCGGTACTCTTAATAGGTTCATACCACACAACCTAAGATTTGTCAAACACTTGACAAATTATTGCGAGTGTGATAAAATAATAACAATGATTATGAAAGAGAGAGAAACAATGTCTAACATATGGCACGATATATCGCCCAAGAGAATAACCGCCGAGGATTTTATGTGCGTGGTGGAAATTTCCAAGGGCAGCAAAAAGAAATACGAGCTTGACAAGGAGACGGGGCTTATTATGCTTGACCGAATCCTTTACACATCCACCCACTATCCCGCCAACTACGGATTCATTCCGCGCACCTACGGTGACGACAACGACCCGCTTGACGTGCTTTTGCTTTGCTCCGAGCCGCTTGAGCCGCTTACCCTTGTGCGTGCCTACCCCATTGGTGTAATTTCTATGGTGGACAACGGAAAGAACGACGAAAAAATCATTGCGATTCCGTTCAGCGACCCCAACTACAACATTTACACCGACATCGACCAACTGCCCAAGCACGTTTTTGACGAGATGCGCCACTTCTTCTCGGTTTACAAAAACCTTGAGAACAAGACCACCGCGGTTGACGAGGTAAGCGGCCGCGAGGACGCTGTAAACATAATCAAAGCCGCTATCGAAAATTACATCGAAAACTTCTGCAAATAGTCCTCGGTCCTCGCCGCACCTGGCGGTGGGCTGGTTGCCTTCGGCGTTCAAGATTTGAAGCTAGTGCGAACAACTCGCAACGAAATACGAAAACCGCTGTTTAGACAACAGCGGTTTTCTTTATACCAAATAGATATATTTGTTTTTCAAATTGTAGTTTGTAGGTGAGTTGGGAGAGGCGTTTGCCACTTTTTGAAAAAAGTGGCGCAAAAACTTTTTTGGTAAAAAGTTTTATAAATTTGGTATATTATTTGTGCCACAGAAAGACTTCAGCGCACACTGCCACGGATGTTTAGTACGTAGCCAAAACAATAGCTCCCGCTGGTTTTCAAGGCATTGAAAACCCCACTTTATTTGTTTTTGATTGCTTTTCAAATTGTAGTTTGT
>JAZKYO010000074.1:0-40501 GCA_045612185.1 Eubacteriales bacterium
TCATACCGATAACGTCGGAAGAAACGATGGGATCCTCGGTGTAGCCGTAGCTTGCGGAAGCAGCAGCCTTCATAGCAGCGTTGATGCCTTCCTTGGTTACGTCCTTACCCTTAACAACTGCTACAAGGATAGTTGTAGAACCGGTGTTTACGGGAACTCTCTGTGCGGAACCGATAAGCTTACCGTTAAGCTCGGGAATAACGAGACCGATAGCCTTAGCAGCACCTGTGGAGTTGGGAACGATGTTGGAAGCGCCTGCGCGTGCGCGGCGAAGGTCACCCTTTCTGTGAGGACCGTCAAGGATCATCTGGTCACCTGTGTAAGCGTGAACAGTTGTCATGATACCGCTCTGAATAGGAGCGAAATCGTTAAGAGCCTTAGCCATGGGAGCAAGGCAGTTTGTTGTACAAGAAGCAGCGGAGATGATAACGTCATCCTTGTTAAGAGTCTTCTCGTTTACGCTGAATACGATTGTCTTTGTCTCTTTGTCAGCGGGAGCAGAGATAACAACCTTCTTTGCGCCTGCGTTGATGTGAGCCATAGACTTTTCCTTTGTTGTGTAGAAACCTGTGCACTCGAGAACAACGTCAACGTCAAGCTTAGCCCAAGGGCAGTTGTTAGCGTCCTTCTCAGCGTAGATCTTGATCTCTTTTCCGTCAACAGTGATGGAATCCTCGCCTGCCTCAACAGTGTGAAGACCTTCACCCATCTTGCCGCAGTAACCGCCCTGAGCGGTGTCGTACTTGAGAAGGTGAGCGAGCATTGTGGGATCTGTCAAATCATTGATAGCTACGATCTCGTATCCCTCAGCGCCGAACATCTGTCTGAATGCAAGACGACCGATACGACCGAAACCGTTAATGGCAACTTTTACTGACATAGTAAAATCCTCCGTAAAATAAATATTTTGATTCTAGGCAAAATATACCCATTCGTATATATTTTATCTCATTTTGGAAAAATATACAAGGGCTTTGAGAAAATTTTATCAATTTTGTAGCTTTGACAGTTTTTTCAGCGGTTTTTGACACTTTATCTGTGCATTATTACTATATCTTTCAGCCGCTTCGTTGCTGCCGAAACACCGAAAGAGATTATTTTTGGCAGATCTTTGAACTTTTTTGGTGCGTGCGCCATTCTCCAAAGCCATTCAAAGCCGTGATTCCGAAGGGAGCGCGGAGCGCGCGCCACCTTTCCCGACCACACGTCAAGCGATCCGCCGAGTCCCATGAAAAGCCTTACGCCGTCAAGCTTTGCGGAGTTTTCGTGAATCCACTTTTCTTGCTTGGGAGAGCCCAGACAAACGTAAACTACGTCGGGAGAGGAAAGCTTGATTTTTTCGGTGACCGCCTCTGCGTTGTCTACGTATCCGTTCAATATGCCGCATATTTTTAATTTCGGCAGCTTTTGGCAAAGCTTTGCGGCGGCAAGCTCGGCTACTCCGCAAGCCCCGCCGTAAAGAAACACCCTCAGGCCTCTGTCTGCGGCGGCTTCAAGCAAAGATTCGGCAAGCTCTATTCCGCAAATCCTTTCGGGAATGGGCGTTTTTAAAAGCCGAGACGCCAGAATTATACCGCTTCCGTCCGGTACGTTGTAGTCCGCTGAGTTCAGAATATCCATAAATTCACGGTCTTTTTTCGCGTTTTGAGCCATGATAGGGTTTGGGGTGAAAATTACCGTCCTCTTTTTCGCGTCAAGACGCGCAGTCAACTCCAAAAACAGCTTGTGTCTGTCAAGGTCGTCTATCATAACTCCGCATATGTCTCTTTTCATAACTTAATCCTTCCGTTATTTTGTATACAATACTTGACAATTCGTTAAAATTGTTTTATAATATTATGTGTCTGCATAAAATTTGTAATTATACGTTGAAAGGATATAAAAATGGCAAACGACAAAAAAATGGTTGAGCAGATTACGTCTATGGACGTTGATTTCGCTCAGTGGTATACCGACGTTGTAAAAAAAGCGGAGCTTGCGGATTATTCGGGCGTAAAGGGCTGTATGATTATCCGTCCCTACGGCTACGCTATCTGGGAGAATATACAGAAGGAGCTTGACAAGAGATTCAAGGCCCTCGGTCATGAAAACGTGTATATGCCCCTGTTTATTCCCGAAAGCCTGCTCCAGAAGGAAAAGGACCACGTAGAGGGCTTCGCTCCGGAGTGCGCGGTGGTAACCATAGGCGGTCAGAATACACTTGCTGAGCGACTTATCGTAAGACCTACCTCCGAGACTCTTTTTTGTGACCACTTCAAGGATATAATTCATTCCTATCGTGATCTTCCCAAGCTTTATAATCAGTGGGTTAACGTCGTACGTTGGGAAAAGACCACCCGTCCTTTCCTCAGAACCTCCGAATTCCTGTGGCAGGAGGGTCATACAATGCACGAAACCGAGGAGGAGGCAAGAGAAGAAACACTCCGCATGCTCGGCGTGTACGAAGAGTTCTATCTCAACTGCCTTGCTATTCCCGCAGTTACAGGTCAGAAGACCGAAAAGGAAAAATTCGCGGGTGCTGAGGTTACTTATACCATTGAGCCTATGATGCACAACGGGGTTGCGCTTCAGGGCGGAACTTCTCACTATTTCGGAGACGGATTTGCAAAGGCTTTCGATATTACCTTCACAAGCAGAGAGAATACCATAAAGTATCCCCATCAGACCTCTTGGGGTGTTTCCACAAGAATGATAGGCGCTATCATTATGGCTCACGGAGACGATAACGGACTTATTCTTCCTCCCGTAGTCGCGCCCATTCAGGTGGTAATTATTCCCGTAGCTCAGCATAAGGAAGGCGTTCTTGACAAGGCTTACGAACTTAAGGCTAAGCTTGAGGCGGCAGGTCTCAGAGTCAAGGTTGACGACAGCGATCAGAGCGCAGGCTGGAAGTACAGCCAGTATGAGATGAAGGGTGTTCCCGTAAGACTTGAGATAGGTCCTCGTGATATCGAATCGGGCAACTGCGTGCTTGTAAGCCGCGTTTCAAGAGAAAAGAATTTCGTCGCTCTTGACGGAATCGAGAACTCCGTTAAGGAAATGCTTGATACCGTTCACAACGAGCTTGTCACGAGAGCAAAGAAGAATCTTGCCGAAAAGACAAGCGTTGCCACAAGCTACGAGGAATTTCTTGACGTTGCCGAGAACAAGCCCGGATTTATCAAGGCAATGTGGTGCGGAGACGTTGAGTGTGAGGATAAGCTTAAGGACGCTACGGGCGGTGTTAAATCCCGTTGCATTCCTTTTGAGGAAGAACAGCTTTCGGACAAGTGCGTTTGCTGCGGCAGACCCGCAAAGCACATGGTTGTCTGGGGCAGACAGTATTAATAACTGAAAATAAAATAGAGAAGGGGGAAAGATATGAAAGTCGATAAACTGACGTTGGCTCAGAGATTTCGTAGCTTTGACCCCCTTCTTTTGCTGTGTACCGCGGGGCTTTCATTTATAAGCCTGCTCACTCTTTGGGGCGGTAAGGACTCTTTTGGTACACGCGCCTTTATAATGCAGCTTGCAATGACGGTTATGGGAATTGTGCTTATGATACTCGTGGCTTCGTTTGACTATGAGTTCATTGTCGAGAAATACCATATGGTTATTCTTTTCGGCTCGGCAATTTTCCTTGCCAGTACGGTGCTTTTGGGAAGCGTCGGAATGAGCGTGGGTACGAATAAAAGCTGGCTTGACTTGGGATTTGTCACAATTCAGCCCTCCGAGTTTGTAAAAGCAACCTACATACTTACCTTTGCAAAGCATCTGTCAGAGGTAAAGGATACCATAAATTCGCCCAAAACCTTGCTTAAGCTTGGAATTCACGCGGGAATTTTCATAGGAATAGTGCTTGCTACGGGCGACCTTGGCGTGGCTCTTGTTTATGTGGGGATTACCGCAGTAATGTTGTTTTGCGCGGGGCTTAGTATTTGGTATTTCGTTGCGGTGGCAATTTTGGTCTTGCTCGTTTTTCCATACGCGTGGGATTTTCTTGAGCATTATCAGCAAAAAAGAATCCTGGTGGGCTTTAACCCCGACATTGACCCCAGCGATAAGGGAAGACAGGCAATAATCGGCAGACAGGCGATAATAAACGGCGGTCTGACGGGGTGCGGAATTTACGGCGGTTATTACTACGCCACATTGCCCGTTGCCGAATCCGACTTTGCTTACGCTACCGTTTGCGAGAAATTCGGATTTTTGGGCGGCTTCGGCATTATTCTTCTGATGATACTTGCGGTGGTGAGAATATTCTTTATCGCAAAGGACGCGCACAAGGACTACGGCTCGTACATCTGTGTCGGCGTGGCTTCAATGCTTGTTATCCAAACTGCGATAAGCGTGGGAATGTGCCTTGCGGTAAGCCCTGTTATAGGAATAACGCTTCCGTTTGTCAGCGCGGGCGGCTCGTCTGTGCTTGCTACATATATTACAATGGGACTTGTTCACGCGGTGCGAATGCGAAAAAAACGCTATATTTTTGATTCGTAGTCATATAAATAACCTCCCGATTATATAATTAAGCGAAGAGAGAATTCTCAAAGCCATTATAATCAGGGAGGTTTTTATGTTCGTTTATTCATTGCGCGCAAGCACGCTGCGTTTTTTTGGAGTTATAGCCGTCTCGTTGGCGGTGCTTATAACGCTTATCACCTTGGTTCCCACACACGCAGTTGAGGACAGCAACCTGACGGCAAGCTACAGCTACGAAAAGGTGAGAAGTGAGGATGATGCCGAAAAATTTCTAGCTCAGTTTGGGTGGATAGTCGATGCCACACCGATTGACGTGACGCAGGTGACTATGCCCGACGAGTTTGATAAAATTTTTTCGGCTTATAACGAGATTCAGAAACGCCAGGGACTTGACCTTCTCAAGTATAAGCGCAAAAAGCTTACACGCTATACATTTGAGGTGACGAATTACAGCGGATACGAGGGAAGAGTGCTTGCAAACGTTCTTGTATACCGCGGTAAGGTTGTGGGCGGAGATATTTGTTCGGCTGACGTTGACGGATTTGTACACGGTTTTGAAAAATAATAATATAATTTAGCGGATAAATTTTCAAAAGCTATTGACTTTTCATTCAAAATAAGGTATAATATATGTCGTTGCCTTGAAAAAGTGAATGGGAGGTGCGTTATGACTATTGACGTAAAGCCGCTTCTTCGCGGAGAGGTAAAGAGAATTGGACTTGACTATACGCTCCCCATGGAGCTTGAAGGAGTCAGGTTTCTTGAAGACGCCCGCGTAGTTGGTGAAATCGTGGACAGAGCAGGGTATATGCGCCTGGTGCTTAAAATTTCTGTGCCGTACGTTTCCGAGTGCGCGCGTTGTCTTGATGAGGTTCGCGGAATTTTCGAGGAAGATTTTGAGCGAACGGTCGTTACAAAGGGATCTGTAAGCGACGAGCAGCTTGACGAAAGCGTTGATGAGTACGCAGTCATAAACGAAAACGGAGAGCTTGACGTTGACGAAGAGGTTGTTGAGACGGTAATTCTCCTGTTTCCCAAAAAGCTTTTGTGTGACGAGGAGTGCGCAGGGCTTTGTCCAAAGTGCGGAAAGCGCAAAAAGGACGGAGATTGCGGCTGTGTAACAAAAGAAATTGACCCAAGATGGGCTGTTTTGAAAAATTTACTTGACAATTAAGAAATTTTAGTATATAATTGTAACGATAACAGTTGTTTAAATGCTTCAAGGAGGTGTATCTAAATGGCAGTACCGAAGAAAAAAGTATCTAAAGCTCGCAGAGACAAGAGACGTTCTAATAATTGGAAGCTTGATTTGCCCGGAATGGTAAAGTGCAAGTGCGGAGAGTATGTTCTTGCTCACCGCGTATGTAAGGCATGCGGTTCCTACAACGGCAAAGAAGTTGTAAAGAAGGAAGCGTAAATTGCGGCTTACAAAAAGAGACTCAACTATCTGACTTCAAGGTGGTTGAGTCATTTTTGTAGAATTTTTAATTTGATTTTAATTTGAAAGGATATAAACATGAAAAACAGCTTGATAAAAATATTGTCGCTTTTCCTTGTGCTTGTTCTTGGCACAGCTTTGATTGCCTGCGACGGTAACGTTGAAACTACTCAGCCTACTGATGTTGCGGACACAACGGCACCCACGGAAACCGAAGCCTCCGACTATTCGGGCGAGGATGGTGACTCCTATGCGCAGATGGACTACATGGCTGAGGACCTTGGCAAATACGTAACACTCGGCGACTATAAAGGCTTTGAGATAAAAGCCCCCCGATACATAGTAAGCGACGCTGATGTCGACGCCGAGGTGCAGAAACTTGTGGACGGGCTTACAAAGTACGAGCCTTATGAGGAGCACGTAACCGACCGCGCTACAATAGCGGGTGATTTTGTAAATGTCGATTTTGTTGGAACTATGGACGGCGAGGTCTTTGAGGGCGGAAGCGCGGAAGGCGCGAGCGTGGTTCTTGCCGAAAATAATGGTTATATTGATTGGTTTGATGATGACCTTTACGGGGTTATGCCCGGCACTACCGTTACTTCTGTCGGCAATTTCCCGGAGAATTACTATGAGGAGCTCGCGGGCAAAGAGGTTACCTTTGAGATAACCGTAAATTATATCGCGGGTCACTATACCATTCCCGAACTTAACGATGAGTTTGTTGCGTCTAATACTTCCTTTGACAGCGTTGCGGCGTACAGAGAATCTCTCCGTAACGACCTTCAGACCGCCAGCGACGAGGAATACGCTATGGACAAGTACCGCCTTATGTGGCAGCAAATACTTGATAACGCTACCGTAAAAGAGCTTCCCAACAGTCAGGTAATGTACTACTACACATCGCAACGCAGTATGTATGAAGCTTACGCAACTCAGTACGGCATAACATACGAGGAGCTTTTGACTCAGATTGGCGGCACCGACGAGGAGCTTATGGACTACGTTAAGGACCTTGTGAAGGAGGAGCTTATTTTCTACTCCATCGTTAAGGCTGAGAATATTGAAGTAACCGACGAGGATTACGCCAACGGACTTATCGAATACGCCGCGGGTCAGGGAGTTAGTGAGTCTGCGCTTGTTGAGCAGTACGGTGAGGAGTATATTCGCGAAAACGTGCTTTGGGATAAGACCATGGTTTATCTTGAGGTATCAAACACCTTTGTTGAATAATAATGAAGCTATACGCCCCCAAGTATTATAAGGAATTCGCCTGTATAGCCGATAAATGCCGCCATAGCTGTTGCGTTGGCTGGGAAATTGACGTTGACGGAGAAGCCCTTAAGACCTATAAGACTCTTGACGGTTACGGAAAAGAGATAGTAAAAAGTATAGATTATTGCGATACTCCGCATTTCAAACTTGCGGAAAACGACAGATGCCCTCACCTTAACGGTAGAGGGCTTTGCCGTATTATTTTGGAATTAGGCGAAGAATATCTTTGCGATATTTGCCGTGAGCATCCGAGATTTTATAACAATACCGCCCACGGTAGGGAAGTGGGGATAGGTATGGCGTGCGAAGAAGCCTGCCGAATTATCCTGAATTCCGATGAGTACGCCGAAATAGTTGAGGTGGGCGAAGCAGAGGGAATGACCGAATCCGCTGATTTTGACGCGATATCGCATCGCGCGCATATATATTTACTGCTTGCCGACATACAGTCTCCATATACCGAAAGATTGCGTAAAATAAGAGAAGCCTATGGCGCAGACCCTTCCAAAATCAGTGACTGTGAGTGGAAGAAGCTTATCGGTTCGCTTGAATATCTTGACGGGTCGCATAAAGAAATGTTTTCGGCTTATTCTTCATCGGACGAGACCCCGTCGGAGCTTGAGAAGCTTCTTGAACGCGCCTTTGCCTATTTTGTGTTCAGACATTGCTCCGAAGCGCGCGATGAGATGGATTTCCGCGCGGCGCTGGGTTTGAGTCTTTTTTGCGAGAGGCTGTTGGCATCGGTTGTGAAGAATGGAGAGTGCGGTGTGGAAGCCACCCTCGAAGCGGCCCGGATAATCTCCGAGGAAATAGAGTATTCCGAGGATAATACCGAAACGGTAAAGTATAGATTTTTTTGATTGTAGCTTGTATGGGAGTAAATTGGTATGGAAGTCTTCCCCTTGAGGGTAGCGAAGCGGAGACACGGGAGTGAATGACAGCCTTGATACGGCTGTCAGAGCCGTGTCGTGACCGAGCCCGCAGGCGAGACAGCTCCGCAGAATGCGGTGATGAGGTGTAGCCCACCGCAGTGGGCGTTATCCCCTTGCAATTTAACGGATGCTTCGCATCTCAACACGTAACAAAGCCTTGGCTTTGTTATCCGAATTGCCGAGGCAATTCGACTCATCCGTCACCTATTCGGTGACACCTTTCCCTCAAGGGGAAGGCTTTCATTCGCTTATCTTAAACAGTTAGATAAACTACAATTTTAACGTATAAATAAAGTAGGAGCTGTGCTCTTAATGAGACAGCTCCTTAACTTATCTTTATTACCTCTTGCTTTTTTCCGCCACATATGCCAACGGTGTGGTTCCTATATGCTCTTTAAATGTTTTTATAAAATAAGAACAACTGTTAAATCCACTTTCAAAACATGCCTCTGTAACATTTCTTCCATTATCTAAAAGACTTTTGGCGTAGCTTATTTTACGAAGCTGAATGTATTTTTTTATTCCTATGTTGATATAGCTTTTAAACATCGATGAAAGATACGGAGAACTGATATGAAAATATTCGGCTATTTCCTCGGCAGTTTTTATATCGGTCAAATTTTCGTCAATGTATCGCAAAACATCCGAAAGTATCTGCGGAAACTGTTGGGCGTTTTTTGATATTAGTTCACCTGCCGAAGTGCCGAGATTTCCGATTATTATATCAATAAATTTAAGAAACAGCGAATATACGAGAATATCGTTCTCGGGCTTTTTCTCCGCAAGCATTTTCATTTCGTAAAGTATGTCTATCATCTTTTCCCTTTCCTTCGGTGGAAGCGACAAAAGATTTTTGTGTATCTTGATCTGCTCGAGTATCTTCTTCAGCGGATCAGATGTCATATAAGAAAATGCGTCTACGGGAATAAGAAAATAAAAACGCTCATAATACCCTTTTTTCTGCAAAACCGCCTTATGTACCTCGTAAGGCGTTATTATTACGATATCACCTTTTTTCAGCGAGAAAAACATATCTTCAACGATATAGTTCACCTCACCGTCAATGAAAATATATATTTCGCAATATTTGTTGATGTGCATGAAGTGGTTTTCGGGTTTGTCCACGTTTTTACAGTGAACAAACTTTAATTCCTCACGGCACTTGTTACAAATATTTATATCAAATTCGGACCGTGTCTGCGTCATATTTAAACCTCATTAAAAAAGTTATATTTTTGCATATAAATGTGATATCATTGTAATTTTTATCGTGGTATAATTGTATCATAAAGAAATATAAAAATCAAGTATTAAAGGAGAATTTTTATGTACATTTCGGTATTTTCCGATGAAATGGGTCTTGACTTTAAGGAGGCGCTTCCTATATACGCTTCTTGGGGCATGAAGTACGTTGACTTCCGCGCGCTTATAAACGGCAAGGGCATTCATCTGCAAACCAACGAGGAGCTTAAGGAAATCAAGGCAATGCTTGATGAGTACGGCATGAAGGCGGCGGTTCTTCAAAGCTCGCTCTGCAAGGTTCATCTTCCCGACGAAGCAAGAGTAAAGGCGGAAATGGAAAAGCTTGAAGGGCTTATCCGAGCTTCCGAAATTCTTGACTGCAACATGGTTCGTTCCTTCAACTTCTGGCAGCACAAAGAGGGCGAGGAGGGTCTTGGCGACCTTGCTATGCGCCCCGACGAGCTTGAAAAGGTTATGGAAATGTTTGATCCTTTTGTAAAACGCGCAAGAGAGGCAGGTCTTATTTTCGGTATTGAAAACTGCGGACAGACCCCCGACGAGGTTATCGCGCTTCTCGAGGCTTACAAGGTTCCTGGTTGGGGCTTGGCTTGGGACGTTGCAAACATGTTTGAAATACTTCCCGAGGCACAAGGCGACTGCATTGAGTATTTTACCAAGGCGCTTAAATACGCAAACATGGTTCACGTAAAAGCGAGAAGTATTCTTCCCGAAATAGAAAACAAAAAGGTGCCGTGGGACAGAGTTCTCCGCGGTGTTGCGGCCACCGGAAAGGATATGCCAGTTTCCATAGAAACTCACAATCCCCCCACCTCTCCGCTTACCAAACAAGAGGCTACAAAAAAGGTTTACGACGAAATAAAGAAGGTTTGGCCCGCTTCCGCGCCCCCAAACGTTATGGAAGCTATTGCCGTAAAACCCAAATTTGACAGGCCCTACCGCGACAATCCCGTAACGATGGTTGTGGTTGGACTCGGAATGGGCAAAAACCGTTGCGCGCAGATAGTTGACACTTGCGGAATCAAGCTTTACGGAGTCTGCGATATCAACGAAAAACGCGCCAAGGAAATAGGAGAGCAATTCGGTGTTCCTTACAGCACTGATATCAACGTGTTTTTGAATGACCCCGCTGTGGAGGCTATGTACATAGTTACACCCACAGGTCTCCACTGCTCTATTGCTGAGCAATGCCTGAACGCGGGCAAACACGTTCTTGTAACAAAGCCAATGGACGTTTGCGTTGAAAACTGTGACCGTGCTATCGCACTCGCCAAGGAAAAGGGGCTTATGCTTGGCGTTGACTACGACCTGCATTACAGAGGACCTCTTACAGAGCTTAAAAAGGCTGTGGACGAGGGGTGGTTTGGAAAGATACTCGCCGTAAACGTTGAGCTTAATATCAAGAGAACTCCCGCCTACTTCAAGCAGAACGGCGGTTGGAGAGGTACTTGGGCGCTTGACGGCGGCGGCGCTATGTCAAATCAGGGTATTCACGAAATCGACCGTGTTCTCACTATTCTCGGTCAGCCCAAACGTGTAAAGGCATCTATTGCCACCCAGACCTTTGATATTGAGGCTGAGGACTTCGGCTCGGCTGAGTGGGAATACGAAAACGGCTGCCGCGTAAGATTTATGGTTTCCACCTCTTACGTTGCTTCTTCCTGGTACACCAGAATCGAGCTTCACGGAACTGACCGTGCGTATCTGCTTTGCCAAGGCGGTCCGGAAGGCAATCATATTTATTGGTTTGACGACAACAAGTGGAGCGAAGAACCGCCCTTCCCCATTGCACGCGAATGGCAGCAAGGCAGTGACAACTTTGCTTACTGTCTGAGAATGGGCACAGAGCCTGTTGTTGGATACGAAAACGGAAGAAACGCGCGCTACGTGCTTGACAAGATGTACGAAAGCGCAAAGAACGGCGAGGGCTGGATAGAAATATGAAAAGCGGACTTATAACCGATATTCAAAGGTTTTCGCTTAACGACGGCCCCGGAATAAGAACTACCGTATTTTTCAAGGGGTGCAATATGCGCTGCTCCTGGTGTCACAATCCTGAAACCATTTCGCACCAAAAAGAGATAATGCTGTACGACAGCAAGTGCATTGGCTGCGGCAGATGCTTTGAGGTTTGCCCCCAGAGTCTCCACAAAGTAATCGATGGGCGACACACTATTGACCGTGAAAAATGCGTAAAGTGCGGAAAATGCGTTGAGCTTTGCTATGCCGACGCGCTGGTATTTTCGGCAGAAGAAAAATGCTCCGACGAGGTTATGGCTGAGATTCTACAGGACAAGGTTTACTATGATGAATCTGACGGCGGCGTTACGCTGTCGGGCGGTGAGGTGACCTGCAACAAGGATTTCGCTCTCGAAATTATCCAAAAGTGCAAGCAAAACGGCATAAAAACTGCCATTGAAACAAACCTGCTTTTGCCCTTTGACCAGATAAGCGACCTGCTTTCCTCGGTTGACCTTATTATGTTTGACATAAAAATATTCGATGACGCACTGCACAAAAAGCATACGGGTGTTTCAAACAGACAAATTCTTGAAAACGCCAAAAAGCTTGATGATTTGGGAATTCCTTTTATAGTGAGAACCCCGCTTATTCCCACCGTAAATGACGGTGAGGACAATCTTTCGGCTATTGCGGAATTCATTTCTCCTTTGAAAAATCTCAAATATTATGAGCTTCTCAATTTCAATCCGCTTGGTGCTTCAAAGTACCGTTCGCTTTGCCGCGAAAATGTTTTTGCTGACACCAAGCCGCTTGAAAAAAACAAGCCTGACGCTATGGCGGCGTCGCTGGCGCGTTTTGGAATCAAGGTAAAGGTGGGTGGATAAAATGATTCAATTTATTAATCAGTTTCCTGCTGACAAAAAATTCACTTATAAAGAGAGAATCGCGCTTTTGCGTGAGCGCAAGGTTGAACAAACCGCCGAAAAAGCGAAAAACGGTGGAGCCAACGAGGACGACTACGGACTTATAGTTCAGGACGAATTTGATTTCAAGCTTGAGCCAAGCCACCCCAACGGCTCTATTTACGGCTACAAAGCCTGGTGTTCCAACTACTGCCGTATTCTGAAAACCCACCCCTTATACGTTGACCCACTTGACGCTTTTGTGGGTAAGGGTTTTCTGTTTCTTGAACGTCTGCGCCCCAAGGACAAAAAGTGGAACCCCGATTATCCGTATGACGATTTACAGACGATATTCAACAAATACCACATTATTTCAGGCATTGACAACTGCCACCACTTTACCCCCGATTTGCAGATAGGACTTGATATCGGCTGGGGCGGTATTCTTGAAAAGCTCCGCGCGGAGCGAGCAAAGCACGACGAGCGCCACTATGAGTTTTACGATGCCGAGATAGAGGTAGTTGAAAACATAATTGCGTTTTTAACAAGATGCGCAGACACGCTTGCCGAGCTTGCAAAGCAGGAGGTTAACTCGCAGCTTAAAGAAAACCTTATGGAAATGTCGGCAATGAATAAAAAAATTGCAGCCGGTGCTCCCGAAACCTTTAAAGAGGTTATTCAATGGCTTTGTTGGTTTTCGATGCTTTCACGCACCTACAACCGCGGCTCGGCGGGCGGTCAGCTCGACGAAATGCTTCGCCCTTACTACGAGCGTGACGTTGAAAACGGCATACTTAGCGATGATGACGCTATATTCTATATAGCTTGTCTGTTCTTGCAGGACAGCCGCTATTTCCAGCTTGGAGGCCCTGACGAAAGCGGAAACGACATGACATCAAAGGTATCATATCTGGCGCTTGAAGCGGCTGACATGATTAACATTGCTTGTAATCTGACTATTAGAATACATGACAAAATGGACATGGAGTTTTTCAAAAAGTCTGTAGCGTATCTGTTCAAAAACAAGCAGGGCTGGCCCCGCTACTCCTCCGACAACAATCTTGTCGAGGGCTTTATGCGTTGCGGGTACTCAAAAGAACTTGCGCGCAAACGCGTGGCTGCAGGATGCCACTGGATGTGCATTCCCGGTATGGAATACACCATGAACGACACGGTAAAAGTCAACCTTGCCAAGGTTTTTGAGGTGGCGTTTGATGAGCTTATGGCTCACCCATCCCCCTCGGTCGAAAAGCTTTTTGAAATATATTCAAGGCACTTGAAAATTGCGGTTGACGCCACAGGCGCGGGCATTATGCACCATCTGAAATATCAGACAAAGAGCCAGCCCGAGCTTATTCTCAATCTTTTCCAACATGGGCTTATTGAAAAAGGCGTAAACATTACCGACGGCGGCGCAAATTATTATAATATGTGTGTTGACGGAAGCGGAATTGCCGTAGTTGCGGACAGCTTTGCCGCCCTTGAACAGCGTATCGAGCGTGAGCGAAAAATTTCCTACGGAGAGCTTTATTCACACATTGAGGCAAACTACGAGGACAAGGACGGAGAATATATCCGTCAGCTTATGTATCACAGCGAACGCTATGGCGGCGGTAACACTCTTGGTGACAAGTGGGCTAAAAAAATAAGCGAGCTTTACACTTCGCTCGTCCGAGACCTTTGCGAGCAACACAAAGGTATTAACTTTATCCCGGGATTCTTCTCTTGGTCTAACACCATTCTGCTTGGTAGCACGGTAAAAGCCACCCCCAACGGAAGAAAGTGCGGAGAGCCTATTAATCACGGGGCAAACCCGCTTGGCGGTTTCCGCAAGGACGGCGCTGTAACCTCTATGTGCAACAGCATTGCTTCGGTACAGCCCATGTACGGAAACACCGCCCCCGTTCAGCTTGAGGTTGACCCCGGTATTGCGGGAGACGAGGAAGGCATAGAAAAAATGTGCGCCATGATACTTGGCATAATGAAGGGCAACACGCTATTAAACATCAACATTATTGACAAAGACAAAATTCTTGAAGCACATAAGGACCCGACGAAGTATCCCGACCTTGTGGTAAGAGTTACGGGCTTTACAGCCTATTTCGCAATGCTGTCGGAAAATTTCAGACAGCTTGTGGTTGACAGAATACTTGCCGTAAACGGCGAAGATTGATTTTTGAAAGGAAGATATATTATGGGAAACATTACAACTGAAAAGCTAGTTGTCACAAACGAGAATAAATCTACGTACCTTTGCAAGGGAGATATTCCCGGGGCACGCCCTGTAAATCACGTTATTACAGAAGGCTCTGAGCTTGTACTCAAAGCAAACATGGGATACTACCACATTCTCGTTCTTATCGACGGAATTGCAGATTTTACGGTTGATGGAAAGACCTACCCCCACGACAACGACCGCGTTACTTTTATCCCCGCACTTGATACGGAGCTTGTAATCAAGGCAAAAACGCTTGTTCAGGTTCTTGAAATTGAATGGGACGTCAAGGACGGCGACATTGACATGATTAAGGAATACAACACAGCATTCCCCGTTGATATTCCCTACGTGGATTCCATACAGTACATTGACCCCAATAAGAGCCAGAAAACCATCAGCCGAATGATGATTCCTCAAAGAATCATTCCCCGTTTCTCTATGGGCTCGGTTGAATCTTACGGTTACGATGCTGTAAAGGCACACGCGCACCCCATGCTTGACCAATTCTTCTGCAGCTTTCCCGAAAACAAGTCGATAGTAAGCATTGACGGCGTAAACAACGACCATCTCGGCAACGAAATCTTCCATATCCCGCTTGGCTCTAATCACGGAGTAGAGGTTGTTGACGACAACCACCTTCACTACATGTGGATAGATTTTATGCCCGACAACTCGGCAGGTCTTGCACGTCTTGACGCCAGCCACAAGCCTACGGGTCTCAACCGTTCCTTTGAAGAAGAAAGAAAAGCTAACAAAATTTAAAATTTGACATAGACTTTTGATGTTTCAAAATGTTATAATTATAAAAAAGGTTTTAACAGAGGAAGTAAAATGTCAGATATTAATTACTACAACAGACCCTTGAAGCTGAGCGCCGCGCGCGCGTGGCGCACCTATTTTGGCGGAAAGATGATAGAGGAGCTTCACGGCAACAAAAATGCCGAAGATACTCATTTTCCTGAGGAATGGATATCCTCTGTAGTGTCGGCAAAAAACGCGGGCAGAGAGCATATCAAAGACGAGGGGCTAAGCTACATAGACGGTACGAAAATAACACTCAAAGAAATAATCGAATCAGCGCCCGAAAGAGTGCTTGGCAAGGCGCACTTTGACAAATTCGGAAGTACTCCGGGGGTTCTTGTAAAGCTTTTGGACGCCGCTGAGCGTTTAGGTGTTCAGGCTCACCCTACAAAAGAAAAGGCGCGCCTATATTTTGACTCCGACTACGGAAAAACAGAGTGCTGGCACATTATAGGAACTCGCGAAATAGATGGCGAAAAGCCTTGCGTTTACATGGGCTTCAAAGACGGCATTACAAAGGAACGTTGGCGCGAGCTGTTTGATAAGCAGGACATCGGCGGAATGCTTGATTGTCTCAACAAAATTGAAGTAAAGGTTGGAGACACTTATCTTATAACGGGAGGTATGCCCCACGCTATTGGCTCGGGTTGTTTTCTCGTTGAAATTCAAGAGCCGACCGATTACACGCTGAGAACAGAACGGATAACGCCTTCAGGGCTCGAAATAAGCGAGCAAGCTTGTCACTACGGAATCGGTTTTGACAAGATGTTTGAGTGCTTTGAGTATATTCCCCTTGACCCTACAAAGGCTAATCGCGCTCCGGTTGCGGTTGAAGAAAACAGCGATTACACGCTTTACGACGTTATAGGCTACAGCGACTCAGACTTTTTTAGTCTCAAGAAGCTCGAGATTAACGGTGAATACACCGTAGATTTAGGTGGCGTATACTGCGGGCTTTACGTTTTAAGCGGCAAAGGCGAGTTTATAACTGCCGATTCGCTTATTCCGATAAGCTCGGCGCAACAGTATTTTGTTCCTGCCGAAACAGGTTGCTTAACAGTAAGAAACACTTCGGATGAAAAATTAATTCTGCTTATTTCCAACGGACCGAAGATATAAAAAGAGGAGGGTTTTCCCTCCTCTTTTTACTTGGTAAGTATTATTTCAAATTTCACCGGATTATGATCGCTATACGCAAACCCCGTGTCTATAGTTTCACTTGATACAACTTGAACGTTATCGCTCGCAATCATTCCATCAATGGTGACAACGAAATCGGTACCGTCTCCACGGTAGGCACGGTCTGCATTACGGCAAGACGGTGCGTTGGTAGCGGCATACAGCGAAAAGCCTTCCGGAATAAGCTCGGTATTTAAAGGCTTCGCCCAAGTAAGCTCGCCCTCACTTCGCTCAAAATACTTTGACGAGTCGCCAAGCAAGTCAGCGTTAAAGTCGCCCGCCGCAACAACGTAATTTCCTGCTTCATATTCTTTCCGCATATCTTCAAGCAACATTTTCAACTGCTCGTCCACTATCTTTCCGTCAGAAGTATACGCCGAGAGGTGTAGATTGTAAAGCACCAACCAATTGTCTGCTTCGGTATAAACTCTTGTAATACTGTATGCTCTGTCAAGGTCAAACAGATTATTGGGAAAGCTCTCAACCGGCAAACTGCGACGTGCGCCGCTTTTTACGTTATAACGGCTGAATGTCATAATACACGACTCGTTCCTTCCAATCGGCTCGTCAAAAGGATACAGCAAATACGGAGAATCGTAATTTACAACAGTAACTCTGTCATACAGATAGAACGGTTCCTTGAACATCACCGACTGATCAACATAATGGCTTCTTGTACCGCATATATCTACTTCCTGCAGAAGCAGAAAGTCGGGATCCGCAGATTTGGTCAATTCAATTGACGCTCCTATATTTTCAAGGACCGCTTCTTTGGAATACGCTCTTGAATGCTCACCGCCATCCATGAAAAACGAGTAGTCGTCACTATACGCCCCAAAACCGACATTATAGGTCATTACGGTAAGTTCCTCGCCAAGAGGCGCTTTCATTCCCGCCTTTCCCGGCGCAAATATATCGTTTATATCACCTATACGGACAAAGCCCACGCAAACAACTATTGCGTAATACGCCACCAAAAAAAAGGCTATTGCCAACACCGAGGCAATTATTTTTATTATCAGCTTATTTTTTGACTTCATAATAGTCTCTCTTTTACGGATACTCCCAATTCTTCAAATCATCGCTCCATGCGATGCCGATACTTGCGTGGTGGTCAAACATTGTTTCTTCGCTCTCAGGTCCCGAACCGTGGAAAAACATTATGTATTTGCCATACTCAGGGTCATTTTTCAAATCAAGCACAAAGCCCGCAGTTATTCTTCCTTTTGCCCAATCCCAATTGCTTTGCCCAAGAGTGATAAGCTCGCCCTCGGATTCAAAATGGGCAAGGTCTTGGGTGCGCAACACGCCTATTCCGTTGGGCGGCGAATGGAAAATCATATACGAATCTCCGTCCTTAACCGTGCAAACGTTTTCTCCGCAAGGCGTTTTTCCGTGATAAGTCCAATTCTCAAGGTCATATGAAAACGACATTGATACACCGTTCTGCTTATAAAGACACCACCATTTTTGGGGATCTTTCAGATCGTTTACTATAAAAGGGTCGATCATCCTGCCCATTTTATCCACAGGAATATCGCCTTTCACACGTAAAAGCTTCGGCTCTTCCCAATTTTCAAGATCATCGCTTCTCATCGTCCACACACGGCTTCTTTCATTGCCGTACTTTTCACCATTTTCACGGCAATAGGTCTGAAGGCAAAGATAATATCCCATGTCTGTCTTTATTACGTTTCCAGGACTGGAAAAATTAAGACTTTTGTCTCGAACCGTAAGTTCTCTCGGTTTTGACCAATCCACAAGGTTACGGCTTTTGGAAATCACGGTTGTAAGATAAGGACCGTCGGGGGTACACTCAACGTATGTACAGAAAAGATAGAAAACTCCATTTTCATACCACACCGCCGGGTCGCGGTAAGCGGTCTTTTCATCACCCTTAAAAATTATGGGGGATTTTATTGTTTTAAAGTTAAACATGATTATCTCCTACAAACAATCAATTCAACAAAATGCCTTAAGGTTAGCATACCCGTCCTTGATAGCTTGAATGTTATCCTCTGCGCCCTCAAACTCGAGGGAAATCCAGCCGTTATATCCTGCGTTTTTCAATATATCAACGCATTTTTTAACCGAAACTATACCATGTCCCACCACAGTTCCGCGGAGATAATTGCCTCCACTTGTAGTGATACCGAAACCTATGGGCTTAGGCTCACTTGCGCTCTTGAACAAAAAGTCTTTAGCATGAACGTGAATTGCGTACGGTGCGGCAATATTTACCGAACTCATAGGCTCGCAATCCACACAAAGAAAATTACCCATATCGCAAAGCCAACCGTAGTTAGGATTATTAACGGTATCAATAAGCTCCTTAACACGCTCGGGGGCTTGGAATATATATCCGTGGTTTTCAGTACAAGTTCTTATACCTTTACTTTTGGCGTATTCAGATATCTCATTTATAATCGGAGCTATCTCGGAAATCGCATCCTTATACGTATATCCGTCTTTGTTTCTGAGCTTATAAACCACGTCGTGGCGCATAAGCGGTGCACCAAGTGCTTCGGCAACGTCAACGTGATGCTTTAATTTGGCAACTTCATCTTCTATATTATCCGCCAACAAATTTGCGCCCACCGTATAAGCAATTATTTCCAATCCGATGTTTGCGCAATACGTGCGTAGTTTTCGGGCAATTTCAAGCTCGTCGCCTGCAATTCCCCATTTCTCGTTTTGAAGTCCTATAAACTCAATCCCGTCAAAGCCTATTTCCTTGGCGATATCACAAATTGATTCGTATCCGCACTTGGTTACTGAGAGATGTTTTGAAAAGCTATATGAAGAAACACCTATTTTCATTTCATCACCAAATTATTTTTTTACGTAAAAATCGTAATACCACTCGGCAAAATGTCTGAGACCTTCACGCAAAGTTGTAGACGGCTTAAAACCGAAGTCCCTCTCAAGTGCACTTGTATCCGCATAGGTAATCGGCACGTCGCCTGCCTGCATTGGAACAAGCTGTTTATGCGACTCAAAATCGTAGTCATCGGGCAAAACCTTAGCACGGATAAGCTCTTGTTGAAGAATATCCACAAAATCAAGAAGATTTTCAGGACTGTTATTACCGATATTATACACTCTATAAGGAGGAAGCGGAAGTCCGTCCTCTCCGTTTTCTTTTTCGGGCGCGCAAGTCATTACACGCTTGACTCCCTCAACTATATCGTCAACGTATGTAAAGTCTCGCTTGCAGTTTCCAAAATTGAATATCTGTATAGTATCGCCCTTCAAAAGCTTATTTGTAAAGCCAAAGTAAGCCATATCGGGACGTCCCGCGGGACCGTATACCGTAAAGAATCTCAGACCCGTGGAGGGGATATTATAAAGCTTGGAATATGCGTGAGCCATAAGCTCATTAGACTTTTTAGTTGCGGCATAAAGACTTACCGGGTTATCCACCTTATCATCGGTTGAATACGGAATCTTCTTATTGGTCCCATATACCGACGAGCTTGAAGCGTAAACAAGATGCTCTACGGGATAACTGCGGCACGCCTCAAGAATATTATAAAATCCGATTATATTGCTTTCGATATAGACGTCGGGATTTGTTATGGAATATCTCACGCCTGCTTGAGCCGCCAGATTCACCACCACCGAGAAGCCATACTCAGCAAAAAGCTTATCAATTACCGCGCGGTCAGCTATATTCCCTTTGACAAAAATCCACTTTGAACCTTTACGTTCAGTGGCAATTTTTTCTATCTCCGCAAGACGGTATTCTTTTATGGAAACGTCGTAGTAGTCGTTTACGTTATCCAACCCAACTACGGTTATATTCTCAACCTCTCTCAGCAACTCCATAACAAGGTTTGAGCCGATAAATCCGGCAGCTCCCGTTACAAGTACTGTTTTGTTTTTTAAATCAACGTTTGGTGTAAGCATATTTTTCTCCTATTCGTGAAGTTCAATGGGAAGTCCGTCGGGATCTTTTACAAACGTCATCTTTTCGAAGGTAAAGCTATCCTGCCTTATAGGCTCGGGAACAAACCCCCGAGCGCGTAACATAACCACCAATTCCTCTATGTTATCAACATAAAGCGCCAAGTGGCGCAAACCGTACGCCTCCGGATTGGTTGTGCGAGGCGGTCTGTCCTTGACTATAAATAGCTCAAGTCTTATTCCATAGCCCTCAAGCATAACAATCTCGTCACCGCGCGAAGGTCTTATATGCGTTTCCACCTGCTTAAAACCAAGCGCGTCGACGTAAAACGATACGGCTTTTTGTTTACTTGAGCAAAGAACAGCTATGTGATGAAGCGCTTTGATCATTTGCTGATTCCCTTATAGTCATCTTGAACCTTTTTATAGCTTTCAAGATTTCCTATATCGTAACGCTTACCGGGCATCTCCATTGCGTAAACAGTGGTCTGAGTGCAGAGCCATGCCGAGTAGCTTCCGGGAGCGTCGGTCCCACATCCTGTTTCTATACCCTTTTTAACAAGCTTGGAATCGTCCTTCGTATAGAAATAGAAAGGCGGGCAACACCAATGCGACTTGGGCTCAGCGGGTTTCTCTTCCATATCGAGAATTTTATCGGTCTCGTCTACAAGAACAACTCCGCATTTGTGGAGTCTTTCCTCCGAGGGTTCGTAATAGCGCATTATGCAAGACGCTTTCTTTTCCTTGGCATATTTTACGAATTCAGTAAGGCTGAAATCAAGAAGATTATCTCCCGCAATAACCAACATCTCGTCGTCAATTCCAAGCTCGTCAATTGCGAACTGAATATCCTTTACCGCGCCGAGACGGGTCTCGTTGCTACTCGTTCCGTCGTCAACAACCGTAACTTTCTGGGGCTTAGTGGCTGCCCATTTATCAAAATGATGGGCAAATTTGTGGTTGGAGATTACTACGTATTCATCAACCAAACCAAGAGTATCTATATCGTCAATAAGCCAATCAAGTATAGTTTTTCCTTGCACCTCAAGCAGTGGCTTGGGAAAGTTTTCCGTAAGCGGGTAGAGCCTCGTAGCATACCCAGCAGCAAGTATCATACATTTCATAGTCAGTCTCCTTACAGTTCTACTCCGTCAGAGCTTACGCAAATGCTGGCGGTATATTTTCCTTCAAGTTCTGGGAAAACCTTAAGATATTGTTCGGTTACGGTCCTAACAATAGACTCCTCAAAAGCAGGATCTATAAGTGCCATACAGCATCCCTTGAATCCGGCTCCGCTGAATCTGCCGCCGTAAATTCCGTCGGTATGAGTCATTATGTCGTACAGTGTTTTTAGTTCAGCCGAACCGGTTTCATAATTGTAGATAGAACTGTGTCCACTTTCAAAAATTATCTTTCCAAAGGCTTCTATATCACCTTTTCGCCAAGCTACAGCGCCTCTTTCCACACGTTCACATTCAGAATAGAAATGCTCGGCACGTTTTCTCCAGTTTTCGGGAAGCTTATCCTTATACTGATCAAAAATCTCTCGCGGAACATCACGCAAACGAGTATCTTCATACTTTCCGTATTCCATGCCCGAGAAAGCTTTAAGTGCGTATGCGGCACTTTTACACTCGTCTACCCTCATATTGAAGGCGCTACCCGCAAGGCTACGTTCGAGTCCGCTAAAGAATATAGCAATCTTATAGGGCTTAATGCTTGAATTTTCCGGAATAAGCTCGTAGCTGTCATCTTTAGTGTCAAGATAGAGCAAGCTGTTTTTCTTGCAAAGCACTTCACAGCTTTGGTCAAGCTTTCCGCAAGCCACCCCCACGTATTTGTTCTCCGCGTCAAGTGCAAGCTGTATCATTTCGCGCTCTGTAAGCTTAATTCCGTTAACCTTGCAAAGTGCCGACAAAAATACGATAATTACCGCCGCCGATGACGACAGCCCACCGATAGGAAGCTCGCCCTCTACAACACCGGACAAACCGACACAAAGATTATATTTTCGTCCCAGCATCATAGTAGCGCCACGAAGATAATCAGCCCAATCAAATTCGCGTTTTTCCGGAACCGAGTTTACGTGCCACTGCGCGCGCTTGTCAAACTGAAGCGAAGAAAGCTCAACAACACCATTATGCTTCGCACCATAGGCAATTCGAATTCCTTTATCCAACGCAAATCCGGTCACGAATCCGAACTGATGGTCAACGTGCGCCCCCAAAGGACAAACACGGTACGGACAAAACGCAACCCCGTCGGGGTCTTTTTTGTATATACTTCTGAATATTTCGGTAGCAATCATTATATCCTCCAAAGCAAAGAGCAAAAATCTCAACAGAGAATCTTATCTTTTGCCGTACATTTTCTCGTAATAGTTTTGATATTCGCCAGAAATAATTGTTTCCCACCAATTGCGGTTTTCAAGATACCATGAAATTGTTTTGTCAATTCCATCAGCAAATTTTGTTTCTGGCAACCACCCCAGTTCGCTGTGTATTTTGGTTGGGTCAATGGCATATCGCATATCATGACCTTTGCGGTCTGCTACGTAAGTTATAAGGCTTTCGGGCTTGCCAAGTTTCTTACATATAAGCTTTACTATATCAATATTGGCCATCTCGTTATGTCCACCTACGTTATATACCTCGCCTACTCTGCCGTTGTGAATAATCAAATCAATAGCCTTACAGTGATCCTCAACATAAAGCCAATCACGTACGTTTTCACCCTTTCCGTAAACAGGAAGAGGCTTATCCCCCAGCGCGTTTGCTATCATCAGAGGAATCAGCTTTTCGGGAAAATGGTACGGACCGTAGTTATTTGAGCATCGCGAAATTGTCACAGGCAAACCAAAAGTTCTATGATAAGCGAGAACAAGCAAATCCGCTCCTGCCTTTGAGCTTGAATAGGGCGAGCTTGTATGTATGGGTGTATCTTCAGTAAAAAATAAGTCAGGGCGATCAAGAGGAAGATCACCGTAAACCTCGTCGGTAGATACTTGATGATATCGGGTAATACCGTATCTACGGCAAGCATCCATAAGAACCTGCGTTCCCAAAATATTTGTCTGCAAAAACACTTCGGGATTTTCGATAGATCTGTCAACATGGCTCTCCGCCGCAAAGTTAACCACTATATCAGGACGTTCGTTTTCAAATATATTATAAATCTCAGTTCTGTCACAAATATCGTTTTTATAAAACTTAAATCTTGGGTCATCCATAACGCCAGCAAGCGTAGAAAGATTTCCTGCGTAAGTAAGTTTATCTATACACACTATACGATAATCAGAATACTTTCCAAGCATGTGGAATATAAAGTTGCTTCCTATAAATCCGGCGCCGCCTGTTACGATAATAGTCATATTTATACCTCTCCGTATATAAAGTTGCAATCACTGTCACAAAGCAGTGGTGACTTTGAATCCTTTTCCGAAAGTATTGGGTCTACTATTCCCCACTCAACGCCTATTTCGGCATCATCAAATTTAATTCCGCGGTCACATTCGCGGCTATAAAGGTTATCTACCTTATAACAAAACTCGACGTCATCGGTAAGTGTCACAAAACCATGTCCAAAACCACGAGGAATATAAAGCATACGTTTATTTTCCGCGGACAACTCAACTCCTATCCACTGTTTGTAGGTGGGAGAATCTCGGCGAAGATCCACCGCTACATCTAAAACAGCGCCACGAGTCACGCGCACAAGTTTGGTTTGCGCCATTGGAGCATTTTGAAAATGTATCCCACGCAAAGTTCCCTTTTGGGCAGTAAAAGATTGATTATCCTGAACAAAAACATTATCTATTCCAAGTTCACGGAACGCAGACGTCGAATACGTCTCCATAAAGTATCCGCGATGATCTCCAAAAACTTTAGGCTCTATTATGTATACTCCCGGTATACGTGTCTCAATCTTTTCCAAAGCTTTTCCTCCTCAATATACAATCTTACCGTCGGCTACTCGCCTGAGATGCTCACCGTATGGACTCTTGCCATATCTTTCCGCCGAATCAAGCAATTTTTCCTTGCTGATCCAACCATTTCTATATGCTATCTCTTCGGGAGCAGATATTTTTATTCCTTGGCGCTTTTCCACCGTTTGCACAAAAGATGCTGCCTCAATAAGAGAATCCATTGTTCCTGTATCAAGCCAAGCATATCCACGTCCAAGAAGCTGAACCTCAAGTGAACCATCCTTAAGGTACATATCGTTAAGGGTAGTAATCTCAAGCTCGCCTCGTTCAGAAGGCTTAACAGCTTTCGCCATTTCTACAACTCGATTGTCATAAAAATACAAACCGGTAATACAGTAATTAGACTTAGGTTTCTTCGGCTTTTCTTCTACGGATACCACCTTGCCGTTCTCATCGAATTCTACAATACCAAAGCGCTCGGGGTCGTTTACATAATATCCAAAGATTGTTGCACGACCTTGTTCTGCATTTTCTGTGGCCTTACGAAGAGCTTTAGAAAATCCGTTACCGTAAAAAATATTATCGCCAAGAACCATAGCACAGGTATCATTCCCTATAAACTCCTCACCTATGATAAAAGCCTGCGCCAAGCCGTCCGGGCTGGGTTGCACTGCGTAGGACAGAGAAATACCAAACTGTGAACCGTCGCCGAGAAGAGACTCAAAGCGAGGCGTATCCGTAGGGGTGGAGATAATAAGTATCTCGCGAATACCCGCCAGCATAAGGGTTGAAAGCGGATAATATATCATCGGCTTATCATATACGGGAAGGAGCTGCTTTGATGTTACCATAGTTAAAGGATATAGACGCGTTCCCGCGCCACCTGCAAGAATAATGCCTTTCATATTTAGCCTCCGTTTTCTCGTTAGCAATATAATTTTCCAAATTCGCGTATTTTTTCTACGACCTTTTCTATATCATCTTGACTCAAGCTTTGGTGCATAGGTAAGCAAAGCGTATTATCAGCTGCGTAATCCGCCCCCTGGAAAATGCCGCTCACACCGTATCCCGGTACTCTGTGAAGAGGGTAATAGCGGTATGTTGTGTAAATATCGTTATCACGCAAGAATTTAGCAAGCTGATCTCTAGTACCGTTTTTAGTCTGAACGTGATAGAAATAGTAACTACTTGTACAGCCGTCTTCAATAGGAAGAGGTAAGTCGAGCCACTCTAAATCTTTTAAGCTCTCATTATAATAATCATGAACAGCAGCGCGTTTCTCCATGTACATAGGAAGTTTTTTATACTGTTCAAGCGCAATAGCCGCAGTAACATCGTTCATAATAGCTCTATGCCCGAAACAAGAAATATCAAACTCCCACCATTTTTGAGCTACACTATTCTCGTAACCGCTCTTTGTTTGAAGTCCGAAATACAACCATTTTTCTGCTTTTTCGCGAAGCTCGGGATCACGGAAGTGAAGCATTGCTCCGTCTCCGCACACCAAAATTTTCATTGCATCAAAAGACCACATTCCCATATCTCCGAAAGTTCCGAGAGCTTTACCCTTATAAGTAGAACATACTCCCGCCGCACAATCTTCTATTACCTTAAGCTTATATGTATCTGCAAGATCCATAATTTTGTCCATATCGCAAGGAATACCACCAAAATGCAATAACAGTATGGCCTTTGACTTTGGGGTAATAACCTTTTCTATATCTTCAGCGGTAGCGTTAAGTGAACGCTTATCTACATCGCACAACACCAATTTAGAGCCGTTAGCACAAACAGCGTTGCCTGCACCTACAAAGCTTACCGTAGGCAATATAACCTCATCATCAGGCTTAATATCACAAAGATGCATGGAAGAAAACAGGCCCTCGCTACAGCAATTAGTGCTCAGCACTCTATCCTTAGTAGAACCCAAGTGCTCCGCATAAATTGCTTCAAACTCATTAACAAGCTTTCCCTTTCCTATCCAGTTGGATGCAAAAACTTGCTCCAATCTATCAAGTTCTTCTTTCCCAAGCGTAGGTTGAAATACGTTAATCATAACAAATATCCTCCTTGAATTTATATCATTTCTTCTTTTAACTTTTTAATTTGATCAGCTCTCATTAAATCACTCAAAACCGGAAGTGATTGAAGTGATTGATTTTCATAACCGCGAAAGCTATCTTTTTTCAACATCTTGAATCCAAGTTTACTATAAATACCGATAGCTATGTAACTCCATGGCTGAGTATGCAAGTATATCGGCAATGCGCCCAATACACTAAATTTGTAAATAAGCATTTTTACCAATGCTACGCCTAATCCTTTTCCCTGCTCATTTGGGTCTGTAACAAGCCAATGAACAGATGAAACGGATTCCCCGTCTCTGTCATCATCCCAACAAATAACTATACCACACAGTTTTCCATCTCTGTTTTCAATGCCAACAAATCGCTCTTTTAGCTTTTGCGGAAAAGAACAATATTTTTTATTAAAATAATTAACAGCGTTCTCAAAAGTATCAAAATCGTTATTGTCTACCTCCATACGCGCCCACTCAAACCCGTCTCCTTCTTGGTATTCTCTAAAGGAGTATCCATCAGGTGCAAGTGGTATTTCGGTAACAGGAGGGCCGTCATACCGCATAATAACATTAAAATAAGGAATGCTCTTATCTATCATAATTATCCTTTCTTCTCAAGCCCTAAAAGATCACGTTCTATAAGCTCCAGACCTTTTATGGGAGAAAATGCTCCGTCGTAATTATAATCCACCTCAACATCGTCAGATATAAACGACGGAATCACATCATCTATATTCTCAAACAAACACATATAACGAGGATCATAATATTTGGTATCTTTCAATCTGAAATTATCAGATATCAACTTTTTGTTATAGCACAAAGCCTCAAGGCAACGCGATGTCAGCGCGTCTGTACCCTTTTGAGTGATCTCAAGAATACATTTTGAATTTACCGTTCGTTTTAGCATTTCGCTATATGGAATCCAGTTTTTTTGGACAATCAAGCCTTCAGGTAACCCCTCAATCTCATCTTTACTAACTAATAAAAAATCACACGTTAATCCAGCTGCTGTGAATTTTTCATATGCGCGACGCACAGTATCCAGCCTGTCCTTCACTACACCAATAAATATTACATCTGATTTTTTATCATCGGCATCAACTTCAACCGGATATTGAGAGCAGAATGAATGTATAGTTTTAAATCCGTATTTTTGAGCATCCAATGTGTTTATAGTATAAATTTCGTCAAAAAGCTTCTTTGCTTTTTCTGGGTCAAAATTACGAACAAGCCGTTTAGCCACTGCAATCACATCTCTCAGTAGCAATACCAATTTGCACCCCGGATATTTTTTTCTCAAATATTCAAACAAATTTCCTTGATAAGGAAAATTGCCAATTGCTACAGTAAAGATAAAACAAATAGGCATGTTACCGGGGAAATTCAAATCACCTAAAAAAGCTTGATTCCACAAGGATTGAAAGGGGAGATAAAACAGCCTATTTAATCTCTCGCTTGTATGTACTTTAAACAAAAAATTTTGAACTCGTCCTCCCAAAGGCAGTTCTCTTACACGAATTCGAACATTTTCAAGCTTTTCTATATCATAACGGGCTATCCGATAATATTCAGCATCACTGTCAAAAAATACGTAATTATACTGCATCGCTATTTTCCTTTTTTGAAAATTTTTTTATAATCATTCGTTTTAAATAGCCAAGAATTCCTTTCATAGCTATCCGTTCAAATATCAAAATATAGACACCTACAATACCAACAACTATAAAACCGCATAACACTGCATGCAACAACCATTGCCCCCATGTGGTTGTATATCCATTCGAATAAACAGAATTTGACAAAGTGACTGATAACACCACCGATAAAACAACCATTATCAGGCGTCGAACAAAGCTCGATATTCTCATCCACGGAACTTTTATTTTAGCGACAATAATCCTAAATATCAGAGAACTCAAATAATAGAAGACCGGGCCAAGCATAACAAGCGGCCAATATATTATACCACACACAATTGCTCCAGCTGTAGATATTACTGCACATATCACCGCTTGCAGATAGGTTTCCTTAAAAAGGCCACAAACATTAGTAAGCGTGTAGCACGGCATATACATACAGTAAATGACATCATATGCCACTATGATACTAGCCAACAATGGATATATGTATGTAATATCCAAAGAATTCCCATCGGTATACAAATATATAAACGGCATAAACAAGAATCCCGCACAACAACAAAGAACTATCGCAACGAGGAAAAAAACGAACTCCATAAGGTCGTAGACATTACGAACTCTATCTTCGTTTTCAGAAACGACAAGATTTCCAAACACTTCAGAAACCGAAAGCTGAATGGTACGAACCACCATCTTTATCATATTTTGAACTAAATTATATACCGCATATACACTAGCAGCACCAAGACCAGCCACAGACGTTATCATAATCGTAGGCAAACCATCAACTGCTTGTGTAGCAATTTGGTTGCATAAAAGATATCCTTTATTCTGTATTTTAAAACTATGATCTGAATCAATAGTAACAAGAAGAGGTTTAAATTCTCTACGGTATAAAACATATAAAAACACTACTCGCGCACAAGTGCCTATAAGTACTGCCACATACATCCACATAAAGTGCAACTTGAGGAGAATAACAGCAAATAGTAAACCGTAATACAGTAATTTATCGATTATTGATGCAAGCGACATAATGAATCGCTTTTGGTGCGAAGAAAACAAAATATCAAACCATGAGGTAAAGAAAAAATAAAATGCTCCGTTAACCCCAAGAATAATAAAAGCCAACATTTTTTCCCAAACCGCAATAGATGATTTGGTTTCAAAGCTCATAAAAGGAGCAAGGATAAGTACAAGCAAGAGAAATATAAAACCTATCTTGCGAAAATAACGCTTTGACGAGTCTATAATTTTACTCACCTGCAAATAATCTTTTTCCGCTACGGGCTTATACATTTGGAAGATAGAGGCACCAACCGCCCCCGCCTGTAAAAGATTGAGAATTGTCAAAATATGCGTAATAGTTGAGGTCAACCCATTAACCTCAGACCCGTACGTATCAATTATCAATCTCGGCACTATGAGACCAAACAAAATTAGCATTATCTCATATGCCAAAGACATTATCATGTTTTTTAACGTACTAAGTGATCTCAATTCTATTTCTCCATTTACATAAAAACTAAACGGTGCGAATTTTGTTCTTTATAAATACAATATCAATAACAAACAAATACACCAATGTATATATTGTTCCCATCGAAAGAAATACTGCTGTCGAGTCAGCGATGGACAACATAACTACCGGATAAAACATCATTGCAGTTACACACATTCTGACAAAGCTTACTCCGTTTTGACGAATGTACTTCATACTGTAATTTATCACAGCCCCCCATAAAAACATAGCTACTGCGGCACCTACTATCGTATAGTCGTGTATATAAGCTTTCAGTGTGGTGTAGGCATTGGAGTTTCCGTTGGCATAGAAATAAAAAGGTTCAAATTGTTCAAACTCCGGAATAGGAACTCCCCATTGTTTCAAAATATTATATATGTTTTTGAGCGTTCCTTCACCAAACAACGTGTTCGGTGCTTCTCCGTTCAACAAATACTTATCTAATCCGACTAATGATGCCGAAATATACTCGGATAGATTATCCCACAATTCATTTCTTAAACTTGTTTCTGTACGATATCCCAAAAAACGAAAAGCAACGAGATACAGCCCCACAGCCAAAACACCAACAAAAATTATCTTAACATTTCCTTTTTTACTCCACCCATAGCGCTCCTTTGTAAATACAAAAACTATAACAAAACATATTGCCACCATTCGCAAAAGAGTAGTTCTGTTATTTGTTACAAAAACATTTGGCAAATAAGCAACTATAGGCCATAGATATCTAAAATAGAATTTATTTGTGCAATTTTTGTTATTACACAAACTATACACACAAAACCAAACAATACACTCAGAAAATACAATGCCTTGGTTTATAACAATTGGAAGATCCATAGGATCATATCCATTACTTACTGCCTCTCTGATATATTTAGTCATTGTAAAAATATCGCCGGTAATATTACCAACTGTTAGAGAATATTCGTAAGCTTTCTTGAAATGAAATATTGATACAACTATCAAGACAATCGTCAAAACAACACATATCCAATGAGAAACGCCTATCTCCAAAGCAACATTATCAACTTTTTTATCGGTTTTACCTGCTTTAGACATAACCTTTAATTTGTCAGCAAATCGTTCACCAATGAATATACACACCAACAACCCAATTATAACAGCTACAGTAATGCCATGTATTTCATAACCAAAATAATCGCTAGACAACAAGTAAACTACCGTAGAAAAAACAAACATCGCTCCACCAATAAAAGACGGACAGACAACGTTTCTCCCGTTCAACTTATAAAACACAAACAATTCGATAACTAAAAGAACTAATAAAAGATACCCCATTTTGTCTCTCCCCAAAGATAACACCGTTTACATATATTGGATTTGTTTTTACCGTTATAAATTAGAAATACTATCGTGAGTGCTATTATCTACAGTTTGAGTTGCACCTTTACCCCAACCAGAACTTCCATTATTACTGATTTTATGAGCCGGTACACCGGCAACGGTTATGTTTTCTTCTAAAACATCTTTGTTTACAACAGCCCCCGCTCCAATTGCTACATTATTGGCAATGGTAACTCCGCCAAGAACAACAGCCCCGACACCAACGACTACCGAATCCCCAAGTGTAGGGGCACCATGGTTAGTCCCCCCAGCCACAAAGGCCGTATTGAAATGAAGTTTACAGTTTTCACCGATAGTAACATTGCCATTCATCAAAATAGGTCCCACATGCATAAGCCTTAAACCTTTCCCACAACAATTAAGAGCAATATGCAAGCAATATTTGTTTTGGAATCGAAGCAACAAAAACTTATAAAAAGCCGCCCTAATGCGATGATTAGTGTTCATATGGTATTCCGTCTTTCTCAATAATACCTGGTGACGTTTCAATACAGCAGCCTCATTACATTGAAGTAAATATACCAACCATCCCACCTTCAAATGCTGCAAATCTGCGGATAAAAAGTCTTTCAAATCAGATTTTGAACGTATTCTTTTTTCAAGTGGCAACATGATTTTACTCCTTTATATCTTTCAAATTATACATTTATCACAATGCTTACTCAAACCACTCTGGTCGAAGTTCCTTTATCTTGTTCATCTTTTCTTTAGCACCAAGGCCTTTGATTTTTAAAGCTCCTGGCAAAATTTCAGCTTTATCTCCATATTCTTTCAAACTCCTAATTACCTTTGCCGGAACTCCCGCAACTACACAATCAGAGGGTATATCTTTAGTTACTACAGAACCAGCGCCAACAATAACGTTATCCCCTATAGTAACCCCCGGGAGAATAATGGAATTATTTCCAAAGAACACATTGTTCCCCACCCGAATAGGAGTCATAATATCTAAATCAAAAAAACGTTCGTCGTTTCGCAAACACCAAACCGCCCCATCATGCGGGATAAATCTAACCCCCGATGTGATTTCAACATGTTCACCCAAAGTAACCAGATACGGCTCGGAGCCAAACACATTTAGGGGATTTTCCAAAATCCTACATCTCTCATTACCTGGTTCTGAAGTAAAACGAACACCTATTTTTCTCGCTATTTTCACCGCATCACCGGGTCTTAGATGATAATGAATTTTATGGATAATTTTACGAAATCTTCCCATATTATTTTCCCCTTACAAATTTCATTATAAATCTTTCCCACTCACCGTAGATTTTTTCGGGGGCGAGAGTTTCTTGCAAATTTCTTGCGTTTTCTCCAAGCTTTTCAGCCAGTGCCGAGTCAGATAGGATTTTTTCCATAGCTTCTGCCATGGCTTCTTCATCCTTTTGCGGTACTAACAAACCGTTTTCTCCGTCTTGAATGAGAAATCTCGCACCTCCACCACCGCAGTCGGTAGAAACACATGGCAAGCCACTTGCCATCGCCTCCATAAGCGCGTTCGGCATTCCCTCATAGTCAGATGAAAGAACAAACATACTTGCTTTTTCAAGCGTTTCGGACATATTGGTGCAAAATCCCGGAAACTCTATGCGATCACCCACGCCAAAATCAACCGCAAGGCATTTAAACGAATCCAAAAGGTCACCTTTTCCATAAATGACCAGCTTATGCTCGGGAAATTTGTCGGCAATATGGGAAAACGCACGAATTAGAAGAGGAAAATTCTTCTGCTCAGCGAGTCTGCCCGCTCCAACGATTGTCTTTTCCCTATCGCCATCATATTTTGGACGTATAAACGCGGGGTTGATGGCGTTTGGTATTATCACCGACTCTACGCCTTTCAAATAAGGCATATACCAAGCTTTAGCTTCCTCTGTTTGAAAAACATAGCCATATGCTCTCGATGCCAGTTTACTTAATGTTTTTTTCGTTTTGGAAGAATAAACCTTTGGGTCTGCGCGTTCGGAAACGATAATCGGAGCCTTAGTTAGCTTGGAAAACCGCAACATCATCTCGGTCGGAACAGGCAACATGACCACATATGCATCCACAGTTTGCGTTTTCATATATTTCCGCAAACGAAAAAAACGCTTGATATTATTTATTAAAAAATTACTTCTTTCCTGATTAGTCAACAGTGGAGAATATTTTATATTTTCTCTCAACGGCTCTGCAGCCTCGGTGTCTCCCATTGTTAAAATTTCCACCGTATGACCAAAATCCGACAGATGATTTGCCAAGTTACAGGTAACACGCTCAGCACCACCGCCAGATAATGAGCTTATAAGCAAAGTTATTTTCATATGTTTTCCTCATTATACAGCACTCATATATGGAATAGCATATGCAAACACGAATATCAAGCCAAGCAAAACACCAAAACCAATATACACATAAGACAACTTGTGTGTCTTGCGTATTTCAATGGGATCCTTTTCCGATTCGGGACAAGTATGTAACTCATTGTAGACCGATATATCCTTATCGGTAGGCTTTTTAATCATATCACCAATTATGATTCCGATAATACTCAAAGCAATGCCAATAAAGAACGGATCCAAATAAATTGGAAGAGTGATTTTAGCAAGAGCAGAAATACTCTTTGGAATTACACATCCAAGGAATCCCATAAGCATTCCAAGAAATGCGCCGAGCTCACTCATCTTCTTACGCCAAACACTCAAAAGCGCTACAACGCCCCAAGATGAGGCAATAACGGTACCTCCGAAATACATAATCCAGAAAATCTGTGGAGGATTAAAATATGCGAGCACAAGAACCACAAGGCTAACAACAGCCATACTAATTCGTGAAATGCTTAGCTGCTTTTTAGGATCCTCATTTCCTTTTACGGGAATAATATCATTAGTCAGCGAAGAACCAACCAGCGACAGGAATGTTGACGCGGAAGATATTCCGGCAGATAGAATACCGGTTATCATTACAACTCCAACTATTGTGGGCATACAATTCATTGCCGCCCAAATAAGGGATGTGCTGTTGTCTGCAAGATTGGGGTTGATCTTATAAACAAACGCTGCTGAGAAATAAAGCGCGGTTGTAACTGTTACAACTCCCATAGATGCCCATACCGATGAACGCATAACGGTATGCTCATTTTTAGCCATCAAATAACGACTGGTCTGCCAAGGGCTAACCATAACAACGATTGCCCACACAATGCCGTAAACAACCGCCCAAATAAGGTTCTGAACGCCCGAGGGGTACAGATAGTCAAGGTTGTTTGTCCAGGAAATAATGCCCGGTCTTGTGGTCGACTGAGCCAGGGCCTGAATTGTTTCACCCCAGCCCCCTGCCTCTGCAACAATAAAGGGAATACCTATCAATGCTGCAGCCAGGAAAACAAGGAACATTACAGTGTCGGTGATCAGAACCCCCATTGAACCAGAGTATATGGTGAACACAGCAAAGGATAACCATGCGATAATAACGCAAACACCGTAGCTCAGGCCGGTAATTGAAGTCATAAGGGTCGCAACACCTTGAATGGCAGAAAGCAGATATGCGGAAACTGCCACTATTAAGGTAAGGGAAGCGAGTTTTCTAAGTCTGTTTGAGGTGAAGCGCTTAGCAAAATATTCTGGAATAGTATTAACTGCGCTTCTTCTGATGTATTTTCCGAAAAGACCCGCGCCGTAAACATATCCCGATGCCTGTAGAATGCCTACAATGACAATTCCCATAAAGAACCCGCCGTAAACCTCACCAGTGTCGCCCATAAAGGCACCGGTACTAAGAAAGGATGCTATGAGAGAGCCAACTATCAAAATAACGGGAGCTCTGCGTCCGGCAACATAATAGTCGTCGGTATTTTTCACCTTTTTTCCTGCAACAATGCCAATAGCCATAAACGCTATAATAGCAATAATCACGCCAATCAAATAAACGTTAATCATTTTTTACCTCCCTTGTTACGTGTCACGAAGGCGTAGAAAACGCCTGCGATCACGAACCAAATGCCAAATGAAATCGACAGTACAAGTTCCATAAATTATTCCTCCGTTTTTTGGGGGAGTGTTATCAACTCCCCGATTTTTTCATCCCACTCCGGCGGATCAAAAATGCACATTCCGCTATTGTGGAAAAATGTTAATTCTCCAAAATGAATTTTTCCGTCTGCAAGGTATGTATCAACACGCATCTGAGGAAGGCCGGCTGAAAGCTTTTTTGCTACTTCAAGCAGCTGTGGCAGTTCATTCGGCACAGGAAGATCTCCTTTTGAATTGGGGTTCAAAGATGTGAAAGGGATGCGCTGAAGATTCAAGTCACAATAATCGTTCGTTCTGCCCGCACCATGTGCCTGTCCCTTACAGACAAGCACAATTTTTGGCTCGCCGTCAAAGCAAAAAATTTTATACTCTACAAGGCCATCCGGATCACTAAACTCCGTAATAAGTTTTTCGGCAATAATACGGGGTTTTACATTTTTATAAGGCCATTCGCGAGTAACGTCATATGGATTGCGATTTAGAGCTATCTTAAATTGTTTTCTGGCTTTGTCTTTATCAAATTTAGATTTATCTCTAACGATAACAAGCCCTCCGCTGTCATGCGTGCATTTGAGAACAAATTGGTCGGGAAGCATATTAAAATCAATATCGTCAAATTTATCCCACACTCCGAGAGTTGGAATTATGTACTCTTCACCGATAATGTTTGCCACGTACTTTTTAGCTTCGTACTTGTCCACCATTGTGGTATATATGGGCTTTCGGTCATAGACTTTAAGCCACTGAAGCTTTTGGTTGAAGGTCTTTGGATTTTTCCAATCCATAGGATATCCGAGCTTTTTCTTAAAGCGATAAGAAATCCATGGTTTGGTGGGAATAAGACTTACTATCTTTTTACCAATTTCTTTTATAGTTTGATTCATATGTTTATTAGTTCCCTTCCACATATAAATTTTGTTCCGAAATATTAAGTACATCATTCCAAAGTTTCATTACGTTTTCTTCAGAAAGCTTATCTAAAAGTTCACGATTAGCGCGGCTCATTTCATCCCAACGTTTTTCGTCAGAAAGCATTTTTGTCATCGCCTCAACCAAAGCTTCTTCGTCTCCAACCGGAATAACAATTCCGTTTTCGGGTCCGACTATATCTTTAGCAACACCGGTTGAAAAGTTAGTGGAAATCACGGGAATCCCCGTTGCCATTGCTTCGGCAAGAGCATTTGGAAAGCCCTCAAAATCTGAAGACATAACGAACAACGCCGCGTCCGAAATATAGTGCATAACATTTTTCTTGACTCCCATAAGAAAAGCCTTATTTTCAATTCCAAGCGATTTTATCTGCTCGCGTAATGAATCTTCAAGCGGCCCCCCACCATAAATTTCAAGCGCATAGTCAGAAAAACAATCGGGTAACTTTGAAAAAGCATTTATAAGCATTTTAAAATTTTTCTGGGGATCAAGTCTTCCCACAGCAACTATCTTTTTCTGCCTTTCACCCTCAAATCTTGAAGGAATGGCATCAGCGGCAATTGGGTTAGGTATAACCGTCATTTTATGTCTGTGCTTCTCCTTAAAAAAGTTAATAACTTTCTCGCTTTGGCACACTACTGCGTCGGCTTTATGGTAAAAATTGCGTTCAAACCAGCGCGATATTTTACCTCTCGCAGTAGGATCATTTCTTTCAGAAATAACAACGCGGCACTTAATCCCCATAAGTTTAAGCAACAATGATATGAGATTTGCCTCTGTCAGAAAAGATAGCACCACATCTGGTTTCCAGTTTTTAATTTGTTTTTTTAACACCAACAAAGCTTTTAGCCCACCAAAAGCTGAAGTAAACAGCTTGGTAAAAATATTTTTTCGATTGATTGTCTGACCCAATCCAATTATCGAAACACGTTCATCGAGAGAATAAAAGCTATCAGCATCGGTCATTGACACAAGTAACACTTCGCAGTTTGCGCAAAGATTATTAGCAATAGTCGCCATAACTCTCTCCGCACCACCGCCACCCATACGTGGAATAAATAACAAACAACGTTTCATAAGCTTAATAATGCTCCAACAAACTAGTCCTTTTTTCTTAAAAAAGTTTTATACACCCAATGTTGCATTTTTACAGGCAACAAAAACATTCCGGTTTGCGCTATTGCCACTTTAAGATAATCGAAATATGAAGAATACCCCATTTTCCAAAATCTCTTTATAGTATCTATATAGCTCTTAGTGTTTTCCCAGCTCTTACGGCGTTTTGCCAGCGCATCGTTCGATCTGAAAAACAACAATGATTCTTCAATATTACCGGCGATACAACCCGAAAAAAGCATACGTCCAAACAAATCAACGTCCTGGTTTCGCCTTAAATTGCTATATCCTCCGACTCCAAGAACTTTTGATTTTCTATACATGACAGTAGGATGATTAAAGGCGCTGCGTCGTTTAGCAAACTCATATATATCCTTATGGCAAGTCGGCACCACTCTTCGCGATACCACTTCATCGGGGGTGCTGTAAAATTCGTCAACCGAAGAGCCCAGCAGGTCAAGCTCGGGGTTATCTTCAAAAGCCTTAAGCTGCTTTTCACAGCGCTCCGGTCTGGCTATATCATCTGTATCCATACGGGCGACAAGCTCGTTTTTACAATTTTCAAGTCCCAAATTTAACGCCATACCAAGCCCAATATTCGTCTCGCTTGGCACGATGTTGAAAAGCCCCGGATAAGCCGCTTCAAACTCGGCAAGCACCGACTCGAGCTCTTCTGTCAAGGGACCATCTTTTACAATAACGATTTCGTCGGCTTTGACCGTTTGATTCAAAATACTTTCGACGGCTTTCTTCAGATATTCGGGTTTTTCTTTTATGTACAGCGACATCAACACGCTATATTTTTCCATACAATCACACTTTCAATAATTCTTTTGCTTCCGCTTGTTTCTCATCGTAGGTTTTTTGATCGATTTTTCCCTCGGTCATCAACCAATCGCCAAAATCCATATCAGACACCGTTCCCTCTCGAACAGTATCACTGCGTTTAAGAACCTTACCAACCGTCTTTAAAATAATCTTCACATCCCCCAAAAAGGTAATGCCGCTGTTTATGTACTGAAGATCATATTCAAATTTTTGTTCCCACGTGATATTATTGCGTCCGTTAACCTGCGCCAATCCTGTAAGCCCCGGCCTTACATCGTGTCTGTGACGCTGTTCTTCAGACATAAACGTCATATCACGAACAAGCTGCGGTCTCGGGCCAACTATCGACAACTGACCGCAGACTATATTTATCAAGGACGGCAATTCATCAAGAGAAGTAGAACGCAAGAAAGTGCCATACTTTCCAAGTCTTTGATCATCGGGCAACAGTTCCCCATCTTCTCCTCTGGCGTTGCTCATCGTTCTGAACTTCAACAGTTTAAAAATAATTTCTTTGCCGTCTTTGCCTTTTTTTCCGGGTCTTAACTGAGAGAAAAACGGATTTCCTTTTAGAGCTATTGCCCCAACCGCCATCAACACCAAAAACACAGGCGACAACACAACAAGCGCTATGAGCGACAGAACAAAATCAAAAAATCTTTTGAAAAATTTTGCGTACATTATGTATTCCTCATTCAAAATCAGCAGAAACAGCTTTTTACGATTTCAATAATCGCATCTTGTTCTTCTGCCGTCATTTTATTATCACTGGGCAGACACAAGCCTCTTTCAAAAATATCTGCACCGATGTCAGCACATCCGCCTGCAATATAGGCATTGGTTCTGCAACGTCCACTACCGTCACGTGTTACAAACTCGTGCATACGGTACATGGGTTGCATGTGCATAGGTTTCCATATCGGACGTCCTTCGGCGTTATATTCCGCAAGCTTTTCAAGGATTTCCGTAGGGCAAGTTTTCCCCTTTTCGGGAACGAACAAAGCCCTTGAATCATCTCTGACCTGCTTACACATATATTCGCTGTCAACAACCATGGCGGAGAGCCAATAGTTGGGGGATGTGCCCCCTACGATAGGATTCATTTGCACTGGAATGTCTTTAAAACCGTCACGATACCTCTCATAAACCTCTTTTTTCTGTGCGATATGGTCTTCTAGATAGGGATACTGACCGCGCACAACGCCCGCCACAACATTACTCATACGATAGTTGTATCCAACCTCCTCATGCTGGTACCAAGGAGCATTTTCTCGAGCTTGCGTAGACCATTTGCGAGCCTTGTTAGCAACCTCTAAATCATTTGTAAGAAGACAACCGCCTGCCGAGCCTGTAATTATCTTATTGCCGTTATAGCTGATAGCAGAATAATCTCCAAACGAACCACACTGTTTTCCGTTTATGGTTGCTCCCATAGCCTCAGCCGCGTCCTCAATCAAAAGAGCCCCGTGCTTCTCGCAAATAGATTTTATCAAATCCATGCGTCCGGGAAATCCGTACAACTCGGCGCTAACCACAAGTTTCACGTCTGGATACATTTCAAACGCCTTTTCAAGCGCAACTGGATCCATATTCCACGAAGCCGCCTCAGTGTCAATAAACACGGGAATTCCCCCCTCATATACCACAGGGTTCAACGTAGCATCGAATGTCATGTCTGAGCAAAACACCAATTTTCCCTCAAGCGCCCCATGGCTGATTGGAGGCTTACCATACAATCTTTCACCTGCAGATTTCACGCAAAGATGCAACGCAGCCGTACAGCTTGACAAAGCCACCGCGTATTTCATTTCAGCTTTTTCAGCTGCAACACGCTCAACCTCGTTTATGTTTTCACCAACCGTACTCATCCAATTAGTCTCATACGCTTGCTGAATATATTTCATTTCATCACCGTGCATTGTGGGCGAAGCCAACCAAATTTTCTTTGAAAACTTTTTCATACAATCCCTCAGTCATAAACAAATATACATATTTATACTTTTATAGTATATCACAAACAAACAAGAATGTCAACACAATACAAGAAAAAACGCCGACACCCCCGCAAATACGCTTTTGTTCCTCTCAATGTTAGAATTTACGTATATTTTCGTTGTTGCGGAATATAAATAGAGTAGTGTTATACTGTATAATCAAGGAGAAAACTATGTGGAAAAAGATTAAGCCTTATGTTATATCTATTGCGTTAGCGTTGGCGGTGGGGGGATTAGCGGCGTTTATTACGCGGAACGACATGGATCTTTACAGCGAGATCGTGTTGCCACCGCTTGCGCCTCCGTCTATTCTGTTCCCTATCGTTTGGTCGATTCTTTACGTTCTGATGGGAATTAGCGCGGCTATGGTTTATTTGCGCAGTGATTCCTCGCCGACGGCGGTTCGCGACGCATTATCGGTATACGGGATCAATCTCGTATTGAATTTCATGTGGAGCATTTTATTCTTCAAATTCAGGGTATTTTTGTTTGCGTTTTTCTGGCTTTTGGCGCTTCTTGCCGTCATAATTAAAATGATTATGGATTTCAAAAAAATCAAGCCGATTGCGGGATATTTACAGATTCCATACGCTGTTTGGGTTGCCTTTGCGGGGTACTTGAATTTTGCGATTTGGTGGCTTAACAGATAACCGAGTTTCTTAAAAAATTAAAAACGAGAGCAACTGTAAAGTTGCTCTCGAGGTGTGGATTAGTCCTTTGCGTATCCGATATTCTTTTCCTTAGACGGATC